>JBQEAN010000055.1:0-23597 GCA_052109075.1 Alcaligenes sp. | reverse complement strand
GTAATGGCGAAGGTGGGCTGCTCTCACCCGTTACCGGCTTGCTGGGCGGTTTGACAGGCGGCCTAGGTGGCGGTGACGCTGCAAACGGTGGCTTGCTGGCCCCCGTAACCGGTTTACTAGGCGGTTTGACTGGCGGACTGGGTGGCGGTGACGCCGCAAACGGTGGCTTGCTGGCCCCCGTAACCGGTTTGCTGGGCGGTTTGACAGGCGGCCTAGGTGGCGGCGATGCCGCAAACGGTGGCTTGCTGGCCCCCGTAACCGGTTTGCTGGGCGGTTTGACAGGCGGCCTAGGTGGCGGTGACGCCGCAAACGGTGGCTTGCTGGCCCCCGTAACGGGCTTGGTAGGTGGTTTGACAGGCGGCCTAGGTGGCGGTGATGCAGCAAACGGTGGCTTGCTCGCTCCTGTAACTGGCTTAGTGAGCGGTTTGACGGGTGGCTTGGGTGGCGGTGATGCCGCAAACGGTGGCTTGTTGGCCCCCGTGACTGGCCTGGTTGGTGGTTTGCTAGGCACAGCAACGGTCAGTGTTGATGTGAACACATCTGCCAATGCTGGTGGTGGAGCTGCTGCAGGTACGAACAACGGTGGCTTGCTGGCTCCAGTTAACGGCCTGCTCGGCGGTTTACTGGGCGCTCGCCACTAAGAGAAAGCTTGGGGCGTACGCGCCCCAAGCTTTAAACACCAAGCCTCTCCCCTCTAAAACCGCTGAACAATCCTGATGATCATCTGGAGTAAGGCATGACCACTAATCCCCGTAAGCATTTTGAAGCCAGTGGCATTGTCTTATTCAGCCTACTGGGTCCTCTATTCGCAACATATGCCCAGTCGGAGGGGCTGGGTGTTGATCGCCTCAGTCTCCCCGCCACGTTAAAGGCAGCCCCCCACGCTAAGGACTTTTGCGTATGCCTGATAAACAGCCCCTGACAACAACATGGACCAAACCCGAAGCTAAAGACGATGTCTTGTCAGGGCATATGCAAAGCGACATTGTGCGCATGATGCTGCGTCAGTTTGATGTTTATATCGAAGCGAACAAGCACCAGTTGGCACGAACAGCGGGACTGAGCCTGAACGAGTACAAAGCACTGGAGTTTGTGCTGGAGCTCAAACCGCTATCCCCTGGCAAGCTGGCTCAGTTACTGAATTTAAGCCCTAGCGGTACGCAAGCCCTGATAACGCGGTTAGAGCGTGCGGGTTACCTCCTGCGCAAACCCCATCCACGCGATGGACGCATGACCAGCCTGTATCCGAATCATGAACGGTGCAAGCGTCTGATTGCCAGCATGGACCAACCTGCTCATCACATTATTGATGCGACGGCCCACTACAACCCCAGCCAGCTCAGCGCTCTTTATGATTTTCTGCTCAAGAGCCTGGGGCATTTGCGTGAAGATGCCTTGCACAGGCTAAAACACAAACCCACGTAAAAGCCAGACCGTTTTCTTGCTGTTTTGCCCACCAGTACCCCTGGTGGGCTTTTTTTTGGTGGAGCGGGACATTTGCAGGGAACACTGCCTACCCAGCTAAACGGCCCCATGCTACAAAAGACAGTGGTCGGCTTAGCTGGCTTTTTTATCGCTACAACCGTAAGGATGTGTTCATGAAACTCTCTGTACTGATTGCCGCCCTGCGCTTGCGTCATCTGGCAGGGGCCGCATTGATGTCCAGCTCGTTGGCCGCCTATGCGCTGCCCACAGGCCTGGCTCAAGGCCCCTCTGTCGAAGGCGTCACTCAATACACTCTGGACAATGGCCTGCGCCTTGTTCTGGCCCCCGACGATTCCAAGCCCACCACCACCGTCAATATGACGTATCTGGTGGGTTCCCGACACGAAAACTACGGGCAAACCGGCATGGCCCACCTGTTGGAACACATGCTGTTTCGCGGTACGCCTACCTTGCGCAATGCGCTGGGGGAATTCTCCAAGCGCGGCCTGGAAGCCAATGGCACTACCTCCAGCGATCGCACCAACTACTTTGCCAGCTTTGCCGCTGACCCCGAAACCCTGAAGTGGTATCTGGATTGGCAAGCGGATGTCATGGTCAACGCCCTGATCGACAAGCAAGATCTGGTGGCAGAAATGCCCGTGGTGCGCAACGAAATGGAAAGCGGCGAAAATAGCGCTTTCCGGGTTCTGATGCAAAAGCTGACAGCCGCAGCTTACCAATGGCACAGCTACGGCAAGACCACGATTGGTGCCCGCTCGGATGTAGAAAATGTAGATATTGAGCAGTTGCGTAAGTTCTACCACGACTACTATCAACCTGATAATGCCGTGCTCTTTGTGACTGGGCAGTTCGATACCGAACAGACACTGGAAAATATTGCCAAGGCCTTTGGCTCTATTCCCAAACCCGCCCGTACCCTGCGTCCCGAATACACGGTTGAGCCAGTACAAGATGGCACGCGCACCGTCACCTTGCGTCGCCACGGTGGCACACCCTTGATCATGTCGCTGTATCACCTGCCCAGCGCCGCCAGCCCTGACTATATGGACCTGAGCCTGGGAGTCAGTGCCCTGGGCGACACCCCAAGCGGGCAGTTGTACAAGAACCTGGTCAACAAGAACTTGGCCACCAGTGTCTTTAGCTTTGACTCGGAAAGCCACGACCCCGGCTATGCCTTGTTTGGTGCCGAGCTGAAGCCGGATATGGATCAGCAAAAAGCCTTGAAAGCGATGAATGACACGCTGGAAGGCCTGTCTAAATCACCGCTAAAAGAGAGCGATCTGGAGCGTATTCGCAGTCAATGGATGACAGGTTGGACACAAACCTATGCCAACCCCGCCAGCTTGGCAGGCGCCCTGTCCGAGGCCACCGCCAGCGGTGACTGGCGCTTGTTCTTCTTGCAGCGTGACCGCGTGGAAGCGGCCAAACTGCCGCAAGTTCAAAAGGCGCTGGAAACCTGGCTGGTTGCCAGCAACCGCAGCAATGGCTTGTACATCCCCACTGAAAAACCTGTGCGTGCTCCCGAAGCCAACACAGTTGATGTGGCCAAGCTCGTTCAGGACTACAGCGGCAAAGACATCGGCAAAGCAGTAGAGGCATTTGATCCCAGCCCGGCCAACATCATGGCCCGCACGGATCTACAGCCCTTGTCGCTGGATAAGGATCTAGGCGAGGTAAAAATGGCGCTGCTACCCAAAGGCACCCGTGCTGAACGTGTCGAAGCTCGTTTGTCGTTCAAGTTTGGTTCGCCCGATCAGCTCAAGAACCAGACAGCCGCCGCTGCTGCCGTCGCCAGCCTGCTGACAACGGGCACCAAAAAGCTGAACCGGGAGCAGATTTCCGACCAATTCACTGCCCTGCAAACTCAGTTCAGCACCAGCGGTTCCAACGGCCGCCTTTATCTGAGCCTGTCTTCCACCAGCGAGAACCTGCCCAAGGCCATTGCTCTGGCACTGGATGTACTGCGTAACGCCAACTTCCCGGAAGACGAATTGCAGAAGTACCAGCAAGCTGTCGTCACCCAGCTGAAATCGGCCAGCACCGAGCCGGCCGCCTTGGCGAATCAGACGATCGAGCGCTATACCAACCCGTGGCCCAAAGACGATATCCGCTACACCCCCAGCTTTGAAGAAGGTATAGAGCGAGTACAGGCGGTGACGATCCAGCAAGTGCGGGACTTCCATCAAAAATTCTACGGTACCGGCGATGTTGCCTTTAGCGCCGTGGGCGATTTTGATAAAGAACAGGTGCGCAAAGCCTTGTCTGATGGTTTGAACGGCTGGCGCAAAGCCCCCGCTTATGAGCGTCCCGACGACCCACTCCAAACGGTAGCCCCCAAGCTGTTTGACATCAACACGCCAGACAAAGCAAACGCTTTTTACTTGGCAGATCTGGGCTTGAAGCTGCAAGACAGCGATGCCGACTTCCCGGCTGTCTATCTGGCCAACTACTTGCTGGGCCTGTCTGAAACCTCTCGCCTGTGGAACCGTGTGCGCGTGGAAGATGGTCTGTCCTACAACGTACGCAGCCAGGTCGATGCCTCTAGCTTTGAACCTCATGGTTCTTGGTCGGTTTACGCCATCCACGCTCCCAGCAACAGCAAAAAACTGAGTGACACTATTGAAGAGGTATTGGCGCAAACGCTGAAAGATGGGTTTAGCGAGCAAGAGGTCAAGGAAGGTGTCAATGCCTTACTGAATTACCGTCGTCTGTCTCGTAGCCAGGATACGGTTGTCAGCAGCGCATGGCTGAACTACCTGGATTTGGGCCGCAGCTTTGAATGGTCGGAGAAAATGGACCAGGATTTGCAAAAGCTCAATGCTGAGCAGGTCAATGCGGCCTTGCGCAAATACCTGAAACCCAAAGAGATGGTGATTGCCATTGCGGCAGATCAGGAACGCCAAAAACAGGGCGCAGCCACACCGGAGTCAGGGGCAGCAGAACAAGCCCCTGCCCCGCTAGAGGCTCAACCTTGATCACAGTCAGCCAAGTCCTACCCAGGCAGGCGTAAAAAAACCCGGTACCTAGGTACCGGGTTTTTTATTGCCTACCCGTTTCAGGACTCAAGAAAAGAAGCTCTTGACCTTGTCCGTCCAGGATTCACTTTTGGGCGAGTGCTTCACACCACCATCGCTCAAGGCCTGTTCAAACTGACGCAGCAATGTCTTTTGCTCATCGTTCAGACGTACAGGCGTCTCGATTTGAATGTGGCAGTATAAATCACCGGGGTAGCTGGAACGCAGACCCTTGATACCCTTGCCACGCAAGCGGAAGGTTTTACCCACTTGGGTGCCTTCAGGAATAGTGATCTCGCCACGCCCGTTCAAGGTAGGCACTTCCACCGTTCCGCCCAGGGCAGCCGTCGTAAACGGGATGGTCAGCTCGCAGTGCAGGTCTTCACCATCACGCTGGAAAATACCATGCGGCTTGATGCGGATTTCCACATACAAGTCACCAGCAGGGCCACCGTTTACGCCAGGCTCGCCATTGCCGCTGGAACGAATGCGCATGCCATCGTCAATACCGGCTGGGATCTTGACTTGCAAAGTCTTGGTCTTCTTGACCTTGCCTTCGCCGTGACACGCCACGCAAGGGTCTGGAATTTCCTTACCGCTACCGTGACAGGTCGGGCAGGTTTGCTGCATGCTGAAAATGCCCTGCTGCATACGAACTGCACCACTGCCTTGGCAGGTGCGGCAAGTCTGTGCAGAGGTACCGGGCTTGGCACCCGAACCCGAGCAAGTTTCGCAATTTTCCCAGCTTGGTACCCGAATTTCAGTATCAAAGCCGGCTGCCGCTTGCTCTAGGCTGATATCCAGCGAGTAACGCAGATCTGCACCACGGTAAACCTGAGGACCACCGCCACGACGTCCGCCACCGCCGAAGATTTCGCCAAAAATATCACCGAAAGCGTCTCCAAATCCGGCCCCACCCATGCCGCCACCCATACCGCCCATGCCAGCATTGGGATCGACTCCGGCATGACCATAGCGGTCATAGGCTTCGCGTTTCTGTTCGTCGGACAGGATTTCGTACGCTTCCTTGGCTTCCTTGAACTTTTCCTCGGCGTCCTTGCTATCCGGATTACGGTCAGGGTGGAACTTCATGGCCATCTTGCGATACGCCTTGCGGAGTTCATCCTGCGTCGCATTCTTGGCCACACCGAGAATTTCGTATAAATCGCGTTTTGCCATAGTTGATTAACGACGTCTAAACGCCGCTGTTTGAATAATAATGCCCGATCTCCAGCGTAAACCGCCAAAGATCGGGCCAGGGAACCTTATTCAGGCTCGCAATTACTGATCGCGTTTGACTTCTTTAAAGTCAGCGTCAACCACGTTCTCGTCGGCGGGCTGCTGCGCCGTACCTTCAGCACCTTCTTGTGCTGCGGCCTGGGCCTGCATGTCGGCGTACATCTTCTCGCCCATTTTCTGCGAGGCCACACCCAGCGCTTCAACCTTGGCGTCGATGGCTTCCTTATCGCCTTCTTTCAGAGTTTCCTCCAAGTCAACGATGGCCTTTTCGATAGCCTCTTTCTCTTCCGCTTCCAGCTTGTCGCCGTATTCGGTCAGCGACTTGCGGGTGGAGTGCATCAAGGCTTCAGCTTGGTTACGTGCCACAGCCAGTTCAGCGATACGGTGATCTTCAGCCGCATTGACTTCGGCATCTTTCACCATGCGCTCGATCTCCTCATCGGACAAACCGGAGTTTGCCTTGATGGTGATCTTGTTTTCTTTGCCTGTGCCCTTGTCTTTGGCGGACACATGCAAGATACCGTTGGCGTCGATGTCGAACGTCACTTCAATCTGTGGCAGACCACGTGCTGCTGGTGGAATACCTTCCAGATTGAACTCGCCCAGAGCCTTGTTACCGGCAGCGATCTCGCGCTCGCCCTGGAACACCTTGATGGTTACCGCAGGCTGGTTATCGTCAGCCGTGGAGAACACTTGCGAATGACGCGTAGGAATCGTGGTGTTCTTCTGGATCATCTTGGTCATGACACCACCCAGGGTTTCAATACCCAGGGACAGAGGAGTCACGTCCAGCAGCAAGACATCGGTACGATCGCCCGACAACACAGAACCTTGAATGGCAGCACCAGCGGCCACAGCTTCGTCCGGGTTGATGTCTTTACGTGGTTCACGGCCAAAGAACTCTTTAACGCGTTCTTGAACCTTGGGCATACGGCTCATACCGCCAACCAGGATCACGTCGTCGATCTCCGACACCTTCACGCCAGCGTCTTTGATGGCAACGCGGCAAGGCTCGATCGTACGTTCGATCAGGTCTTCAACCAGCGCTTCCAGCTTGGAGCGGGTGATCTTCAGGTTCAAGTGCTTAGGACCGGAGGCGTCTGCCGTAATGTAAGGCAGGTTGATCTCGGTCTGCTGCGTCGAGGACAGCTCGATCTTGGCTTTTTCAGCGGACTCTTTCAGACGCTGCAAGGCCAGCACATCTTTGGACAGATCCACGCCGCTTTCTTTCTTGAACTCGGCAATGATGTAGTCGATGATGCGCTTGTCAAAGTCCTCGCCACCCAGGAAGGTGTCGCCGTTGGTCGAGAGCACTTCAAACTGTTTCTCGCCATCGATATCAGCGATTTCGATGATGGAAACGTCGAAGGTACCGCCGCCCAGGTCATACACAGCAATCTTGCGATCGCCCTTTTCAGCCTTGTCCAGACCGAAGGCCAACGCCGCAGCGGTTGGCTCGTTGATGATGCGCTTGACATCCAGACCGGCAATGCGGCCCGCATCCTTGGTAGCCTGACGCTGGCTGTCGTTAAAGTAAGCAGGCACAGTAATGACGGCCTCGGTTACTTCTTCGCCCAGGTAGTCTTCGGCTGTTTTCTTCATTTTGCGCAAGATGTCGGCAGACACTTGCTGAGCGGCCATTTTCTTGCCCTGTGCTTCCACCCAAGCGTCGCCGTTATCGGCGGCAACAATGGTGTAAGGCACGTGGTCAATGTCCGTTTGCACTGCTTTTTCGGTGAACTTACGGCCAATCAAACGCTTGACAGCGAAGATGGTGTTAGCTGGATTGGTAACCGCCTGGCGTTTGGCAGGAGCGCCAACCAGGATTTCACCGTCCGGCATGTAAGCCACGATGGAAGGGGTCGTGCGACCGCCTTCGGCATTTTCGATAATACGAACCTGGTCGCCGTCCAACACCGATACACAGCTATTGGTGGTTCCAAGGTCAATACCAATGATTTTGCCCATGATTTTTTACCTGACTAAAAGATTGATTGCGAAAGCAAATTGTTTAATGAAATGCATATGGGGAACTCCACCTACATTTCAAGAGCAGCAGCCTTATTTTTTTAGCGATGCAAGCGGCAAGTCCCGGAAATAAGCCCTAAGGCATTTCGACGCTGGACGGCCTGCTTACTTGGGTGCTGACACCATCACCAAAGCGGGGCGCAACACGCGATCCGAAATGGTGTAGCCCTTTTGCAGCAGTTGGGCAACAGCGCCTTCTTCAAACTCTGAAGGCACCGCCGAAATGGCTTGATGCAGGTGTGGATCGAACTTGTCACCTGCCTGCGGAGCCACTTCTTTGAGGCTGTTGCGCTCAAAAGCCTTGTTCAGCTGGCGCAAGGTGGTTTCCACCCCTTCTTTCCAGACATCCGTACTTTGCTCGGTTTGGGCCAAAGCAGCTTCCAGACTGTCACGTACCGGGATCAGGCTTTCTGCAAAGGACTCCGTACCAAACTTGCGGGCTTTAGAGACATCATCTTCCGCACGGCGACGGATGTTTTCCATTTCGGCCTTGGCACGCAGCAACTGATCGTAGTACTGCGACACTTTGTCCTGAGCCTGAGCCAGTTCAGTGGCCAGATCGGCCGAACTCTCTTCAGGCTGCTGGGCCAAAATCTCTGGCTGGTCTTGCTCGACAGTGTTGTGTTGTGCCTGCTCAGGCGTGTTTTCTGTCATTTCCCCATCCAGAGGCTTATTAGGATCGGCATGTGTAGCCATTCGATTGATCTCCACTACATGAATTCGTTGATCGCATGAAAATGGGGGCATCTGCCCCCAGTTCAAGACCCGCATGTGTATTTTGCGGGCAAAGTCCTTAAAAAAGCCCGACCATCGCTATCGAGTCGGTAACCAGCCGCCCAAATGCTGCACGGTCAGCCGTCCCAGGCCCTCTATCCATTGTGGATCTGCATTCAGGCAAGGGATGTAATGAAACTCGCCACCGCCCTCCTCCAGGAACGCATCCCGGCACTCCACCTGAATCTCCTCCAGTGTTTCCAGGCAATCGGCCAAGAAACCGGGACAAATAGCATCGACCCGCCCCACACCCTGCTTACCCCATTCGCGCAAGGTCGGCTCGGTATAAGGCTCCAGCCAGCGCTGTGCGCCAAAGCGGCTTTGAAACGCCAAATGCACGTCTACGGCGGGTTCATCCAGCGCAGCACGCAAGGCATCAGCGGTTTCGCGGCAATCTCGGTAATAGGGATCGCCCAACTCCACGCAACGGCGTGGCAGGCCATGAAAACTAAGTAACAGGCGCTCCGGCTTGCCGTGTTCGTCCCAATAGCGGCGTATCTGCGCCGCCAAAGGAGCGATGTAATCGGGGTGGGTGTGATAACGCTTGATGAAACGCAGCTCGGGCTGATTGCGCTGTTTGCCAAGATGCGCGGCCACACAATCCACCGCTGTCGCCGTGGTGCTGGCCGCATATTGCGGATACAGGGGCAACGTCAAAATACGCTCGCAACCGGCCGCTTTCAATTTATCCAGTCCGCTGGCAATAGAGGGATTGCCGTAACGCATGCCCAACTCCACGTTTACATCGTGGCCTTGTGCCTGCAACAGTTCCTGCAAGCCATCTGCCTGCGCCTGGCTATAGACCAGCAACGGCGCACCGTCCTGCAACCAGATGTCCTTGTAGCGCGGTGCCAGCTTGCTGGGACGACGCGGCAAGATGAACAAGCGCAAAATAATTTGCCAGACCGGCTGCGGAATCTCAATGACCCGTGGGTCGGACAGGAATTCACCCAGATAACGTCGTATGGACGCCGCATCAGGTTGATCCGGAGTACCCAGATTGACCAGCAAAATACCGATAGGCCCGACCTCGCGCACTGGAGCGTGGGCATTGAACAGATCGGCATCCTGCGCTTCAGGTAAATAAGGAGAGGCAAACAACTTGGTCATGATGATTAGTGCGTTAGACAACCAGATCACCTTCAACCCAACAACAGGCCGAAGCGATATACATTAACTGGCAGAGTGATGGCTCAAGGCATTGGACAATAGCCGGGCCGTAATATCCACGATAGGAATCACACGATCATACGCCATCCGCGATGGCCCAATCACGCCCAGCGTGCCCACGACCTTACCGTCTACGCCATAGGGTGCGGTAATGACGGACACATCATCTACCGGCAAAAGCTGGGAATCCCCACCAATATAAATCTGTACGCCATCGGCTTGGCTGGACACATCCAATAGATGCAACAGATCGGTTTTTTTCTCGAACAGGGAAAACAAGCGTCGCAAGCGATCCATATCCGCCACCATTTCCGTGACGTTCAACAATTTGCTCTCGCCCGCGATAACAACCGCTTCCTCGCTGTCGGGCTGATGACTGCCCACATCCACCGCTTGCTGCATCAAACGTGAAATATCCACCTGCAAGGAACTGAGCTCTTGCGACAAGGCCAGCTTGACCGACTCAAAGGACATGCCCGAGAAATGCTGATTGAAAAAGTTGCTGGCCTCGACCAGTTCCTGTTCCAGATAGTCGCGTGGCACAAACAAGATACGGTTCTGCACGTCGCCATCCGGGGTGACGATAATCAGCAACACCCGTTTGTCGGACAAGCGGATAAATTCAATCTGTCTGAAGGTCTGGGCTTTTTTGGGGGCCAGCACCACACCGGCAAACTGCGACAGGTTCGACAGCAGCGACGCCGCAGAACTGACGGCGCGGTTAGGCTCATCAAAAGGCAGATACTGGCTTAGATTCAGGGCATCAGGCCGCTCGAAACGCTCTGCCGCCAACAGCCGGTCCACGAACAACCGGTAGCCTTTAGGCGTGGGAATACGCCCCGCCGAGGTGTGGGGGCTATGAATCAGGCCCAAGCCTTCCAGCTCCGCCATCACATTACGTATCGTGGCCGGAGAAAACTCAAAAATGGTTGATAGGGTGCGAGACCCTACCGGCTGACCGTCCGCAATGTAGCGTTCGATCAGCACCTTCAACAAGGCGTTTGCTCTGTCATCCATGTCGCGTACGTCACTTAAAAACACCAGCCCTGCATGATAAAGGGGAGAATCTTACAGCCAAGCTTAGAGTGGCAACTCTATAATCCACTGATCGCCATTATTTCATTAAACATAAGGTTTTCGCCCCATGCATTTCAAAACGGTTGCCATTATTGGTCGATACCAGGACTCCGGCTTGGATGCGCCCATCCGATCGCTGGCTAAAACCCTGGTCGACACTGGCTGCTCGGTACTGCTTGAGGCCACTACCGCCCGGAATGCTGGCATTACCGAATTTCCCATTGGCGATTATGCCCAAATTGGCGAACGTGCTGATCTGGCCATCGTGATGGGCGGGGATGGCACCATGATAGGCGCTGCTCGCGAATTAGCCCACAGTAAGGTGCCCTTGATCGGAATTAATCATGGCCGCCTGGGCTTTATTACCGATATTTCCCTGAATGACGCCAATGATGCGTTGCTAAGCGTTTTAAAGGGCGAGTACGACATTGAAGAGCGCTCCTTGCTGGAAGGCCGCGTCGTGCGAGACGACGAAGTGCTGTATTCGGCCGTGGCCCTGAACGATGTGGTGATCAACCGTGCAGGCCGCGGTGGCATGATCGAACTGCGCGTAGAGCTTGACGGCGTGTTCATGTACCGCCAGCGCTCCGACGGCCTGATCATCTCCACCCCGACCGGTTCCACCGCCTATGCACTGGCCGCCAGCGGCCCCTTGCTGCACCCCTCTCTCAAGGCTTTTTTGCTGGTACCCGTGGCGCCGCAAACCCTGTCGCATCGACCTATTGTCCTGCCCGATACCGGCACCTTGAATTTGACCATTACGGCCCTGGGCCGGGTGGAGTCAGGTGGCAGCGTGCACTTTGACATGCAAACATGGTCAGACTGTCAGCAGGGCGACCGCATTGATGTGCGGCGCGCCCAAAACACCATTCGCTTTATTCACCCCAAGGGCTACAGCTTTTTTTCCACCTTGCGCCAGAAGCTGGGTTGGAACCACATTCCCTTGCCTAACGACGAAACCGAATAAACCACCCCTATGCTCCGTACCCTGCACGTTCGAGATTTTGTCATCGTGGATCAAGCCACGATTGATTTCGACTCTGGCTTCACCGTCTTTTCCGGTGAAACTGGCGCTGGTAAATCCATTCTGATCGATGCGCTCTCCCTGGTCTTAGGGGCACGTGGCGACGCCAAGGCGATACGCGAAGGCTGTGCGCGCACAGAAGTCAGTGCGCACTTCGATTGCGAGCAAGACATTCAAACCTGGTTAAGCGAGCGCGATTTTGATGTCTCGGACGAGCTGATTTTGCGCCGTCTGATTGACCAGCATGGCCGTAATCGCAGCTACATCAATGGCAGTGCCGCCACGTTGACTCAGCTGCGCGAGCTAGGCGAACTGCTGGTGGATATTCACGGCCAGCACGCCCACCAAAGCCTGATGAATCCTCAAAGCCAGTACGAGCTGCTCGATAGCCAGGGCGGCCATTTACCGCTGGCACGCCAAGTGGCTCAGTCCTGGCAGCAACTGAGCCAGGCACGCAAGGCCGTCGAACAAGCCAGCCAAAGCGCTGAACAGGGCAGACGCGAACAAGAACGCCTGGAATGGCAGATTAACGAGCTATCCAGCCTCAGCCTGCGCGCCGGTGAGTGGGATCAATTACAGCAAGAACACACCCGCCTGTCTCATGCCCAAGCCTTGATTGATGGCAGCGCCATGGCCCTGACCGCACTGGATGGCGAAGACACTTCGGTCCAGCAGCTACTGGCTAAAGCCAGCCACGAAATGAGCGCCTTGCTGCGCCATGACCCAGGCCTGCAAGCTATTGTGGATGCACTGGAATCAGCACAAATTGCCATTACCGAAGCCGCCTCGGACCTGAACAGCTACTTAAGCGATATGGAGCTGGACCCGGAACGTCTGGCCCAGGCGGAAGAGCGCGTGTCGGCTATTTTCAATGCCGCCCGAAAACTGAAGGTAGAGCCCGAAGCTTTGCCTAGCCTGTTAGAAGGCTGGCAGGAACAATTGGAACAGTTGCAACAGTCTTTTGATCTGGAAGCCTTGCAGGTCAAAGCCCAGCAAGCCGAAAAACACTATCAGGATTTAAGCGGCAAACTCAGCAGCGCACGACGCAAAACCAGTGTTCAGCTAAGCAAGCAAGTGAGCCAGGCCATGCAATCGATGGCAATGCAAGGTGGTCGCTTTGAGGTCGCCCTGACCGCCTGCGCACCCCAGGTGCACGGGCTTGAGCAAGTCGAGTTTCTGGTGGCGGGCCATGAAGGAGTCACACCACGCCCGCTGGCCAAAGTGGCTTCTGGCGGTGAACTGGCCCGAATCTCGCTGGCGCTGTCAGTCATTGCCAGCCAGGCTGCCCGTGTGCCTACTTTGATTTTTGACGAAGTGGATACCGGTGTGGGCGGTGCTGTCGCCGAAGTGGTGGGACGTTTGCTGCAAGAATTGGGCGCACGCCACCAGGTCTTGTGTGTGACTCACCTGCCTCAGGTTGCGGCCTGCGGCAATCACCATTTGAAAGTCGAGAAAACGACCGAGCAAGGCCAGACCTTCTCCTCGATTCGCCCTTTGACGCAAGACGAACGGGTGGACGAAATCGCCCGGATGTTGGGGGGCCTGGAAATTACGCAAACAACACGCGAACATGCGCGAGAAATGCTGGCACGCCAGCGCTAAGCCTTTTAAAAACGCAGACTAAACCATCAGCGCCTGTGGCGACTGGTGGTTTTTTTATCCAGTCCTGATCGGCCCTGCGGCATGGATCTGATTATTCTTTGATTTTTCAGGATGCCAGCCTGGCTATCCTGCCCCCAATCATCAGATCCCGCGCCAACGGGCCTTATCCAACCAGATTTAGCTGCGTAAATTAGGCTTGGCCTGTTTGCCCGCTTCCGAGCACTTGGGGCAAATGCCGTACAGCAGCATTGTGTGGCTCTCCAGCACAAAACCGTGGTCTTTGGCGACCTGATGCTGACGGGCTTCGATATCGCTGTCGGTAAACT
The DNA here is from genome assembly GCA_052109075.1 of Alcaligenes sp. GTDB lineage: Bacteria > Pseudomonadota > Gammaproteobacteria > Burkholderiales > Burkholderiaceae_B > Alcaligenes. The sequence goes on along the minus strand of JBQEAN010000055.1, from coordinate 9,897 downwards.
CTTCCACGACACCGCAATTGGTGCAAATCAGGTGATCGTGGTGATCGCCGTCATTCAGTTCAAACACGGCTTTACCGCCATCGAACTGGCTACGCACTAAAATGCCAGCTTGCTCGAACTGGGTCAGCACACGGTATACCGTGGCCAAACCAATATCGACTTCCTCGGCAATAAGCAGACGATAAACGTCCTCAGCGCTCAGGTGGCGTTGACCGTCCAGATCGGAGCGGCGAAAGATATCCAGAATCTTCAGGCGCGGAAACGTCGCCTTAAGCCCCATGTTCTTCAGTTCATTTTGATCGTTCATGGCTAAATTATCGCATCTTGATGGGGATGAATCCCAAGTCCGTTCTGGCATAAAACCAGGCCGTCTTGAGGCGGTTCAATGCGCAATTCATGCGCTTTTTCCTAAACCCTTATATGATAACGATTTTATTCCTACTGGGGCATTTCGTGCAGAAGAAGGCCAATTCATTCACTCCTGTCATTCGCGCCATACTCGCCGCTACCTTGGCTGCCGCAGCCTTGAGCGCTTGCGGATCCTCTAAATGGGGCTTCCCGTACCGCGCCGACATTCAGCAGGGGAACTGGATCACTGCCGAGCAAGTAGCCCGCCTGCAAGCCGGGATGACTCGCGAGCAAGTCCGTTATCTACTGGGTTCCCCCACGCTGCAGGACATTTTCAACGCCGACCGCTGGGACTATCCCTACCTGAACCAGCCCGGCTACGGCAAGAGCGAGCAGCGCACCTTTACCGTCTGGTTTGAGGGTGACACGCTAGTTCGCTGGGAAGGCGACGAACAGCCAGACCGCCAACCCTTTGAACGCAGCGACACCGGCAAAAAACAGACGCCACCACCTGCAGACGCTGATAATGCGGCCCCAACGCCAACCGTTACCGGCACTCAGCCCACGCTTTAAGTTAAGGACACAGGATACATGCGCATTGCCATTGCTGGCGCAGACGGCCGTATGGGCCGGATGCTGATTGAATCTGTTTTGAACAGTACTGACCTGACGCTGGCCGTTGCCCTGGACCGTGATGGTTCCAAGGCTCTCGGTCAAGATGCAGGTGCTTTCCTGGGTAAGGAAACCGGCGTCAAGATTACCGACGACCTCAATACCTTGGCCCAAGCCGACTGTCTGATTGACTTCACCCGTCCGGAAGGCACGCTGGCCCATCTGGTTGCCTGCCTGCAGCACGGCACCCGTCTGGTCATTGGCACCACGGGCTTTTCCGAAGCAGAAAAACAGCAGATTATGGCGGCTGGCCGCGAGATCGCCCTTGTTTTCGCTCCTAATATGAGCGTGGGTGTCAATGCCACCCTGAAGCTGATCGAAATGGCTGCTGCCTTGCTGAACCAAGGCTACGACGCTGAAGTCTTTGAAGCCCACCACCGCAACAAAGTGGATGCCCCTTCGGGCACCGCTTTGGCAATGGGCGAGGCGATTGCCAAAACCTGGGGCGAGTCCCTGAATGATGTGGCCGACTGGGCTCGTCACGGTCATACCGGTGCCCGCCAAGACGGCCGCATTGGTTTTTCCGTCGTACGCGGCGGCGATATTGTGGGCGACCACACCGTATTTTTCTGCGGTGAAGGCGAACGCATCGAGATCTCGCATCGCTCTAGCAGCCGTGCGGGTTATGCCAACGGCAGCCTGCGTGCCGCTCGCTTCCTGGACGATAAAAGTACGGGTCTGTACAGCATGCAGGATGTGTTGGGCCTGTAAGCCTACTGGCACATATGCAAGCAAAGCCGGCTTTCGAGCCGGCTTTTTTTATCTCCAAACAAGGTCGTATCTGTCTTTTTTCCACATTTTCCTGATAACTATTGCGCCGCCTTTAATCAAGCTCTTATCTGTTTGCAGCTTACTGCCGCGAGCCGCCATCCCACCTCGCCTCCCTGCAGCACAACTCTCTCACACGCTCAGCGTCACACCTGAAAACCGGCCACCTACCTAGTAAAAACACCTAGCTTGGCCAAGCCCTAAACGGTGGTTCTTCTTCAGAGCTTTCTCCAAAAACTCCCCTCCCCCTATTTTCCCTGCTTGACGCAAAGAAAAATATCACTAATATGTCAGTTGGATATTTAAAGAATAAACCTTTCTGGTGGAGACACACGACATGATGAGCGAACGCCAACGCAAATTTCGCGAAGAGTACAAATCCAATATCAGCCCGGCCTACAACGGCATTCTTCACGTTGTTGTGACCTACATCGTCGGGTTGGCAGCGATTTACTACAGCATCACTCAATTAGGGCCGGTGGGATGGGAGTGGCTGATTGTCATCCCCGTTTTTCTGACGGGTAATTTTGTCGAATGGGCCATGCATCGCTATGTCATGCACCGACGCATCAATATCGTGGGCCTGCGAGAAATTTACGAGCGCCACACCCGCCAGCACCATCAGTACTTCACGGACAATGAAGCGACCATTGATTCCAGCAAGGAATTTCGGATTGTGTTTTTCCCCTGGCGCGTGCTGGCCACACTGGGAATCGGTGGTGGAATCCTGGGCTGGCTGGCCGCAACGGTCATCAATCCCAATGCGGGCTATTTCGTGTTCATGACCATGGTGACGCAATACCTGGTGTACGAGGCCTTTCACTACTGCTGTCATGTGCATGAGAACAGTTTTGTGCGCAATATGCCCTTTATCAATACCATCCGTCGCCACCATACGGCTCACCACAATCAGGGCATCATGATGAAGTACAACATGAACCTGACCTTCCCTATCGCGGATTGGGCGATGGGCACCACGGATCTGCGTCGCGGTCTGCTGGGGCACCTGTTCAACGGCTATAGCGAAAAACATGTCAAGGAAGAGCTGAAGCCCATTATTCGCCGCTTCCGCTTTGAGGACACGGGCGACACCACGGATGGCCCAGCCCTGCAAAGCGACGAGGCCCACGCCCTGCAGCGTGGCCTGACCGGCTAAGCCCTGCGTCGTATCTACAAGCTGGAGATCAAGGTCGTGCGGGCGAGTTCTTCAATGTAGTCCATCAAGAGGTCCAGGCTCTGTCCGGCCTGGTCCATATTGCCCCCGGCAATGGACATTGCCAAATTGGCATGCAGCCTGCACATCTCCGACAAATCCGGATTTTGCTGATAGTGGCAGAACCAGAATCGTCGGGACAGGCCGTGCGTCAGGCGCATTGCCCCTTCCGCAAACTCGTTGCGTGCGGCCTCGATTTCCAGCTCATTCAAACGCCGATCCGCCCGGATAAAACTGACTTCATCGTTCTGGGCGGCCGTTTCCAGGAAAGCGTCATGCAAGCTTTTGAACTGCTCGCGTTGATCTCGTGTCGCTCGCCGCGCCGCACTGCGGCAGATCAAGCGTTCGATTTCCCGTCGCGTTTCGATCAGGCGCAACTGTTTGGGCATATCCAGCTCTGGAATCAACAGTCCGCGCTGCGGCAATACCAGCATCAGGTGCTCACGCGCCAAACGCTGAATTGCTTCACGGATCGGAGTACGGCCAATTTCGAACATCTGGCTCAAGGTCAGTTCCGAGACGATGCTGCCGGGAGGCAACTTCAGCGTGATGATGGCCTCTTCCAGACGCTCGTAAGCAATGTCCGTGAGCTTGGGCTTGGGTTCTGCCAACGCCTTGATCTCCAGGGCTTCATCTTGAGTCTTCCCCTTCGCCTGTCCCGCTACCTTCCGCTTGCTTGTAACCATGCTGACCCTGCCTTTAAAACGCAGCGCTTGCTGCTTACACCCGATACCTGACGCCCGCTGAAACCTGTTGAGTATGAGGCTAGGCCTAGGCAACAGCCTCATATCTTAGTTGTATTTATCTACTCCAGGAAGCCACATGAGTATTGCCCCCGATTCAAAACAAGGCACCATCATCGCCGTTCATGGAATTCAAGGCACCCACCGCAACTGGCTGCCTGTTGTGCAAGCCAGCCAAAGCCAGCTGGACTGGCAGACCCCCGATTTGCGTGGTCGGGCTGCTGCAGTGCGCGGCACGTGCCAGGAAGACTATGCGCTGGCTTGCTTCGTACAGGATCTGCGCGCCAGCATTGCGGCTCTCCCCAAAGGCACTCCGTATGTCTTGGCAGGCTGGAGCCTGGGTGTCTCCGTTGTTCTACAGACCAGTCTGACACTGCTCGATGAGCAGGCCCCGCTCCCTCGGGCCCTCGTGTTGTTATCAGGCACGGCCAGTCTGAACAAAACCCGCTGGTTTCAGGCGCAAGGCACCCCCGCCTTATTGCAGGAAATCGCCGAACGGGAACAAAGGCTGGGATTGAGCGACGCAGCGGGTCATCAAGATGTCGCCTGGACCTGGCTGGCCAATCGTCATCACGATCTGTACGCGCAGCTACCCCGACTCTCCCTGCCCTCTTTGATCATTCACGGCGAGCAAGATCCGGACTGTCCCATTGAGCACGCTCGCCTGCTGGCTCAAGCCCTGCCGCAAGCCACCTTGCATAGCCTGCCCCATGCCGGTCACAGCATTCTGGGCTCCCACAGCCGCTTGATCGCTTCCCTGATAGACCATTTTTGTTCCCTTCACACCGCAAGGACTCCCACATGAACAAGCACGTTTTCTTTTGCCCTCCCCCACGCACCCTGATGGGTCGTGGCTGCCGCCATGAGCTGCCTGCACTGATTGCCCATTTAGGCTGGCGTCGCGGCCTGCTCGTCACGGATCGATTTTTTACGATTCAAACCAGCTGGGTTCAAGACCATATTGAAGCCTGTCGAGAATTAGGCATCGAAGTCGTAGTCTTTGATGGCGGTGAACCTGACCCCTCAACCACCCTGTGCGATCAAGCCACTGTGCAAATACGAGCCCATTTGGCCGGCCATCCTGTCGATCACGTTCTGGCTTTGGGAGGTGGCAGCAATATAGATCTGGCCAAAGCATTGTGTCTGACCGTGCCAACGGGAGCGTCAGTCCGCGCTTACAGCAGCGTCTGGCCAGACCATACCCAAGTCCTGCCATTGATTGCCCTGCCCACCACCTCCGGCACGGGTTCAGAGGCCACGCCGGGTGCCATTCTGGTCGACCCCGAGAACGCGACCAAAATTGCAGTCATGGGCAATGCCTTGCGCCCTGCCATTGCAGTCATAGACCCCGAGCTTAGCGATAGCTGCCCACCGCGCGTCACTGCTGACGCCGGGATTGACACGCTAACCCACGCTATCGAATCTTTTGTGACACAAGACGCCAGCGATTTTGATCGCGCTGGCAGCCCGGACCCCGGGTATAGCGGCCGCTCTTCCCTGACCATGATGTTTGCACGTGAGTCCATACGCCTGTGCGGAGCCTTCATGTTACGCGCTTACCGCGACGGCACAGATACCGAAGCACGTGATGGCATGGCCAGCGCCAGCTACTATGCGGCGCTTTCCTATGGCACCGCAGGCTTGAATGCGGTGCATGGCATTGCCTACGCGCTGGCCGGCTTGACGCATCAGTCCCATGGCACCACTAATGCCGTCCTGCTGCCCTATGTGCTGGATGAACTACGCGAAACCCGCGCACCGGAGTTGCTTGAAGTCGCCCAACTGCTGGGCATGCCACTGGGCCATCCCGATGACACGCTGTTGGCTCTACCCATCTATCTACGCTCGCTGGTCGAGCAGTTGGATATTCCTTCCGACCTGGGCCAATGCGGCGTTCAAGAGCATCAACTGGAGCGCTTGAGAACCGACGCCTTGCAAGTGACCCGACTTGCCAAAGCCTTTCCCGTTGCCGACTGCACCCGCTCTTATGCACGCATTATTCAACACGCTTTTGAAGGCACCTTAGCCGGAGCGGTCAGCCTAAATAATTAGCCAGCTAAGTACATACCATTATTCAACCCTGAAATAAATACCACTAGTATCCATGTAATATATCAGCAGAAGAAAAAAGGCCTGCCTTAGCCTGACGGCAGGTCACCTATACATCAAACCCGCCACCAGAGCGGAACGACAGGAGACACCTATGGCAGTCCAGCTTTCCCCTAATGTGGCTAATCGTCTTGAGCGATTACCCATGACACGCTATCAACGCATGCTGTTCGGTATTATTGCGACCGCCTGGTTCTTTGATTCTATGGATCTGGGCATCATGACGTTTGTTTTAGGCTCCATCAAAGCAGAAATGGGCTTGAGCACCGCCCAAGCAGGCCTGTTGGCCAGCTCCAGTTTCTTGGGCATGTTTTTAGGAGCTGCCATTGCTGGCATGCTGGCAGACAAATACGGCCGCAAGCCCGTCTTCCAATGGAGCATGATTTTCTGGGGCGTAGGTAGCCTGGCCTGTGGACTGTCTCAAAACATCGAACAGTTAATGGCGTTTCGGGTGTTGCTGGGTTTTGGCATGGGGATGGAGTTTCCCATAGGCCTGGCCATGGTCTCCGAAATCGTGCCCGCCAAAAGCCGTGGTCGCTACATTGCGATTCTGGAGGGCTTCTGGCCCCTGGGATTTATCTGCGCTGGTATTTTGACTTTCTTCAGTTTGGACTACATAGGCTGGCGCGGCATTTTCATTGCCTTGTCCATCCCAGCCTTGTTTGTCTTTGTCATTCGTCGTTGCGTGCCCGAGTCCCCCCGTTGGCTGGAAGAGGCAGGCCATAACGAGCGTGCCGAACTCGTCACCAGCGCGTTTGAGAGCAAAGTCATTCAAGCCAATGGCGGTCAAGCCCTGCCCTCACCCTTGCCACCCGCCCCTAGCGAGAAGCTGAACCGTGGTGCCTTATTCTCTCAGTTATGGCAAGGCCAATACGCCCGCCGTACCTTGATGTTGTGGATGTTGTGGTTCTTCTCTTTGCTGGGTTATTACGGCCTGACTACCTGGCTGGGTGCACTGCTTCAGCAAGCTGGTTATGAAGTCACCAAGTCTGTGACCTACACCATCTACATTTCTCTGGCGGGGATTCCAGGCTTTATCTTCGCAGCCTGGTTACTGGAGAAATGGGGCCGCAAAGCGACCATGGTCTTGATGCTGTTTGGTAGTGCCTTGTGTGCCTTTATTTATGGTCACGTCGCCACCAGCCAAGCCCCCGTTGCTCAATTAATTGGTGCCGGTTTGTGCATGCAGTTCTTTATGTTTGGCATGTGGTCGGTCTTGTATGCCTACACCCCCGAACTGTACCCCACCCGCACTCGCAGCACCGGGGCCGGATTTGCCTCATCTATTGGTCGCCTGGGCTCCTTGCTGGGACCTTTGCTGGTGGGCTTTATCTTGCCATGGACCGGACATTCAGGTGTCTTCACGCTAGGGGCCATTTCCTTCTCTATCGCTGCTTTGGTGGTGATCGCTCTGGGCGTGGAAACCAAGGGCCGATCCCTGGAAGAAGTCTCGGCTTAGCACGGCTATCTAAAAAACGCCCCTCCCCACGGGCAGAGCCCCTAGCAATAAAAAAACCCGTATCCGCTCAAAAGGCTGCTACGGGTTTGCATTTTTTAAGACCCCCTACCCCGCTAAGATTCCGCCTGATATTTCAGAATATATGTCATATGAAATACCGACTATAATTAAAACCAAATAGGAAAAGGCAGCCGTCAAACCCCTATAAGCACAAAACGGAGACGCTAAATGAGTATTCCCTCCTCCTCTGATGACACCTTGCTGGCCACCCAGGCATTCCAGGCATTTCGTCATTTATTGGCCACAGGGCAGGTACGTGCGGGGCAGATGGTATCGATGGCTGAACTCATGAAACTAAGCGACTTTCCCTTGGCTCCTGTGCGCGAGGCCGTCAAACGCGCCGCTGCCGCCGGCCTGGTGTCTATTCTGCCCAAGCGAGGCGTTCTGGTTTTGGAAGCAACAAGCGAAGCCCTGCGGGAATGCTTCCAGCTGCGTTGTGTATTCGATCAGGAGGGAGCCAGAATATTGGCAGGCCGTGCCAAGGAATCGGCACTGGATAGCTTGCGTAGCAAACACGAGAAAATTCTTGAGCAAGCACAAAGCGGCGTCGTAACGACTGCCTTGCAGATTCAGGCCATGGAAGTCGATTGGGCCTTGCATCGCTATCTGGCCCAGGCGCTGCACAACCGCTCGGCCATCACGATTTATGAAGAAAACTGCGATCGCATCAATGTGCTGCAACACTCACGCCGCCCTTTACCCGAACGCATTGTGCCTGCCATGACAGAACATCTGCAGATTCTGGATACGCTTCAGGCTGGCGATCCCGAAGCGGCCATGCACGCAGTCCGCCACCATCTTGCACAGACACTGCGTTGGTGGGGCGCGGCTGACGCTTAACTCACCACGACGGGCTCTTGCTCCAGTTCTACCCCAAAGCGCTCCCGGACTGAAGCCCGAATTGCTTGCGCCAGGCGTGTTATGTCATGCGCGGTTCCGCCACCATGATTAACCAGCACCAAAGCCTGGCGATCATGCACACCTACGGCCCCCTCGCGCTGCCCTTTCCAACCACACTGGTCAATCAACCAAGCAGCCGCCAGTTTGCATTGACCCTGTCCAACCTCGTAAGAAACCAGATTGGGCCATTGCTGCTTCAAGGCATCGCGCTGCTCGGTCTGCACCACCGGGTTCTTAAAGAAACTCCCTGCATTCCCCAAGACCCGAGGGTCAGGCAATTTTTGACGACGAATATCGCAAACCGCCTGGAAAATCGTTTGTGGATCAGGTTCACCTGCCCAATGTGCTTGCTTGTTTAAATCGGGATACTCCAGCACCGGCGTCCACTGACGCGGCAAAGCAAAACGTACCGCCAGAATCAGCCAGCTACCTGCAGGGTCGCGCTTGAAACGGCTGTCTCTATACGCAAAGCCACACTGCGCCGCAGACAGCTCCACTTCTTTGCCTTGCGTAAAGCTCCAGGCCAGCACGCTATGAATGCGCTGCTCCAACTCCAAACCATAAGCCCCAATATTCTGAACGGGCGCCGCGCCCACCGTACCGGGGATTAAACCCAAGTTCTCCAGACCGGGCCAACCCTGATTCAAACAGTGCTGCACAAAGTCATGCCAGCACTCACCAGCCTGCGCTTCCACAATATAGGCATCGTCCTGCTGCGCCACTAAGCGAATGCCTTTGCTTTCAACTTTGACCACCAAAGCGTTGACTTGCTCGGCCAACACGACATTGCTGCCGCCACCCAGCACAAAGATGCGCTCCCCATGTTCAACCAGGGCTTGCAGCGCGGGCAGCTGGGTAACATTGTCATACACCAGCAGATCGCGAGCACGACTGCTTAGGCCCAAGGTATTAAAAGAGCTCAAATCCACATTACGCTGCCTGTTCACGGCCCTGTCCACGATCAAAGAAAGCAATAAGCATAGCTCGGACGGGAGATTTCCCGTGAAAAATTGCAGAATCTATTGACAAGTTCAATGCACCCCATCTATAGTTACGTTCTTGCTTGAAGTCAGCTTCAGTTTCGCAGCACAAGCAGTTTAAAGACAGGCAGGTTTGTTAAGTATTACAGGTTAAAAGCTTCGGCAAAAAACCAAAACCACTTGACAAACAAACACAGCCACTCTAAACTAGCTTTCTTTACTTAGTAAGCAGTAATTACCAAGTAAAATGCTGAGAACGGATTTAAATCTGCTTAAAGCAAACCATCTGCATAGCAGATATGCGGGAGTAGCTCAGTTGGTAGAGCGCAACCTTGCCAAGGTTGAGGTCGCGAGTTCGAGACTCGTCTCCCGCTCCAGATTCCTAAGGGAAGCCTAGGCTTCCCTTTTTAATCGACCACGGCGCAATGGCAGAGTGGTTATGCAGCGGATTGCAAATCCGTCTAGGTCGGTTCGATTCCGGCTTGCGCCTCCAGTAATTCTGGTCACAAGTCGGTAGTGCAGTAAAAAATGCGGGAGTAGCTCAGTTGGTAGAGCGCAACCTTGCCAAGGTTGAGGTCGCGAGTTCGAGACTCGTCTCCCGCTCCAAATTCAAGAAAAGCCCAAACTTCGGTTTGGGCTTTTTGT
>JBQEAN010000054.1:0-23949 GCA_052109075.1 Alcaligenes sp. | reverse complement strand
GTCTTTATCCATACAAGGTGCAGACAGCCGGGCAGCGCCTTATAAAATACTCTCTATACTTTAAGAGTTTGGTCCCGAAGGACCGAGTTTGCTGTAACCATAATTACTTTTACCCGGAGGGTGGACCACATGAAAACACGTGCAGCTGTTGCCTGGAAAGCGGGCGCTCCGCTAACGATTGAAGAGGTCGATCTGGCAGGTCCCCAAGCGGGCGAAGTGCTGGTCGAAATCAAGGCGACGGGCATTTGCCATACCGATTACTACACCCTGTCTGGCGCTGATCCAGAAGGTTTGTTCCCTGCCATTCTGGGCCATGAAGGCGCAGGCGTGGTGCTGGATGTGGGTGCGGGTGTGACCAGCCTGCGTCCCGGTGATCACGTGATCCCTTTGTACACACCCGAGTGTCGTCAGTGCAAATCCTGCCTGTCGCGCAAGACCAACCTGTGTACTGCGATTCGCTCTACCCAGGGCAAGGGCTTGATGCCGGACGGCACGTCGCGCTTTTCCATTGGCGGCAAGCCTGTGCACCATTACATGGGCACATCGACGTTCGCCAACCACATCGTGGTGCCGGAAATTGCCTTGGCCAAGATTCGTAGCGACGCGCCTTTCGATAAGGTTTGTTATATCGGCTGTGGCGTCACTACAGGTCTGGGCGCTGTGCTGTTTACAGCCAAGGTGGAAGCGGGTGCCAACGTGGTGGTGTTCGGTCTGGGCGGCATCGGCCTGAACGTGATCCAGGGTGCCAAGATGGTTGGCGCTGGCAAGATCATTGGCGTGGATATCAACCCCGAGCGCCAAGCCATGGCTCGCCAGTTCGGCATGACCGACTTTGTGAACCCCAATGAAGTTGAAAACGTGGTCGACCACATTATTCAACTGACAGACGGCGGTGCGGATTACTCCTTTGAATGTATCGGCAACACCAAGGTGATGCGTCAGGCGCTGGAGTGCTGCCACCGTGGTTGGGGCCAATCCATCATTATTGGTGTGGCTGAAGCCGGTGCAGAAATCTCCACCCGTCCGTTCCAGCTGGTAACGGGGCGCGAATGGAAGGGTTCCGCCTTTGGTGGCGCTCGTGGCCGTACTGACGTACCGACGATTGTGGATTGGTATATGGATGGCAAGATCAATATCGACGATCTGATCACCCACACCTTGCCGCTGGAGCGCATCAACGAAGGGTTTGACCTGATGAATGCAGGCAAATCCATCCGTTCGGTGGTGATGTACTGATAGAAGGCGCTTAAAGAGGGGGCAGGCAGTAGCCTGTGCCCTTTATCCCGGCTCCAAAGCCAGCGTGCCACTGTTTGATGTGTCATCAGGCTTTGGGTCGGATCTGCAATTGAAAACAAGAGGGGGCTATGGCTCAGACACTGGAACTGCTCAACGAACACCGCTGTTTTGATGGTTGGCAGCGCTATTACCAACACGCATCGCAGACAATTGGGCTGCCCATGCGTTTTTCTGTGTACATGCCGCCGCAATTACGGGCCAGCGCCCAGAAGGGAGCCGCCAGCCTGGCAGAAGCCATCGGGCAAGGCCGCGTGCCTGTGCTGTTTTTCCTGGCAGGGCTGACCTGCACCGAGGAAACCTTCATGATCAAGGCCGGAGCCCAGCGTTACGCTGCCGAGCACGGCATCATGTTGGTCACCCCCGATACCAGCCCGCGTGGTGCCGGTGTTGAAGGGGAGGACGAGGGCTGGGATCTGGGAACTGGTGCCGGTTTCTACCTGGATGCCACCCAGCCTGGCTGGAGTAAGAACTACCGTATGGAAAGTTATGTGACCCAAGAACTGTTTGATCTGGTCACCACTATCCTGCCCGGCGATGCCAACCGTGTCGGTATTTTTGGTCACTCTATGGGTGGTCACGGCGCCTTGACCCTGGCGCTGCGTCACCCCGAAAAATACCGTTCTGTTTCTGCCTTTGCACCCATTGCCGCGCCAACACGCTGCCCCTGGGGTGAAAAAGCCTTTGGTGCCTATTTGGGCCAGGACCGTCAGGCCTGGGAACAGCACGACGCCAGCGCCTTGATGGCCAAGACCAGCACACCCTATCCCGCCGGTATTTTGGTGGACCAAGGTTTGAGCGACGGTTTTTTGGCTGAACAACTGTATCCGGAAGTATTTGAGCAGGCTTGCGAGCAGGCCAAACAGCCTTTGACCTTGCGCCGTCACGAAGGCTATGACCACGGCTACTACTTCATCTCGACCTTTATTCAGGACCATCTGAATTTTCACGCCGAGCGGCTGTGATCGCTGGATAAACAAGGTCGCACTTTGTTGTTTTTCGGTGGGCAAGAAGGCGTTACGCTCAGTCAGCCACGGTTTTTTTGCCTGTTTGTGGTGTTCTGCCCACCGAGTTGATGCCGTTTTCTCCCAAGCAGTGAACTTTTTCTTGCTGCGGCGCTCTTATTCCTGTATTCGATATTTTTGGCACTCCAGAACATCGAGTGTTAAACTCTATGATTGTTGAAATACGTTTTGTACGGTTTGAGGGCGTTGTTTTTGTGCTCTCGCCGGCTGACTTTTGAAGGATTTTCCATGACACAACAAGCGAACGCTTTGGCCCTGACGTCTGGTAATGATCTGGTCGCCGCCGTGTCTAATCCAGGCGCACTGGGGACGATCGAAGCGTATATTTCTGCTGTTAACCGCCTGCCCATGCTCAGCGCTGAGCGCGAAACCGAGCTGGGCCAGCGTTTGCGCGACCAGGATGACCTGGACGCCGCGCGTGAATTGATTTTGTCGCACCTGCGTCTGGTGGTCTCCATTGCCCGCCAGTACCTGGGTTATGGCTTACCCCACGCCGACCTGATTCAGGAAGGTAATGTGGGTCTGATGAAGGCCGTCAAACGTTTTGACCCCGAGCGTGGCGTCCGTCTGGTGTCCTTTGCTGTGCACTGGATTAAGGCCGAAATCCACGAGTATGTGGTTCGCAACTGGCGCATGGTCAAAGTGGCCACGACCAAGGCCCAACGCAAACTGTTTTTTAACCTGCGCCGTATGCGTCCGGATGGTCAAACGTTGGATACTGCTCAGGTCGATGCCATTGCGCGTGAGCTCGATGTGCGTCCGCAGGACGTCAGCGAGATGGAAGTGCGGCTGTCTGGCCACGATATGGCCCTGGAAGCCCCTACCAACGACGACGATGAGCATTTCGCGCCTATTTCCTACTTGTCCGACGAAGGGCAAGAGGAGCCCACACGCGTGCTGGAGCGTCGTGCCCAGGACATGCTGGAAGGCAGTGGCCTGGAAGAAGCCATCGATACCTTGGACGAACGCTCGCAGCGCATTGTGCGCGCCCGCTGGTTGCAGGACGAGGGCGGTGCCACGCTGCATGATCTGGCTGCTGAGTTTGGCGTGTCGGCAGAGCGTATCCGCCAAATTGAAGTGGCGGCATTCAAGAAGTTACGCGTCGCCTTGGCGGGCGCGGTCTAAGCCGTTTTAAAAAGTTACAAGTTTTCAGGGAATTCGTAGAACTTAAGCTGACCTTCGCGGACTAAACAACACATCTGCTGATTTTTGCCACCTATGCAAATCGGCATTTGCGCATCCGCTTCGGCTTCTCCTCTTCCCCTCCCTTTTGAAGCGGATGTTTATGGGACACCAGCTAGGTGTCCCTTTTTTTTGCCCTGATTTTTTGGACTGGCTTTTGCTGCTCGGTCGGCCAGACCCGAGCAGCTAAAAAACGGAATGATCAGAAGGACAAAGCGGCTCGCAGCCAGACGGTGCGACCAGGGTCATTAAAGCGCGTTGCCGCCCCAAAACCAAACCCACTATTCCCGGCCAGATTAAGGTGTTCGCCGTAGGTTTTGTCGAACACATTGTCCACACCCCCCGTCAGGGACAGGTTGCGGTTGATTTTGTAGCCGCCATACAGCGACAAGGTGCCAAATCCACCGGTAGGCCCAAAGTCGTAGCCCACCACATTGCCTTGTCCTTTAGCGTAGCGATTCTGCTTGGCCACCAGGCGCCACACCCCTCCTGCTGACCAGGGGCCTTGCACGTAGTCCGCCGTCAGACGTAGATCCAGCGGTGGCATTTGTGGCAGAGCGCGGCTATCCGTACTATTGCGGCCCCAGGCATAGGCCAGGCTGCTGCCCAGCGTCCAGTTGGAGCTCACCTTCCAATCCGCACCCAGTTCGCCGCCCATGATGCGGGCATTAACGTTACGAGCCTGGGTTTTGGTACCCATCATGCCGCCGGGTAGGTAATCGAACAGAATGTAGTCCTGAATCTGGCCGATATAGGCGGAAGCCCAGGCAGAGACGGTTTCAGTGTTGTACTGGGCCCCAAAATCCAGCTGCGTTGTCTTTTCAGGTTGAACGCCCAAGAAGGCACTGGCGCTGCCTTGCGGGCCGCTGGCAGGGGAAATCATCTCCCAGTAATCGGGCATGCGCTGTACGTGGCCGACACCGGCATACAGGCTCAAGGGCAGGGATTCTAAGTCATGCTCGATACGCAGGAAGGCGCTGGGTAGAGTTTCCTTGCGGCGTTCCTTGGCACCGGGGTTGGGCATGCTCATCATGCCGCTGCCCAGGCTGGGACGCAGGTCGCGCGCAGTGGCTTTGTCCAGACGAGCTCCCCCAATCAGACGGCTGGAGTCATTCAAATCCCAACGGGCTTCGGTAAAGATACCGATATTGTCGAACTCGGCATCTTTAACCCAATCCTGGTCGCGGTAGCTCTGCATCCCCATGCCACTGCGCTTGCGATGACGGCTGCGCATTAAGTCTGCTCCTGTGGTCAGGGTCAGATCGTCGCTCAAGGCCCAGTCTATGCTCAGGCGGCCGCCCCAAGTCAGGCGGTCCACATTGGAGGCCATGGGCATGGACATGCCGCCACCGGGCTTGAAGGGACGTAGCTCGTAGTTGTCCATGACGTGATCAGCGTAGTTGTAGTACAGCTGGGCTTCTACATTACGCAGTACACCTTCGTGCATATCTTTCTTGAAACGCAGGCCCAGGGTCTCGCGTTTGAATTGAGTTCCGTCCATACCGCGACCGGCATAGCGAGCATAGCCGTCGCCCGTACCTGCGCTTAGTTCCAGTACGGTATCGGGATCGGGTGTCAGGCCAATGGCCACATCCGTATTCCATTTCTTCCAGCGCGAAGGTACGCGCTCTCCGTCGCCATCCTTATAGTCTTGAGCACGGTCTTGATTGGCAGTCAGGCGGGCATAGTAGGATGCGTTCCCAGCCGTAAAGTCCACATTCCCCGCGTGACGACCCGCCGAGCCGCCCAAAATACTGGCCTCCAAGGTGGCGTCTTTCTCCGTAAAACCGGGTGGTTTGCGCTCGAAACGCACCGTTCCGGCAGAAGCTCCCGGCCCCCAGCGCACGCTTTGTGGGCCTTTGATAATGGTCAGCTCATCAAAGGATTGGGGTGAAATATAAGAGGTAGGGGCATCCATGCGAGACGGGCAGGCGCCGGGCATGGAGCTGCCGTTGGTCAGCACCGCCAGACGCGAGCCAAACATGCCACGTAGCACCGGGTCACCATTGCTACCGCCATTACGGATGGCTGCAAATCCGGGAATGGTCTTCAGGTAATCCGTACCGTCACTGGCCGGTAGGGGCAAGCGGGGCAGCTTGGGATTGGTGGTGAACTGCAGGGGGGATTCCGGGGCCACACCTGTCACCACAATGGGGCTGAGCTGTTCAATAACCGTGGCTTGAGCCAGGGCTGCGGCAGGTAGGCAGGCCAGAACACCGGCGCTGATCAGGCCGGGGTTTAACATTTTCTTCATGGCTAAATTCCGAAGGGCGGCCACCGTCCAGCGGCAAGTCCGCTTGGTCGATGGCAGCAAAAGATAAATGGCGTAGCGGCAGAGCCGAACGCGGGGAATCAGGCAGGAAGAAAAGCGGGCGGGGCGCGTTGCCCCACAGGTGGGCCACGAATAAAGGCTTGGGCCAGCGCAGGATTAAGCGGGGGTAGCAGGAAAGGGCGAAATTGGCCCACACTCAAGGGTGTCAAGATAGCCACAGGCGCGGGGGTCAGCGCGGCTTGCAGCATCAAGCAAAACGGACAGGTGGCGCTGGTCGTTGCTTCATCTGAATGAGAGGTGGCATCGTCCCCTAAGAGCGCGGCCCAATGCCGGACCATTTCGGGCGGCAAGCTTTGCCCCGAAGGCAGACAGAAGGCCAGTGCGTAACCTTGGTCGGTCTGCTTGGGCATATAGCCTGCTGGCACGATTCCGCGCAGCACCAAGGCCAGCAGCAACAAGCACAGGCCCAAACGAGGGGGCCAGTTTGTCGCCGCGAGGAAGGTGCGCATGGAATTCATGATGCGAAAGTATAACGAGTTATTTCTGTATTCAATTTGCGCTGGCGCAGAGAGTGAGCCGCTGTAGTACATCGCCGGCGACCCTGTGTGTTTTTCTTTGCCAAGCCATAAGCCAATAAAAGTAAATTTTGCTAGATAAAGGTAATTCGGTGGCTGTACTGCAAGAAAAAGGCGCTATCCTGACTCATACGGAAAGCGGGGGAATTTTCCGTGCCGATCTGGCCTGCCCAGGGCAATGCCTGGATGCGTATGCATATGCCGATCGACTCAATGCAGATGACAAAGGATGTCGCGATGCAGATTGGGCAGTTTGTTTTTGGATTGGCGGGCCTGTTGGGGCTGGTTGCCTTTATGCCGCCTTTGGCTGGACGCTTGCGACTGCCGTACTCTGTCCTCTTGGCCTTGATCGGTTTTGTGCTGGGTATCTTGCTGCACGTGCATGCTTGGGCCCCCAAGATGGTGTCGGATTTTCTGGACACCCTGCAAGCCTTCGAGATCTCCTCCGATACCTTTCTCTACGCCTTTCTGCCTATCTTGTTGTTCGAGACCTCGCTGGCCATGAACCTGCGCCGGCTGCTCGACGATATTGGTGCCATCCTGATGATGGCGATTGTGGCGGTGGTGGTCTGTACCTTTGCTGTGGGCTATGCACTTAACGCCGCCTCTTCCTATGGGCTGGTCGTGTGTCTGATGCTGGGCGCGATTGTGGCCACGACCGATCCTGTGGCCGTGGTGGGTGTTTTTCGCGAAGTGGGCGCACCCAAGCGCTTGTCGACCCTGGTGGAAGGCGAGGCCCTGTTTAATGATGCGGCTTCCATTGCCCTGTATTCCGTGTTGTTGGCGGTGTTGACCGGTGGTGGCGAATTAAGCGGCAGCATGGTGCTGGGCAGCTTTTTATTCAGCTTTCTAGGTGGCGGGGTCGCTGGATTTCTGATGGGGCGGCTGGCCAGCAGTCTGTTCGTGCTGTTACGCGGTTGGCCTGCGGCCGAGGTCACGCTGACTATCTCTCTGGCCTATCTCGCCTTTTTTGTCTCCGAGCACTATCTAGGTGTCTCTGGCGTGGTGGCAACGGTTATCTCTGGGCTGGTGGTCGGTTCTACCGGCCGCACGCGCATGTCGCCTGCTACGTTTGAACTGCTTAGTAGCTCCTGGAGCCAGATGGGGTTCCTGGCCAATTCGTTGATCTTTTTGTTTGCTGCCATGTTGATTCCGCGCCTGATGGCTGAAATCACCTGGATGCAGATTGGCTTAGTGCTCTTGCTGTTTGTAGTGACTTTGCTGGCCCGCGCCGCCATGGTATTTGGCGTATTGCCCTTGCTGGGACGCACGCGTTTTGGCACCCGAGTCAGCCGTCCTTATCGAGTTGTGATTCTATGGGGTGGTTTGCGTGGTGCTGTCTCTTTGGCACTGGCGCTGGCAGTAACAGAGCAACACGCGATTCCTCACGATGTGCGCCAGTTCATTGGTGTGGCGACCACGGGTTTTGTGCTGCTGACTCTGTTTGTGAACGGGATCAGCCTGCGGCCATTGATCCGCCGTTTAGGGCTGAATCAGCTAAGCCCTCTGGAGCGTCATTTACGGGATCAGGCGGTGAGCCTGGCCTTGGAGGAACTGCGCGACAAGACCGAGGAGTTGGGTCGGCAAGAGCAGATCAAACCACAAGTTATCGAGCGTTTATGTACCGTTTTTGATGCCAGCCAGGCGGGTGTGGCATCGGGCCAGATTCAAAGTTTGACTGAGGCGCAGAAAGTCAAAATGGGCATGGCTATTTTGTCGGCTCGTGAAGTGGAACTGTTTTACGAGCTGCTGAAATCACAGATTGTGGACTGGAAAACCGCCGAGTCTTTATTAAGCCGGGCCGAGCGCATGAACGACACGGTGCGTTTAGCTGGGCTAGCCGGTTTTGAGGCAGCCATTGCCAGTGACTTGCGCTATTCCCGAGGTTTCCGTGCGGCTTTGCGATTGCACTATCTCTTTGGGATGCAAGGCTGGCTGGTACGGGAATTGGACAAGCGTTTCTCTAATCTGATTGCCAAGCGCTCCGTTGCTCAACGTTTGATTCGTTTTGCCCAAGCCGAGTTGGCCCCCTTATTGGGCCAACCAGCTACCGGCACGATTGTGCAGGCTCATCAACTGCGTCTGTCCCAATTGGAAGACGCCTTGCACTCCTTGACGCTGCAATACCCCGTGTTCGCACAGTGGCTACAAGAATCCTATTTGGCACGTGTGGCAGCTTCGCAGGAACGGGCCCACTATCGCACTATGTTGTCGCACTCCTTGATTACCAGCGAGATGTACGCGGATCTGGTCAAACAAATTACGCAACGCTGGCGCTATCTGGACGAGCGACCCACCTTGGACATGGCCATGAGCGCCATGGAGCTGATCGCGCAGGTGCCCATGTTCGACGGTATTTCCGAGCAAGCCAAAAAAGATCTGGCGCGACATTTGCGTCCTCGTTTAGCCTTGCCGGACCAGAAAATCCATCTGCGCTACAGCGGTATGCGGGTCATGTATTTTGTGGCCTCGGGTGCCTTGGAGCTGACTTTGCCCGATGGCAGTCTGGTCGAGTTGGGGACGGGGCAGACGATAGGTGAGGTCGGGGTGCTGGAGCATATCGATTACGCGGGAACAGTTCGCTCCTTGGGCTATAGCCGCTTGCTGATGCTGACCGAGCGTGACTTCGACACCTTGCGGGGTAAAGATCCAGGATTCAGCGAAAAGATTGAGGCTGTCGTGCGTCAGCGGCAACGGGCTTATCAAGTGTGGCAGGAATTTGAATCCGGCCAGCGCCAGCATGAAGAGCTACCACCCTTGTTTGGTTTGGCTCATGCCCTGAGCGAGGCTGCAAACTTTGTGGGGCCGCCGTTGCCTCCTAATTGGGCGGAGCAGTTAGCCAAGCGGCATACAGAGGTATAAAAAAAGCGAGCCGATCTGGCTCGCTTTTCTTTATAGGAAGTTGAATCAGATCAATCGTACCCAGTGATCCAGCAGCAAGGCCCCGAACAGCACGGCCAGATAAATAATAGAGAAGCGGAACAGCTTGCGGGACAGCTCGTCGCTGTAGTTGCGGTGCAGCTGATGGGCGTATTGAATGAAGCGCGCACCCAGCAAGATAGCGGCGACCAGATACAGCACGCCGCTCATGCGAATCACAAAGGGCAGCAGGCTGGAAGCCATCAGGATGTAGCTGTAGAGCAGCACATGCAAGGTGGTGAAGGTCTTGCCATGCGTGACGGGCAACATGGGCAGGCCCGAGCGCTGGTAATCGTGCTGACGGTATAGAGCCAGGGCCCAGAAATGTGGGGGTGTCCAGATGAAGATAATCAACACGAGCAACCAGGCTTCGGCAGGGACTGCATTGGCAATCGCGGCCCAGCCCAAAGCAGGTGGCATGGCACCAGACAAGCCGCCAATAACGATATTTTGTGGGGTCAGAGGCTTGAGAATCACCGTGTAGATCACGGCATAGCCGATGAAGGTAGCCAGCGTCAGCCACATGGTCAGCGGGTTCACCCAGTAGTACAGCACCAGCATGCCCATTCCACCCAGCAAGCCTGACATGGCCAGCACTTGAGGCGAGGTAATGGTGCCGCGTGCGGTGCCGCGTCTGGCGGTGCGCAGCATGCGGGCATCGATCTGGCTCTCGATCAGGCAGTTGATGGCAAACGCTGCTGCAGCCAGCATCCAGATGCCCAAGGTGCCTGCAACCACGGTGCCAGGATCAGGCAGGCCGGGCGCAGCCAAAAACATGCCGATAACGGCACAGAAAACAGCCAACTGGGTGACGCGAGGTTTAGTCAGTACCAGATATTGGCGCAGGAGCGAGGCGGGAGCAAGGGTAGCGGTGTTTGTCATACTGTATTCCTTGGGGGACAGTCGACTTGCGGGAAAGCCGTACTAACAGGGTGACGCAGCATAAAACGAGTCCGGCAGCTCCCCCATTATGCAGGACGGCAATCAAAAGAGGCCATTGGAAAAAGATCGTGGTTAACCCCGTGATGAGCTGGGCCAGCAGTAATAAAAGCACCAGCGTCGCGGGGCGGCGCAGCACAGGATCGGCACGTAACTTCCAGGCGACCGAACCTAAAACCAGAAAGACCAGAAAGGCCATATTGCGGTGTACCCAATGTATGGCGGTCAGGGCTGCTTGGGAAATCATCTCGCCGGATGGCAGTTCGCCCAGCGCACGGAACAGCGAGAATCCGCCATGCAAATCCATCTCGGGTACCCATTGGCCATGGCACTGCGGGAAATCCATGCAGGCCAGCGCCGCGTAATTGGTGCTGACCCAACCGCCCAGGCCAATTTGCAAGGTCAGCAAAATAAATGCGCCGATCAACCAGGGCCGCCAGCGGCGAGTAAGCGGGTTGACGGGTGGGCCGGGGTTCTCACGAACCGCCAGCCAGGTCATCAAGGCCAGGACGCTCATGCCACCCAGCAAATGAGTGGTGACGATAACAGGCATCAGCTTGTGGGTCACGGTCCAGGCACCAAAGGCACCTTGCACACATACTGCCAGCAAGGTAAATAGGGCCAGCTTGGCCGAGTGCCCCAAGGTATGACGGTGCCGCCAGGCCATCCAGACGATGGCAATAATCAACATGCCCAAAGCTGCGCCTACATAGCGGTGGATCATTTCAATCCAGGCTTTTCCCCAGCTGACGGGGCCGTAGGGCATGGCTTGGTACGCCTGCTCAATATGTGCGCCCGCGCCCAAAGGGCTGAGCTTGCCATAGCAACCGGGCCAATCCGGGCAGCCCAGGCCCGAATCGGTCAGGCGTACAAAGGCACCGAACATGATCAGGTCCAGGGTCAGAAACCAGGTCAGATAGACCAGCTTGCGGTAGCGTTGGCGTATATCGACCATGCCTTATCCAATCCGTGAATTGGTCAGCAGCTTGCGTATATCGGTGCGGACCTTAAGGGGGTCGGCATCGCTGGGGAATAGCATCATCAAATTGCCATTGGGGTCGATGATCCACATGCCATTTTTCACGGCCTGTTCAGGGACTTTATTCACGGCCTCAGGGCTTAGAAAGGCGGCCAGCTGGCGTGGGTCTGCGCGCAGCATGTGCGTGCCTTGATAGGCTTCTAGAACCTGCGCCGAGGGCTGTCCTTGGTCGGTTACAAACCACACACGGGCCAGACGCTCCACATTTTTGCCTTGGCTGGCATGAGAGTTGCGCAGGATAAACAGCTTGCGCACACAACTTTCCGG
Source organism: Alcaligenes sp. (assembly GCA_052109075.1). GTDB lineage: Bacteria > Pseudomonadota > Gammaproteobacteria > Burkholderiales > Burkholderiaceae_B > Alcaligenes. Next base: position 12,438 of record JBQEAN010000054.1, on the reverse strand, counting down.
GCAGGCGCTTTCATCGGCACTGAGCAGTACCCAGCGGCCACGTAGGGATTGCAGATCAAAGGCTTCGCCTTGCAGATTATGCAGCGCCAGGGCGCTGTCATCCGGTGTGCTGCGTTGTGGCTCAATCAATTGACCATAGGCATTGCTTTCATCGGGCCGTAATCCCAGCGAAGGCAGGTAGTAAGCCGCCAACGCAAACAATACCGGTGCCAGGCTGATTGCTATCAGCAGATACAGCGGGGTCATAGAACGCGGGCGGGCAGGGGATTGAGTCGTGTCCACGTCAGGTTTTCCTTGTAGGAGCAGAGTTGGGCTTGGAGCGTCGTAGCCATTTCCACGCTACACCGATCCAGGCACACAGGGCAATCAGGGCAAAACCGAACCATTGAAGGGCATAGCCCCGGTTCTTTTCAAAGTCTATGTTCGGGTCGGGCCAGTCTGTCAGTAGTTCTGATGCGGGGGAGGTCTGTGCCAGCACACGCGGCAGCACGGGAAGATCGATGCGTGTACGCAGATCTTCCAAGGCCAGATTCTGTACGACGGGCGGGATCCCGGAAGGGCTGGGCAGGTGCTCGGGCAAGGGGCTGCTGCCCAGATCAAACAGACGCGGTACACGTTCCATTAATTCGCCAGAAATGGTTTCAGGGCTGCTTGGTGCGTCTGGAACCTTAGGGGTTTGCCCGGGTTCGCGCGGCAGCCAACCACGTAGTACCAAGAGGCTGGAGCCCGCCAGATCTCCCTCATTCAGTACAAAAGGGGTGGCAATCCAGTAGCCCGGTTTACCTTTGAAATTGCGATTATCCAGGAGTACAGTTAACTCACTGCGCCAGGAACCGTGCAAGGCGACAGACTGCCACAAAGCACCTTTATCCAGGCTGGCCTGGGAGTCAATATGAAGGGGAGCGTGTTGGCGGCCTTGTTCTATTTGTTGCGCCAAGCTTTGACGTTCCTGTGCGCGGCTCAGTTGCCAGCGTCCCAGGCTAATGAACAGCAACATCAGCAAACCCAGACAAACCAGGGCAAGCAGGGATCGAGTCGAAGAAGAACGAAGCTTATTGCTGGACATCAATTCAACCTGAAGCGGGGGAGACGTAATGCGTGTGCTAGTCCTGATCGTGTTTCTGGGGATTATTGTTTCCTTGGGTTCGGCCTTGGTGTATTTGATGCGAGACCGGGGTAATTCCAACCGCATGGCCTATGCCTTGACCTGGCGAGTGGGCTTGTCCGTGGCCCTGTTCCTGTTTGTGCTGCTAGCCCACTACCTGGGTTGGATAGAAAGCACCGGAGTGCCTTTGGCGTGAAGTAAAAACCAGGCCCGGAGCACGGGCCTGGAGCCTGAGTTACTAGAACCAGTAAACGTACAGATACAAGCCCAGCCACACCACGTCCACAAAATGCCAGTACCAGGCCGCACCCTCAAAACCAAAGTGGTGTTCGGCAGTAAAGTGCCCGCGCATCAGCCGTATCAGCATCACCGTCAGCATAGTGGCACCAATAATCACGTGAAAGCCGTGAAAGCCCGTCAACATATAGAACAAGGCCCCATACGCGCCGGAGGTGAACTTCAGGTTCAGTTCGGCGTAGGCGTGCATGTATTCGTAGGCTTGGCAGATCACAAAGGCAAAGCCCAATGCCACTGTCATGAACAGCCAGAAAATGGCACCGCTGCGCTTGCTGGCACGCAGGGCGTGGTGAGCAATAGTCAGGGTGACGCCCGAGGTCAGCAGCAAAGCGGTGTTGATGGTGGGTAGCCACAGTGGACCAACCGTCTGGAAGGGTTCTACCGTGCCCGCTGGACCTTGATTAGGCCAAGTGCCGGCAAAGTCCGGCCAGAGTAGGGCGCGGTGATCCAGATCGCTGAGCAGTGGCGTGGCGATTTCGCGGGTATACCAAAGCGCCCCGAAAAAAGCCGCAAAAAACATGACTTCGGAAAAGATGAACCAGGACATGCTCCAGCGGTAGGAGATGTCGACACGCGTGCTGTTCAGGCCCGTTTCGGATTCTCGCACCGCTTCGCTGAACCAGAAAAACAGCACCAGCAAAAAGCTGAGAATCCCGACTAGAAACACCCAGAAGCCACCGGGCCAATTATTGATCCAGGTGGCTGCACCCAACAGTGTCAGGCACAGGGAAAGGCTGGCGCGTACCGGATGCCCCGATAAACCGGGGACATAGTAATACGGCGCCTTGGACGGGTGAGCCGTAGTCTCGACATGCATAGTGTTCTCCTTCGGGTCAGGTGCCCTGGGGCGCGGTATCCGGCCAGGGTTCAGCTGGCCTGACCAATGAACCAGCGGGCCACCATAATCAGGCCCACAACGAAAACAACCGTGGCGATCAAGGCGGCAACAATCAGGTAGACCGGATTGATCTTGGCAATATCCTGCTCATGGTCGCTGCCACGACGGACTCCAAAAAATCCCCAGGCAATGGCTTTCAATGTCTGGAAAAAACTGAGCTTGCGCCGCGTGAGGTCCCGAAAATCGTCATCCATATCACTGTCCTAAAAATTGACTACCTTTCAGAAAGGTCCAGGCCATGATGGCAATGACGAACACGGCCAGGAGCAATCCCAGACGGCGGTTGCGACGGCGTTGTTCGGGAGTCATGCGGCGATCCTCCAGCGTTACTTGATGACAGGTGGAACTTCAAACGTGTGATGTGGAGCGGGCGAGGGCACCGTCCATTCCAGCCCTTCTGCACCTTCCCAAGGTTTGGCGCTGGCGACCTCACCCTTGCCACGGGCCGCCTGGATCACGATGTAGATCAGCAGCAGCTGCGACAGGCCGAACCAGAACGCGCCAATGGTGGCGATCTGGTGGAAGTCGGTGAACTGACCTGCATAGTCCACATAGCGACGCGGCATGCCCGCCAGCCCCAGAAAGTGCATGGGAAAGAAGGTCACGTTGAAGGAAATCATGGTGGACCAGAAGTGGATCTTGCCCAGACGCTCGTTGTACATGCGGCCGGTCCACTTGGGCAGCCAGTAATACGCACCGCCAAACAGGGCGAAGAGCGACCCGGCCACCAGCACATAATGGAAGTGGGCCACCACGTAATAAGTGTCGTGGACGGCAATATCAATCGGGGCCACGGCCAGAATCAGGCCGGTAAAGCCGCCAATCGTGAACACGAAGATAAAGCCGATGGAAAACAGCATGGGTGTTTCAAACGACAGCGAACCGCGCCACATGGTGGCTACCCAGTTAAAGATCTTCACCCCGGTAGGAATGGAGATCAACATGGTGGCGTACATGAAGTACAACTGCCCGGTCACCGGCATCCCGGTGGAGAACATGTGGTGCGCCCAAACCAGGAAAGACAAAATTGCGATGGCCGCCGTTGCATAGACCATGGAGGCATAGCCAAACAGCGCCTTGCGCGAGAAGGCGGGAACAATGGCCGACACAATCCCGAAGGCCGGCAAGATCATGATGTAGACCTCGGGGTGACCGAAGAACCAGAAGATGTGCTGATACAGAACTGGGTCCCCACCACCGGCGGCGTTAAAGAAGTGTGTACCGAAGTGGCGGTCTGTCAGCAGCATGGTGACGGCCGCAGCCAATACGGGCATCACAGCAATCAACAGGTAAGCTGTAATCAGCCAGGTCCAGCAAAACAGCGGCATTTTCATCAGCGTCATGCCGGGGGCGCGCATATTCAATACCGTCACCACAATATTGATAGCCCCCATGATGGAGGACGCGCCCAGGATGTGGACCGCGAAAATGGTGAAGTCCATGCCTGGCCCCATCTGCAAGGACAGGGGGGCGTACATGGTCCAGCCTCCGGCCGGTGCGCCACCGGGTACAAAGAAGGAGGCGGTGAACAAGATCGCACCTACCGGCAGCAGCCAGAAGCTGAAGTTGTTCATGCGGGCAAACGCCATGTCCGAGGCGCCAATCTGCAATGGAATCATCCAGTTGGCAAAGCCCACAAAGGCGGGCATGATCGCGCCGAAAATCATGATCAGGCCGTGCATGGTGGTGAACTGGTTGAACAGTTCGGGCCGGAAAAACTGCAGGCCGGGCTGGAACAGTTCGGTACGCAGCAGCAAAGCCAGCACGCCGCCCTCCAGCAACATCACAAAAGAGAAGATCAGGTACATGGTCCCGATGTCTTTGTGATTGGTGGCGAACAGCCAGCGACGCCAGCCGCTAGGGGTGGCATGGGCATGATGATCATCATGTCCGCTCGGGTTCGCTACATGGTCGACGGTGACGCTACTCATGCTTGACTCCTTGCTGCACTCCCCCTGGCCGTAGTCAGGGATAGCTTGATAGTGTGATAGGCGGCGGGCGCGAACTTAGCGCTGTGCCTTGACGTCAGCGGGCATCACGACAGGGTCAGGCCCTTTGCCGGCGTTGCCCCAGGCGTTACGTGTGTAAGTAATGACCGCTGCAATCTGCACATCGGTGAGTTGATTGCGGAAGGCCGCCATCGCCGTGCCAGGGTGACCATTCAACACGGTATCGATCTGTCCTTTCTTGGGGGCCAGAACAAATTTCGTGTCGCCATCCAGAGCGGGGAAGGTGTCAGGCATCCCTTTGCCGTTTGCCTGGTGGCAAGCCACGCAGTTCTGCGCAAAGATCTGCTTGCCGCGCTCGTTCAGCTCATCTTTGGTCCACTCTTTATTGGGATCGTCGGCCTGGGCGGTCAGCAAGTCGTTTTGCTCTTTGGCCCACTGGTCGTAATCCTCTTGCTCCATCACTTGCACCACGATGGGCATGTAGGCGTGATCCTTGCCGCACAGCTCGGCGCATTGGCCACGGTACGTGCCTACCTTTTCAGCGCGGAACCAGGTGTCGCGCAAAAAGCCGGGGATGGCATCTTGTTTGACGCCAAATTCGGGCACCATCCAGGAGTGGATGACGTCCTCTGCCGTGAGCATGATGCGTACTTTCTTGTGAACCGGCACGACCAGCGGCTTGTCCACTTCCATTAGATAATTGGGGCCAATAGGTTCGCGGCCTTCAATCTGGGCACGTGGTGTGGACAGGTTGGACAGGTATTTGACACCGGTGGCCGGGCCATCCAGATATTCGTAGCCCCATTTCCACTGATAGCCGGTGACTTTGACGGTCAGGTCGGCGCTGCTGGTGTCTTTCATGGCCACCACGGTTTTGGTGGCGGGCAGGGCCATGCCAATCACAATCAGAAAGGGAATGATTGTCCAGGCAACTTCGACCCCTAGGTGTTCATGAAAGCGGGCGGCGATGGCACCCTTGGATTTACGATGCCGGATGATGGAATAAAACATCACGCCGAACACGCCAATAAAGATAATGGTACAGATGATCAGCATCATCCAATGCAGCCAGGCAATGTCCTGGGCAATGGGGGTGACACCTGGGTGCAAATTGAGCTGATTGACGCGCGGACCACCCTCCATGTTGGTGATCTGCGCGAGGCTTGGCCCTGCCGCCGAACAGGCGGTCAGAGCAAGTAAACTTCTCCACATCTTCATTGTTGTCCCTCTTTTGGTGTTGCCATGCCAAACCGAGGTCCGGCTGCGTCAACGCTCCGAAAAATCCAACGCTGGAAGAAACTGCTGTGTTGCAGTGGCGGGCTTGTCGCAGTGAGGTGCTGGTCCGCTCGAAGTTTTTAGTAGCTTATCTGTTCTCGGAAATTATATCGAACTTGTTTTAGCCTTCAAGGGCAGGGTATGTCCCTAGACGACAAGGTTGGACTAAACGCTACAAAAGCCGTAATGGCCCAAGGCTTGAATTACAATCGCCGACTATGACTTTGTTCCAGAATCGATCACTTACTCAGGCCATGCGTCAACGTATGGCCAGCCTGACCAGTCAGCTGCAGCAATTGCCCCCGCCGGGCAGCCGTCCTGTCACTGTTGATGGACGCGTTGCCGGATGGATCACCCCTAAAGCCGCTCGTTGCATTGAGCCTTTGCCGGGTGTCTCGATTGAAGAGGATGTCTTGCGTCTGAGCGACTGTCCCAGCCAGGAATTGAGCTTGGCTCAGGTCCTGGATCAGGTCGCCCTGAGCTTGCACGAAGGTGGCTGTATTCGGGCCTGGCGCGATGAGCTGCTGGACGTAGTCGGTGAAGGGCAGTGCCTGTCCCGTATCGAGCGGGGTGCGGTGCGTCCGCTGGGGTTTCTGACGCAAGCGGTGCATTTGAATGGCTGGTCCACAGACGGCCGTATCTGGGCCGCGCGTCGCTCCCCCACCAAATCTACTGATCCGAATATGTGGGACACGCTGGTCGGTGGGCTGGCGGTCAGCGGTGAAACGCTGCACACCTCGTTGATACGCGAAAGTTATGAAGAAGCCGGGCTGCAGGAGTCGCTGCTGGCCGATTGCACTCCCTTGCGGGTGTCCTTGCGCATGCACCGCCGTTTGCCCGAAGGCTATCAGGTGGAAAACGCCCTGGTCAGCGATTGCGTGCTGGCTGACGATGTGCGGCCCTGCAATATGGACGGCGAGGTTAGTGAGTTTCGCTTATTGACGCTGGATGAAGCCTGGCAAATGATAGAAGCTGATTTGTTCACTCTGGAAGCGCAAGTGGTGCTGATCGACAGCATCAAGCAGCATCTGGAGCCGCTGACCTGAACCTGGGAGTCACCGGGCAGGCACCAACCCGATGGGAGCTAAGCATGAACCCGAATCCTTTTGGTATATCTGATTTCAATGCCTTGGGCGATGGCAATAATCCTTTGCTGCGCAGCATGGATATGATGGCGCAGGCTTGGAAAAATATGGCAAGCGGTGGCGCGGGCGATGTGGGCTCGGGCATGATGCCCAGCCTGTCTCCCGACGATCTGGACCGCCGCATTCGCGATTTGCGTGCTGTGGAAAGTTGGCTGCAATTGAACCTGTCCATGCTGAGCACGACGATTCAAGGTCTGGAGATTCAGCGTTCTACCTTGGCCGCGATCAAGACGATGGCGCAGCAAGGTAGTCAGGCAGCCGGTGGTAAAAATCCATTTGAAGCCTTTATGGCTTTCAACCCGATGGCAGCGGGAGCAGGGGGACCAGCAGGCGCAGACAGCGCAACGGCCCAGGCCGCCAAGCCTCAAGCGGCGCAGCAACCTCCCCAACAGCCCCAAGCCGCTGCCAAGCAAGAAACTCCAAAAGATAAGCAGGCCGCCGGTGTGCAGCAGGACGCTGAACCCGCTGCAGGCAATCCTGCCGCGCAAGCGTGGTGGGGCATGCTGCAACAGCAATTTGATGCGATGGCCAATGCCACGGCCGCGTCCATGCAGCAGGTAGAAAACTACCGCCAGCAAACCGCTCAGGCCAAAGAGGCCGGGACGGAAGGCAAAGCGACCAAACCCGCTGCGGCCAGCGCTCAGACCTCTGCTAAGGCCAGTGCGCCCGCCGCTGCCAAGACGGGGAAAACGGCGGCTAAAAAAACCGCTACGCGCAGTACTCAACGCATTACCAAAAAAACTGATCGACCAACCTAGTAGGTAAATTTTTATGCTTAATATCGTGATTCTGGCAGCAGGCATGGGCAAGCGTATGCAGTCTGACCTGCCGAAAGTACTGCATCCTATCGCTGGCAAATCCATGCTGGCCCACGTGCTCGACAGCGCGCGTGAACTGGAGCCGGAAAAAGTGGTGGTCGTGGTGGGGCATGGCGCCGAACGCGTTCAGCACACCTTCGCGCAGGCCGAGCTGGCCTTTGCCTTGCAGCAGCCTCAATATGGAACTGGCCATGCTGTCCAGCAGGCCGTTCCCGAGCTGGTCGGTGGCGACAACAATGATGACGCCACGCTGGTGCTCTATGGCGACGTCCCCCTGGTGCAAGCCGACACACTGCGCCGTTTGCTGCAAGCTCGTGGTCAAGGTGTGGCCGTGCTGACAGAAAACCTGTCCGACCCCACCGGCTATGGCCGCATCATTCGCGGTGCCGACGGTACTGTGCAGCGCATTGTTGAGCATAAAGATGCCAGCGACGCAGAACGTGCGGTGCAAGAAGTGAATACCGGCATTCTGGTGGCGCCTACCGCCCACCTGAAAGACTGGCTCACCCGCATTACCAACGACAACGCTCAGGGCGAGTACTACCTGACCGACATTATCGCTTTGGCCGTGTCTGATGGCGTGTCTGTACAAGCTGCCCAACCCGCCGCTGGCTGGGAAACGCTGGGGGTGAACAGCCGCATTCAACAGGCGCAGCTGGAACGCCTGTGGCAGTCTGAGCAGGCCCGCCGCTTGCTAGAAAAAGGCGTTACCTTGACTGACCCGGCTCGCTTTGATCTGCGCGGCACGCTGGAATGTGGCCGCGACGTCTTTATTGACGTGGGTTGCGTATTTGAAGGCAAGGTCATGCTGCAAGATGGTGTGCGCGTGGGCCCTCACAGCGTTCTGCGCGACGTAACCGTGGGTGCAGGTACACAGATCGAAGCGTTCAGCCACTTGCAACAAGCTCAAGTGGGTGAAGAGGCCCGTATTGGCCCTTACGCCCGTTTGCGTCCGGGTGCGGTGCTGGCCAACCATACCCACGTAGGCAACTTCGTGGAAATCAAGAACACGCAGCTGGGTGAAGGCTCCAAAGCCAATCACCTGAGCTATATCGGGGATGCGGATATTGGTCAGCGCGTGAACATTGGCGCGGGCACGATCACCTGCAATTACGACGGCGTCAACAAGTACCGTACCGTGATTGGCGATGATGCCTTTATCGGCTCAGACACGCAGCTGGTAGCTCCGGTGACGGTAGGCCGTGGTGCCACGATTGGCGCCGGCACCACACTGGTGCGCAGCGCACCGGATGAGCAGCTGACCCTGTCGCGTTCGGAACAGCGCAGCGTGCCCGCCTGGAAGCGCCCGGTTCGTAAATCTTGATGTGTTCTAGCCTATCTTTGGCTTTCCTCCCTGTGCGCTGCACGGGGAGCGGGGCTGCGCGTTGTAGTGGCGCACCCCGTCCGGATGGGCTGAGTCAGGATATTCGCCATGCGCATACTGCAGCTTAATTTCGAGCGCGGTTGGCGCGGTGGTGAACGGCAGACCTTGCTGAGTTTGCTGCATATGCAGCAAGCAGGGCATCAGGTCAGCCTCTTGGCCCGGCGTGATGAGGAACTGGCCAAGCGCGCCAAAGAGCAAGGTTTAAGCGTCGTGGAGTGTGCCTCGGTCGGGGCGGCACTGCGCTACTTGCTTTTGCATGGCCGTGGCTTTGATATCGTCCATTCCCAAACTGCCTCCTGCATGAGCTGGTTGGCCGTGCTGCATGTTTGGCTGCCAAAACGGGTGGTTTTTACCCGTCGCACCGCCTTTCCTATTGATCGCAAGCGCAGTGAACAACGTAGTGGACGACAGCAAAATAGTCCTTTGACCTCCAAAGAAAGACGCACGCGCTGGAAGTGGCGCAAGGCAGATCGTTTGGTGGCGATCAGTCAGGCGGCGGCGGCAGAGCCACGTCGTTTGGGTTTTTCTGTGGACCTGATCCCTAGCGCCATCGAATACGTGGAGCAGGACGAGATCTATGTAAACCATTTGCGGCAGCGCTGGAACCCGCAAGGTTTGCATGTCTTGGGAACAATGGCGGCGCTGACTTCCGAGAAAGATCCATTAACCTTGATCCGCGCGGTTCACGCCCTGTATCAGCGTCGGCAGGACTTTGTGTTTCTGCATTTTGGTGCGCCCGGTTCCGAGTCCTCGGCCGCACAAGAGTTGATCGCGCAATTGGGTTTGGATGCCTGCTATAAGCTGACCGGCTTTGAGGCCCGCCCAGAACAAGCGTATCGATTAATGGATGGCTTCGTTCTGAGTTCCCGCCATGAAGCTTTGGGCTCCAGCGTTCTGGACGCCTTTGCGTACGGCGTACCCGTCACGGCCACGATGGCCGGTGGTTTAAGTGAGCTCTTGGACAATGGGCGCGGTAATTTGTGTGCGGTAGGCGATGCACAAGCGATTGCACAGGCTTTGGATGACACGTTGAGCGATCCTGCCACTGCACGTGCACAAGCTGATCTGGCGCATCGCTGGGTACTGCAGGAGCACGATCCTGCCGTCATGGTGCAGCGTTATCTGCGTCTGTATCAGCAACTGGTACAGCAGCGCTTGCGAGCTTGAACCCGGTTTATACCTTCGGCGCAGGCAAAGGCACCCGTGTCTCGAACTTGGCCTGATGAATCGAAAAAAAGCTGCGTATATTGCGGATATTGGCCTGGCCGGTGAATAAAGCATGGGCCAGCTTGTGATAGGCCTGCATGTCACTGACCTGCAAAATCACAATGAAATCCACCCCGGTAGAGACGCGATAGCACTGCGTCACAGCAGGCTCGGGCGTCATCAAGCGCTCGAACTGTTGCAGGTGTTCTTCGCCCTGTCGGTCCAGGGTAATTTCCACAATGGCCGTCAAACTAGAACCCAATTGCTCGGGGTCCAGCAAGGCAACCTGCCGCCGAATCACCCCTTGTTCGCTTAAACGACGTACGCGTCGCAGACAGGTGGGGGGCGAAGCATGCACACGTGCAGCTAACTCCTGATTGCTGATGGACGCATCATTTTGTAGTTGCTCCAGAATTCGCAGATCCAGCTCGTCTAGTTCAATCATGACAATGTTTATCTATCTATTATGAAATTAAATATCGTTAAGTAAGCTATATTTCTTATTTATTTCATATTGATTGTTAAATGAAATTTTAATTCATTTCACTAAAAAAATAGACATAAAATTTTTCTTGTTTCAGATCAGAATAAGCGATTGGATTGATTAGCTGGCCCTGAAAAATAGGGTCATGAACAGGAGTTGGCTATGTGTGGAATTGTTGGCGCTGTGGCGCAACGCGATATTGTCCCCGTGCTGCTGGAAGGTTTGAAGCGTCTGGAATACCGGGGCTACGATTCTTGCGGCGTGGCTGTTCATGCGCAGGGCCAGTTGTTGCGGGCACGCAGTACTCAGCGCGTGGCGGAGCTGCAAGAGCAGGTCAAGGCGGATAACCTGCAAGGCTTCACCGGCATTGCCCACACACGTTGGGCGACGCACGGCGCACCCGCTACCCATAATGCGCATCCGCATTTCTCCGGTAAAGGCAAAGCGCGTATTGCGCTGGTGCATAACGGCATCATCGAGAACCACGACGATCTGCGTGCCGAACTACAAGGCATTGGCTACGTGTTCGAGAGCCAGACCGATACCGAAGTTATTGCTCACCTGATCGACCACCTGTACAACGGCGATCTGTTTGAAGCTGTGCAGCAGGTTATCCGTCGCCTGACCGGTGCCTATGCCATTGCTGTGTTCTGCCAGGATGAGCCGCATCGCGTCGTCGGTGCACGTCATGGTTCACCGCTGGTTGTCGGCGTAGGTGAAAACGAAAACTTCCTGGCCTCGGATGCCTTGGCATTGGCTGGCACCACCGATCAGATCATCTACCTGGAAGATGGAGATGTGATCGATCTGCAAATCAATAAAGTGTGGATCGTGGACAAAGACGGCCGCTCTGTTGATCGTCTTGTACACACTGTGCATCTGCATACGGCAGCGGCTGAATTGGGCCCATACCGCCATTTCATGCAAAAGGAAATTTTCGAGCAGCCCCGTGCGGTGGGCGATACCTTGCAAGACATCGAAAGCGTCACCCCCGAGCTGTTTGGTGACCAGGCTTACCAGGTTTTCCAGGATATCGACAATGTACTGATCCTGGCTTGTGGCACCAGCTACTACGCCGGTCTGACTGCCCGTTACTGGATCGAATCCTTGGCCAAAATCCCCGTTAACGTGGAAATTGCCAGCGAATACCGTTACCGCGACAGCGTGCCGAATCCACGTACCCTGGTCGTGACCATTTCCCAGTCCGGCGAAACTGCCGATACCCTGGCCGCGTTGAAGCACGCTCGCAGCCTGGGCATGGAACAGACCTTGACCATCTGCAATGTGGCCACCAGTGCCATGGTGCGCGAGTGCAAATTGGCTTATATCACCCGTGCTGGGGTGGAAATTGGCGTGGCTTCCACTAAAGGCTTTACCACTCAGCTGACGGGGCTGTTCCTGCTGACTATCGCGTTGGCTCAAGTAAAAGGCCGTTTGAATCAGGAACAGGAAGCTGATTACCTGAAAGCCTTGCGGCACTTACCTACCGCCATTGCGGCCGTGCTGGCCCTGGAGCCACAGATCATGGCTTGGGCGGACCGTTTTGCCAGTAAGGAAAACGCCTTGTTCCTGGGCCGTGGCATGCATTACCCCATTGCCATGGAAGGTGCGCTGAAGCTGAAAGAAATCAGCTACATCCACGCCGAAGGCTATCCCGCCGGCGAGCTGAAGCATGGCCCCTTGGCCTTGGTCACTGAAGCCATGCCGGTCGTCACCATCGCACCACGCGATGAGTTGTTGGAAAAGCTGAAGTCCAATATCGAAGAAGTCCACGCACGCGGTGGTGAGTTGTACGTGTTTGCCGACGCCGATACCCGAATTGGAAGCAGCGAACGCGTGCATGTAATCCGCATGCCCGAGCACTACGGCAAACTGTC
>JBQEAN010000053.1:16569-24847 GCA_052109075.1 Alcaligenes sp. | reverse complement strand
TACCTCGACAACGCGCTTCAAACAAAAACGCCGATCATCCTACAGGACAATCGGCATTTTTTATCTTTCAACAGTCTCTTGAAAGAGAATTATCGCCTTTAGGCTGACAGCTTTTCTACTTTGGCTGGTAGACCTTGACGTACAGCAGCGCCTGAAACCCAATCAATCCAGACATTGTCCTGGCCATTGCCACGCGTTGGGTCGGCAAAACCTAATTCATTCAGGTTCACGCCAGCGGCCAGATCGGTCAGGTGGGGCATAGCTTCACCATCAATCTGATGAGAGCGTGCGCCCAACTCGGTATGACCAAAGCCGTGTTCAATAGCAATCGCACCGCGCATAATACCGCCGCGAACCAAAGCGACCCCTTCAACTGCTCCACCCGGAGTGCTGACTCGAATACGGTCGCCGTTCCGGATACCCAGATTCTTTGCATCATCCAGGTTCAAAGAAATGGGATTATGCGGGTGAACCTGACGCAGACGGGACATGCCGATAGACATGGAACTCATCAAATTGGATTTATACGAGCTCATCAGCAGCGGCCATTCTTGCTCAGAGAAGTGTTCGCGCATAGGGCTACCGTCAGCCAGACGGGTCGGGTACCAAGTGGGGCAACCACTCAGACGTTCGCCCGTCATGGTGTGACGCATCTTGGCCAAATCTTCGTTCCAGATCTGCAAGGCATTGTCGTAACGATTTTTCAGCTGATTGCCTTTCCAGGCGTTGTCGATTCGGTCAAATCGGCCACCTCGAGTCAATAACATCGCTACTTTGCGTTGTTCTTCCGGGTGCAAACGTGATTGCAGCTCCGGGTAGAGACGATCTACACCCGTCATTCGCATATCGTCGTCGGAGGCATCGCCAACTGGACGACCTGCACCAAAGGCGATGTTGGCCATGCCGCGCAAGTAAAAGTCTTCAGCACGCAGCAAATCGTGTGGATGCCCTGCTTTATCTTTCAGAACACCTTTACCAAAACCGGGCAATTCCAGTCGCAAGGCCACGGCGAACAAGAAACTTTCCAGATTGATAGGCTGACCATCGGCCGTACGGTCCACGCGGGGCTGCATTACAGGCCAACGCAAGGTGGAAGATTTGGCGATAACGTCTGCCCAGGGGGCCGATACACCCCAGCTTTCGTACGTAACCGTATCCGGCACGATGTAATCAGCGTAGGCGTTGGTTTCATTGATGAATGGATTAATCGAGATCGACAAAGGCAGGACGGCCGGGTCTTTCAGCTTGTGCAGCAAAGCATTCTTAAAGCCAGCAATCGCGTAGACCGGATTGCTCATGTGGTTGATCCACACTTTGCTGGTGTAGGGGTAGCCATTCAGCCCCGAAGCGATCATTTCGCTGCTCAAGGCACCGACTGCTGGATACCAAGGAGCAGGCGCGGGATACAAGGCTTCGCCATTGGCCTGACGACGCTTGAATTCGCTGGATTTTTCGTACGCAAAACGGTGACGCGACAGGGACACACCTTTGGCCGTCACTTTGCCGGGGAATTGGGCAAAGTTGTAGCGTGGGCCAGGGCCGAAAGGGCCAAATGGGCCTGCATCCAGAACCAAACCACCTTTCAGGTTCAGATTTCCCACCAGGGTATTCAACATGGCAATGGCGTAAGCCGTGTAGAAACCAGAGCCATTCATGGTCCCGCCGTGTGCATCGGCTACGGCTTGACGACCGTAGCTGGTGAATTCACGGGCCAACTCGATCAAGGTTGCTTCGTCCATGCCGCAACCTTTGGCGTAATCGGCAATGGATTTTTCCTGACTGCGCTCACGCAGCATGTGCAAGGCGGTACAGACACGAATGTCCTGGCCGTCCAGCGCCACGGTGCGATCAACAAACAAGGTGGCACGATCCAAATCTGTATGAGCACGCAGCTCGTTTTGCTCGTCCAGAACCACAAAGGGTGACTCGGCTCCTTCAGCCACTTCCCAACCCAGGTCGGTACCGCGCAAATAGCGGCCAAAACCAGGGTGTTTAGGGTCGGCAATCAGTAAATGTGTGGCATTCGTCCAAGAGGCGGTGCTGTCATCCTGCTCGCTGGGTGGGTGAGGCAGGGATAAGTGTTCTACATCAAAACGCTCTTGTTCCAGAATCCAGCGCAACATACCCATCACTAAAGACAAGTCTGTGCCGGGCAGAACGGGCTGCCAGCGGTTACCGCTACCGGAGGCCAGGCTGGAGGAGGTGGGCAGAATAGGGGAGACGACCACATACTGAAAGGCGTTTTCTGGACGCGAACGGGCTTCTGCCAGCTCACGGCCTTGGCGCTGGAAGGGGTTGCCGGATTGAGCCGGCGCTGCACCAATAAACAAACCAAACCGGGCATTTTTCCAGTCAGGCTTACCGTGTGGCATGCCTTTAATATCGCCCATCGCGGCACCCGTACCAACACGGAAGCTTTGACCGCAGTAAGAGCCATGATTACTGACGTTGATCGTGCCAAAAGCTTGTTCGGCAAAGCGTTTGACCAGCGGCGTACGGCCTTCGTTGGCGGCATCTGTGAACAGCAACTGGTTGGCCAGGGGCCCAAACTCGGGGTTTTGCGGATCAATCAGGGTTTCGTGATCCCAAATGGCACGTAAACCATCGACCTGACCTTCTTTGAACAGATCGCCACCTTCACAGACCTCTTCAATCAGCTGTTCAAAGCTGATACGCTGCCATTGACCCGAACCGCGAGGGCCAACGCGTTTTAATGGCGACAGAACACGATAAGGACTGCTGTGCTGTTCCAGCATGGCAGCACCACGGGCACAGGCGCTGGCGCGGCCTTCCAGACCATTTTCACCACCCAGCATGGCGTAAACCTCGCGCACCGGCAGGTCCATCGGTGCAGATTGGGTCGTGGCCAAGGGGTGATAGGGGTTGCCGGCGATACGCAGAATTTTGTTGTTCTCCGTATCGATACGTACGCGCACGCCGCACTGTGTCCAACAGCCCAGGCAGCTGGACGGGCTCACAATCTGACCGGGCTGCGTATCCAGCAGGCCCGTAATCGGATCAATGCGGAACTCGGTTTGCAAGGAGTTGCCACGGGTTGCGTGGGCAGTTGGAGCCCCCGCCGTGCCTTGACCCAGACCTTGTACTGCTTTAACGACGGTGTCGCTATAACCGGCTGCAAAGGCAGCCAGACCACCTACAGCGACGCCGCCGCGGGTCAAGACCTGTCGACGCGACAGGTTAGGGGTTTCTTTTTTCTTGCTCATGACGATAAGTACCTGAAAGCTAGTTAATCTGCGGGGCTTAAGCCGTCAAAGAAGTACGACGGGCCGGAAACAGAGAAAGCAGGGTAGTGCTCGCGGCAAGCAAGGCAATACACAAGCCCAGCACACCGAGCATACCCAGCAGACCATCGCTGCCTAAGGGCATGGTGTAGAGGTACAAACCGGCGCCGTACTTAGGGACACCTTGTACCGCCATGAAAATAATCCAGCGAAATACCCAGGCAGAGCCGAGCAGAAAAGCCGCACACAACAAGCTGTAGAAATTGCCTTGCAAGGTGCTGACCGGGCGGCTGAGCATGTACAGAATCAGCAGACCAAAAATGGAAGAACCCAGCAAGCCTAAACGCCAGACGGGATAAATCTGGAACAGTTCCCAGGCTGCGCCAAAGGAATGGCTATAACCCATAAGGCCGGAACCTACCCAGAACAGCGCCACGACGATCAAGGCCAAAACCACGCCCAGCGACCAGCGGCGCACATACTCCAGCGGCAAACCTGCCACACCACCGGGCAAGAAGCGAGCCACCAGCAAGATCGCACCCAAGCTGGCCAGCGCGGCGGTCAAGGCGAAGTTAACGGGCAGGAACGCGGTATTCCACAAAGGACGCGAACGCAGCACCATGACTTCAAAACCGCTGTAGACCAGAATAGACAAGGCCGACACCAGCAAAGCCAGGCTCAACCAGCGCCACACAGCACGTTTGTTCAGCCACCAAGCCAAGACGTTGGCTACGGACAAACCGACAAACAAAGGCAGCAGGACAGCGCCCAGCGACATCCAGGACCAAGGCGTGAAATAGGCATAGAAGTGCCAGAAACGACCTGGCTGATGCAGGTCAGCCAGCAAAGAGACTGGGGCAGCAATGCTGCTGCACAGCAGCACAATCATCAGGGCAGGCTCCAGACGACGCAAGGCACTGTCATTGGACCAGGCGCAACGCCATACCCACACGGTGCTGGTGGCGGCCATACCGACCAGAAAGAAGTATTGAACCGCCCAAGGTAGCCAGGCAACTTCGTAGGCGGGGGTCAGAATTTCGATAATAGACATAAAGGCCCCTTAGAACTGATTAGTTAGGCGCACACTGGCCTGGCCATCCACACCATCGACGAACTCATCGGGCAAACCGATGTAGAACACATGCGGATTGGTGTTCATGCCGGGTTTGAGTACGCGGATCTCCTCTTTGTGCTCTTTGAGCAAATGGGAGATCGTGCTGGTTTCATCGTTCATATCGCCAATGACACGCGCTCCACCCACACAGCTTTCTACACAGGCGGGCAGCAAGCCCACTTCCAGGCGATGCTCGCAGAAGGTGCATTTGTCGGCGGTTTGCGTTTCATGGTTAATGAAACGAGCATCGTAAGGACAGGCCTGGACACAGTAAGCACAGCCGACACATCGCTCGTTATCGACCAGCACCACACCGTCTTCACGCTGAAAGGTGGCCTGTACCGGACAGACCGGTACACAAGGGGGGTTGTCGCAATGATTACAGAGACGCGGCAGGCTCAGCATGGCCGCCTGTTGCTGTTCATCGAGCACTTCATATTGCAGAACCGTGGTGCGGAACTGCCCGATGGGCGGTGCATTTTCGATAGAACAGCTGACCGTACAGGCCTGGCAACCGATGCATTTTCTTAAATCAACCACCATGCCGTAGCGGGCCCCATCTTTCCCGCCGCTACGTCGTGGAGGTTGGCTGTTCATTGCTGCATGAACAGGCTGAATAGGAATGATGGTGGCACCGGCACTCAGGCCCAGCAATTCCTTAAGAAAACGTCGCTTGCCCTTTTTCGGCTCGGCGCTTGGAATCATTTGTTTTCCTTTTTGCTTGGGTTTAACCCATTTACATTATTTGTAGTTATAAGCATATGAAGAATACAAAGATCTGGTCTTGATGAAGGTCAAAAAGAACATTTAAAGGTTGAAATGTTGATGTTCGGCTGTATTTCTCAGGCATAAAAAACGCCCCTCCTTATGCTGGAGGGGCGCTATCTATGTGGGGTTATACCGAAAGCAGCTTAGAACGTTCCGCTCAATCCCAGGAAGAAAGTGCGGCCGGGCTGGTTGAATGTGTGGGCACCGGCGCCGTAGATGTAGTTGGCGTTAGTCAGGTTCACGCCAATCGCATTCCCGCGACGGAACAGGCGTTTGTCAAAAAGATTATCTACCCCCGCATTGATCCGGAAATGCTTGTTGATCTTGTACTGCGTGCTCAGACCAAACAAAGCGTAAGGGGAGACCTTATCGGTTGCAGAACCCGTCAAAGCCTGCCCGTAGTAGTCATATTTCGGCGGTTTTTGCTCGCCGTAGAAGGTTGCCTTGGCGCGCAGGGACCAGTCGGCATTCACGTTCCAGTCCAGGGTTGTGTTGATGGTGTATTTGGGAATCGTGGACAGCGCCTCACCCGTGGTCTTGTTCTTGGACTCGATCATATAGGTGAAGTTGGTCTGCCACAGCCAGTTCTCGGCCAACGGCAGCGTCAAGTTACCTTCCAGACCGGACACCACGGCTTTGGGGATGTTTTCCCATTGTAGGACCCATTGCTCTTTGTTCATTGCCGGAAAGCTGGACAGAGCAAAGCGACCCGCTTCCACTTTGTTGCGATAATCATTGTGGAAGTAAGTCAGGCTAGCTCCTAAGCCATCATCACCAACATACTCAATACCCAGCTCTTTATTCAGGCTGGTTTCTGCTTTCAGGTTCGAGTTTCCTTGGAGAAAACACCCAGGCTCACTCCCCATTCCTGTATTACCCCAACAACCATTGCCCGCGCTGTACAAGGTGTAGCCATCGTTGCTTTGATATAAGTTAGGTGCCTTATAAGCTCGTGCGATACCTGCCTTAAACAACCAGTTATCGGTCACGGCATGCGACACATTCAAGGAAGGACTCCAATTACTGCCATGGATATCGTGGTAGTCAAAACGTAGACCTGGGGTCAAGGTTGTCTTGTCTGTGGCATAAATATTGTCCTCTACAAATACCGAGTAAATATTGGCACGCGCCTTGGGTTTATAAGCTCTGGGACTACCTGGAATCCTGTCTGGGTTGCGCGCAGCCAACTCAGAGGATTTATCGTTCAACTCCTGACCGACCCACTCCATCCCAACTGTGGCGTACTGCTCAATATTTCCTGTTTTGAACTGGTGGCTCAATTCGCTATGTGCCGTCATCGTGGTCAGATCAATAGTCCCAAAACCACCGTCCTTCACGCGCGTAGGATCATTAAAAGCACCTTCAGTACCACCAGCCAGACCTTCCAAAATACGGTAATTACGTGTCTTTTCGTATTGGAAGTAGCTCAAGGTATTCGTCTTGTCGTTCCAGTCGCCACGGTGCGTCAAGGAATAACTCTGGCGGTACATCTTGTTGGTTTCGTCGCCAATCTGACGTTTGACCTCGTCATTGGTGTTCGTGTTCTGGGTGTCGCCCGTGTAGATATTGCCCTGGCGGCTATAAGAGGCCTCCAGATCCACGGTTTGACGGCTATCAGGACGCCAGGAAAGCAAACCATTGATGTCTTTGTTCCGCACACCTTCGCGGCCTGCAGGCAAGCTGTTCGCATTGGAACCCCCACGCTCAGTCTGATGCCCTTTATTGATCTCTGGATCGTCCGAGTCCGTCTTGTTCACGTTGCCGTATAAACGGAAGGACAGCGATTCGCTGATTGGACCGCTCAGGCCAAAGCTCATGCGTCGTGTTGCGCCTTCATCGCTATGTTCGGGCAGGTTGCCGTACAAGGAGTAGGTACCCTGAAACGTATCAGTCGTGGGTTTGGTGATGATATTGACCACACCACCTGCTGCACCGTTACCGTAGCGAGCAGCTGCCGGACCGCGCAGCACTTCCACGCGCTCAATCTGTTCCGCAGGCACCCAATTGGTATCACCGCGCGAATCACGCTCCCCGCGCCAGCCAAAACGAACGGCAGAGCGCGAGCTGACGGGCTTGCCGTCAATGAGGATCATGGTGTTTTCGGGGCCCATGCCACGGATGTCGATCTGCCGATTATTACCGCGCTGGCCGCTGGCTGAGTTCCCGGTCAGGTTCACGCCGGGCATGGTACGCAGCACTTCGGAAATGTCGTTGGCAGGCGGGGACTTCTGTATATCCTCCGCCGTAATGATGGAGGACCCCAGGGTTTGCTTCAGTTCCTGCTCGGCCTTGACCACGATGCGGTCTAACTCGTCTACCTGTTGAGCCTGTGTCTGATAGGGGAAGGCCAACAATAAAGCCACTGCCAGACTGCTTAAAGGCATAAAAGATGCGCCGCTAGGCAACTGGCGCATAGAGGCGAGAGACGAGGACAGCGACATAATAAACACCCGATAATAATGAGATTGATTCTTGATTATAGACAGAGAGATCAATCTTGCAGGGTGGCAATCTCGTAAATCCAACACATGGAGCAAGACAAATACAACCTGACGGGCATCATTTCAAGCGAAGCGACGGGCCTGTCAGAGCTAACAGCTTGTATCTTGACCGAACAGATTGTATTTAGGCGCAAACGCTACAGCCAGGCCCCATACAGGTATGCAACACAGAGTCGCGTGTACGGGAACGCGTACCGGGGCCGGTCACATTATTGCCCGCCAGGGCTTGTTGAGGCGTCAAGCCACGGGTCGGGCCGTCTTTGCTGAACAAGTGTCGGGGTGCGCTCAATTGCAGCAATAGAGTGCCTTTTTCACAGGCGGAACAGGTTTGAGGCTCATTGCGCGTGGCGATACTGCGCAAACTGCTGCTGCGCTGCAGGCAATGATTACAAAGATAGTCGTACAAAGGCATGGCAAATCCGAGTGATACAAGCCCTGGCTCAGAACACCGAGCCAGGGCCAGAGACTGATTAAGTCAAGCTACAGCGAGTGCCTGGACGACCAAAACGGGCCGCGTCATTCAGAGCACCTTTAGGCAAGATATCGGTATCAAAGATACCGGTAGGCAATGCCAACGAAGCGGAGCTGTTAGGCAGATCCACCACGCCGCCGTAACGGCCTTCAACCGGAGCCGCTGTCAACAGCATGTACGC
>JBQEAN010000053.1:0-16469 GCA_052109075.1 Alcaligenes sp. | reverse complement strand
CGGCGATTCCACTCGCGCAGCAGGTCGTGCGAGGGCAGGGTGCCGATCAGGCCGGGGTGCATCATGGCTGCAATACGCACGCCAGGAATATGACGCGAGGTGGCATATACGCCATGCAAGTCCCAGATCGCCTTGTCAGCCTCAGGGAAGTGCTCAGCCAGGAAGCCACCGCCATTTTCTTTGGCAAAAATGCCAGAGAAACCCACAGGGGTAATGCAGCGAATATCCAGCAGGTCCACCACCAGAATGTCGCCAGGTTCAGCGCCTTCTACGTGAATGGGGCCAGTCAGAGGGTGGGCGCGGGTCAAATCCACGTCGCGCACGTCGTTAGCGCTGTCCGTGTCTTTAATCTGGGCGTCCAGAAAGTCCATACATTCCAGGATCATCTCTTCACCAGGCTTGACGCTGGTCAGGTCTGGAATGTCCGGGTGCCATCGGTTGTGACCGATCTCTGCTTGCTCGGCCAGGGGTGCGCCGGGTTTAATTTTTATATGCTGCATGTGCTCTCCGTAGATTGTGTGCGCATTCCGCACCACGGCGCTATTTCTGCGCTTGGCGACACAATTAACACGAGTGTATGGAGGTGGTCAAAATGTGTGGACAGGCCGTTTTATATGCTTATTTATGCCGTTAAATAAATTCTTAAGCAGGCCAATGGTTTAGGTTTTAAGGGAGTAGACGACACTAAACCAAAAATTTTGTCCACAGGATAAATCCTGAGTTTGAGGCTCTTTTTTTTGAAGGTCTGAAACCAGAAAAAGGCGGCTCTGTCGATATATAGCAATCCATATAGCAGGTATAGAACTTCCGGCATGGGACGATGATTCCCTAGGCTTGCTGGGGTGCAGAGTGGCTGGAGCCCAGAGGCCTGAATAACCCTTATCACAGCGGGTATATAAGCCGGCAAGTTGAACTGACAACAATAAGCAATAAATAAAACGCTGGAGACTCAACAATGACTAGCCGTTCCCCGATTTTATGGATCCGTCATCCACTGGACTGTTCTGACGTGCAAGCCGCCGGTGGTGTACTGGTACAAGACAGCCGCATTATCGAAAAAGTCGCTGCTGGACAGCAGCCTCGCCAAGCTTACGATCAAAGCTGGGATGCGTCCCGCCATGTTCTGCTGCCAGGCCTGGTTAATACCCACCATCACTTTTACCAAACCCTGACACGAGCCTATACCCCAGCGCTGAACAAACCCTTGTTCCCCTGGCTGACCACGCTGTATGACGTGTGGGCAGGGCTGGATGATGAGCAAATGCAGATTGCCAGCGAGCTAGCCATGGTGGAGCTGCTGCAATCCGGTTGTACTACCGTCGCGGACCATCACTACGTATTTTCCGGGGCCTTGCAGCACGCCATTGATTGTCAGGCTGAAACCGCTCAACGTCTGGGCGTCCGGGCTGCGTTAACCCGTGGGTCCATGAGCGTGGGTCGCGACCAGGGTGGCTTGCCCCCGCAAAGCGTCGTGCAGGACGAGCAAACCATTCTGGACGATAGCCTGCGCCTGATTCGCCAATATCATCAACGTGAAGACGGGGCCATGATTACCTTGGCTCTGGCACCATGTTCGCCGTTTTCGGTCAGCCGTGACCTGATGAGCGAAAGCGCCAAACTGGCCGAACGCGAAGATGTACGCCTGCACACTCACCTGGCCGAAACCGAGGACGAAACCGCCTACTGCGAGCGTCTGTTCGGCATGCGTCCACTGGATTATCTGGATCAGCAGGGCTGGTTAAGCAATCGCACCTGGCTGGCACATGGTATCCATTTCAACGATGAGGAGATCCAGCGCCTGGGCCGAGCCGGTACCGGCATTGCGCATTGTCCCTCGTCCAATATGGTGCTGGGCAGCGGCCTGTGCCGCACCATTGAGCTGGAAGCGGCAGGCGCACCCGTCGGTCTGGCAGTGGATGGTTCTGCTTCTAACGATCACTCCAATCTGGCCCAGGAAATGCGGCAGGCTCTTTTATTAGGCCGTCTACGCTATGAACCGGGCCAAGTGACACATCAAGCTGTCATTCGTTGGGCCACCCAAGGCTCGGCTCGCTGCCTGGGCCGCGAAGACATTGGTGGCTTGAATGTAGGACAACAAGCCGATCTGGCCTTGTTCACGCTAGATGAATTGCGCTTTTCAGGCGCAGAAAACCCCTTGGCTGCCTTGCTGCTCTGCGGCGCAGATCGGGCCGATCGCGTCATGGTCGCCGGTCAGTGGCGGGTCATTGACGGCCAACCTTGCGGTATTGATTTGCAGGATTTGATGCAGCGCCATCAAGCGGCAGCACGCCGTTTGCGCGACAAGATGCTGGACACCGCAACGACGATTTGATTTTGGTAGCGACAGGGCCGATAGAGCCCTGCCTATTTCTTATTTGGAGACATAAATGACAACAGTAACAAGGGCTACGGAGACGATACGCCCCGAAGACGAGAACCTGGGTCTGGGTGCGAACCTGGCCTATGGCTTTCAACACGTATTAACCATGTACGGCGGCATTATTGCGGTACCGCTGATTATTGGCGAAGCAGCGGGGCTGCCCGCCAATGAAACCGGCTTGCTGATTACGGCCTGCCTGTTCATGGGTGGCCTGGCTACCATGTTGCAAACTTTGGGCATCCCCTTTTTTGGTTGCCGCCTGCCGTTGGTTCAGGGTGTATCGTTTTCCGGCGTCGCCACCATGATTGCCATTTTGAGTACCGGCGGCGGCTTGCCGGCGGTATTTGGCGCGGTCATCGTGGCGTCCTTGATAGGGTTACTGATTACCCCGATCTTTTCACGGGTCATCCGCTTTTTCCCGCCTTTGGTAACGGGTTGCGTGATCACGACTATTGGCCTGACCTTGATGCCGGTTGCCGCATTCTGGGCCATGGGCGGGAACCCCTCTGCTCCTGACTTTGGCAGTGTCGGCAATATCTCCCTGGCCGCCATGACCTTGCTGATTGTGCTGTTGCTGAGCAAATTGGGCAGCGCCAGCATCTCGCGCCTGTCTATTTTGCTGGCCATTATCATCGGCACCATTATTGCTGCGGCCATCGGCCATGCGGATTTCTCGACCGTTCGCGAAGGCGAAGTCTTTGCCTTGCCCAGCCTGTTCCACTTTGGTATGCCTACTTTCCAGACTGCCGCCATCATCTCCATGGTGATTGTGATTCTGGTGACGCTGGTTGAAACCTCGGCCGACATTTTG
Source organism: Alcaligenes sp. (assembly GCA_052109075.1). GTDB lineage: Bacteria > Pseudomonadota > Gammaproteobacteria > Burkholderiales > Burkholderiaceae_B > Alcaligenes. The sequence goes on along the minus strand of JBQEAN010000053.1, from coordinate 13,278 downwards.
GCTGTGGGCGACATTATCGAAACGAAAGTTGATTCCCGTCGCCTGGGCGATGGCTTGCGTGCCGATATGCTGTCCAGCTTGATTGCACCTATCTTTGGCTCCTTCACCCAAAGCGCGTTTGCGCAAAACGTGGGGCTGGTTGCCGTAACAGGCGTGAAAAGCCGTTATGTGGTGGCATTCGGTGGCCTGATTCTGATTGCACTGGGTTTGCTGCCCGTGATGGGGCGTCTGGTTGCCGCGGTACCGCCTGCTGTTTTGGGTGGGGCAGGCATGGTCTTATTTGGTACCGTAGCAGCCAGCGGTATTCGTACCCTGGCCAAAGTGAACTACGAAAACAATATGAACCTGATCATTGTGGCCACCGCGATTGGTGCCGGCATGATCCCCATCGTGGCTCCCAAGTTCTACGAGCACTTTCCGGTCTGGTTTGCAACGATTTTCCACTCCGGTATCAGCTCGGCTGCCCTGGTCGCCATTGTGCTGAATCTGCTGTTCAACCACTTCACCTTGGGCAATCCCGATCAGCCTTCTGTCTTTGCCGCCGGTGGGGGCCGTTACCTGCGGGTCTCGGACCTGGCTAAGCTGAACGAGGGCGACCACGTGATCAATGGCAAGGTCATGGATAAAGATGGACAGGAAATTCCTGTTATTGGCGATGAGCATCCCGAGCCAGAGCAACACGCCATCCTGCACACAAAACCCGGCTTAAGCAGCACCTGAGCCCCGGAAAAAGTAGCGCAAGAAACATAAGGTCGTACCTTTTCCCGTCTGGCCCTTCTTGGAAGTCAGACGGGTTTTTTTTATCTAAGGGCTTGAAATATCAGGCACAAACACCATGTTTAGTGGCGTAGGCGAACGAGCCCACGCCTTCCCTAGCTGCAGGGCTCAGCAAGCGAAAATGGAGATCAAACATGGCAAGTAACTTGACTCGTTTCAATCCGTTTGGTGATCTGGCGAGCGTGGACACCTGGCGGGACTTTGAGGATATCTTCCGGCGAGTACCTGTTGTTGGCTCTTTGGCGGGCAGTACACCGCCCAGCATCCGCCTGGATGTACATGAAACAGAAGAGGCCTATCAAGTCAGTGCGGAGATTCCCGGCATTAATAAAGAAGACGTGCATGTCAGCGTGGATGGCAATGTTGTGTCCATTCGGGTCGAAAGCCGGCGGGCTCAGGAAGAGAAGGACGGTGATACGGTTTTGCGCAGCGAGCGCTATTACGGCGTGCAAACCCGCCGTTTCAGCCTGGCTCAAGATATTGACGAGGCACAGGCCAGTGCGAAATGCGAAAACGGTGTGTTGCAACTGGTTTTGCCCAAGAAAAAAGGCGGAGCAGGGGCTAAAAAGCTGGAAATTCTCTGATCTGCACTGCTAAACAAAAAACCGCGCCTCTATAGGCGCGGTTTTTTTTTATGGGCATCAGTTAGTGATGCCCAAGCTTCACCATGAAAGCGACGGGGCGCAACACACACAGGCCTGCACGCTCGAACAGGGTCTTGAATTCGGCCAATGTGCACTCTCGGCTACCTTATATAAAAAAGCCGGCCACTGAAACAGTGAGCCGGCTATTTAGAAAAACGAAATCCAATCAGTCAGAATGCGCCGCTAACATGCATGATTCCCTACGTCAGCAATGTCGAAAAACTAAGGGTTTTGACTTTGAATCATGTAAGTTAAGGAACTAGCTAGTAAAGCTCGTGTGCCAATACGCAATGCCTTTTCATCAATCATGAACTCAGGCGAGTGATTAGGGGCACCCATCTTGTCGGAGTAAGGCGAGGCATTAAGACGCCAGAAGACGACTGGAACGTTTTTACCAAAAGCACCAAAATCTTCCGAGCCCATGCCTGGAGGAACTTCTTTAGCACCGATGCCGTCTGTAGCCAGATCCAGAGCCGGGATCACGGTTTGCGTCGCCTTGGGATCACTGACCAACACGTCATAGCCGGTATCAATACGCACCGTTGCCTTCAAATCATGGTTGGCAGCAATATTTTGGGCATAACGCTGGATCAGCTCATGAGCCGTAGCCTGATTCTGCTTGGACAGAGAACGCACGGTGCCACTGATATCGGCACTTTCTGGCAGCACATTGGGGCGATTGCCACTTTGCAGCGAACCGACAGTTACCACGGTTGTTCCGTCTTGCGGGTTGGTACGCTGCGCAATGATGTTGTTCAAGGCCACCACAGTTTCCGCGGCCGCCACGACAGGAGAAGCAGCATTCCAAGGCGATGAGCCATGACCACCTTTACCCGCCAGGGAAATAGAGAATACGTCACCACTAGCCATCAAACTGCCTTGTCGATAACCGATGCTACCCGCTGGATAAGACGGCCCGATATGCTGTCCCATCACTACATCTACTTTAGGCTTGTCCAGGGCGCCTTCAGCCATCATGGCATTGGCACCGCTCAGCGGTTTGCCTGGGCCTTGTTCTTCCGCCGGCTGGAACAGCAGCACAATGGTGCCGGGCAGTTCCGCACGCATATCCGAGAACACTTTGGCCGCGCCTAAGAGCATGGCCACGTGGGTGTCATGGCCGCAAGCATGCGAGACAGACACCTCTTTGCCTTGCCAGCTCCCCTTGGCAGTGGACTTGAAGGGCAGGTCATTACGTTCCTGCACGGGCAGGGCATCCATATCGGCCCGCAACGCCACCACGGGGCCGGGTTTACCACCTTTCAGTACGGCCTTGATGCCCGTCTGGGCAATCCCGGTTTGGATCTCATAGCCGGGCATGGATTCCAACGCCGCTTTGATATAAGCCGCGGTGTTGTGTTCTTGATAAGACAGCTCGGGGTTCTGGTGAATGTGGCGACGCCATTCAATAACTTGCTGCTCCAAGGCGTCGGCCTTGCTCATGGCCGTATCAATCATCGGATGGCTGGCTTGTGCCAGAGCCGTGCTGGCCATCAAACACGTTGCCGCCAACAGGCTCAAGCGCAATGAGTATTTCATAAAGTCCCCTCTCATTTTTAGTAGTAATAAGCGTTTGATCATAGCACTGCTCTATGCCATAAATAGCGCCATTGATTGACACTTATAAGGTTGGAGTTTATTTGAGAGTTGATTGCGAAACCGCCCAAAACAGTCTTCAAATGGCATAAAAATCCAACCCACTTGCGCAGCAAACCGGGGGCCTAATCAAAATAGCTTTGCTGACGGGCAAACTGGCCCGGCGTAAGGCCAATCTGTTCCTTGAAAAAAGCAATAAAAGCACTGTCGCTGGCAAAACCTAAGTCCGAGGCCACGTGGGTCACGCTACCGCCGGTAGAAAGCTGTTCGATGGACTTGAGCAAACGCCATTGTTGCCGCCATTGCTGGTAGTTCAAGCCCGTGTCGCGTTTGAACAAGCGGCTGATCGTTTTCTCGCTGGCACCTAGATAAGTGGCCAGTACATTCAAAGCCGGAGGCAGGGTGTCCAGCGCAAGATGCTGCAAGCGGGCGTCTTGCGGCAAAGGCAGAAACAGGGCCTGATCTGCAGCCCGTTGCAACTCGTCCAACAAAACCAACATTACATGCAAAGCAGGGGGCTGGTCCCAGTCCTCGTCCAGATCAGCTTGAGCGACCCGGTCCAAGACTGCCGTCAACACCTCATTGGCTGCCAACAGCTGAACCTTGGGCGGCAAGTCCGGGTAATGGGCCGGGTCCAGATAAACCGATCGGTAATCCACTTGCTGGCTCATCTGCGCCTGGTGCGGGAGCAGAGCGGGAATCCAGATCAAACGTCCCGGCGGCAATAAACACAGTCGCTGATCCAGGGTGACCCTAATGCAGCCGCTACGCGTATATAAAATTTGCCCCCAGGGATGCTGGTGCAGGCCGGAATCATGCTGTGCCAAACGGGCTGCAATGCCTAAGGCGTGACGACCTGTCAGGTCCGGGAAAGAGTCGCTGGCATCTAAGTAAGGCATATTTGTCCGATTTCATGGATTTTTAAGAAGAATACGTGTAATGGAAAAATCCGGCCAGGATTACGCTGATTCTTTTCAAATTAATCTGTGAATTGGCATGCCGCGCTTTCTTCTCTTAATGATCGCTTTGATCATGTTTCCGCAGGTGGTGGAAACTGCCTACAGCCCTGCTTTACCCTTGATTGCCGACACCTATTCCGTATCTGCAAGCCGGGCTGGCCAAACCTTGTCCGTCTACTTTGTGGCCTTTGCAGTCGGTGTGCTGTTTTGGGGCTGGCTGTGTGACTGGGCAGGGCGGCGGCCTGCCGTTTTGGCGGGACTAAGTGTCTATGGCTTGGGTTGCCTGATGGCGCTGTTCAGCCTGGATTTCAATATGCTTTTGCTGGCCCGCATGATGAGTGCATTTGGTGCCGCAGTCGGCTCTATCGGCGTACAAACCATGTTGCGCGATCGTTATCAGACCGAGGAACTGGCCAACATATTCGGCATTATGGGTGCTGCCTTGGCCTTGAGCCCCTTGCTGGGTTTGGCCATGGGGGTTGCTTTGTCGGCAGGGGCTCAGCTTATGCCGGTCTTTATCGGTTTGCTGGCTCTATCCCTGATTCTGCTGGCCACCACCTTGTTTCAGCTTCCTGAGACTCGTCCAGCCCATAGCCAAACTCACCGTCTGGGGCAAGTAATGATTCGCTTGTTGAAAGACCCAGCCATTTGGCAATCAGCTATCTTGGTAGCGCTGTTCAACACCACCATTTTTGCCTTTTATCAGTGGGCACCGTTCCTGCTGCAAGGCTTGGGCTCTCATAACCGCCTGATGGTAATTGCGGGTTTGTTACTGGCCACCGGAACATTGTTGGGGGCTTTCTTGAACCGGCGCTGGCTAGCGAGTGGACAGTCCTCCCGCCGCTTGATCTGGCGGGCCATTGTGCTGCTGGCCTTATCGGCGATGGGTCTTGAGCTGGCCGGAGAAAAACTGATCTTTCTCTTGCCCTGCGTACTGCTGGCCCTGGCTTATGCGGTAGCTATTCCTAATCTCCTATCCAGTGCCTTGCAGCACTATCGCGCCGTTGCCGGAATGGCCGGTGCGGTTTTTGGTCTGATGTACAGCCTGCTGCTGGGACTAGGTTTGGCCCTGTCGGCCTGGTGGGGGAATCTGGCCGATGTGACGGTGGTCTGTGCCCTGTTGGCTGCCCTTTGCCTGACCCTACCCATTTATAAAACCTAAAAACCAGCCTTAATCCCCTTTTAACAAAGCCGCTCATTGTAGGGAATATACTAATACATATGTATTGACATGCATTGGTCTAAATCACCATAATCCTTCATGTTTAAAGCAATCAAAGGGTGTGTCTGACAAACACCCAGCTTGAGCATTTTCCCAAGGAGAGGATGACATGGTGGAACAGGGGGTTATGGGCACTTCGCTCGATAAGACCAAGCCGCGCGGCACAGTGGCGGTACTTATGCTGTTAATGGCTGTCATGGGCGAAATGTGTCTGGCGGCCGACTTTTACGGCTTTGCGGCCGTCATCAAAATTGTGTCGGCAGACCTGTCGCTCAGCCCAGCGCAAGCGGGCCTGGTACAGGGCGCTTTTGGGGTTTCGTTTGCGTTGGGCATGTTGTTCTGGGCACCCCGCGGCCGCTCCATGAGCTCCGCCCGTCTGTATCTGATTGGTTTGGGTGGCAGCGGGTTGCTGATGCTGGTGCAAACCCAGGCTCAGGATTTCACGCAGTTATTTCTGCTGCGTCTGGTTGTAGGTTTTTTTGACTCTGCCGTCTGGGTCGGGTCCATGAAAATTGTCATGCAGTGGTTTGCGCCACGTCGTCAGGGCTTGGTCCTGGGCATTATTTTGGCGGCGTATTCACTAGCGATCACCTTGGACTTTGCGCTGGGGCTGCCTTACGCAATGGCACATGGTTGGCGCGCGTTTTTCCTGGTGTTAGGGGGGCTGACCTTAAGCGCCTGTCTGATCACACAATTGATTGTGCGCTCCGGGCCCTATCAAGATCCGCACGACAAAATCCAGACTGATGCCGGCGTACTGCGCTCCATTGCCGCTCGTCCCTGGATTTGGGTCGGCATCCTGGCCATCTTCGGTGCCTTGTTCTCGGTTGCTGCAACCGCAACCTGGCTGATTCCCGCCCTAATTGATGTGCAAGGTCTGGCTCCCGAACAAGCGCCTTTGTTTGGCACCGTCATGGGCTTGTCTCAAGTCTTTTTCCTAATTCTAGGTGGGTACGTCAGCGATCGTTGTACTCGAGTGGGCGTCATGCGGATTGGTATGTGGCTGACCATTCTGGCGGCTTGTGCCTGTGTGCTGGCTGCTTGGCAATCCTTGCCCCATACCGGCTTGTTAATAGTGGCATTGCTTTGCGGGGTCGGCGTGTTTCATGGCGGCGCCATCTTCAGTTATGTGGGTGAACGCTACGGCGTCAATCTGGGCCCTTGCGCCGCTGGCTATGCCGAAATGGGCGGGGTGTTTGCCACCTTTGTCGCACCGTCCTTGTTGGGCCTCTTGTTGAGCCTGACCGGCTCCTACGTCTGGGCTTTTGGCAGCTTTCTGGCCGTGGAAGTACTGGTTTTCATCAGTTTTCTGATGCTGAACCGCTTGCCGTCGGCGCAGGCGGAGTAATGCAATGAACAAACTTGTTTTCGATCCCGCCGATCTGGACCAGTACCGCCTCCAGGCTTCTGTCGCAGACTTTGACGCAGAAATGGCGGCTTATCGACAGGCCAGCGAGCGGGCTCGGTTGGCATTAAAGCCCTGTTTCGGTACGCATGCTTATGGCGATGAGGCGGTCGAAAAGCTAGATGTTTATGCCGCCAGCCAAGCCGGGGCCCCTGTTTATCTATTCATTCATGGTGGCTACTGGCGCATGTTGTCCAAGGATGACTCGGCCATGATGGCACAAAGCCTGCACGCGGCAGGTGCCACCGTGATTTGCCTGGATTATGGTCTGGCCCCAGCGTACCGCCTGCCTCAAATGATCGAGCAATGTGAACGCGCCCTGCAGTGGGTATACACCCATGCGGCGCAATTCAATGGCGATCCTCTGCGTATTCATATTAGTGGCAGCTCTGCAGGCGGCCACTTAAGCGGTATGTTGCTGGCGGCAGACACCCAACGCAAACAGCGTCTGATCCATAGCGCCAGCATCATCAGCGGCGTCATGGATTTGCACCCCATTTTGCAAACCGCCGTCAATGGCTGGCTGCAACTGGACCAAGAACAAGCGCAACGCTATAGCCCAGCCTTACATCCACCTGCCGCTCAAACCCCAGTTCTGGTGGCCTGGGGCGAACAGGAACCGGCTGTCATGCAAGAACAAAGCCGTCACTACGCCCGGCAATGCGAACTGGCGGGCTGCTCGGTGCGCCGCTTGGCCGTGCCAAACCGAAATCATTTCAATGTCTTAATGGATCTGGAGCAAAGCGGCAGTGCCTTGACGCTGGCCCTGCTGCAAACCATGGACCGTCATACCAAGGAGGAGAGACTATGACACAAGCAACTTCCCACTCCACCCAAGCTGCATGCTTTGAGCCCCGCCGTCTGGGTCACGTCAATCTGTGGGTTGATGAACTGCAACGCGGTGAAGATTTCTACAGCCAGATCTGCGGCCTGAAAGTGGAATTTACCGAGCCGGATCTGGTCGCCACCTTTTTGGGTACCGGACACACACCCCACGACCTAGGCATGATGGAAACGACCAAAGGCGTCAACCGGTATGGCCGTGATGGCTTGTTGCAGTTGCCAGGCACGATTGGCCTGGAACCCGGTTTGAACCACTTGGCCTGGGAGCTGGATAACGAGGCTGATCTGGTCGCCGGTTGGAAGCGCGCCAAAGCACAAGGCCGCGATATTGATATGACGGTGGACCATCAAGTAGCCCATAGCGTCTATATGTTTGACCCCGATGGCCACTATAACGAGTTCTATTGCGACACCATCAAAGACTGGCGCAGTGTGCTGGGTGGCCCAATGGAGTTGTTGACTAGCCGTTGGGACCCGGAAGGTCAGGAACCCTTTACCGAGGGTCGCTACGACGCCACCCCGATTCTGGAAACGGTTGTCGATGCACCTGTACAACCGCGCCGCATCACCCATGCGGTATTACGTACGACTCAACTGGATGCCATGCGCGTTTTCTACACCGAAGTCGGTGGTTTGGACGTGGTTTATCAAGATAAGCATGTCGTCTACTTGCGCGCCGGACTAGCTAATTATGATTACAGCCTGGTTCTGGTGCAGGACGAACAGGCCTCGTTTTCCCATGGCAGTTTCGAGCTGGCCAGCCTGCAGGATCTGGAACACACTCTGGAGCGCTTGAAAAGACAAAACATCACCCCGGTTCACGACGTGAACCTGCCCTGGAAACGTTCTTTCTTTCTGCGCGACCCCGATGGTCTGCTCAGCGAGTGGTACATCACCCTGGCTGGCGAGCGTGCCCTGGATAGCCGTCACTCTTTGCCGTTGTGGGCGCAAGTTTAAGGAAACCACTATGTCCGAGAAAAAACTAAGTGCTTTGATCGCCGGTGGCGGCCTGGGTGGTTTGGCCACGGCCGCTGCGCTGGCCCAACGCGGCTGGGAGGTCACTGTGCTGGAACGCCAGTCCGAATTGCGTGCCAATGGTTCGGGTATTTATATCTGGGAAAATGGCCTGCGTGTTCTAAAGGCGCTGGGCGCTTACGAGCAAGCGATTGACGGGGCTTTTTATGGCAGCCATTTTGAACAACGCGATCTGCAAAATGACGTTATCGATTGCGGCCCTACACCCGCCAACCGTCGTTTGATTACCGTCCTGCGCTCGCAATTGCTGAAGTCATTGGAGCAGGCAGGTAAACGCGCCGGTGTTAACGTTCGTACCCATGTAGAAGTGATCGGGGCCAGTGCGCGTGGCGAAGTGCAACTGGCTTCGGGCGAGCGTCTGCGGGCTGATCTTGTGGTCGGTGCTGACGGAATATGGTCCCGTGTTCGACAATCCTTGGGCTTGGAACTGGTGCACGAGCAAACCCGTGAAGGGGCTTTACGCACCATGATCGACCGCAAACCGGGCGACACCCCTGCACAAGATGCCCAAAAATACATTGAAAACTGGAATGGCCTGCACCGCTTACTGATTACTCCGGTCAGCGAAACCCAAACCTATCTGGCACTGACTTGCCCGCACGACGATGTACGCGCCAGCAATGCTCAGATTAACAAGGAGTACTGGTCCGCTTTGTTCCCGCACTGGTCACATTTGATCGAGCGTATTGACGGCCCAGTCAGTTGGGGACGCTATAGCATCACACGCTGTAAAACCTGGTCCAGCGGACGAACCGCTATTTTGGGTGATGCGGCTCACGCCCAACCTCCTAATCTGGGGCAGGGTGGGGGCATGGCCATGCAAAATGGTCTTGCTCTGGCTAGCTTTCTAGAACAAGTGAACGATGCCCGAGACATTCCCAAGGCCTTGGAGGCTTGGGAAAACAGCGAACGCGATATTGTGGAGCATTGCCAGAAGTGGTCCTGTCTATATGGCGAGATTGGTGCTTTGCCGGATGCGGTACGTACGCAAGTCGTCCGTTCGGCCATGGCCAACCCCTGGAGTTACGAGCAGATTTTCCGAGCTGCCAGCCACACGCCAACGGGAACCGTCTAAGCAGAGCTCTGCTACTATACGACGGTCCGCTTGTGGCCCTGTTTTCATAGGGCCACAAGCGCTGGACTGACTCTCCCAAGGCATCATGAGCAAAACTTCCATCCCTGACAGCAGTGTAGAAACCAATCTGGCCTTTCAGATGGCCAATATTATCTACAAGCTGGACCAAACCCTAAGATCAACCACCCTGCGTGAGCACAATATGACCTATGTGCATTTCAGGGTTTTGCAATACCTATGGGATAAGGACGGGCGCAGTATTGGGGAAATCGCCAAAGCGATTGTGGTGCATCAGCCGGTGTTGAGCCGGGTCATCGATCAGATGGAAGAGCGCGAATTGGTGCAGCGCCGCAACGACGAAATCGACAGCCGTTATATGCGTGTCTACCTGAGCGAAACCGGACGCGAACGTTATGCGCAGGTCTGGCCCGCCGCCAAAGAAATGATTGATGGGGCCCTGTCTGTGCTCACTCCTGTTGAGCGTGAAGACTTGGGCCGTATGCTGCGTAATGTCGCCACGCATCTGGCGACTTAAAGCCTGGACTTAATCGCCAGACTGTCCCGGCAAATGAGCTCGTATCAAACGTCCAGCGATGGAGTCGGTATGAGGCAGATCAGGCAGGGTATCGCCGGGGCCAAACCAACGGGCATCGTTGATTTCGTCCGCCTGAATACGCAAATCGCCGCCGGCGTACTCGGCGGTATACGCCACCATCAAAGAATGTGGAAAAGGCCAGGACTGGCTACCGAAATACCGGATGTTGTCCACACGCAGGCCGACTTCCTCCAAAACCTCGCGGTGAATGGCTTCCTCCAGATTCTCGCCAGCCTCAACAAAGCCGGCCAAAGCGGTGTAGCGCGCCGTGGCATACGTCGAATGGCTGGCCAGCAAGATACGATCCTGGTCGCGGATCAGAACCATCATGGCAGGGGAAATCCGTGGGTACGCCGAGAAGCCACAGGATGTGCAACGAAAGCAGAGCTCATGCTTGACGCGTTCCATGGTGCTGCCACAAACGCCGCAGTAACGATGACTGCGCGCCCACTCTGAAACTTGAAACGCACGATTCACGAGACTGGCCTGCTCGCCCAACTGGGCCAGTACACCACGCAAGGGACGAAAGATAGAACCTTCCGGAGCCGGTGCCTCTGCCGCCACATGAGCAGCAAAATCCTGACAATCCTCCCCAGGAAAAAGTGCATGCCATTGCGTCTGCGCTAAGTCCAAAGCGGGTTTGGCGGGAATCAAGGCTTGTTCTTCTTGACTGCTGACCAATATTTCATTTCCACGAAAAATGAAATTCATGTATTTCTTGTCCTTTAATAAGCCGCCTAAGAGCAGCCCAGCGCTGACTATTGTAAGGGAAGGGCAGAGACGAAAAAAAGCAGAAAAAAAATAGACAGAAGGGCAAGAGCCTCAGAAGCCGCGTGGCAAAAAAACTGTTTTAAAACCAGAAATACAATTGTCGAAAAGATGACGTTTGTCATCAGCCTGCAGAAAAAAGCATAGGACGAAACTTGTACAGCGCCTAATTAGTAGGCAGCTAAATCATGTGCCGATCTGTTTAAATCTATTGCTGTATTAATTATTTTTAAAATCAGATTCATTCTTTATAAAACTCATTTTTATTCTTTGTTTTATTTTTTTGTTTAAAAATACGCTATTTTATTTTTAGATATTAAGGCAGCTTATAAAGTGTCTTTTTTATCCTGCCCCTGCACTGGACCACTTTAAAAAAATGAATAATTCAGATTCTGGAGGCAAACATAAAATGGTACAAAAAAACCGCCTGGCCGGAGCAAGACGGTTTTCTTAAAAAACAGCGTAAAAAAAACGGCACTCCCCTCTAATTTAACAAGAGCCCAGCGGATGAAAAAGTGGGCAGCCAGCAAAAAATAAGGAGATAGCCAGTTTTACTCAATGTTTTGTGTCTGTTCGCGCAGTTGCTCAATACAGAGCTTCAGGTCGATGGATGCGCGCGTCATGTCCATGCTGCCTGCCTTGGAGCCCAAGGTATTGGCTTCACGGTTCATTTCCTGGAACAGGAAGTCCAGACGCTTGCCGGTGCTACCTTGGCGCGCGCTCTTCTTGTTGGAGCTGACGCTGGTGTCACCATTCAGAATCAGCTCCAGCTCGGTCAAATGGGAGCGCAGGCGAGCGATTTCCTCGGCCACATCAATACGCAGAGAAAAAACGGCAGCTTCCTGAGCTACACGGGCGGACAGCTCCTCGCCTGAAATCAAGGCAAAACCGTCGGGGCTGGCTTGTAGCAGGGCATCGTGCAAGCGGGTGGCAATCTTGTTCTTTTGTTCGCTAAGAATGGCAGGCAGATGCTGCTCGACCTCATCCACAATAGTGCCCATGTCCTGGCGGATATCCAGCATAGCTTGAGCCAGACGCTGGCCCTCACGCTCACGGGTCGCCTGCAAATCCTGCAAGGCCGCCTCAAATGCCTGCTTGATCATGGGTAACCAGATTTCCGGGTCCATATCCGAGCTGTTGCCGCTTTGGTTGCTCAGCAAAGTCTGCAGTTCAGGGGCGGGCAGGTCGGGAATAGCCACACGGGCCGCTTGTAGCATCTGGGCGGTCCGTTCCACGGCTTCCATGTCCAGACTGCGCTGCTGTTCAGTGCCGCTACGGGCAAAATTAACCCGCAGTTCCAGCTTGCCGCGCTGAACGCCTTGTGCGGCCAGCTCACGCAACAGATTCTCCGCGAAACGCAGTTCCTCGGGCAAACGCAGATTCAGGTCCAAAAAGCGGTTATTGACGCTGCGCATCTCGATATTGATGGAGCCTGCTTCGGACTCGGCTTTGGCGCTGCCAAACGCGGTCATGCTACGGATCATGGGTGGGTCACTTTAAGAATGGAATAATGCGGCCAATTGTACTCTGCCGTCCTGGCTTTGGCCGCTCCTCAAGCCCGTGCAACGCTCTATACTTTAGGCATTCAAGGCCTATGTAGGCCGATTTTTTTATCACCGCGCCGCCTCACGGGTAAAAATGTCCTCTCGGTGCTGCAAGCCGAAGGCGCAGCGCGGCGGTATTCTTTACCGCCGCGCTGCCCCAAGGTAAAGACGCCCCCTTGGAGGGCAGCAAGCCGAAGGCGCGGCGTGGGGGTATTCTTTACCGCCGGGCCGCCCCAAGGTAAAAGCGCCCCCTTGGGGGGCAGCAAGCCGAAGGCGCGGCGTGGGGGCATTTTATTTTATAAGGCAGCCATGCTACGAATCTTGCATACGGCCGATTGGCAAATAGGGCGCCAGTACTCGCGTTTCGAGCTGGAAGACGCAGCCGCACTGGCGGAGGCGCGTTTCAAGGCCATTGCAAAACTGGCTGCATTAGCCACCGAACACGGTGCAGACCTGATTGTGGTGGCTGGCGATGTGTTCGACTCGCAAACCTTAAGTGACCGCAATCTGCGTCGCAGCTTCAATGAAATGGCCGGTTTTACCGGCCCCTGGCTTTTGCTGCCCGGCAACCATGATGCGGCCCTCAGTGAAAGCGTCTGGACCCGTGCCCGGCGCCTAAACTGCATTCCCAGCAATGCCCATGTGCTTGATACTCCAGCGCTTTTCCTGCTAGATGCTTTGAAAGTCGCCGTTTTACCTGCACCTTTGACCCAACGGCAAACTTATCAGGATCTCAGCGACTGGTTCGATCAGGCGGACAGCCCCGCCGGCTATTGGCGTCTAGGCCTAGCCCACGGCAGTGTCAGCGGCGTGCT
>JBQEAN010000052.1:10644-25716 GCA_052109075.1 Alcaligenes sp. | reverse complement strand
GCCGCTCGCGACGCTGGTGCATCCCTTCATCATCCGATTCCTTAATCAAGCCCAGGCGCAGCATAAAAGCCATGACCAAATCGCCGTCCAGCTCTTCCCAACGACCGCGACGCAGGCTCTTGGGCAGGCCGACATCACCAAAACGGGTACGAATCAGACGACTGACCGTAACGCCCATGGCCTCGAACATGCGACGCACTTCGCGGTTACGGCCTTCATGAATAGTGACGCGATACCAGCGGTTGCTGCCTTCGCCACCCAAAAACTCGATTGCGCCAAACTTGGCAATACCGTCTTCCAGCTGTACGCCATCACGCAAAGACTGCATTTGCTCTTCGCTCAGCTCACCCAGCACACGAACTGCGTATTCACGCTCAGCACCATAACGAGGGTGCATCATGCGATTGGCAATATCACCCGAGGTGGTGAAAATCAGCAAACCTTCGGTATTCAAATCCAGACGGCCAACGGACAGCCATTTGCCCACTTTCAGGACAGGCAGACGACCAAAAACCGTAGCACGGCCTTCTGGATCATCATGCGTCACAATTTCGCCAGCCGGCTTGTGATACAGAATCACACGCGGAGGACGCTTGGCGTTGGCGCGGTTGACCAACTGACCATTGATACGCACTTTGTCTTCGGCGTTAACGCGTTGACCAATATGAGCAGGCTCACCATTAACAGACACTCGGCCCGCTACGATCAACTCTTCCATATCGCGGCGCGAGCCAATACCGGCCTCTGCCAACACTTTGTGCAATTTAGGCTGCACCAACTCGCTGCCCATGTATTTACCTAGGCGCTGCGACAGGCGGCCTTGCTTATCCAGATGGCTGAACGCAATATCGTCATCCCCTTCCAGAACCACAATCGGCGCATCATCAGCAGGATTACTGGGGCGAGGAGTATGAGCGGAGCGCTTGTGAGCACCACCTTGCGCGCTCGGACGACGACCAGCAGGAGCAGAAGAAGACGCGGGCTTGCGGCGATTGTTTTGAGGGCGCGCAGGCCTAGCCTTGGCTTCGCCCGGCGCTGCAGACTGAGCCTGCTCGCCTTGCTGGCGGGGTGCGGACTCTTGCACCGCATCGCCACGGCGACGTCGAAACGGGGTGCGCAGTTTACGACCCTGGCCTTTAGCGCGTGGGTTTTTAGAATCCGCCGCGCCTGAGGCGTCCGGCATAGGGGCTGTGTTCGTCTCGTGCGAATCAGTCATTTTTAATCATTTACTCCAGAGTTTTTTATTTCTTTCGGTCCCTGATCTTCTGCGAGGCCAGCCGCAGCCTGGGCCTCATCCAAAGGGTCCGGTGTCGTATTCACTTCAGCTTGTTCGGTTTGTTGCAATTCCGCCACGGGAACTGCCTCAAGAAAATCATCCTGACTGCTTTGTTCGGGCTCTAGCTCGGGTTCAGCGTCTTGCTCAAACCCTGACTCAAGCCCTGCAATGGAGGCCTGCTCCGGCTCCACGCTTACTACCAAAGCAGCACCCTGCTCTGCTTCTTGTTCTATTTGTGGCTCAGCATTCAACTGAGCGTCTGACTGCGCATCTTGCTCAACGCCTTGTTTTGCCTCGCCTGCTTGCTCGGTACCTTGCCCCTGCTCTTTAAGCAAAACGGTTTGCTCATCGGACAAGGAGGCCAACATATCCAGGGAGTCCAAGGTTTCCACCGAAGGCAACTCGTCCAGCGAGCGCAAGCCCAGATCATTCAGAAACTGACGCGTCGTCCCCAATAAGGCAGGACGCCCTGGCGCATCGCGGTACCCCAGTACTTCGATCCAGCCCCTATCTTCCAGGGTGCGCACAATTTGAGTCGATACGCTGACACCACGTATGTCCTCAATATCTCCACGGGTAACGGGCTGCCGCCAAGCAATAATTGCCAAGGTTTCCAGCACGGCCCGCGAATACTTGGGCGCGCGCTCCAGACTGAGGCGGGATAAAAATACCTGCATGGCCGGGCGGCTTTGAAAACGCCAGCCCGACGCAACCTGAACCAACTCCAGGCCACGCTCTTTCCAATCCAATTGCAAAATAGCCAGATAGCGGCGCAGATCATCCGCGCTCAGCGGCGGAGAGACGAACATCTTGCGCAACTCGGCGCTGTTCATGGGCTGCTGTGCACACAGCAAAGCCGTCTCCAAGACTCGGATTATTTCACTTTCAGTCACTGCTGGGAAGCCTCATTAACTCTCAACACTTGCATCAATCAAAAATTCCATGCTATTATTTAATTCTTCCGGCGCGGGGTGGAGCAGCATGGTAGCTCGTCGGGCTCATAACCCGAAGGTCGTAGGTTCAAATCCTGCCCCCGCAACCAGTACCCGGAACTGCTTAGCAGAATCAAAACAGCCAGCCAATGCGTGCTGGCTTTTTTGTTGCCCGCCGCTTTGGTTTTCAGTCAAGTTCGCAGCGCAGCCAAGCAATTTGCAAACCTTGAGCGTCAGGGCGGCAAACAGAGCACACACAAGGCTCTTAACAGCAGCCATCGCCGAAACCACAACAAGCACCACCGTTGCCATCAGCGCAAACACCTCACCCCACAGCAGGTTCAAAGCGCGCAAGGCAACACCGCCTTGGCTCAAGCCAGAAAAGGCAGCACTAAAAACAATTAAAAAATTTGTGTAAGCACACATGCTGATGATGAGTATGTCCGCAAGCCCTATTGGGCTGGATTTGAATTGGCGCCCGGAGTTCAAGAACGCAAAAACAGCACAGCAACATTTGGGGCAATGACTGATCGGGGCAATACAGGTCTACATTGTCAAATGCCAACATCAAGGCATCAAAAGACCACAGCATGGGCCATCGATTGCCTAAACCTGAAGCAAAGCCAGAAACAGAGAAATTCTTTTTTGCCGGGACATCCCGCCTAGTAGGGGAGCCGACTGCTATTACAGCTAGATGCCAGCCATTAAGAGCTGGTCGCTATACAGGGAGCCGCTTGCGCGTTTGAGCTTTTAGAAATGCCAGTCCGGCTGAACCTGTAAGCACAGTTCTTATTACACCATTGCGACCAACAAGACGCAAGAAAATTGAAGGACCATTTTGTCCCGCCCCTGCTCGTCCGCCGAGACAAGAGCACAACTATTAATGAAATAAACTCGCCACACTATGTACATAATCGAAAAACGTGTTATAGTTACTTCTCTGACGCGGGGTGGAGCAGCATGGTAGCTCGTCGGGCTCATAACCCGAAGGTCGTAGGTTCAAATCCTGCCCCCGCAACCAAATTTAAAAAACCGTCGCTTATGCGGCGGTTTTTTTTCGTCCTGCTTCAGGTACTCGCCTTGGGCACCGCTGCTTGCGATGCCTTAAGTGCCGACTACTGTGGTGCGACAGCCCAGCGAAGGCTGAACAACCGCAAGCCTTTGCGCACCTGATCGCGTAACCAAACATAGGCAGAGGGGACTTCCCCCGTATCGAATCGAGCTTGCAGGCTTAGGCCAGACAGCAATTGCCGCATTTGATTCAACGACATTCCAGACTCCAGACGTGCCGCCGACCAAGGCGGATCCATCTTGATATCCAGCGACAAACGTCCGTGGGGTGTGGGCAGTTGAGCAATAAATGCCAGCAAGGCATCGCGACTATCCCGATCCGCCACCGAGTCGGGCATAAGCTGTACCGCAGTGCGTGCTGCCAATAAGGCCTTCTCAATACCGGGGCGCGGGTCCTCGTACATACTCATGCTCATCACCACTGCTGGCATGACCATTGATTGGATCAAGTTTTGATTATCCAAGTACAGACTCAGACTTTTAAGTTGCGCCTGCTCAAGCTCGTCTGCGCCCAGCGCACGTCCTGCTGCTGACTCAATCTCAAACTGCGCCTGAATACGAACCTCACGCAGGCTCTGGCTACGCAGCCGGGCCTGCTCCAGATACAACTGTGCCGAGGCCGAATCCCACTTGTACCGAAGGGAAAAATCCATCGGCTTGGCTTGCAGACGCATCACATAATCCTGCCCCGGCAGCTGACCTGTCAGAACATAAATACCGCTTACCGTCAGCGCCATAGACTGAGGAATTTCTTGCTGCCCGGAAAATGTTGCTAAACCCTCATCATGCAAAACCAATTCATCAAAGGCCAGCAGCATCGAAGAAGCACCTGCCGACCATTGTGCGTTCTGAACTCGACAAGCCCCATCCTGATCCTGCATCTGCAGCTCGACACCCGATTGCGGCTGCAAAGCGACATAATTACGCAAATACTCACAAGCTGGACCCGCTTGAGCCGAACCTGCCAGCACCATCGCCGCACCCAGCGCCAAGGCAATTTTCGTCATGAATTCCTCTTCTTGGGCAAGCGTTGGCCACAATGCCAAACAAGCCTTCCCTTTGCATGAAACGCTGGCTAGTATACAAAGCCGCCAGGGTCTGTGCCCTGCCCCTGTTTCAAGATAGGCTTATCGACACACCCATTGCCATGGCCAGCACTGAACCGATCCAATTTTCACTCTGCACCCAACTAAATCAGCTCGACCCGGCACATTGGGACGCGCTGTCTGGCCATCACCTGTTGCTCAGCCATGCCTTTTTGACGTGTTTACATGAAACCGGTTGCGTCACCCCAAGCACAGGCTGGTCACCGCATTATCTGTTAATGCATCGTGGGCAGGCGCTGTGTGGTGCCGTACCGCTGTATCTAAAGCACCATTCTCGGGGGGAATACGTGTTTGACCAAGGCTGGGCCCAGGCCTATCAACGTCACGACCTGAACTATTACCCCAAGCTCTTGTCTGCCATCCCTTTTACACCCGTCAATGGCCCGCGCCTTCTGGCTCGCACCCAGGAAGACCGTGTTCTGCTAGCCCAGCAACTCATCCAGTTGACGCAGAACAATCAACTGTCGTCTGTGCATGTACTGTTCCCAAATGCAGACGACAGGCAGGCTCTAGAGCAGGCAGGCTTCATGATTCGCCATGATGTGCAATTTCATTGGCACAACCAGGACTACGCCAGCTACGAGGACTTTCTGGCTTCACTGACCCAACAAAAACGCAAAAAAATGCGACAGGACAGCCGCAAGGTCTACGAGCAGGGCCTGTCCTTTGAACACAAACAGGGACAGGACATTAGCGAGCAGAATCTGAACTATTTTTACCAGTGCTACGCCAACACCTATCAGGAGCGCGGACAACGCCCTTATCTGAATCGAGATTTCTTTGTGCGCCTGCACGCTCAACTGCCCGAATCGCTGGTGCTGATTCTGGCGCAGCAACATGGGCAAGAAGTAGCCTGTGCCCTTTCGCTACGGGACGGGCACACACTTTATGGACGTTACTGGGGCTGTACTCACTACGTACCTGGCCTACATTTCGAAACCTGCTACAACCAGGCGATCCAATTCTGCATTGCGCAGCAACTGCGGTTCTTTGAGGGCGGCGCTCAAGGGGAGCACAAGCTCTCGCGTGGCTTGCTGCCGACCCCCACCTGCTCCGCACATTGGATTGCCGACCCGCGCTTTGCCCATGCGATTGAAGAGTTCCTGCATGAAGAAGCGGGCCATGTGGCCCGCTACCAAGAAACACTAAGCAGCCATACTCCGTTTAAAACACTGGCAGGCTAAAAAAATCAGTCTTTCTTATCTTTGTCGGGTGGCACAAAAGGAAAGACCGAGAACATTTGCCGGGTTTGATCCTGCATCTGGTCCTGCATTTGCACGAACAGATTCTTGCTCTGATCAATATAGCTATTCATGACAGTCTGCATGACTGGCGCCTGCACGCTCATGAACTGCGCCCAAGCCTCGGGGCCAAACTGGGCCCCGTACACACCTTTGGACTGTTCGGTCATGCGCTCCTGGATCTCCATGAAAGCCTGGATATTCTTTTCCAAATACGAGCCCATCACCCCCTGCATGGCATTGCCATAAAAGCGGATGATCTGCATCAGCACCGGGGTAGAGAACATGGGAATCCCCCCACTTTCTTCCTCAAGAATGATCTGCAACAGAATAGTGCGCGTCAGGTCCTCGCCGCTTTTAGCATCGACGACCGCGAACTCCTCTCCTGACAGCACCAGCTGCTTGACATCAACCATCGTGATGTAAGCGCTAGCCTGCGTGTCGTACAAGCGACGATTGGGGTATTTCTTGATGAGTCGAGGGGATCCCATGCTGGTGCTTACTTCCTAATCAAAAAATCAAAAACAAACAAAACCCACAGTCACAAGCCTTAGCTCATGTGCAGGCCGCCGTTCAAGGAGAAATCCGCGCCGGTGGCAAAACCGGAATCCACCGAAGCCAACCAGGCCACCATAGAGCCAATTTCATCTGGTGTACCCAAACGGCCCACCGGGATGGTGGCTACGATTTTCTCCAGAACATCGGGGCGAATCGCACGCACCATGTCCGTACCAATATAACCGGGGGAAATAGTATTAACCGTCACCCCCTTATTGGCAACCTCCTGGGCCAAGGCCATGGTGAAGCCATGAATACCCGCTTTAGCGGTGGAGTAGTTGGTTTGACCAAACTGCCCTTTTTGCCCATTCACCGAGCTGATATTGACGATGCGGCCCCACTGACGTTCCACCATGCCATCAATAACCTGCTTGGTCACGTTAAACAGGCTATTCAGGTTGGTATCGATAACCGTACGCCAGTCTTCCTGGCTCATCTTACGGAACGTACCGTCGCGTGTAATCCCCGCATTATTGACCAGCACATCGACCTGACCAAAATCGGCAAAGACCTTTTTAAAGGTTTCAACAGTCGAATCCCAATCGGCTACGTTGCCTACAGAGGCATGAAATGTATAGCCCAGTTCAGCCTGCTCGCCCAACCACTTCTGGAAATCACGATTGGGGCCACAACCGGCAATAACGGTAAAACCGTCCTTGGCCAGACGCTGACAAATAACTGTCCCTATCCCTCCCATACCACCAGTTACGTAAGCTATTTTGCTGCTCATAGACATCTCCTGAAAGGGGTGACAAAGCTCGAAATCCCAGCGCCGGCCTGGGCAAGATCTACAACCGACGTCGAGATAATGGAAGCAGGCGAAGTGACCTGCCTCCGAAACCTGAAAATTGAAGTATTAACTGGCGCGCACTTTCACATAGCTGCCCGGTGCCTCTTCCAACACCGGGTACTGGGCATGGCCCAAGCGGCGTTTGGCTCGACGACGCGAACCGGACAAGGGTGCAAGCCACGCAATCCAATCCAACCACCAGCTACCGGGAACAGACTGCGCCCGTTCCATGTATTGCTGGGCATCCAGTGTCGACACAGACTCGCCGTCCTGCAGCACCCAATAATTACGGCGCTGCTTGGCGGGCGGATTGATCACGCCGGCAATATGCCCGGACGCCCCCAGCACAAACCGATGCTGGGCCGCGGGCAAAGCCTGCAACGAGGCGTAGGCCGACTGCCAGGGCACGATATGGTCCTCTTTGGAGCCATACACATACACAGGAAAATCCAACTGGCTTAGATCCGCACGGTGAGCACCTACCGGTACCCCACCGTCCTGAATCAGGCGGTTTTCCAGATACGTATTACGCAAGTACCAGGTAAAGAAAGGGCCGGGCAAATGGGTGCCGTCGGAGTTCCAATACAGCAAATCAAAAGCAGCTGGTTTTTTACCCTGCAAATAGTTGCTGTTGACGTAATTCCAGACCAGCTCGGCTGGCCGTAGAAAAGAGAACGTACTGGCTAGTTCACGGGCATTGAGCAAGCCGCCCTGCCCCAACTGCCACTCGCGATACGCAACCTGCGCTTCGTCGATAAACACATTGAGCATACCCACGTCGGTGAAGTCCAACATGGTGGTCAACAAGGTCATGGAAGCGGCTGGGTCCTGACCCTTATCGCGTGCCAGAGCCAAGCCACTGGCCAGCAAGGTGCCGCCAATACAAAAGCCCAGCGTATTGATTTTTTCCTGGCCCGACAGCTCCTGGCTGACGCGAACCGCCTCCAGCACGCCCTGTTCCAAATAATCCTGCCATCCCAGCGCCTGAATATGTTCGGCATCGTCAGGCTGAGGATTGCGCCAGGACATCAGATACACCGTCAGTCCCTGATCCAGGGCATGGCGCACAAAAGAGTTCTCGGGTTGCAAGTCTAGAATGTAGAACTTGTTAATGCAGGGGGGCACGATCAACAATGGCACCGCATGCACCATCGTGGTGGTGGGTGCGTACTGGATCAGCTGAAAAATATCGTTCTGGAACACGACAGCACCCGAAGTAGTGCCCACGTTGTGCCCCAGCTGAAACTGGCTTTCATCCGTTTGTGTCAAACGCCCCTTTTGCCAGTCGTCCATAAAATTGGACATGCCTTCCAGCACGGATTGACCGCCCGTATCCATCATGGTCTGCAAGGCCTGGGGGTTGAGCATCAGATAATTGCTGGGCGACATCGCTTCGGCCCACTGCATCATGGAGAAACTCAGACGCTCGCGCTGCGATGACTCCAAATCCATCAGGCCCAGCATCTCGTTCATGGCCTGAACGCTAAGCTGCCAGATATGGGCGTTGAACAATGCAGTAGGATTGCTCTGCCAGGCGGCATCGGCAAAACGACGATCCTGCGGGGGAGGCAAGGCACCACGTTGGGCCTGGTCCCACAGGTCCTGCCACAGCTGCATGTAGCGGGCCTGAAGTTCAGCACAGCGGGCGGCATCAATCGGTTTGCCAAAACCTTGAAAAGCACGGTTGTTACTCGACATCTGCCACCTGTAAACGAATTGCAAATACGCTTAGAGCATGACGTTCGTAACAAAACCAGTCAATTGGGGTAATTAATTAGGCTGACACGCCAATCGACACTATTAACGATTTCTTATCGTACTTAAGGCGATCAAAAAACCGTTAAAGTGGCTTCAAACGTGCAATGGTGGCCTGCCGACCCGTCAAGGGCGAGCGGCGATAGGAATAAAACAAGTCGTCCTGCTTAAACGTGCACAAGCCACTTAAGTGCACGGTCATTTTCCTAGGACACAATTGTTCCAAGCGCTGGCGGGCTATGCCGGGCAAATCCGCCTGCCATTTTCCAGGGCGCTGCCCAGGAATAAAGAAACCCGCTAATTCAGGCCCATTGGCAACATAGGCGTCAAAGACTTCCTGCCCCACCTCAAAATAGTCCCGGCTGATCGCAGGCCCAATCCAGGCTTGCCAGGACTGCGCCTGGGGACAACGTGCATCCATAGCTTGCCAAGTGCGCTCTAGCACCCCGGCTTGCAGACCGCGCCAACCAGCATGGGCCACACCCAGAACCTGTGCTTGTTCATCCCAGATCACAACCGGCAGGCAGTCTGCCGTCAAAATAGCCAACGTACGATCCCGGCGAGTGGTGATCGCAGCATCAAACTCCCGTGGCGCAGCGGGCAGGATATCCTGGTCTGCATCCAGCACATCCGTGCCGTGTACCTGTGCCAGCCAGACAGGATCTGATCCTAGAAACTCCGCTACCCGTTGACGGTTATCCTGAACCCTCGCCGGATCATCACCTGTATTCAGCCCCAGATTCAGGCTGCTCCGCTCGTCCTGGCTAACGCCGCCTGCACGAGTCGTACAAAAATAAAGCAGCCCCGCTTGTTCGGGGCCGCTAAGAATAGGAATCAGCTTTGAGTATGCCATTCAATCGTCTCTACAACAGACTGATAATCAGGCGGTGGTGCAGCCGAGAAGCGGCGACGCTCGCCCGTATCGGGGTCCTCAAATTCCAGCACATGGGCATGCAGCATTTGACGCTGGGCTCCTGCTAGCACCCGGCCCCCATATAAGGTGTCGGCCAGCAGCGGATGCTTGATCGAACTTAAATGGACGCGAATCTGGTGCGTACGCCCCGTCTCCAGTCGACAGGCCACTTCAGTAATGGACTCTTCACCCACGTAACCTTGACGCAACATCTGATAATGGGTCAGTGCTGGTTTGGGGGCCACAGACTGCCCGGCACTCATACGCACCGGCACGCGCAGGTCGCGCCCAATAGGAGCGTCTACCGAGCCCTGTCCCGGCAAGACGCCATGGACCAACGCCAGATACTGGCGTCCCATGCTACGCTCTTGCAGTTGTCGGACAAAGTGGGTTTGAGCAACTTCCGTGCGGGCGATGACCAGCAAGCCGGAGGTGTCTTTGTCCAGCCGGTGTACAACACCGGCACGAGGCACTTGGCGCAAAGTGGGGAAGCGGAACAGCAAACCATTCAGCAAAGTACCACGCCAGTTACCCGCGCCGGGGTGCGTGACCAGACCCACGGGCTTGTTGACGACCAGCCAGGAATCGCTTTGGGCCACAATCTCAAAGTCCACGTCATCGGGCTCGAAAGCCATGTCTTCGGGGGCTTGTTGCTCCCAGACCAGCACAGTATCGCCGGGGTAAACCGTGTGCTTGACCTTGACGGCCTGGCCGTTGACCAGAACATGCCCGCTCTCGACCCAGGACTGTAGTCGGCTGCGCGAATGCTGTGGCAGCAAGCGCGCTAAGGCTTTGTCCAGACGGTCCGGAGACGCAGTGATGGGAAGGATAAAACGCAGTGCGTCGGAAGAAACAACACTATCTTTTTCAGTATCTGTGTCAGGCATGGCGACAAATCATATAATTGAGCAGCAATGCTAACACCAAGGACGCTTTTGTGACTCGCCTGAACCTGAACTTGCCACGTATTCGTGGTACCAAGCTGGCCCAAGTAGCCGCATTAATGCTGGCCGCCACTTTGCTTGCTGGCTGCGGCACTACCAAAAAAGAAGTTGATCCAACCTCAGGTTGGACAGCCGAACGCTTGTATAAAGACGCCCGCGAGGAAATGTCCGCTGGCAACTGGAAAGATGCGCGTGCCCGTCTGGAAGCCGTCGAGTCCCGCTATCCCTTTGGCACCTTCGCACAGCAATCGCTGATCGACCAAGCCTACATCAACTGGAAAGACGAAGAGCCTGCCAAAGCCCTGGCCGCTATCGACCGTTTTCAGAAGCAATACCCCAGCCACCCCGGTACCGACTACATGTTGTACCTGAAAGGGCTGATTTCCTTTACGCCTCCTAGCGCGGCCCTGTCCAACATCACCCAACAGGACCCCAGCGAGCGTGACCCCAAAGGCCTGCGTGAATCCTACGAAGCCTTTAACGATTTGCTGCAACGCTACCCAAATAGTCGTTATGCTCCCGATGCGGCCAAGCGCCTGACCTGGCTGGTCAGCACCATTGCCCAGAATGAAGTCCACGTGGCCGAGTACTACTACAAGCGCGGGGCTTATGTAGCAGCGATTAACCGTGCACAGACCGTGATTACCGACTTCAAGGGTGTACCTATTGCCGAGCGTGCTCTGTACTTGATGTATCTGTCTTACGACAAAATGGGTCAAACTGATCTGCGCGACACCACCAAGCGCGTGATGGACCAGAACTTTCCTGATTCGGTTTACTTCAAGGAAGGCCTGGATACCAAGGTGAACTACTGGAACCCAATTAACTGGTTCTAAACCTTGAAGCAGACGTCCGTGCCAACATAGGGACTGCCTGTGTAATAGCGCAGTCCCCAAAAAAGGGCCGAATCCCAGACAGGATTCGGCCCTTTTAATGTTCTGGCGTCTACGAGGTGATCCTTGCCGGTTCGTTCTGCCTTGCCCACCAGAGTGGGCTGGTATGCCGCCTAGCTCAAGCCACTCCCCTCTTTAGACCAGCTTGCGGGAAAGTGGGGCTCCAGCTTCCATGGGTTGTCTAAACCAGTCCCACCGCCACAAACTCCAAGACATCCAAAATATCACCCAGCTTTCTTGGCATTGTCCTGCTGCAGCCTATACATACGCTCCGCAAAAGCTTTGGCCTTGGCCGGATCCAAAGGCTGACCGCCCAGTATCCTCATAGTGTCATCCAAATACAGCATCCGGTCTTGCAGATCCTCCTGCAAGCCAATCAGGTAATAGCCGATCTGACAAAAGTAGGTTGTCCGGGCTCGCGTCTGAGCCTCTATCTCGTCAACACCCATGCGCTGAAAAAAACTGGACAAGGCATTCATACAGGCTTTATCAGCACGAGCTACGGCCAAGCGCACCCGTTCGGAGCGTCGGGACCAGTCGCGCATGGCCATATCAAGGCCAGGCTCAAACCGGGAGACATCCAGCCAGGTGGAAAACAAGGACAGCATGCCGTCCTGTAAATTGTCCACGTTTTCCAAGGCCAGCATGGTGGAGCGCATATTCTTTTGCTCCCAAAATCCCACCAGCCCATCCAACAGATCGTCCCTGTCCTTGAAGTGCCAATAAAAACTGCCTCGCGTCACCGCCATGACCTGGGCCAGACGGGTAATGCGCACCGCCTCCACCCCTTCCTGCATAAACAGGCGGATGGCGGCTTCCAGCCAGTCCGCCCGCGTCAAATGCACGTTCGGTTCGGACAGTGCCCCGGCTCTGGCCACGCTTTCAATCAGTTCCTTATCGCTCATATCACCTGCTTGTAGAGTCGCTTTAGTCGCCAAAGTATACCGGCGCTCCTCTATAACAGGCCCAGCATTCGTGGAAACGCTAAAGACACAGCGGGCACGAAGGTGGTGATTAATTGAATCGGAATGGCCACAAAGACAATCATGGCAATAGCAGGACCAAAAGAGCGATGGACCGCCACTTTACTGATGCGGCACGACATATACAGCACGGGTGCCATCGGTGGACTGTTAGAACCCACAATGACTGCACAAGCCACAATGGCGGCAAACTGCACCGGACTTACATCGGCCACGCCAACCAGAGGCAGAAGCAAAGGAGCCACGACAACCGTCAGCGACACGTCATCAATAATCATGCCCACCATAATCAGGAAGACATTAACCATCAAAAGGATGCCGATCGGGCTGTCAACCAGACCCGTCACAAAAGCCGTCAAATCCTGTGGCACTCCCTGGGCGACCAGAATTCGGCCAATCAGGAATGAAAACAGCAGAATCAAAATGACAGTACCCGTTGTTTCCGCCGTACGTACGAAACTGTCGCACAGTTTGCGCACGGTCAGCTCGCGGTACACAAAACAGCCAATACCAATCACCAACACGACCGCGACCGCCGCGGCTTCAGTAGGTGTGAACACGCCCCCATAAATCCCGCCCAGAATCAAGGCAGGAATACACAGGGCTGGCACGGCATAGAGCAAGGTCTTGAGTGAAGAGCGGCGGGTTCGCTCATCCACTTCTTGAGCAGGCAGTTCCTTGAACCAACGTCCTGCCACCACATAATTGAAGAGAGTCAGGCCAATCATCAACAGCAGGCCCGGCCCGATTGTGGCCGCAAAACAAGCCACGACTGATTGCTGCGTGACCACCGCAAACAAGATCATGGTGATGGATGGCGGAATCAGGATGCCCAACAAAGAGGAAATCCCCAGCAAGGCTGCCGAGTACTCACGCGGGTAGCCACGCTGCTCCATGGGATCAACCAGAATCGTTCCAATCGACGCCACTGCTGCCGACGCCGTACCTGAAATCGCCCCGAACACTCCCGAGGCCAGGACCATGCTGGCTCCCATGCCACCCCGACGATTCTTCACCAACATCTCGGCAAAGCCCACCAAGCGGTGCGCAATGCCGCCTGCCTGCATCAAGTAGCCCGCCATGATGAACAACGGCAAGGCCAGTAAAACCAGGGAATTCAAAGAACGGAAACCTTGCAGCATCAAGGTATTCAAATTGACGTCATACACCAGCGTCAACATCAGCAGCGTACCGGCAAACGACCAGGCTACCGGCACCCCAACCACCAAGAGGAGCAAGAGCAAGAGAACAGAAAATCCAGCATGCATAATCAATGGCCTCCACGGCGCAAGGCCATCAAAGACTGATAAACATCGCGCAAGGCATACAACAGGCTACCTGCCGCATTCAAGCCAATGGCCGCCTGAGGGACCCACACGGGAATCCCCAGTTCCGGCATGGTGGTCGAGAAACGGGAGCCCCACATGAACATACGCAAGGTCCAGTAGGCAAAGGCCACCACAATCACCAGTACCAACATCGAGACACAAAAACGGTGAATGGCACGGGCACGCGGTGTCTGCAAACGATGTGCCAGATAATCCACTACCAAGTGCTGGCGTGACTGGCTGGCAATCAAGGCCCCCGTCATATACAGCCAAATCGCAGCCACCATGACGATGGTATGCACGCCAGTCGCAGGCCAATGCAGGTAATAGCGGGCCGCCACCACATAGGCCAGACCCGCCGCCACCACAATGCTGGACACAATGGCCAGGCATTCCAGCGCGATCAAGGCAGGCCCGCGTCTAATCGGGATGTCCTCACTCACATTCATACTCCCTTGATCCAAGGTGTTCACTGGAGAGCCGAGGCGTTTTTCTCGATATAGGCCATGATGCTGTCACCGACCTCAGAGCGCATCGACGGCCAGACCTTGCCGCGAACATGCGTGCCCAACGCAGCCAGTTGGTCCTTGTCGAGTTCGATGTAGTGTTTGCCCAGTGCTTTCCACTTCTCGACAATAGCGTCATCCGCCACTTGGGCCTTGGCAAACTGCTCTTGCATGATGCTGATGGCCGAGGCCTGGACCACTTCCTGCTGTTCGGGCTTCAAGGCCTCCCAGGCTTCCAAGTTCATGGAAAGCACACCAGTAATAAACTGCTGTTTGCTGCGCACGTAGTAATCCAACGTATCGCGGAAGTACTCGTAGTCGTAGTAAACGACGTTAGCCGCATCACCATCGACCACGCCGGTTTGAATGGAGGTAAAGACTTCGCCCCAATCAATGGTCGCGGTTTGATAGCCCATAGCCTGTACCGACTGCTGCATCACGGAGATCGGCGGGACACGAACCTTGATGTTTTTGGCATCCTCAACCGTCATGGCGTATTTACCTTTGGTCGCCACTCCATTGAAGCCTTCTGGCCAAGCCCCAAAAAACTTCAGGCCATTTTCCTTGTACACACCGTCCAGCGTTTCGTTCAGCCAACCACCGGGTTGGTAGGCCGCCAGGGCTTGTTCCCAGGTGGTGAACATATAGGGCGTGTAGATCACCGCTATACGCTTGTCGTAGGACGTCATGGGCCAATTCAGCATCAGTTGCACATCACCGGCCACGTGCTGGTCAAACACTTCTTCCTGACCGCCCAGCTGGTTTTGATAAAAAAC
>JBQEAN010000052.1:6765-10544 GCA_052109075.1 Alcaligenes sp. | reverse complement strand
CCACGTGCTGGTCAAACACTTCTTCCTGACCGCCCAGCTGGTTTTGATAAAAAACCCGTGGCGACAAGGCGCCTTGCGTACCCTCTTTAATCAGAGCAGCCCATTTCTCGATAGCGTCACCACTGGGCGAGCCCTGCGCCCCCGAGTCTGTGGCAATACGCATGGTTTTGGCGGTCACCGTGGCCGCAGTCAGGCTGAACATCATCGTCAGCAAAGTCTTGCTCAAAAGTTTCATAACTCCTCCTGGGTATTTCTTTTAAATTTCTTGTACACGTTTTGTGGACTAAGCTTCCGCCCTGTGCCGCCACAACTCCCACCCCAAACGGGCCCGGACACCAACATCCAGAAACGGGCGCGGTGGCAAAGCATCGGGTTGCCCCAAAGCCTGCATTTCTGCAATCAAAGGATTGTCCACACCGCAAGCCAGGTCGGCCACCAACATGCCGGAGATCGTGCCTTTGGTCAGGCCCACTCCGTTCTGGCACACGGCTGAATAAATATTCGGAGCGACCTGCCCAAAACCCGGCGAGCCATTACGAGACAGGCAGATAAAGCCGGTCCAGGTGTGCTCCATTTCCACGTTTTTCAAATTCGGGAAACGTTCGTCAAACAAGGTTTTGTGCTCGAGTCGGACACGACGACGGCTTTCATCATCGCTGCGCAGATTGGGTGTGTAAGTCATGTGCTGACGGATCAGAATACGCTGATCATTGGTGCGCCGCATGGTGATGCCCACAAAGGCATTAGCAGGCGTCAAACCCCAACTGGACAAACCACCCAACTCGCGCTGCTCGCCTTCTGTCAGACAGCGGGTCAAGCTGGCATGGGCTGCCATTGGTATCAACTTGCCACTGAAAAAACCAAACTGCTCCGCAAAGACATTCACGGCCAGGATCATCTTGCCCGCACGTATCTTGCCCCCGGGAGTTTCCAGCGTGACACCATCGTCCTGCTGTAAAGACAGCACCGGCGTTTTTTCGTAAACAGTGACATTGACGGGCATATTGTCGGCCAGACCACGAGACAAGCCAGCCGGGTTCAGCAACACTGTTCCAGGGGTGTAAATGCCCGAACGGAAATGGCTGAAACCTAACTTGTCGTGCAGAGACTTGCCATCCAGCCACTCATGGGGCTCCTTCAAAGACTCCAACACCTGAAGCGTGGGCTTCAAAGTCGTACGCACGCCCTCCTCGGAGACGGCTGCATGGAATTTCCCGATGGGGCTCCAGTCACACTCAATGCCGTAACGTTCCACCTGTGTTTTCAAATAGGCAATGGCGGTACGCGCCAAGCGCACATGCGAACGGGCAGCATCCAACTCTCCCATAGAACTGCCGACATTGTGGGGGCTATCAATTGCAAAGCCAGAGTTCCGGCCTTGAGCCCCCTCGCCCACCTGATCAGCCTCCAGCACCACGATGCTGTCTCCGGGGCGGTTTTCTGCCAGACGACGGGCAGCAGCCAAACCAGCCAAGCCACCACCGACAATGACCCAATCAGCCTGTATGTCTTTAGTCAGCGCAGGCTTGGGAGTGCGGGGGCTTAACAGCTGACTCCACCCGTTGGTCTTATCGTTCTCGGGCAGCCGCGTGATTTTCCTGATGCTCATGCCGCCGTCCGCGCGCTGGCCCAATTGCTGGGATGCAGACAGTAATGGATCAGGGCGGATTCTGCCTCGTAAATCAAAGGTGTACCGGCAGGCAACCAAATGCAGTCCAGCGGTCCTGCCTGCAACACACCTTGCGGGGTGTGAATCTTGATGCTGCCTTCAATCACCGTGACTACCTCGTCATACAACACGGTCCATTCAATCCGCGCATTGCTCAGACGGGCATAACCGGCACTGAGCGGCGTACCATCCTGCTCGCCCACAATCTCCGCCAGCTGTGCCATCTCCGGCTTTTCTTCTCGGGGCTGGAACGCCAAATCATCAAAACGCATCACCCGCGGCACCGTCTTTTCTGTCGTCATTAGGATCACCAAACACAAGTGGTTTTAGAACATACATAGTTGTATGTTGTGATGGTAATGAGCTTGATTTAGAGCGTCAATGACTTGAAGGATGGGGATTACCCTGCGTTCGGCTAAGGTTTTGGTTTAAACCTGAATTATTATTTTTAAGAAACTAAGGCTGCTAGGAGACTGAAATCGTGGGCTTAAGTCGTCTCAACCAACAGCGAACATCTGCCCATCCATGAAAGGAAAAGCCGGAGCATCCAGCCCCGGCCCTTCTACTTAATGAGGGCTCACAGGATTCGTGCCGTCACTGTTGGGGTAACGAGCAAACTGTTCCACCATCATCGTGCTACTGGCGTCCAGGCCCAGTACTTCAACATAAGCACCACCCCGTCGGAGCTTCAGCACAACCCGATCCAGCGCCGCAACCGAGCTTAAGTCCCAAAATCGCGTCTGGCTCACATCAATGCAGATACGAGCCACCCTCTCTTGGTAGTCGAACTTCGTAACAAAGCTCTCCGCAGAGGCAAAAAAAACCTGCCCGAAAACGACATAGGTACGTGTCTGCTTATCTTGGCTAAGGCTTGAGCTAACGTGCAAAATACGCCGCACCTTGTGTGCAAAGAACACCCCGGAGAACAAGACACCTGTCAGCACCCCTTTGGCCAGATCGTGTGTGGCAACGGTTACCACCACCGTCGCCAGCATGACAACGCTGGATGTTTTGGGATGAACTACCAGGTCTTTGATCGAACGCCAATTAAATGTACTGATAGACACCATCACCATCACAGCGACCAGGGCAGCCATAGGGATCTGCTTCACCCATTCCCCCAGGAAGACAACCAGTATCAACAGCACAACACCCGCCGTTAAGGTCGACAGTCGGCCACGGCCACCTGACTTCACGTTGATCACTGATTGACCAATCATTGCGCAACCTGCCATTCCTCCCACCAAACCTGTGGCGATATTGGCAAAGCCTTGACCCACACATTCTCTGTCTTTGTTACTTGTGGTGTCGGTCATATCGTCCACGATAGTGGCCGTCATCAAGGATTCCAACAGGCCCACTACACACAAGGTGGCAGAGTAAGGAAAAATAATTTGCACTGTCTCCCACGTCCAGGGAACCTGCGGGATCAAGAAGCTGGGCAGGCTGTCAGGCAAGGCTCCCATATCACCGACGGTACGGATATCCAGTTCAAAAACCATATAGACCATGCTTAAGACGACAATGGCCACCAAAGGCGAAGGCACCGCCCTGGTGATATAAGGCAGTCCATAAATGATGACTAGCCCTGCTGCCGTCATGGCATAGACAGGCCAAGTGACATTCGTTAACTCAGGCAATTGGGCCATAAAAATCAAGATTGCCAAGGCATTGACAAAGCCAGTGATAACCGACCGGGAGACAAACTGCATAAGTTGCCCAAGGCGTAAAAAGCCGGCCAACATTTGCAGTCCCCCAGCAAGAATGGTCGCCGCCAACAGATAGTCGAGCCCATACTCCTTAACCAGCGTCACCATCACTAAGGCCATCGCCCCGGTCGCTGCCGAAATCATGCCGGGTCGCCCACCCACAAAGGCGATAAGCGTCGCGATAGAGAAAGAGGCATACAGCCCGACTTTGGGATCAACACCGGCAATAATGGAAAACGCGATCGCTTCAGGAATAAGTGCCAAGGCCACCACAAGGCCAGCCAGCAAGTCACCCCGAACGTTGGAAAACCACTGCGTTCTCATTTTTTCAATAAACATAAACACTGCCCTTAGCGAAGAAGGGTTAGACGCGCTCACAGCATCCTACTCAACAATCAAAG
>JBQEAN010000052.1:0-6665 GCA_052109075.1 Alcaligenes sp. | reverse complement strand
GCCCTTAGCGAAGAAGGGTTAGACGCGCTCACAGCATCCTACTCAACAATCAAAGACAGGACGTGCGAGGCAAACAAAAGCAAGCCCGTAGCGGCAGACGGCTACAGACCAGTCAGAATGGGGGGGATGCAAGAGAAGGGCGCTCTTGCAGCGCTAGTGTCCCTTAGGGCGGTGTGACGGAGTGGAAATGTCCGCGAGGCATGGCTGAGCCCCGGTAATTAACCGGTTCCAATGTGAGGTAAGCAAGGGTAGCCATAGCCATGATTGTACTCAGAAAGCAAAAAACGTTTTCTGACGCTGGGAATTGGCCAGTCGGCCACGTCCCAGGATTGTTTTGTTCCATGACCTGGGGACAAGGGAGCAGCCCCTTCGTGATGCCGTCAAAGTTGCTCCAGCCCATCTCCCATCGATACATCCGTAACGTCCTCGCTTTGCCGCTTCGCCTTCTGCTCCCGCAGAAACGCCAAAGCCCGAGCAGGATCACGGGTACGGGCAAAAGGTGGCAAGCCACGCCACAGCAATTTGCCGTAGGGTTTTTCGACAATCCGGGTGTCGCCTACCAGCAGCACACCCCAGTCGCGCTCGGTACGAATCAGGCGGCCTGCCCCTTGTTTTAGAGCAATCGCGGCTTCTGGCAGCTGATACTCCATAAAGGCATTACCACCTCTATCCTTGCACTCTTTAATCCGGGCTTCCAGCACCGGATCATCAGGCGGAGCAAAAGGCAGCTTATCGATGGCTACCAAGGTCAAGGCGTCACCGGGTAAATCGATCCCTTCCCAGAAACTGGCGCTACCTACCAGCACCGCATTACCCCGCGCACGGAACTCGTCCAGCAGGACTTGGCGCGAACGCTCCCCCTGGCGCAACACATTGCGCTCTATCTCTTCCTGGTCGAATCGATCCCGCAGCATGTCCGCAATACGCTCTACCGCGCGCAAGGTCGTACAGAGCACCAACACACCGCCCTGCCCGGCCTTGATCAGCGGCATCAAGGCATCGACAAAGGCCTGGTTGAAATTCGGGTGGCTAGGCAAAGGCAAGGTATTGGGCACATAGAACAGCGCCTGATTAGGGTAATCAAACGGCGAGGCCCAGGATTCGGTACGGGCGTCGAACAAACCCAGCTGTCGCTTGAAGTGATTGAAATCACCATGCACAGACAGCGTGGCCGACGTCAGCACCCAGGACTGCTCCTTGCCTCTGTAACGCGAGAAAATCTTTGCCACCGACAAAGGCGCACTATGCAGACGCAGATAGTGCTGACCACTTTCCACCCAACGCACGAACTCGTCGGGCTGGTCTTCATCTTTTTCACTTTCAGGCAAGTAAGCGTGACGGCCTTGGCGATCCGGCTGACTCCACTGAAACAGACGTGCACGTAGCTCCAGTGCGTTTTTATGCGCAGCAGCCAGATCGGGATGGCGTTCAGCCACCATAGCCAGCATCTTGATGACTTTATCGAAGGTTTCCAGCAGTTGTTCCAGCGCCTCGTCAAACCGTTCAGGTTCGGGCAGCGCCTGGAAAGTGGCACGGCCACCTTGGGCGGCCAGCGATGCAGTGCGCAGATGCAGATCACGGGCCGCTTGTTCCAGCTTGCGGGAGACCTGGCTCCAATCTACAGTTTCACGGGCCTGAGCCAGACCCGCCGCTTCGATCTGCCGACACAAGTCGGTCAATTGATACAAGGACACGCTGCTACCCAGGAAACGGGTCGCCACGTCAGGCAATTGATGCGCCTCGTCAAAGACCACCAGATCCACACTGGGTAACAAGTCCGTCACGCCCTCTTCACGCAAGGCCAGATCCGCCATGAACAAAGCGTGGTTCACTACCACCACATCCGCATCCTGCGCATGTCGGCGCGCTTTCATCACAAAGCAGTCACGCGCAAAAGGGCAGTCCTGACCCAGGCAGTTATCCCTGGTGGAAGTGACTCGATGCCAAATATCTGCATCTTCGGGGACTTCAGCCAGTTCGCCCTTGTCGCCACTGCGGCTGCGCTCGGTAAACAGCTGAATCGCACGCAGGTAAGCCATTTCCGCACGGGACTTCAAAGCCCGGTCGTCCTGACCCAAGCGCTCCAGATGGTAATGACAGACATAGTTGCTACGTCCCTTGAGCAAGGCCACATCCACCGGCAACGCCAGCGCTTTACGCAGATGGGGAATATCACGACGGAACAATTGATCCTGCAAGGTGCGCGTACCAGTCGAGACCAGCGCTTTACCGCCTTGCATGAACACCGGCACCAGATAGGCCCAGGTCTTGCCCGTTCCTGTGCCCGCCTCGGCAATCAGGACACCGGACTCGGCGACTGTTTCGCTGATGGCTTGGGCCAGCTCCAGCTGGGCCTGCCGCGGACGATAGTGCGGGACAGACTCTGCCAGGGGGCCTTGGGGGGAAAATATATCGGAATAATCCTGCAACAACATGGGGCAAAACCGCTAAGGGAGAGGTGACGAATGACAGAACTGTCTACAATCACAGTGGAATACATACAAGATGATACCTGCCAATCCTGGGTCGCTGCCGGTCTTTATGGCAAAATGCGGCGCTTGCAGACCCTTTTACAACGATGGACCCATAACTGAAATGACTGTGGAAACCCTCGCCCAGCAACAGGATCACCAGCAGATTCTGGCGCTACTGGCCTCTGAACTGAACATCCGCATCCAACAAGCCGCCTCTACGGTTGAGCTCTTGGACAACGGGGCCACGGTCCCTTTTATCGCCCGTTACCGCAAGGAAGCCACCGGCGGGCTGGACGATAATGTCCTGCGTGATCTGGAAGTGCGCCTGATCTATTTGCGCGATATGCAATCGCGTCGTCATGCCATTCTGGAATCGATCCGCCAGCAGGAAAAACTGACGCCTGAGCTGGAGCAAGCCATTCTGGCTGCCGACACCAAGCAGCGCCTGGAAGACTTGTACGCGCCCTACAAGCCCAAGCGCCGTACTCGTGCCCAGATTGCCCGTGAAGCCGGGCTGGAGCCACTGGCTGACGCTATCCTGGCCCAGGCCAATGCAGACCCTCTGGCGCTCGCCGAAGGCTACCTGAATGCCGAGGCCAAGATCGACACCGCCAAAGCCGCCCTGGATGGAGCCCGCGACATTCTGGCCGAGCGCTTTGCCGAGCAAGCTGATCTACTGGAAGCCATGCGTGACCACCTGTGGAAATCTGCACACCTGTACTCCAAGGTTGCCGAAGGCAAAGAGCAAGATGGCGACAAATTCCGCGACTGGTTCGACTTCCACGAGCCATTGCGTCAGCTGCCCTCGCACCGTGTTCTGGCTCTGCTGCGCGGTCGTCAGCAAGGCGCTCTGGACCTGCGTCTGGGCCTGAACCCAGAACAAGATCAATTGCTGCCACATCCTTGCGTACTGAAAGTGGGTGAGCTGACGGACGTGGGTGCCGACTTCTCCGCTGATGCCAGCCCGCGCGATCACTGGCTGGCCGAAGTATGCCGCTGGACCTGGCGCGTGAAACTGCTGACCGCCTTTGAGTCCGAGCTGATCGGCCGCCTACGTGAAGAAGCTGAACAAGAATCCACCCGTGTGTTTGCCGCCAACCTGCGCGATCTGCTGCTGGCCGCCCCCGCTGGTAACAAAGCGGTATTGGGACTGGACCCCGGTATTCGTACTGGCGTGAAAGCCGCTGTCATCGACGCCACCGGCAAAGTCTTGGATACGGCTACGGTCTACCCCTTTGAGCCACGTCGTGACCGTGAGGGCTCGATTCGCACCCTGGCCGGTCTGGCGACTCGTCACCAGGTTGAACTGGTGGCGATTGGTAACGGGACGGCGTCGCGCGAAACCGAAAAACTAGTTGCTGACCTGCAATCGGCCTTCCCGCAATTGCCGCTGACCCGTGTGGTGGTGTCTGAGGCGGGCGCTTCGGTGTACTCCGCCTCCGAGATGGCGGCCCAAGAATTCCCTGATATGGACGTCAGCCTGCGTGGTGCCGTCTCCATTGCCCGACGCTTGCAAGACCCCTTGGCCGAGCTGGTCAAGATCGACCCAAAATCCATTGGTGTGGGTCAGTATCAGCACGATGTGAATCAACGCGAACTGGCTCGCAGTCTGGATGCTGTGGTCGAGGATTGCGTGAACGCGGTCGGCGTGGACGTCAATACCGCATCGGCTCCCCTGCTGGCCCGCGTTTCCGGTCTGAACAACACCCTGGCCAAAAACATTGTGAGCTGGCGTGACGAGAACGGCGCCTTCCACAGCCGTAAGCAATTGCGCGACGTGCCCCGCTTCGGTGAAAAAGCCTTTGAGCAGGCTGCTGGCTTTTTGCGCATCCCCGGCGCCGCCAACCCCTTGGATGCCTCCTCGGTTCACCCTGAAGCCTACCCCGTTGCCGCCCGTATTCTGGAGCGTTTGCAAACCGAAGCCCGTGAAGTCATGGGCAAATCAGGCGCGCTGAAAGGCTTGTCGCCCTCAGACTTTACCGACGAACGCTTTGGTTTACCGACCGTGCGTGATATTTTTAACGAAATTGAAAAGCCTGGCCGTGATCCACGCCCTGAATTCACCACAGCCAAGTTCCAGGAAGGCATCGACTCCCTGAAAGATTTGACACCCGGCATGATTCTGGAAGGTGTGGTCACCAACGTGGCCAACTTTGGTGCCTTTGTAGACGTAGGTGTGCACCAAGATGGTTTGGTTCATATCTCAGCTCTGTCTGAAACCTTTGTGAAAGACCCGCGCGATGTTGTCCGCGTAGGCCAGACCGTTAAGGTTAAAGTCCAGGAAGTGGATGTAGCCCGCAAGCGTATTGGTTTGACCATGCGCCTGAACGACGACAGTGCCCCGGTGCGAGGCTCCAGCAGCGCGAATACTGCTCCCCAGCGCCGCTCCGGGAACAATCGCCCTAACCGGCAAGCTGACCCGGCACCGACAGGTGCAATGGCTGCCGCCTTTAGCAAACTTCGGAGATAAGCCATGACTGAGACCGAGCGCTTTTCCAGCCTGACGCGTCTGCTCAATCTGCTGACCGGATTTGATCAGAAAGAACAGGATATTGAGGCCATCAGCCAGTCCGTGCTGAACGCCAGTGCCAGCCCGGCGGCCATGGGGGAGGCTTATGGCAAGCATGCCCAGAACCTGATGGAACATGACCCCGATGGCGCACTGATCCTGGCCATCAGCTACGAGCTGGACGACTATCTGGCTTTGGCCGACACCGTGGACGAATTATGGGAAGAAATCCTGGCGGCATTTGCAAGCCAGGATTTGCCCGCCTTTCCCTACGAGGACATGCCCTTTCAGGACGTGGACGGCTTTTTCGAGTGGGCCAATGAGCAATTGAAGCAATTCCATCCTTCATATTGCCTGCTGGAATTTGCCCAGAGTTACGACGAAGAGTTCCAGCTTATTGTCATCAAGCGTGAAAACCTGGACGAGACGTTGAGTCTGTGTGAACAGTTAGGTATTCCGGCCCAGACGGCAGAATAAGACCTTAGCCCAGAATCCGGAAACAAACATCAAGCCCTGCATGAGCACTCCTGCAGGGCTTGATGCTTTATGGTTCTCTCTTGAGGGCAACAGCATTAGACTAACGCACCCATTAGCACGGGGTGCGGGCCGAACTCCGGCACGAAACCGTATCCAACCTCAATATCCATGTGCGTGGCACATCCAGCTATTACAGCGCCGCCTGGAGCGGGAATTTCGAATAAAGCGTGCCGCGCTCCCCTGTACGGGACGAGCAATGCCTGGACCTCGCAATGGCCCGAAGAAAAACTCACAGCCTTGCGAGAGGTGATCTGCGCTGAGACTATTGTGGCACTGGAACAGCCCAGCAACGATTGGGACCAGAAACAACGGACTTAAAACGAAGGGCTAGCAAAATCCGAAGCCCTCTACTTACTACGCTTACGCTCAAAAACAAGCGACTACCGGGCCAGGACTTCGCAGCAGCAGCGCGGAGGATCTTACTGTATCTACGGCGGAATCAATCTCAAACGATAGGTCAATCCCGCCGCAGATTACCCAACTTAGTCACGCATCGAATCCAAAGCAGATTCGATCGCACCACGCAGAT
This sequence comes from Alcaligenes sp., assembly GCA_052109075.1. Taxonomy (GTDB): domain Bacteria; phylum Pseudomonadota; class Gammaproteobacteria; order Burkholderiales; family Burkholderiaceae_B; genus Alcaligenes. Next base: position 616 of record JBQEAN010000052.1, on the reverse strand, counting down.
CTGCCGATACGCGGGCAACTTCTTCACCTGCGCACTGAATCTGCAATTCTTGCCCTTCCTGCTTAATCACATCCGCAAATGCCGCAGTCTGCAAGGCCTTGATTGCCACACCCGCCTGTTTGGGGTCCGCATAGGAGTTGGACAGGAACAGTTCTTGCCCGGCGGCATCTTGCAGACGGAAACGGAAGCTACCGTCTTCGTCGCGGAAGTTCACAAAACGGGCTTTACGGGCCTTGGCTTCGGTCTTGCTGGCCGTGCTGCTCAAAGGATCACGCAGGCCCACTGCGGCCTTCAATTCGTGGATAAACGGCGTTGCATAAGCACGGGCTTTACCTGCTCCCACTTGGAGCAAATCTTCAATATCCTGCGGGCGGGCCATCAGGTTTTCATAGCGCTCGCGCATGGGGGCAATCATGGTTTCCAGAACCTGATGCAAAGCCTCTTTGGCCTCACCCCACGCCATGCCTTCGATCAGCTGCTGACGGAACGCCTGGGTCTGCTCTGGAGTCGCGAAGGCCTTGAATAACGCTGTCAGGTGAGAGTCGTCCGGGTTCTTGGATTCGCCGGGGCCTTTGGAGTCCGTCACGATGCGGGCAATGGCAGACTTCAGGGCCTT
>JBQEAN010000051.1:0-25807 GCA_052109075.1 Alcaligenes sp. | reverse complement strand
AAGCGTGGGGAGCAAACAGGATTAGATACCCTGGTAGTCCACGCCCTAAACGATGTCAACTAGCTGTTGGGGCCGTTAGGCCTTAGTAGCGCAGCTAACGCGTGAAGTTGACCGCCTGGGGAGTACGGTCGCAAGATTAAAACTCAAAGGAATTGACGGGGACCCGCACAAGCGGTGGATGATGTGGATTAATTCGATGCAACGCGAAAAACCTTACCTACCCTTGACATGTCTGGAATCCCGAAGAGATTTGGGAGTGCTCGCAAGAGAACCGGAACACAGGTGCTGCATGGCTGTCGTCAGCTCGTGTCGTGAGATGTTGGGTTAAGTCCCGCAACGAGCGCAACCCTTGTCATTAGTTGCTACGCAAGAGCACTCTAATGAGACTGCCGGTGACAAACCGGAGGAAGGTGGGGATGACGTCAAGTCCTCATGGCCCTTATGGGTAGGGCTTCACACGTCATACAATGGTCGGGACAGAGGGTCGCCAACCCGCGAGGGGGAGCCAATCTCAGAAACCCGATCGTAGTCCGGATCGCAGTCTGCAACTCGACTGCGTGAAGTCGGAATCGCTAGTAATCGCGGATCAGAATGTCGCGGTGAATACGTTCCCGGGTCTTGTACACACCGCCCGTCACACCATGGGAGTGGGTTTCACCAGAAGTAGGTAGCCTAACCGTAAGGAGGGCGCTTACCACGGTGGGATTCATGACTGGGGTGAAGTCGTAACAAGGTAGCCGTATCGGAAGGTGCGGCTGGATCACCTCCTTTTAGAGCGAATGGCTCGCAAAGCGAAAGCGTCCACACTTATTGGCTGTTAGTTAATGTCATGACCATTGAAGGTATCGCCCACTGGTGATAGATGGGTCAGTAGCTCAGTCGGTTAGAGCACCGTCTTGATAAGGCGGGGGTCGTTGGTTCGATTCCAACTTGACCCACCAACGATTACCTCGGGGGATTAGCTCAGCTGGGAGAGCACCTGCTTTGCAAGCAGGGGGTCGTCGGTTCGATCCCGTCATCCTCCACCACCGCTTTTGTGGTTGGTAGATACAGCCAGGTTCATGACAGAGTATAGGGCACAGGCAAACAACGGTTTGGCTGGCGTTAGATTCAACGAAGAGTGTTCTTTTACAAGAATACTGCTCGTTGGGTTATACAACCCACGAATTGCTCTTTAACAATTAGGAAGAAGCACAACGAAGGTGTGTTGTCTAATAAACGCAAGACGATTAGTCGACTTGTGATGACAATACACGGGTTGTGATTGCAACAGAACAAATTATGTTCAACAAGTTCTCAAAAATATAGACGTTGTTTGATCTTCGGATTGAATAACAGCTAAGGATTGATGAACGGCAACAACGATACTCATAGAAAGTCCTATAGCCGTAAGCGTTATAGGATCAAGCGAATAAGTGCATATGATGGATGCCTTGGCGATCACAGGCGATGAAGGACGCGGTAGCCTGCGAAAAGCTACGGGGAGCTGGCAAACAAGCTTTGATCCGTAGATGTCCGAATGGGGAAACCCACCGTAGTAATACGGTATCCCATGCTGAATACATAGGCATGTGGAGGCGAACCGAGTGAACTGAACCATCTCAGTAACTCGAGGAAAAGAAATCAACCGAGATTCCGGAAGTAGTGGCGAACGAAACCGGACCAGCCTGGATGTTTTAGCGTAGTGAATAATCGAATGGAATGGAAAGTCCAGCCGTAGCAGGTGATAGCCCTGTAGATGAAATTCATTACGTGGAACTAAGCATCGAACAAGTAGGGCGGGACACGTGAAATCCTGTCTGAATATGGGGGGACCATCCTCCAAGGCTAAATACTCGTGATCGACCGATAGTGAACCAGTACCGTGAGGGAAAGGCGAAAAGAACCCCGGAAGGGGAGTGAAATAGATCCTGAAATCATATGCATACAAACAGTAGGAGCACCTTCGTGGTGTGACTGCGTACCTTTTGTATAATGGGTCAGCGACTTACATTCAGTGGCAAGCTTAACCGAATAGGGGAGGCGTAGCGAAAGCGAGTCCGAATAGGGCGATTCAGTCGCTGGGTGTAGACCCGAAACCAGGCGATCTATCCATGGCCAGGTTGAAGGCACGGTAACACGTGCTGGAGGACCGAACCCACTAATGTTGAAAAATTAGGGGATGAGCTGTGGATCGGAGTGAAAGGCTAAACAAGCCTGGAGATAGCTGGTTCTCTCCGAAAACTATTTAGGTAGTGCCTCACATATTACTGTCGGGGGTAGAGCACTGTTATGGCTAGGGGGTCACAGCGACTTACCAACCCATGGCAAACTCCGAATACCGACAAGTACAGTGTGGGAGACAGAGCACCGGGTGCTAACGTCCGGACTCAAGAGGGAAACAACCCAGACCGCCAGCTAAGGTCCCTAACTATGGCTAAGTGGGAAACGAAGTGGGAAGGCATAGACAGTCAGGAGGTTGGCTTAGAAGCAGCCACCCTTTAAAGAAAGCGTAATAGCTCACTGATCGAGTCGTCCTGCGCGGAAGATGTAACGGGGCTAAGCCATAGACCGAAGCTGCGGATATGTACTTTTAGTACATATGGTAGGAGAGCGTTCCGTAAGCCTGTGAAGGTGTCCTGTGAGGGATGCTGGAGGTATCGGAAGTGAGAATGCTGACATGAGTAGCGATAAAGGGGGTGAAAAGCCCCCTCGCCGTAAGTCCAAGGTTTCCTGCGCAACGTTCATCGGCGCAGGGTGAGTCGGCCCCTAAGGCGAGGCAGAGATGCGTAGCTGATGGGAAGCGGGTTAATATTCCCGCACCGTCGTAGAGTGCGATGGGGGGACGGATTGCAGAAGGTTATCGGGGTGTTGGATGTCCCCGTTGGCGCATCATAGAAGGCACTTAGGCAAATCCGGGTGCAGAATTCAAGGGTGTGACTGAATAGAGCTTCGGCTCTAAACTAACTAGAAGCAGTTCCAAGAAAAGCCTCTAAGCTTCAGCTCTACGAGACCGTACCGCAAACCGACACAGGTGGACGGGATGAATATTCCAAGGCGCTTGAGAGAACTCAGGAGAAGGAACTCGGCAAATTAATACCGTAACTTCGGGAGAAGGTATGCCTCATTAGTGTGATGTGCCTGCGCACAAAGCATGAAGAGGCCGCAGTGAATCGGTGGCTGCGACTGTTTACTAAAAACACAGCACTCTGCAAACACGAAAGTGGACGTATAGGGTGTGACGCCTGCCCGGTGCCGGAAGGTTAAGTGATGGGGTGCAAGCTCTTGATCGAAGCCCCGGTAAACGGCGGCCGTAACTATAACGGTCCTAAGGTAGCGAAATTCCTTGTCGGGTAAGTTCCGACCTGCACGAATGGCGTAACGATGGCCACACTGTCTCCTCCTGAGACTCAGCGAAGTTGACATGGTTGTGATGATGCAATCTCCCCGCGGCTAGACGGAAAGACCCCATGAACCTTTACTGTAGCTTTGCATTGAACTGTGAACCGGCCTGTGTAGGATAGGTGGGAGGCGTTGAAGCGTGATCGCTAGATTGCGTGGAGCCAACCTTGAAATACCACCCTGGTCTGTTTGCGGTTCTAACCTAGGTCCATTATCTGGATCGGGGACCGTGCATGGTGGGCAGTTTGACTGGGGCGGTCTCCTCCTAAAGTGTAACGGAGGAGTTCGAAGGTACGCTAGAGACGGTCGGAAATCGTCTTGATAGTGCAATGGCATAAGCGTGCTTGACTGTGAGACTGACAAGTCGAACAGGTACGAAAGTAGGACATAGTGATCCGGTGGTTCTGTATGGAAGGGCCATCGCTCAACGGATAAAAGGTACTCCGGGGATAACAGGCTGATACCGCCCAAGAGTTCATATCGACGGCGGTGTTTGGCACCTCGATGTCGGCTCATCTCATCCTGGGGCTGTAGCCGGTCCCAAGGGTATGGCTGTTCGCCATTTAAAGAGGTACGTGAGCTGGGTTTAAAACGTCGTGAGACAGTTTGGTCCCTATCTGCCGTGGGCGTTGGATATTTGACGGAGCCTGCTCCTAGTACGAGAGGACCGGAGTGGACGTACCACTGGTGTATCGGTTGTCATGCCAATGGCATTGCCGAGTAGCTACGTACGGAAGAGATAACCGCTGAAGGCATCTAAGCGGGAAACTCGTCTGAAGATTAGATATCCCGGAGGCTTGACCTCCCTGTAGGGTCGTCCGAGACCAGGACGTTGATAGGCTGGGTGTGGAAGTGCAGTAATGCATGTAGCTAACCAGTACTAATTGCCCGTGTGGCTTGATCCTATAACCCTTGTGGTTGTAGTGAGTTAAGTTGTTGACCACAGAACGTAATATTGAAGTGCAGCGCAACCCGCGCTCGACACCTTCGTAACTGCTGCTAGTTGATCCGTACTGATCGCTAGCGGCGTGCTTCTTCCAATTGGCTGGGGCGTCTCTCAAAAGACGACTCGGCAACCAGTTTACGCTTGACGACCATAGCGAGGTGGTCCCACACCTTCCCATCCCGAACAGGATTGTGAAACGCCTTTGCGCCGATGATAGTGGACGGACGTCTGTGAAAGTAGGTCATCGTCAAGCTCTTATTCCTCAAAACCCCCGCAAGCTACGCTTGTGGGGGTTTTGTTTTTTACGTCGCACAAAATAGGCGGCGTAAACCAGGCCGAAGAAAATAGGCCGTATCCAATCCGCACCGGCTGCGTGGCCTGCACTGGATGCCTCTTCTAGGTGCGTCTCTTGGTTTGCCCACTGGCGTGCTGATCTGCTCAGATAAGGCCGCCGATCTAGGCTCCAGGCCGATAATCGTCGCGGCGTGCTCTACACCTCTATTCCCTCCTAAATTCCTACTCAGTTCTTTGTTTGAGCCGTAGAATACGGGTAATACTTTAGAGCTAAAGGAGTTAGCCGTGAGTGCAGAGACAGTGGTGGATGCGATCGTGATTGGGGCTGGGCACAATGGCTTGGCGGCGGCGGTGGAGCTGGCCAGCCGGGGCTGGAAGGTTCAGGTACTGGAAGCCAAAAGCTCGGCAGGTGGGGCGGTTAGCACTCAAGAGTTGACCTTGCCGGGCTTCAAACACGATGTGTGCGCCATGAATTTGTCTTCCTTTGCCGGCTCTGCTTTTTATCAGCGTCACAAAGAAGCGCTGGAGCGCCATGGTCTGGCCTTCGTCCCTGCGGCGCATTGTTTTGCCAGCATATTCCGCGATCAAACTTATCTGGGTGTCAGTACAAATCTGGAAACGACACTGGCGCGCATTCGCGCGGTGTCTGAAAAGGACGCCTTGGCCTGGCAGGCTATGTTGGAAGACTTCCAACGTAAAGCCCCCCATTTATTTGCTGTCTTAGGTAGTCCCATGCCTTCATGGAGCATGGCAAAAACGGCCTGGAAAAGCTGGCGTGGTCTGGGTAAAGACGGTGTGGCGGAGCTCATGCAGTTGCTGCTGGCGACACCTCGTGATTTTTTGGATCGTCACTTCGAAAGTGATTCCTTGAAAGCCATGATGGCTGCCTGGGGCCTGCATGTAGATTTCACCCCTGATACGGCAGGTGGTGCGCTATTCCCTTATCTTGAGTCCATGGCCAACCAAGCCTTTGGCATGGTGATTGGGAAGGGCGGTGCTGACACGATTATCAAAGCGATGAGCGGCTTGCTGCAGGAGCTGGGCGGGGAGTTATTGTTAAATGCTCCTGTGCAAAGTATCGAGCAAGAAAATGGCCGGGCTAGTGCGGTGGTACTTGCAGACGGGCGTCGTTTCAAAGCGCGCAAAGCGGTTATCGCTAACCTGAATCCCCAACTTGTTTTTGGGCGATTGGTGCAGTCCCAAGAGGTATCCAAGGACTATCAAAAGAAAGTGGATGCTTTCCGCCCTGGTTTGGGCACCTTGATGATTCATCTGGCTTTGGATGGTTTGCCTGACTGGAAGGCCGGTGCCGAGCTGCAGCGCTTCTCCTATGTGCACTTGGCTCCGGATATGGCAATGATGAGCCGTGTCTACGCTGAGGCAGCTGCGGGCTTGTTACCCGCTGAGCCCGTGCTGGTAGTGGGACAAGGGACAGCCTTGGACCCGACACGCGCCCCTGAGGGTAAACACACTTTGTGGATTCAGGTGCGTGTTTTGCCGGCTCAGGTGAAAGGGGATGCCTTAGGGCTGCTTGCGGCCGGGGATTGGTCGCAGCTTAAAGAGGCCTACGCGGAGCGCGTATTGGACCTGCTGGAAAGTTATGCCCCTGGCCTGCGCGGCAAGATTTTGGCTAGCCACATCATGTCACCGCAGGACCTGGAGCAGTTCAATGCGAACTTGATCGGCGGAGACAACTTGTCTGGCAGCCATCATTTGGATCAAAACTTCTTTTTCCGGCCGGTAGCGGGCTATTCCAAATATAAGACACCTATTAACGGTTTGTACCTCTGTGGGGCCTCGACGTGGCCTGGTGCAGGAACAGGGGCTGGGTCCGGTTATATGCTGGCTAATATCTTGGCTAAGTAAATCTGTTTATAGACCGTTCAGGCGCTGGCGGGCGTGCTCCAAGCGCACTTGCTTGGCCTCCAGTTCCTGCAGTTGTCGCCGTATGCCGTCAATATGTTCTTTGGCGGCCCGTCGGGCCAGATCGGGTTGGCCCTGGGTGACAGCATTGCACAAGCGCGCATGTTGACGATCCAGTTTGCGTTTGGAATCTTGGTCGGGGTACAGATGCTGTACCGAGAGCCGTACGGTGGATAGCATCAAATCGTTGAACAGGCTGATCATGTGCACCAGAACCGGATTGTGTGAGGCCTCGCAGATAGCTTGGTGAAAAGCATGATCCGCCCGCGCAATCTGCTCAGGCGCACCTTCCTGCGCTTGCAGATCTTCCAGTTCCTGAAAGCGTCGCCGGATCATAATGTGATCCGCTTCGGTTCCTCTGGAAGCAGCCAGTTGGGCGGCCTCACTCTCCAGTAACTCGCGCACTTCCAGCAAGTCGTAAAGGGTGCGCCCCTGCGCTTGCAAGAGGTGCTCCAGCGGTTTGCTGGCAGCGGTGTCAATCAGATTGGCAACGAAGGAACCTTTGCCATGCTGGGTTTCAATCAAACCGCGTACACGCAGGATTTGCAGGCCTTCGCGTAGGGCAGAACGGGAGACCGTCAGCCTTTGCGTCAGTTGTCGTTCCGATGGCAAGACTTGTCCTGGTTTTAGGACTCCATCCATAATCAAGGTTTCGATGCGCTGGGCAACCAGCTCGGCGGACGTATCCAGTCGCTTGGGTTCCTGCATTCTCATTGGTGGTCTGACCAGTTTTTTGCCTGCAGAAATAATAACAAACTAAATAGCTATCTACCTGTTTTATCACTATAAAGACAAACCCTAGGAGGCACTAAGGGTAAAAACTGGTCTGACCAGTAATGGATGCGCTGGACAAGGGGGGCTTCATCAAAGACCATCCGGTTTAGGAGACTTTATAAAAACAGGAGACGTCGATGAGTTTGCACTACGACGAAAAATTAGACGGCGTCTTGCCCCGCGTGGACAAGATGCAATTACTCAGTCGTTTGCGTGATGATATTCCCGGCCTGGATGTGCTGCACACAGACGAGCAGTTGCACCCTTATGAATGCGACGGCTTAAGTGTGTACCGCAGCAAGCCCTTGTTGGTAGTGCTACCGCGCACTGTGGAGCAGGTTCAGGCTGTGATGCGGCTGGCTCATCAAGTGGGTGTACCTGTGGTGGCTCGCGGAGCAGGTACCGGCTTGTCGGGTGGTGCCATGCCGCTGGAGCAGGGCATTTTGTTGGTGATGGCCCGCCTGAATCAGATTTTGGATCTGGACCCCGTAGCGGGGATTGCCCGTGTCCAGCCCGGCGTACGCAATATCGCTATTTCTCAGGCGGCCCAGCCTTTTGGACTGTACTACGCGCCGGACCCTTCTTCGCAGATCGCCTGTTCGATTGGTGGCAATGTGGCCGAGAATGCGGGTGGGGTGCACTGCTTGAAGTACGGCCTGACCGTACACAATATCTTGCGTCTGGAAGTTATTACTGTCACAGGCGAGCGTTTGACTTTGGGTTCCGAGTCCTTGGATGCCCCCGGTTTTGACTTGATGGCTTTATTTACCGGCTCGGAAGGGATGCTGGGCATTGTCACGGAAATTACCGTCAAGCTGCTGGCTCGCCCACCTTGTACGGTGGTATTGCTGGCCAGTTTTGATGATGTGGAAAAAGCAGCGGATACCGTGGCGCAGATTATCGCCCAAGGTATTGTGCCCGCTGGGTTGGAGATGATGGATCAGATGTCCATCCGTGCCGCCGAGGATTTTATTCACGCTGGTTATCCTGTTGATGCCCAAGCGATCTTGCTCTGCGAGATTGATGGTGCCTTGGAGGACGTGCAGGACGATGTCGTGCGTGTTGAGCAGGTCATGTTCAAAGCCGGTGCCCAAGAGGTACGGGTGGCCCGGGATGAGCAAGAGCGACAGCGCTTTTGGGCTGGACGTAAAAACGCCTTTCCGGCAGTAGGCCGTATTTCCCCCGACTACTACTGCATGGATGGCACTATTCCGCGCCGTCAGCTGGCTTATGTCCTCAAGAAAACCGCAGAGCTGTCTGAAGAGTATGGCCTGCGTGTGGCTAACGTCTTTCATGCGGGTGACGGCAATATGCATCCCTTGATTTTGTTCGATGCCAATGAGCCAGGCGAGCTGGAACGTGCCGAGGCCTTGGGTGGCAAGATTCTGGAGCTGTGTGTGGAAGTGGGCGGCACGATCACTGGGGAACATGGCGTTGGCCGAGAAAAAATCAATCAAATGTGTGTGCAGTTCAATGAAGACGAGCTGCAGTTCTTTCACGCGATTAAAGCCGCTTTTGACCCCAAGACCATGTTGAATCCTGGCAAAAATATTCCCACGCTGAATCGCTGTGCCGAGATGGGTGCCATGCATATCCATCATGGGCAACTGCCTTTCCCAGAGTTGGAGCGCTTCTGATGACTATCGTAGAACATAATAATCAGGATCGCAGCGTCGAGTTGCTGGAGCAGGTTCAGCAGGCCTTGAGTACGAAAACCCCATTGCGTCTTGTTGGCGGAAATACGAAGGCTTTTCTTGGTAAAGCGGTTCAAGGCCAGGACTTGTGTTTGGCCGGCCATGAGGGTGTGGTCGACTATGACCCGGCAGAGCTGGTTGTCACGGTACGCGCCGGAACCTCCTTACAGGCCTTGGAAGCCGTCCTGAACGAGCAAGGCCAATGCTTGCCGTTTGAACCACCCGTCTTCGAGGGCAAGGCGACAGTTGGTGGTGCGACAGCCTGTGGTTTATCAGGGCCGCGCCGCCCGTGGGTGGGTGCTTTGCGCGACTACGTGCTGGGCTGCCGTCTAATCAGTGGCATGGGCACGCATATGCGCTTTGGTGGTCAAGTCATGAAGAATGTCGCAGGCTATGACGTGTCGCGACTGATGGTAGGCGCACAGGGCTCTTTAGGAGTGATTACCGAGGTGTCCTTTAAAGTCTTGCCGCGCCCACGTAGTCAGGCGGCGTTGGCTTTGGATGTGACACAGTCTGAGGTCGCTGGTTTGTTGCGTGCATGGCGAGACCAAAGTCGCCCTATTACGGGAGCTGCTTGGCAGAATGGCCGTTTGCATCTGCGTCTGGAAGGGGGGGACAGTTCGGTGCGGCTGGCGCAAGAGCAGATAGGTGGCGATGTTCTGGAGATGTCGTATTGGGATGATTTGTGCGAGCAGCGTCTGGCCTTCTTTAACCAGGCTGGTACTTTGTGGCGGATTGCCTTGCCAGTTGATGCGCCGGTACAACCATGGCCCGGCGAGATTCTGGTGGATTGGGGCGGCACGCAGCTTTGGCTTAAATCTGATGCCTCTGTTGAGCAGATTGACGCGCAAGCTCGCGCCATGCATGGTCATGCCCGTTGTTGGTCGGGATCGGGAGCAGGGCAGGATGAATTGCCCGAGTCCTTGTTGATCTGGCATCAGCGCTTGAAACAGCAATTAGATCCCGCGTCCATTTTTAATCCTGGTCGTTTATTCACTTCGGCGGAGTCCACATGCAAACACAACTGACCCAATGGGCTCAGCAGCTGCCGCAAGCCGAGCAAGCCCAGGCTATTTTGCGCTCCTGCGTGCATTGTGGGTTTTGCAATGCGACTTGTCCTACGTACCTGGACCAGGGCAATGAGCTGGATGGCCCGCGAGGCCGTATCTATCTGATCAAAATGTTCCTGGAAGGCAAGGCAACCTCGGAGCTGACTCAACATCATCTGGACCGATGCCTGAGCTGCCGTAACTGTGAAACAACCTGTCCTTCGGGGGTGAAATATCACAATTTGCTGGATATAGGCCGGGCTGCTCTGGAGCCTAAAGTAAAGCGGCCTTTGAAGGATAGGGCGATGCGAGTCGCACTGACCCAAATCTTGCCTGAACCGGGGCGAGTCGGTGCCTTGTTAGGCGTGGCGCGAACCCTGCGTCCTTTGCTGCCATCCTCGCTGCAGGAAAAAATCCCGCCTAAACTTAATGCAGATTTGAGCCGTCCCGCACAACGTCATAGCAAGCAGGTTTTGATGTTGGAAGGCTGTGTGCAACCGGCCATGGCACCGTCCATTAATGCGGCTACCGCGCGGGTGTTGGATCGTTTAGGAATCAGCGTGACGCCGATTGCCCAGGCAGGCTGTTGCGGTGCCTCGTCCTTTCACCTGGGTGCGCAGGAACAGGGCCTGGAGCAGGCGCGTCGCAATATTGATGCCTGGTGGCCGGAGATCGAGCAAGGGGCGGTGGCGATTGTGCAGACCTCCAGCGGTTGCGGGGCTTTCGTCAAAGAGTATATGGATCTGTTCCAAAACGATCCTGTTTATGCTGAGCGTGCACGTCGAGTCAGTGAGTTGGCCAAAGATCTGGTTGAAGTGCTGGAGGACCAGCCTTTGGAAGAGTGTTTGAACTCGCAAACACGCCCGCGCCTGGCTTTCCATTGTCCTTGTACTTTGCAGCATGCCCAGAAGTTGGGCGGCCGGGTTGAGACCGTCTTGACCCGTCTGGGGTTTGATCTGGGTGCGGTGCCGGATAGTCACTTGTGTTGTGGTTCAGCAGGTACGTATTCGTTGACGCAACCAGAGATTGCGGGACGTCTGCGTGATCGTAAGATGGACGCACTGGAAAGCAGCAAACCGGATTTGATCGTCACTGCCAATATGGCTTGTGGGAATCACTTGAATGGAGCGGGGCGGACGGCCGTGAAGCATTGGATTGAGTTGGTGGATGAGCATCTGACGAATTAGAACGCTGGATTTCATCATCAGTATTACAAGACAAGGCCCGCTTTTATAAGCGGGCTTTTTTTCGTCTGCTCTTTTGTTTAGGTACGTATGGCGGAGGGGGGGGGCGATAGCCGGGTTTTTCCCTGATGAGTGAATAAGTGCAGGAAAGGGCTGCCATCTGCGTGAATGGGATAGCGGTGATAGTGGGTGGCTATTTAGCCTGATAGGGCTGGGATCTGCTTCTGTGCGCCACGGTGATGGTAGCCAGAGCGGGCTCTGCATACATCGGCATCCCACAGGATGATTTCAGGCTGTAGTACCTATAAGAAAGAGAGGAGTTGCATTATGCACTCGACTATTCGCACAACCTTATTCTCGTTGGGCGGCTTATGCGCACTGTTGACCCAGGCCCAAGCCTATGAGCTTTACCGCGATGAAGGCACTCAGCTTAATGCTGATTTAACGGTCGTTTATGGGGTTTTGAGCAGCGAGCATAACTATATCGGTCGCTCAGGCAGTTTCCATTGGCAGGAGGGGTTTGCAAAGTATGGGTTTAGGGGTGAAACGGATCGCATTGGTGCAGGCTCTGTTTATGGCAGTCTCGCCTTGATCAGCTCTGGTACTTGGGGGGATGGTGATCCTGGTGGCTATTCCGTGGGAAAGGAGCGGCGCACCAGTTTTGAGGACGCCTATTTAGGTTGGCGGTCAGGGGATCTGGTGCCCGCTTTAGGCCAGAACGGTATCGATATTTCATTTGGACGGCAAAGCATCAAGTTAGGTCGCGGGTTTCTGGTCTACGACGATGCTGCCAATCCAGGCAGAGGGATGGGGAAGGAGTTTGATCGCGGTGGCGCTTATTACCTGGGACCCCGCCATTCTTTCGCAAAAACAGCTGTCATGCGTTTGGGTGGGCAGGACGGTTTGCATGCTAGCGCGATGTGGATCAAGTCTGATAATCCGGCGATGGCCAAGACAGAAATGGCCGTGGGCATGGTGGAATACACGGCTCCCCAAGGCACCGTGGGCCTGACTTACATCCGTGGTCTGGATGTGGACAAGCAGTATGCGGATTCGATGATGCTCGAGCGCAAAAACATGAATATCTACGGCCTTAGCGGTGAGGGCAATGCGGGAGTCAAGAATGCCGATTTCGGATTTGATTTTGCCCGTCAGGATAAGAAGTCAGGTAATGAGACGGCCTGGTCTGTGCAAGCGGGCTATACCTTCGCTGATCTGGCCTGGCGCCCGCAAGTCAGCTATCGCTATAGCCATTACTCCCAAAATTGGGACCCCTTTTTTACTGGTGGTTATCTGGATGATGGCTGGACACATGGGGAGATAGCCGGGAACTATGTGCCGGGAGCATTTGCCAGCAATCTGGCCGTGCATGCGATATCGATACGTGCTCGTCCTTATGAAAACCTGACCGTTGGCGCAATTTTCTATAACTACAGAACGATAGCCAACCGAGCGGTGCTCAACAGTGATGCGAATGCCGTAGATCTGTATCTGGATTGGGCGGTTACGGACAACATCACGATTTCGCCTTTGCTAGGTTTATATAAACCGCGCAAGTACCAGGCTAACGGGGGGAGTCAAGACGGTAGTTCTTCGACCAACGTCTACACACAGCTGGTGTTCACAGCCAGTTTCTAGGCACATCAGATGGTCCATGTCACTGCTCTTGCTGCTCTGTAACGACAGCCTGGACGTTTGGTGCCTGATTTTCATTGTTTTCGGTTTTTTGGCCGAAATTGCAATTTTTCGGGGAAGAACGGCAATACCTGCCTGGTGGGCGACAAATTAGCATTGTTAGTACATGGCGCATAAATCACAAAATAGTAAAACGGAGACAACAATGAGCCACATTGATGCGCGATCAGCGTCCAAGCCGGGTTTAATTCCTGGGCAGCTTGGCACTGCTGACATTATTTTCATGATCCTGGCCTGTGCCGCCCCCTTGGGAGTGCTAGGGGGATTGGTGCCGCTGGCTTTCGCTTTTGGAAATGGGGCAGGTACACCCGGCACCATGCTGCTGATCTGCTTGGTGATGCTGGTTTTTGCAGTGGGTTATGTACGCATGATCCCTCATGTGCGTAATGTCGGGGCCTTTTATGCTTATATCGCCACTAGCCTGAACAAGCAGATTGGTGTGGCTGCCGCTTACGTTGCCATCATTGCTTATATCTGTGCTGCCACATCGACGTTAGGGGCGATGGCGTTTTTCTCTACGGACTTTGTGCAAGAAGTCTTCGGTGTTACTACGCCCTGGGAGTTGTGGGCGGGCATCAGTGTGGCGTTGATCGCTTATCTGAGCTATCGCAAGATCACGATGGCAGCCAAGGTATTAGCGGTATTGCTGGTTTTGGAGGTCGCTTTTATTCTGGTTTTGGATGTGCTTATCCTGTATCAGGTGGGTTTTTCGGGTCTGGATTTCAGCAGTTTTACCCCAGCCGCAGTGTTGGCTCCCGGATTTGGTATCTCTATTATTTACGCGATTAATGGTGTGGTGGGTTTTGAGGCAACAGCCATCTACCGTGAGGAAGCCAGAAATAGTTTGGTGACTATTCCCCGGGCGACGTATGGGGCCATTCTTGTACTCGGCACCTTTTATGTCTTTTCATCCTGGTGTCTGGTTTTGAGCGTATCTCCAGAAAAGCTGCAGGCAGTTGCCGCAGCTGACCCTGGCCGTTTACTGACAGGGATGGGGGAGCAGTATCTCGGAGAACTGGGCCGTCATTCGCTGAATCTACTAGTGGTGACCAGCTTGTTCGCGGCTGCCCTGGGCTTTGCCAATAATATCGCTCGTTACCTGTTTGCTGTCGCTCGCGATGGGCTGATCCCGGCTGTTCTGGGAAAGGTGCATCCGCATCATGGCTCGCCTTATATGGCGTGTATTTTGCTGACCTCTATTTTTATCGTTGTGATCGGTGCTTTCTCTTTGGCTGGCTTGGACCCCTTGCTCAATTTGGCGACTAGCCTGTCGTCCATGGGAGCAGTGGGTTTGATGTGCCTGCTGACCACGACCTCTTTATCAATCTGCGTCTTTTTTGCTCGGCGTGGTGAGTACTCCCTCACCAAAACTGCGGCCCCTCTAGTGGCAGGCCTTCTGTTGGCGGTAGCTACTTGCTTATCCTTGGCGAACTACTCAGCGCTGACGGGGACTGATTCTATGTTGGTCAACAACCTGCCATTCCTGTTTCTACTGGTTGTGCTGGCTGGGTATCTGCATGGTAATTGGCTCAAGCACAACCGACCGTCGGTCTACCTCAAAGTGGGATCCACCCGTGTAGAGGAGGAGGTGCTAACGCCCACTGCTGCTTAATTGAGTTTATGCGGGGTTCTTGAGATGAAGAGGAGGCGAGATGAGATGTGAAACGGTAGTGCCTAGTCCGGCCCTGGAGCTGAGCCCGCGTAGTAATCGTGCCTTGAGGCTGGAGAGATTTCCGGCGATGAGTACTCGATTTGCGGATCAGGCTCGCGAACACCTGAGTGGCATTCTCGCCCCGCATCGGCTGGAGTTGAAGACTCGGCAAGCGGTGTGCTTTACGCATAATCGCTTGCTGCTGCAGAGTTTGTCTTTGCACTTTATTGAATACGGGGTGTCTGCAGGGATTGTCAGTCAGGAGACTCAGGAGCTCTCTGATCATTATCTGTTCAAGATTCCCTTGACCGGAGTGGCGCAGTATCGGCAGGCCAGCACTTGCCTTGAGATTCGGCCAGGCATGTTGTTTATTGTGCATCCGGGCGAGGCATTTTCCTCTGCCATGTCGGCCGACTATACCCATCTGACCTTGCAGTTAGATGCTGCGAGCATTGATTTGGAAGATGATGGGCCGGGGCTTGGAATGGGCTATCGGAGAGCTTGTTTCGAGACAGCCCGTATCAACGCCGAGGGCCATGCACGCGCCTTGTCGGGGATCTTGCAGGCGGTTTGTGAAGACACGGTAAGTGGTGACTCCTTACTTGGCTTACCGGCGTTTCGGCAGACAATCGAAAAAATCGTGATTAATGCGGTTCGAGCCCTGCCGCGTTGCCAGATGGAGCACGTATCAAGCGTGGTGACAACTCCCGCACCGTTCTTTGTTAAAAGGGCCGAGGAGTACATGCACGCCCATTTAACGGCGTCTATTCGAGTCGATGATCTGGTTCAGGCTGTCGGGGTCAGTCGCCGTACTCTGCATGCCGGATTTCGAAATTTTCGTCAGACAACGCCTGGCGCTCATTTAAAAAGGATGAAACTGGATGCCGCCCGTTCCGCGTTGTTGAATGCGCGTGACACAGGTGAAAACGTGACTGAGGTCGCTACCCGTTTTGGCTTTTTCCATCTGGGAAAGTTTGCTCGTGACTTCAGAAGCCAGTTTGGTCAAAGCCCTTCAGAAATGCTCAAGCCTCGTTAAACGACGCAAAGTCCACCGTGACGGTGAGGTGCGTCGCTCAATGCCACCACTTTCGTTTTTTTCTGCACTTAAGGGATAAGGGGTGCGCATTGGTGCCTATTGTTACCCTGCCCGCGTTGCTACGCTGTACTGGCAAATATGCTCTTGTCTGAAGCTCAAGGGGTTTGCACAGGATTTTGAATCAACCTTGTTTTTAGTGCTGCTGAGCGGACTGACAGGACAGGCCGCCGGGGTGGCTTGTCAGTGGAGATTGAATTGCGTCTGGACAATGATTACGAATTGCTGGGGCAGAGCACGCGCTCTTTTCTGGACTCACCACATGGGTTTCATATTGGTGGCCGACATGTTCCGGCCTCGTCCAGCTATGAACTGCATGACCCAAGTACTGGCCAGGTGTTTGCCCAGGCTGGGCAGGCCTGCGCTCTGGATGTCGCTAATGCAGTAGCCGCTGCTAGAAAAGCCTTGGGTGGCCCTTGGGCGAGATATCGCCCTCATCAGCGAGAGGCCTGCTTACTGCGTTTGGCTGATTTGCTGGAGCAACATGCCCGCCCATTGTCGGAAATCGAGACATTGTGCAGCGGACGGTTGTTGCAAAACACCTTGCATGTGGACGTTCATTACTCCGCCCATGTGCTGCGCTATATGGCGGGTTGGGCGACCAAACTGTCTGGCCGCACCATGCCGTTATCGGTTCCCTATGTAGCCGATGGGGAACTGGACGGTTTTACCTTTCGTGAACCGGTGGGTGTGGTTGCAGCGATTGTTCCCTGGAATGTGGCATTAGGGATTGCTATCTGGAAAATTGCGCCAGCACTGGCTGCGGGCTGTTCAATTGTTTTGAAGCCAGCCCCCCATACACCGCTTAGCGCCTTGTATTTGGCGCAGCTGGCACTGGAGGCAGGCTTGCCTGAGGGAGTTTTGAATGTAGTGACTGGGAGTGAGCCTGATGTCGGAGTTGCCTTGGTACGTGACCCCGATGTCGATATGGTGAGTTTTACCGGCTCGACGCAGGTTGGCCGCCAGATTGCGCTGGATGCAGCGGGAGCGTTCAAACGCTTCAGCTTGGAGTTAGGGGGGAAATCACCCGTCATTATTGCGCAGGATGCAGACCTGTCACGGGCGATTCCACAGGCGGCCTGGGCAATTTTTGCCAATCATGGTCAGAACTGTTGTGCAGGCTCCCGTCTGTATGCCCATGCCAGTGTTTACGACGAAGTTATGGAGGGCGTAAGCGCTATTGCCCAATCCATCACGCTCGGCTCTCCCCTAGATCCGCAAACTTCTATGGGGCCTTTGATCAGTCAAGAACACAGTCAGCGCGTATTGAATTATGTCAAAGAAGGGGTGCGGGAAGGAGCATCACTGCGCACCGGAGGTCTAGGTCTGGAGCACCCGGGGGCTTATGTTCAACCAACAGTGCTGTCAGGGGTCAAGCCAGAGATGCGGGTGGTACGTGAAGAAATATTTGGGCCCGTTTTAGTGGCGGCACCGTTCCGGGACGATGCACAGGCGTTGGCCTTTGCCAATAATTCCGAGTTCGGTCTGGGGGCCAGCATCTGGAGTCGGGATTTGGACCGTGTGCGCTATATGACGCGCCATTTGCAGGCTGGGTCCGTGTGGGTCAATACCCACAACACCTTGGATGTCAGCTTGCCATTTGGTGGCTGGAAAAGCTCGGGCATAGGACATGATCTGAGCGAAGAGGCGGTGTTGGCCCATACGCGTCTCAAGAGTTCTGTTCATCACTATCTATCTTCGGATTGAATGCATTTTGTGCGATGGTCGTGCAAGGCAGACAAGTATTCTATTTTTATCTGAGTGAGTTATGAGGTCTATGAAGCAATCATCTGCATCTATTCATCCGCCCGAGCCGGCACCGTCTGGCCCTCGTATGCCCCAAGGCTTGTTGCTGTTGGATGGGAGGCTAAGCGAAGCATCGCCGTGCGCGCAGCGTATTGATGTGTTGAATCCGGCGACAGGGCGTTTGATCGCGACTATCCCTGCATGCACTGCTGCGGATGTCGATCATGCCGTCATGGCGGCGCATCGGTGTTTTGAAAGCCAGGCTTGGCAGTCTATGCGTCCCTTGGATCGAGGGCGGTTATTAGAGCGCTTGGCCTTATTGATTGAAGAGCATGCCGAGGAGTTGGCCCAGTTGGAGTCACTGGACAGCGGTAAGCTGTTAAGTGTGACGCGTAGGGTTGATATTCCTTTTGCCATCGAGGCGTTGCGCTACTTTGCGGGATGGAGTTCCAAAATCGCCGGTGAGTATATAGCGTTGTCTCCCTTGGTTCAGGATGGTGCCTCATATCGTGCCTACACCGAGCGCAAACCCTTGGGTGTCGTCGCAGGGATCACGCCGTGGAACTTTCCGTTGGGCCAGGCCATTCAGAAACTGGCTCCTGCGATTGCATGTGGTTGCACAGTGGTTCTTAAACCGTCTGAGGAAACCTCCTTGACTACACTGCGCCTGGGCGAGCTTATTGTGGAGGCGGGCTTTCCGGCCGGCGCGGTCAATATTGTCACGGGCTTTGGACATGACGCCGGTGCGGCTTTGGTGGAACACCCTTTAGTGCGCAAGATTTCCTTCACGGGCTCGACAGCGACGGGGCAAGGTATTTGGGCTGCTGCCGCGTTAACGATGAAGCGTGTCACGCTGGAATTGGGCGGCAAGTCTCCCACAATTATCTTGGCCGATGCGGATTTAAAACGGGCTGTGCCCGGTGCCGCCGCCGCCATATTTTCCAATTCGGGCCAGATATGTACAGCTGGCTCCCGTTTGCTGATTGAAGCCGCTGTATATGATGAGGTTATTGCAGGCGTTGCCGAGATAGCACGGGGTTTAAAACTGGGGGCGGGGGGAGATCCTGACGCCCAAATTGGCCCTTTGATTTCTGCGCGTCAGCGTGAGCGTGTTGCGGGCCTAGTCCGCTCGGGCCTGGATCAAGGCGCGTTGGCACTGGCTGGGGGCGATATCGTCGGAAAAGAAGGCTGGTTTTATAAACCTACGGTTTTGACGAATGTATCGCGGGAAATGTCGGTCCTGCGTGAAGAAATCTTCGGTCCAGTAGTTTGCGCCTTGCGTATTGACGAGCCTGGGCAGTTAGTGGAGTTGGCCAATGACACACCGTATGGGCTGGCCGCCAGTATTTGGACCCGTGATCTGGAACGTGCCCATTTGTTAGCGGAAAGAATCGATGTTGGGACAGTTTGGCTGAATACGCATAATGTGTTGGATTTGGCGGTGCCCTTCGGCGGCCGTAAATTGTCTGGGCTAGGGCGGGAGTTTGGCAGCGAAGCTATCCACGCCTATACCGAATCCAAGGCCGTTTGTATGCGGCTGGATCGTGGGGCGATGGCAGGGTACTAGTTGGTCTTGTGGGGCTCGAGGTTGCGGCGGCCTATTTTTTAACGGGTCGCCGCGTTTTTTTTACTTCTGGAAGCGATCAAGACGGTAGGGAGTGGGATCTACCAGAGGCGTTGTGCCGCAAATCAGATCGGCAGCCAGTTGACCTGCAGCAGGGCCAGTTCCGAAGCCATGCCCGGAAAATCCACTGGCTAGTGTCAAGCCGGGAACCTTGTCTACGGGACTGATTACGGGCAGAGAGTCGGGGGTGACATCAATCATTCCTCCCCATGCTTGTTTAATGATGGCTTGCTTGAAAATAGGCCAGGCTGCAATCAGATTAGTCATCGCTTCGGTGTTTAGTGCGGACAGAGTGGGAGGGTCCATCGTTCTGATGCGCTCGAAGGGCGAAATGCCGTCTGCCTTCCAGCGGCGTCCTAGCATCAAATCGTTGAGCAGGTCACGACCGGCAGAAATACGCACGTTTTTCCATTGGGCGCGCAGCATCGGTAGGTAATGCATGCCCAATAAAAGGCTATCCAGCATTAGGGGGGCATGCAAGGCTCCGCGTTGTGTAATGGTAAAGCCACCATCTTGCCGCTTGCGAAATGAGAAGTCGGGGGCGCCCACGGCAATATCTGTAGGTCCTTCCATGGCTGCAGTACGCACGACTGATGCTACCAGTGGCAGAGTCAACAAAGAGATGCCCATATTTCCTAGAAAGCGTCGTGACCAAAGCCCACCTGCTAACAGTACTTGTTCGGATCGGACCTCTCCGCGTTCTGTGACGACTCCGCTTACTCGCCCGGCTGATAGCTGCAGGCTGCGCACGGCACAGTTCTCGACAATAATCGCCCCTTTTTTCATGGCTGCTTGTGCAATAGCGCTGCAGGCCAGGCTTGGTTCGGCACGACCATCTGACGGGGTATAGATTCCACCCGTCCAGCGACCCTTGCCGCCGGGCACCATGTTGTTGATTTCAGAGGAACTGAGTAGACGGGAGTCTAGCGACAGGCTGCGCACGGTAGCTAGCCATTGCTCGTGCTGATGCATTTCTGCCTCGGTACGAGCGAGATACATAATGCCTGCCTGACGGTAACCCACATCCGAGCCCAGGCGTTCTGGCATGCGAGCCCACAAGTGGTCAGCCGCTTGGGCAAGTGGTACATCGGGGGCGGAGCGGCTCATTTTGCGAACCCAACCCAGGTTGCGCGAGGATTGTTCGCCCGCAATGCGGCCCTTTTCGAGGACCAGGACAGAGATGCCGCGTTCGGCAAGAGTCAGGGCGGCACTCAGGCCAACAATGCCGGCGCCGATAATGATGACGTTTGAGGTGTCGGGCAGCTCGATGGAGCTGCGCACAGGGGTGATGACGGGAGCCACGGCTCGCCTCCTAGCACGGTAGGGTAGACCAGATGGATCGTTCCATGCGGACTGGCACCGGGAATCCTCATCCGCATGGAGGTCTGCTTAGGGTGTGATGGTCAGTGTCCGTATGTCGGCTTTGGAGGCTCCACGATAGGCCGTCACTTCAATCTCTACCCGATACTCAGGAGATCCCAAAGGAGGGCTGGTCATGGTGAGCGTCGGGTTAATTCCTCGCATTTTTTCACCGTACACCTGCATGATGATGTCCACATCTTCGGGAAACTGAATGAAGACGCGGGCTGCCACGATATCGGCCAGACAGGCGTCTACGGAAGCCAAGGCGGATTCGATATTACTGAGCACTTGCAAGGTTTGTTCGCGCAGGTCTGTGGGGATCAGCTTGGTACGAGGATTACGTCCAGCGGTATTGGACATAAAGATCAGATTATCGACTGCAACCAGGCGTGAGTAGCTGCCCAGTTCTTCAAACTTAGAGCCGGTTTTGACTTTGACGATAGAGGTCATGGTGTAGGTCTCGGTAAAAAGTTGATGAATGCCAAGACCGAGCAAGTGGGCTATTGCCGCTTGCTCGGAATACATGGGTATCAACGTAGGACGGGTTCGTCCCAAAGATTAAGCGAGGTGCCAATCCCTAGCTTGAGTGCGTTGCGGTAGACAACCGTGCCCCAGGCTACGTCCTCAATGGGCATGCCCCCGACCGACATAATGATGATTTCCTCATCGTTCTGGCGTCCAGGCGCCTGCCCGGCGACGATTTTGCCCAGATCCTCCAGCTGATCCCGGGACATCCGGCCCTCAGCGATCAGATCCATAAAACGGATCCCTACAACGGGCACACTGGCATGAACAGGTTTAGGATTTTCCTCATACCAGGCCTCATACAGCCCAGTGTGATCCAGGACTTTACGAATCTCGGGGGACTCCATGTCTTGATCAATATTGCTCAGGGATGGCATAGACAGGAACGTACCGGGGCGAATCCAATCACGTTTTACGGTGGGGTAGGTGGAGGGATCGCCAACGGCACCCGAACCGCAGAAAGTCACGATGTCACTGTCCCGGACCACGGCCTCAGTGGTGTCCACGACCTGGACATTGGTGATCTGCGGGAAAGTTTCTGCCAGCCAGGCCAGAAAGGCGTTCAGGTTTTTTTGGCCACGCCCTTTGACTTTGACGGTGTCGATTTGCGGGCAGACGGCCATGAACGCAGATAGCGAGGTACGAGCCATGACGCCAGGGCCCAAGATACCGACAACCTTAGAGTCTTTGCGTGCCAAGTGGCGAGCCCCGACGCCGGGGATGGCACCGGTACGATAGGCCGAGAGCAGGTTGGCAGACATAAAAGCCAAGGGAGCTCCGGTGTCTGCGTCATTGAGCACAAACATCAGGATGGAGCGTGGGAGCCCTTTCTCCCGGTTTTCGATATTGGAGCCGTACCACTTCATCCCGGCTGTGCGAAAACGTCCGCCCAGATAGGCGGGCATGGCCATGAAGCGCCGATCTGGGGTTGGTTTGGGCATGTCCGGAAAAGGAGAACTCTCCGGAAAGACGACGATCGCTCCATGTGAGTTGTTGTTGGCTCCCGCCATACGATAGTCACCGTGGTACAGCAGGCTGAACATCTCCTCCATCGTATCTACGCAACTGGCCATATCGGTTACGCCAGCACGAACCATGTCTTGCTCAGACAGGTAGATAAAGTCGATCTTCGTCGAGGTACTCATGTCTCATATCCTTGTAGTGCGTTATTTGCAGCTACATGGTGCCCCAGCCTCACAGAGGCGGAAATTGCAAAACGGGATAAGGAACTTGCAAAATAGGCCAAGGCGCTTTCTGACTGGGCTAGAACATGAGAAATTAGTGCTCGGGTAAATCCGGATGTTGCAAGTGGCTGATTTTATAAATGATGTATACCGAAGTTCAGTCTATTAATTTAGGCTTGAAGTTTGTGCCGGCATAAAA
This sequence comes from Alcaligenes sp., assembly GCA_052109075.1. Classification (GTDB taxonomy): domain Bacteria; phylum Pseudomonadota; class Gammaproteobacteria; order Burkholderiales; family Burkholderiaceae_B; genus Alcaligenes. The sequence goes on along the minus strand of JBQEAN010000051.1, from coordinate 3,483 downwards.
ATTAATCTTATACGGACAGACTTTGGCACCAGCGGGCTCGTAAGTGTGATGGCAAAAAGGAGCAGGGAAAGGAGATGAACAAGGGTCTTGTTGAGTCGGCAGGAGCGGTTTTCGACTCTGGTAATGTCGGCCCCGGCACTGTTAATCCGAATGAGGATAGGCAGGCCACTATACGGACGTTGTATCTGACTGCGTTGGTTGATGCTTTATCGGACCAGGGGCACCAGGTTGATGTCTTGCTACGGGAATACGGCTTTTATCGGAATCAGACTGCGACACCTTATGAGCGTGTCCCTTTGCATCGCTACGTATCTTTGCTTGAGCATGCCGCCAAGAAATTTGATCGTCCTTATCTAGGCTTGGAGATGGGGGCCCAGTTTGGCTTGGAGGAAATGGGCCCATTTCACGCTCTGTTTGTGGCGGCAGGCAGCTTGCGAGCGACTCTGGATTCATTCGGGATGTTTCAGGGGCACTGGCAGACCAAGACCTCTCTGGATCTGACCCCCCATGCTGATACCACCATCCTGAGCTACCGGATTCAAAACCGTGCTATTTGGCCGCGCAGCCAAGATGCCGAGTTCACGATTGCAGGCATGGCCTTGATGCTCAAACAGTTGGCTACCCCCAGCTGGCGGCCGATTGAGGTGCATTTTGAACACTCGCTTGTGGGCCGGGAGCAGACGCTAGAGCGGTTTTTCAGAGCTCCTGTTATAGGTAATCAGGTGGCCAATCAGTTAGTGATGCGCAACAGCGACCTGGATAGGCAGTTTTCTCGGACAAGTGGGTTTCAGGACACCAGGCTCAAGTCAGTGCTGGAGTGTCATTTGCTGGCTCTGCTAGGTCCAGAAACTACGATGGTGAAAGGGGTGACCGAGCAGGTAAAGGAAATAATTTCCCTCCGTCTCGGACGGACCTCTGTAGATTGTGATTCCATTGCTTTGGTTTTGGATATGTCGGCGCGCTCTTTGCGCAGACGGCTGATGGAGGAAGGCAGTTCGTTTCGCGGTGTGCTCCAGGCAGTTCGTCAGGAGCGGGCGAAAGCGATGCTGCAGTCAGCGGAACTGCCTTTGGCCGTTGTCGCCGAGCAGCTTGGCTATTCAGATACGGCGACATTTTCGCGCGCTTTTAAGGACTGGACGTGTGCTTCTCCGCGTCGTTATTCCAAGCAGCAGACCTGAAAGCCGGCGCGGTTCCTGCACTTTAGGGTTTTGCCCTCTGTCTTCAGCTGGCGTTATGGCGTGTTTAGGCTCAAACCAGGGTTGTTGGCTTCAAGAAGAGTCGGTTCGATGAAGTAACCGTGTTCGTGCCCGGCGAGGACGGTGTTGTTTTCGTCAATGTCCGGCTGGGCTGTTCTACTTATAGTGCGCAGGGCCAGGGCAGTGTGCGACAGGGCAGCAGTGAATCTGCTTTGGGGGCTGGAGTTACGCTGCTTGTGTCAGCCCATGTGCGGACCGATTTCCATGTTGGTGGCGGCTTTGGCTTGTTGACATAGTCTTTGAGGCAAACCGGGCGTCACTGACCTGGCGAAGCAAACGGTGTCGATCAGGACCGTACTAGCGTTTATGGGGTTCTAAGGTTCGGATGCACGGACAATACGCCAGGATCTGGATGCCTATCGTAGTTCCCGCACTTTGCAATGAGTTTTGCCCAGTTCGTCTTCGCGGCAAGAGGTGGCGGCGGGGCCGTTGGAATCAAAATAAAGCCCCATATTGTCTTTCTTGTTGTCGGGGGGGCCGAAGCGATTGGACGCTTTCTGGTTCTGTTCAAATTGGGGCCGGTGATTACGTTCAAGTTGTTGTTCACGTGCCGCTTGGCGCGCTTTTTCCTCATTGTTCAGCGCTTTTTTGAAGTTACGGCTAAATTCTGAATCAAGGGAAGGGTCTTTCGATTTGGTTGGTGTGGGGTTCGCGTCACGCGGCAACGTGGATGCTGAACGTAGATTTTTAAGGTCTTCAGTCGTGACGGACAGGTTTGGAGAGGCCGCGTGGCTGGACACAGCGAGAAGACTGAACAAGCCAACTGCAATGGGATTTAGGTATTTGCGCATCAGAATTTACTCGGCGTGGATGTCGTTTGTTTATCTGCTTGGCGACTGAAATTGCATGGTTTTTTCGTCTGCATTCTATACAGATGGTCAGCAAGAGCACAAATGTACATAGCTTGAACCAAGCGCTGCCGTTATGGGCTAGAGACAGCAAAGTGCTCTGAGGGGCTGATTCAATAGAACGATGCCACGAACAAATGCGGTCTGACGTTTAATTGGATTTTGAGTTCAGGTAAGTCTTTGAAACTGGCTTCTGATTATTTCGGCTGTTTCGGCGAGCTTTCACTCGCCTGCCTTTATGGACATGTACTTTTACGTGGAGACGAGGAGGAACGCAGTAGCTAAGACAGCCAACCCTCCTTTACATGACGACATAGCGGGATATGGCCAGAAAATGCGCTGCGCTGCCGGCCAGCACAAATAAATGCCAGATACCGTGCCAATGTCGAAAGCGCTCGTCAAACACGAAGAATACAATTCCGGCGGTATAAATTGCTCCACCTGCCGCCAACCAAGAAAATCCCTGCGAGCCCAGGCCGGATGCCAACGGCCCCAGTGCCAGCAAGACAATCCATCCCATAACAGCGTAAATCACTAGCGACAATATGCGTGCAGGCGAACGAGGACGGATATCCTGAAGAATACCAATCAGTGCCAAACCCCAGACCACACCGAACAGACTCCACCCCCAAGGGCCACGCAGCGTTACCAGGCAGAACGGCGTATAGCTGCCAGCAATCAGCAAATAGATGGAAAAGTGATCCATCTTGCGAAATACATTCTTGGCCCGTCCCCTGAAGCAGTGATACAGGGTGGAGATCAGGTAAAGCAGAATCAGTGTGGCACCATAGATTGCCGTGCTGGTGATGCGCCAGGGGTCTCCGGTAAAACTTGCCATGACCAGCAGCCAGGATACGCCGCCAACAGCCAGAACCGCTCCGATCAGATGTGACCAGGCATTGAAACGTTCACCGTAGTACATGATTCTCTCTTCTCTCCGAACATGCGGCATGCAGATTGCAAGACTGTTGCCGTGACCGGGAAAGCTTAGCGTATAAATCAAGATTTCGTACGGGTAGCTAGCTTGTCATTGACGTACATTAATACGCTGCTTTGGCATGACGAATGCTGGTCTATATGTTCAATAAAAAAGCCCTGTAAGGGACTTTGTCATTTGTCGCTTCCTTTCCCAATTTACTGCTACGCATTTCTCACGCAGTTACGGTGGCGATTGCCATATGCCTATTTTCGTGGGGCCTGCCGTGGGGATTTTTTGGGGCCGTCTAGGTGAAATAGTTGAAAATAGGCGATCAAATGCTTCCAGGCTGAGCAAGCCAAGCCATTGATTAATATTAATTATTTTATTTCAATGGTTTTAGGTTAGCTGGTGCCGATGAAAGGAATCGAACCCTCGACCTTCTCATTACGAATGAGCTGCT
>JBQEAN010000050.1:0-26480 GCA_052109075.1 Alcaligenes sp. | reverse complement strand
GCGCCATCCAGTTTTGAGAATGACACGCAGCCCAGAAGTAGCTCAAACCATAGCCGGCCGCGACCAGCGCTGCCGTCGTTGCCAGAACACGACTTGGGGTCCAGCCGTATTGAGCAACCCGCGCCCACACCGCCCACAAGGCAACGCCCGCCAGCACAGGCATGACAAAGCCCAGCAAACGGGCCGAAGCGCACAACAAAGGCGTTGGGCTGGCATTCATGTCCTCGTCCGCCACGACAGAGGACACCAGGGTCGACGCTCCCAGAACTGCCGCCACGCACAAGGCAGACAGCGGCAAGCCCTCACCCGTACGCCAAGGCAAGGCCACGATAAACACCACCATCACCACCAGCAAGACGGGGGTCAGCAAACGCAGCAACTTCAGCAACAGGATCGGGGACAAATAACCTCCGTCCGAGTCCGAAGCAACCGCCAAGCCCGCCCCCACCAAAGCACCGGAAACCACGGCCGCAACGGTAGGCTCCAGCAGCACATCCTCCAGAAGGGTAATGCCAACAAAGCTGAGCAGAAGATGGCAAGCCATCAGCACACCCCAAGCCAGGCCGCAGAAAAACAGCGCCACCGCCCAGGAACACACCATGGACCAACTAAGCTCGAACAAACGACGGTAATCAGCCCAGTCGCGTGGTCGCTCTACCAGAATGGCAAGAAACGGCAGGGTAATGGTCGCCAACAGCCCCATTGCCACCCACATCTGCGGTGCCCGCCAAAAAAGGGCAACCTCTGCATACCCACCCTGCGCCTGCAAGATCAGCGCCGCACTGGCCACACCCAAACCCAGGGACACCAGCAAGGCTTTGCGCACAGGTACGTGCATCAGCAGGGTGAAAGCCGCCACGCCAAAAAGCCCCACAGCGAGCAGCAAGGAAACCCAAAGATACTCGCCAGACTCAGGTGCCATCATCAAATTGCTGAAGGCCACCCATTCAAGCAGGCCCAGCAAGGCCCCGGCCAAACACAAGGTCAGCGTCCGCCGGTTCTGTAAGGAAGAAAGTGAGATCGCAATCATGGTGAGTAAAAAGCAGTCAATTCAACAATGACAGCATATGGATGAGCACCATTGCTGACGGCGTCAGTACATAGAGGGAACGCCCAGGCTATGCCCTGCAAAACTCGGCTAGTTTAGTACGGCGAAGAGCCCACTCTCTGTCCCAGACAGAACCGCTCTTGTAAGCAGAAGTTAGACCTGAAATATGGATTGCTTACACGCTACCTGAAACGACCAACACCCCGATCCGTTCGGCCAGATCCAACACGGCATCGTAGTTTTCCGGATCTTCGCTCAAGCTGTGCGATGGACCTGGGGCTATCAAAGCACTATTGGCAATGCGATCCCCAAAGAGCATCATGGCCCGTGCCGAATCGTCCTGCCGGGATACCCAGCACAAGCCTTGAGCCTGCGGACATTGCAGATAAATCGCAGCAGCCCACTGGCGCGTTGCCGGATATTGATCTTTTTCGGTATCGATCAGCTGCTTGCGTGTCACACCCAGTTTCCTTAGCGGGACACTGGCCAGATCCACCAGAACCAACGGTGCATTCAACAGCACCGTGGAATGCACTTGCCCCAGCAGCTTTTTCTTGTCATAGCTTTTAAAGCCAGCGGTGTGCGGCACGTCATGAAAGACGGTTTCCATCATGGCGCAATCGCGACTGGTGCCGCCATACAAGGTGGGAATGGCCTTGCCTTTCTCATCCTGAATCGGGCTGAAACGCGCATTGCCCTGCGTACCGGGGTTGAACTGGGTCGCCAAATATTTATCTTGATGAACGCGATGCAGTCGTTTCCCTTTGGGCCATTCAATCAAGGTCAGGCGTAGCTCGCCGCCCGGAGCGGGGATTCCCGTTCCCCCCCTCCTGCGGAATGTGCTTTTTATCAGCAGCAGGCAAGGCTGGCTTAGCCATGAGCCACAGCTTGCACTTCGTCTTGAGCTGCGGCGATGAGCTTTTCCGGCGCAGAAATCAACAAGTCCTGCGGTCGCTTACCACCCAAAAAGCTGTTACTGGACATGAACCAGTAAGCCATGCCCCAGCTGTCCTTATGTCCAGACAGAATTTCGACAAGCTGTGCCAAGGGTTTGACAGGGCGAAAGCTGGTTTCCGGATCCAGGCCGTAGCCGGGGAAATAATCCACACCACCATGATTGATGGCAAAAATCTGCCCCTGTTTCTTCCACTTGTTGGGCTGGGCACTAGGATTGCGCGTGCTTAGCCCTGCCAGCTGTGCCACTTCCGCAGCACTAAGCCAGTCCCCACTTTCCAGCACCGCCTTACGGGCCTGTACCAGCATGACCGCTTCTTTCAGCAGGCGGGGCGATGGCGGCATACGGGGTACCAGCACTTTGGCCAGACGCTCCAGCGACTCCTTATCCTGAGGCTCCTGCAAGACCTCGAACATGGTCGAGGCCACATGGGTGAAGTTCTCTGCCAAAGCCTTGAACACAGCGGGCGTGATGTGATCGAAAGCCAGCACCAGAACCTGCTCGGCCTGCGAACGGCCCAGGCGTGCCTTAACCTCTTTGGGCGTACCCACCAGGGCCGAGACACTGGGACTACTTACCAGGACGCTCATGGATCGTCTCCTTAAAGATTATTACAGATACCTAATAATAACATAACCCTGATAACCCAAAAACAGGCTATGTATGATCCAGGGAAGACGTCCGCGAGAAGCCGCGGAGCCGCAAGCCTTCCGCTTTTTGTTCAAGCGCTATCCACCCCCGCCCCACTAAAAAAGAAAAACGCAGAACGCTTGCCAGTCCGGCCAACAATCGCTCTGCCCACCGTCCTTGCCCTGCAAGTCTCACCACCTTTTAGATCAAAAAAGCCTGAGTCGGCACAGCACCAGACACAGGCAAAGATTTCCGCTGTGAGCGGTTTATCAGAGCGCAGCGCTGTAAATCGCGAGAGTATCTTCTTCAGTCACGTCGCGAGGGTTATTGCCCAGCAGACGGGTTTGCTTCATAGCTTCTTGAGCCATGCGGCGCAGGTCGCTCTCCTTGATACCCACTTCACGTAGCTGACGCTCGAGCCGGTATCAATGGCAATCTGTTCCATGAAGTTAATCAAGGCTGCAGTCTTGGACGTGTCGTCGCCCTGAATGCCGGGCATTAGCACGTCAGCCAGTTCGACATACAGCGGAGCGGCAGCCGCTGCATTGAAACGCAGAACGTGTGGCAGAACCAGGGAATTTGACAAGCCATGCGGCACGTGAAAAATCCCGCCAATCGGGTAAGCCAGTGCGTGTACAGCACCCACAGGAGCATTCGCAAAGGCTTGCTTGGCCAGACGGCCAGCAGTTTGGCTACGTCCATAGACGACCCGCCCCCCAAGCCAACGACGAGTTCCGTCTTGGCCTGGCGGGCGAGATCAAGCGAGCCGCTTTCGTGCAAGAAACGGTCGGTTACCAGACAAACGCGCGCTTCGAGGACTTGCCCAACCAGGCCAACACAATCGCCAATGCGCATAGTCCGGCTGCAAGCAGGAAGGTGATGGAAAAGGCGGTACTAATCGCCTGCACGGAGCTATCCGCCACCGCCTGACCACCCAATAAAGAGGAAAATAACAGGGGAAGTAAAGAAGCCCCCGCCATAAAGCCCAAATTGCGCGACAGGCCCAGCAAACCCGACAGCAGTCCCTTATTTTCTTCAGCGGCCTGAGCCATGACAGCCGTGTTATTAGCAGCCATAAATAACTGGAACCCAGGTGTGATCAAAACCAGCGCGATGACATAACCTGCCACCCCCATAAAGTGGGGAAAAATGGCAAAGCAGCACAGACCAATACCCGACAGCAGCAAACCTAGCATCAGGGTTCGATGTACCCCAAAACGATCCGTAATACGCCCCGCAGGGACCCCGGACAAGGCAGCAGCCAACGGCCCCATCGCCATCACCATGCCGGTTTCGGCGTCTTTCAAACCCAGCCCAAAAAATAGAAAAAAAGGTCCGACCACCAAGGTAGACATCATGATGGCGCCTACCAGCAGATTCATGCTGAGCGAGCTCACCAGCGCTCGCTCTCCCAACAAAGCGACAGGCACCAAAGGGCGAGCCACCTGCCGTTCTATTCGGATCAACATCCACAGCGACATTACACCCGGAATCAGCCACATCCAGGGCTGGATGGCCTGCCCCACCTTGCCGCCAGTGGCCAGTAAAGAGAAACACAGCAAAGTGATGGACAGCCAGACACTGCCTGCCCAATCCATGCTTTGAGCAGGGCCGCCAGTTGCTTTTGCCTTGGGAATACCGCGTAAGGCCAATACCCATAGCCCCAACCCAGCCAGTCCCAGCAAGACAAAGGCAGCACGCCAACCCAGGGCACCGATTAACACTCCTCCCAAGGACGGCCCCAGAGCTGTACCTATGGCGGACATGGTTCCCATCAAGCCCATGACCGTTCCCAGTCGTGCTTTAGGCACCAAACCTTTCGCCATCGAAAGAGGCAATGACATCAGAATGGCCGCTGCCAATCCCTGCAGCGCACGGGCCGCAATCAGCCACCTCAGGCCTGGAGCCCATGCACACAGTGCCGAGGCCAAGGTGAACAACGCCAAACCCGCCAACAAGACACGCCTATGTCCATATAAGTCGCCCAGACGACCCGCTAGAACAATTGTGACCGTCACCGCCAGCAAATACGCCAGCACAACCCACTGCACCTGCTGGACACCCGCTGAAAATACCCGGCTCAGGGTGGGCAAGGCCACCGTGACAATGCTGGTCCCCAAAGAGGCCAACAAAATAGAACCAGCCAAAGCAAGCAACAAACCCGTGCTGCCCGTCGATATCGTCTGTTTTTTCATGTCTAACTTCTTGTTGTCAGAGGGGTGATCACCTACTATGCAACTTAAAGCCAACTTGAGGTCAAGCATGAAACTCATTGATATTGGGGCCCTGTCCAAAACCAGTGGGGTCAGCACCTCCACGCTGCGCTACTACGAGGAGATTGGCTTGATCCAGTCGCCGGCTCGCAACGGCCTGCGCCGCCAATACCGCGAAGACACCCTGGTGCAGCTAGCGGTGATCTCCTTAGGCAAAGCGGCGGGGTTCTCGCTGGAGGACATCGGCAAAATGTTCGATAAAGACACACATTCCGATCTCCCCCGCCCCACTTTGCAGCAACGCGCAGACGAAATTGATCGCCAGGTTCGCCGTATGAAAACACTAAGCCATATGCTGCGCCATGTTGCCCAATGCCAGGCCCCCTCGCACATGGAATGCGAGCGTTTTCGTAAACTACTGCGTGTGGCCTGCCCCGCCATCCCGGCTGTCCCCAACGCGGTCCCAGACTCCGAATAGCAGGCCCCTACGGCGTTAAAAACCACAGCACGGCCCCTGTCCAGTCCTGCGCCCAGCTACAATAGCCATTCTCTCTATTTCAGGCAGTTTTTGTGAGCTCCCCCATCGTGCCCTCTACTTCTTTCAGTACCCTCCCCCTGCTTCCTGCCTTGCTCGAAACCCTGGATAGCCTGGGCTTTGAAAAGATGACGGCCATTCAGGAGCAAAGCCTGCCATTGATTCTGCAGGGCCGCGACCTGATTGCTCAGGCCAAGACCGGCAGTGGCAAGACCGCCGCCTTTGGTCTGGGACTGTTGCAAACCCTGAATCCCGGCAAGCTCGCCCCCCAGGCACTGGTAATTTGCCCGACTCGCGAGCTGGCTGACCAAGTCACCACCGAGTTGCGCCGCCTGGCTCGCCAAATTCCCAATGTGCGCATGCTGACCTTGTGTGGCGGCGTGCCATCGCGCCCGCAAACCGAAGCCCTGCGCAACGGCGCCCATGTCGTCGTTGGCACACCTGGGCGTATTCAGGATCATTTGGAACGTGGCAATCTGGACTTGGCCGCATTGAAAACACTGGTGCTGGACGAAGCCGATCGCATGGTGGACATGGGCTTTCATGACGACATTGTGGCGATTGCGTCGCACTGCCCTCAGCGCCGCCAAACCTTGTTGTTCTCGGCCACTTACCCAGAGAACATCCGCAAGCTCAGCGCCCGCTTTTTGAACCGGCCTGCTGAAGTCAAAGTGGAAGCCCAGCACGACTCCAGCCAGATCGAGCAGATCTTTTACGAGGTACATCCCGAACAACGCGTATCCGCGGTGGTTACGCTGCTGGAGCATTTCCGCCCCGCCTCTACCTTGGTGTTCTGCAATACCAAAATACGTTGTCAGGAAGTGGTGGAAGAATTGCAGTCCGAAGGCATCAAAGCCCTGGCCCTGACCGGCGACCTGGAACAGCGTGATCGCGATGAAACCCTGGTGCAGTTTTCCAACCAAAGCTGTGCTGTGCTGGTGGCCACCGATGTCGCCTCCCGAGGCCTGGATATTCAGAATCTGGAAGCCGTCATTAATGCGGACGTCACCAAAGATACGGAAGTCCATATTCACCGTATCGGCCGCAGTGGGCGTGGTGATCAAAAAGGCTTGGCCTTGAATCTGGTTTCACGCAATGAAATGCATTCGGCCACCGCGATCGAGCAGTACCAAGGCAGCACCCTGAAATGGGGTAATTTGAAAGCCTTGCGTGCCCAATCCAAAGAACCGCTGCTAGCCCCCATGATGACGCTAGAGATTCAGGGCGGTAAAAAGGACAAGCTGCGCCCCGGCGATCTGCTGGGTGCCCTGACCCGCGATGCAGGCCTGAAAGGTGATCAAGTCGGCAAGATTGCCATTACTGACGCCCGCTCCTACGTGGCGCTGGATCGTCGGATTGCCCGCCAATACTTTGACCGTATTGCCGGCACCAACATCAAAGGCCGTCTCTTTCGCATGCGCTTTGTGGAAGACAAATAAAGCCACGGCACCCGGTACATAGGCAGCCATAAGAACGGCTCACTGCCAGGCTGTTCTTATGTGCTGGCGGGATACAATGGCCGCCCCTTCTTGGCAGTGTTTTTCTATAGGGCAGGCTTTTCCCTGCGGCTAGCTAGACAACAAGTTGCCAGGCTCTGAACGGACACAAAAAAGATGGACACAGTCATACTTCTTCTGATCGCCGCCATTGCTCTGCACTTTGTGCGGGCACGGTATCAGCGCGGGCGCATTATCCTGTTGGGCCGCCACTTGAGCAGCTTCCAGCTGGAGCGCCATATGGAAACGCTGACTAACGGCTATACCCGCGCCATTGGAGAGCAGGACTCGGCACGTCAGTTGCAAGTACTGGAGATGTTTTCCCAGACTGAGCACGCAGTAGCTACCCAGATCCAGTCGCTGGCGGATCTGCTGCAAAAAGAACCTGCCGAACAAACCCGTGTCGGCATGCTGCCTTTCTGCGTACCCTATGCCGAGCGTTTTCTCCCAGCCATGACGCGCGACTTTCGCCAGCTCTTGCAAATTCATGCGGCCGGGCTACGTCATGTCGTGGACAACTCCGAGCAACGGGACCTTAAAAGCCGGGCTTTTCATTTATCGGCCGAGCTGTATCTGTTTCAACACAGCTGCCACTGGTTCTGCAAGTCTCGCACGGTGGCTGATGCTCGTTTGCTGGCGCGCCACAAAGTCACGCACCAGAAAGTACTGGAGTCCGTATCTGCCCAGACCCGCAACGCCTATTTACGCTGGCAACAGAAACCTGAACAGAAATAGAAAGCGGAGCCAACAGGCTCCATTTTTTTATTCCTTTCCCTCCGGGGTGCACTATCACGGGCATGCGAAAAACAGACACTCAGGGATAGGAAAAGCCGCCTGGCTCGAACCGACAGCCGCTGGAAAACCCTAGTATTTTTCCCAGGGCAGATTTTGTAGATTAAATAAGCAGACATCTTCGTCTGCCAAAACAGATGCATGCGCTGCCAAAGTTGCCAGCGACATGCAGGCAATAAAGCCTCATTCCCTTTCACAAAGGGGTGGGGCTTTTTTTGTGCGCGTCGTTTGTGCATGCCTGTTTTGACCACCACAAGGAGAAGACAAATGACGGTAAGTGTAAAAGACGCCTTGGCCGCAAAAGGGATACATCCCAGCCCCCAGCATCTGGAGAAACTGGAGGCCAAATGGCGCTCAATCCAGGCCATGAAAGGCAATCTGGATGGCATCGCCCTTGACGATGCAGACGTAGCAATCAAACACCTGGCTGGAGGCGACCACCATGAATAAAGAACTGCTTGAACTGAGCGTGATTGATCTGGCAGAGAAGTTGCGCAGCAAAGCCGTCTCCCCGGTCGAGGTCACCGACAACCTGCTAAGCTACATCGAGCAGTCCAACAAACTGACCAACGCCTATATTTCGATAACGGCCGAAGGAGCTCGCAAAAGCGCCAAACAAGCCGAGCAGGACATCATGGACGGTAAGTACAAAGGCGTCTTTCACGGCGTGCCTCTGGCACTGAAAGACAATATTTACTTTGCGAACGAGGTCACCACCATGGCCTCCAAAATTCACAAAGACTTTGTCTCTAAAGACGATGCCACCGTGGCCACCAAGCTGCGCGATGCCGGGGTGATCTTCACCGGCAAGCTGAACATGCACGAATACGCCTGGGGTATCGACAACAACAACCCGCACTTTGGTGCCGTCCACAACCCCTGGAATGCCGACCGTGTGCCGGGTGGCTCCAGCGGTGGATCAGGTGCCGCCGTGGCCTCCCACAGTTCCTACAACACCCTGGGTACTGATACCGCCGGGTCCATCCGTATCCCATCGGCCGCTTGCGGTATCGTCGGCCTGAAACCCACACACGGCCGCGTCAGCAAATTCGGCGTCTACCCCTTGGCCTGGACGCTGGATCACGTCGGCCCCATGTCTAAAACCGTGGCAGATGCTGCCGCCATGCTGGAAGTGATCGCCGGTTTTGACCCCCGCGACCCCACCTGCGCCAACGTGCCCGTCGGCTCCTACCTGAGCGCCCTGAACGGCAACGTCAAAGGACTGCGCATCGGCATCATCGAAGACTACTTCTTCAACAACGTGGACTCAGGAATCGAAAAAGTCATCCGCGACCGTTTGACCGACCTGGAAAAACAAGGAGCCACCATCGTCCCCTTGAAAGTGCCCGCATTGCGCCACTCCGAATGGGCCGAACTGGCTGTCAGCCTGACCGAAGCCGCGACCATCCACCACCAGGACCTGATCAAACGCCCCGACGATTTTGGTGGCGACATCCGCTTCCTGTTTGAACTGGGCGAACTGTTCAGCGGTATCGACTACCTGCAAGCCCAACAAGTACGCCGTGCCCTGAAGCAGCAATTCACCGCCACCTTCAAAGACGTAGACGTCATCATCGCCCCCACCCTGCCTTGCCAGGTTCCAAACATCGGCACCGATACGGTCAACATCAACGGCAAAACCCTGGACTTCATCGACGAAGGTATCCGTTTTACCGGCCCCAGCAACCTGACCGGTCTGCCGGCCGTCACGGTGCCCGCAGGAATCTCCAACGGTATGCCGGTAGGCCTGCAAATCATCGGCCCCGCCTTTGAGGAAGCACGCATCCTGAATGTAGCCTACGCCGTGGAATCGATGAAACCCCTGGCAGGACACCGACCTGTTCTGAAGCCTTAAGCCGTACCCGACCCCGCCAGTATGCATAGACGGGCGGGGCTGGTTTTTTATGTTCAGCTACAAGCCGGAGTCCGCACTCTGGCTTGTTTCACATCCGTGCCCCCCCATGGCTAGTCATACAAATCCCCTCTCTCTCCCATTGGCCAAGCCCCTCAGGCACGAATATCCAGACAAGCAAACACTTCGGGCGTCAAATGCGCCACATTCAAGCGAGTCCTGCCCTTGAAATCTTTGCTGACAGCAAAGGAGTCCCCCGGCATCAGCAAAATCTCCTTGTGCTCCAACCGCTGAATGTAGTCTGTCAGATCTGGTAAGTCCGGATGTCCAATCCACAAGAACATCCCTCCTTGCGCCTGCACATCAAACTCCCAGCCATATTCCCTTAACACCTTTTGCGCCATTTGCTGATGCGTCATCAACTGGCGCTGAATCGCCTGCGTGTGTTTGGCATAGGTTCCATCGGCCAGAATTGTATTCACGAAACGCTCGCAAAATCCCGGCACTGCCACACTGGTCAACAGCTTCAAGTGGATCAAGGATTCCATCAATTTCGGTCCGCAAGCCAAGTACCCGATCCGCAAGGAGGCCGACAAGGACTTGGAAAAACTGCCTATATACACAACGTGATCGAAGTCATCCAGGCCGGCAAAGGTCTGTCTCCCTCCAGGCAGGAAATCCCCGTAAACATCATCTTCAACAATCAGAAAGTCGTGTTCCACCGCGCGTTTGACCACTGCAAATGCAATCTTGGGACTTAAACCCGCCCCGGTCGGATTATGAAAAGTACTATTACAGAAAAAAGCGCGCACCTTGTATGTCCGCAAAATCTGATCCAACGCCACCACATCCGGCCCATCCGCTAAACGCGGCACCCCAATGGGCACCCCGCCGCATAGACGAATCAGCTTGATCAGATTGCTGCTGCATGGTTCATCCACCAATACATAATCACCCTGGCGAATCCAGACTCGCGAGATCAGATCCAGCGCTTGCGTCGCTCCCAACGTCGTCAAAATCTGCTGGGGAGAGACCTCGATCAGGGTAGATTGGCGCAGCAAGCGGGACAACTGCTTACGCAAGGGTAGATAACCCTGGATATCGCCATACTCCACCAAAGCACTGCGCCCGGATCGCGCCGTCTTGCGTATCGCCTTGGCCAAGGCATCCGTATCACGCCAGGGCATGGGCAGCCAGCCACATCCCAGCTTGCACTGCTCAGGCTTGGCCTGCAGCAGCTTGAGCAAAGGGTCCATAGGTGCTTCCGACGGCAAAATGGGCAGGTTCTCATTCAATGCGCTCCACCGGGCCACAAAATAACCACGCCCTTGCTGAGCCTCCAGCATCCCCTCGCCTACCAGACGGGTATAGGCGCTGACCACGTTGTGATGACTCAATCCCTCCTTGGACATCATCTTTCGAATCGAAGGGAACTGCTGCCCCACCGCCCATTCGCCCTTGAGTATGCCGGCCTTCAAATGCTCATAAAAACCCATGCCCGCGTGCCCTTACGACTGTTAGAAGAAAATTACAAACAGTTTTCAGAATACTACACCGACTGTTCGAGACTTATGCCTTATATCAATACAGAATCACAATAATTTGACACGGGACAAAATCCAAACCAAAACAATGACAAAGTGGAGAGAACGGAGACAATGGAACAGCACAATTGCCGTACGTTAAGTAACCACATACAGGCCTATGCCACTGCCGCCTTATTGGAATGCGCCAGCCAAGACGACTATCCCCAACTGGCCAAAGCAAACATTCTGGAACTGACCTCCCCCAAGATAGAAGAAGACCTACTAGCCTTTTCATCTAAAGATCCGGCCTCCCAATTTGATCCCGTTTTTATCTTGAAGCACTACACCTCGTTCAGCGCAGTGCTGCATTACCGACTGGCCAACTGGATCTTCAAGAATCGCAGTATTCCCTGCCTGCGCCGCATTGATTCACATCTGCCCGGTGCCTTGTCCCGACGCGGAAAACTGCTGTCTGGCGCTGAAATCCATTACCGCAGCCACATTGGTCGGCGCTTCGTTCTGGATCACGGCATGGGCACCGTTGTTGGCGAGACCTGCACGATTGGCGACGATTGCTACGTGCTGGGTGGTGTCATCCTGGGGGCTAGAGGCATCAGTGGCAACCCGTCCGAACCCCGGCATCCCATTATTGGCAACCGCGTCCAGATCGGCGCTGCTTCCTGCATTTTGGGACGGGTTTGTATTGGAGATGACGTCTTCATCGGCCCCAACTGCATTATCTCCAAAGACGTTCCTGCTAAATCCAAGGTAACCATCATTACCTCGGTGCAAGTTATTCATCCTGAAAAAATAAGTGGAGAGGCGCATGCCTGATAGCCCGCGTTCGACCAAGAAACTGTATTACCAAGACCCATTGCTGCAAACCTGCCCGGCAATCGTCACCGTTGTGGGCCACGATTACCTGGAGCTGGACCAGACAGTGGCTTACCCCGAAGGCGGCGGCCAGGAGTCCGACCAAGGCTGGATTGATACCGTGGACGGCACGCTGGCTTTTGTACAGGCAACACTGGTGGGCGGCGATCCAATCACTCTGGATGGCTTTAAAGGCGGCTCCTCCGGTGGCGTGATCCAGCACGTTCTGGATGAGGCTGGCCACGCCTGGCTGGCCCAAGTAAAGGTCGGGGATACAGTCCGAGTCCGCATCAATATAGAGCGCCGTCAGAAGCTGAGCCTGTCACACAGTGCTAGCCACTTTCTCTACGCGGCGGTGCTGCACTTCAGGCCCGAACTGGAAGAGGCCACGATTGGCTGTCACATCAAGGAGTCGGGTGCGCGTTTCGACTTCCTCGCCAGCCCAAGCTTCAGCCCAGACGAGGTCAAAAAAATCGAAGCGCACAGCAACCACCTGATCAGCCTGAACCACCCCATTGAAATTCAGCCACATCCTTTGAACGAGGAAGCCCGCTCTTGGATGTATCAGGGCATCGCCATTCCTTGCGGCGGGACCCATTTAGCTACCCCTGCCGATATACAGTCCATCAAGGTGTCCCGCAAGAACATCGGCAAAGACAAAGAGCGTCTTAGCTGCACGTTTGAACACTGCATTATCGACACTGATACCTATCACAACGTAACACCATGACAGCCACCCGCCTTCCTTTCAAAACTTACCTCTACTTTCTAGCACAATCCATCAACCTGACAACCGCTGTCATGTCCGTCACCATGGCGGCTTTGGTGGGCGGCAGCCTAGCCCCCGAACCTTGGCTATCAACAGTTCCCTACGGGTTTCAGTTTTTGTTTGTGATGCTATTTACCCTGCCCGCCTCCAGGCTGATGGCCGCCATAGGCAGGAAAAAATCTTTCCTGCTTGCCACCTTGCCCTTGGCCTGCTCAGGTGTAGTGGGATATTTGGCTATCGAGATGAAGCAGTTTTCCTGGCTGGTTGCCTCGCACGCCTTGCTGGGGATTTATATCGCCTTTGCCAACTTTAATCGCTTTGCCGCAACCGACGGTCTAAGCACAACGCTGAAACCCCGTGCCATCTCCCTGGTCGTGGCCGGTGGCGTGCTTGCCGCCCTGTTCGGCCCTTTATTGATCCGTGGTCTGAAAACCAGCAGCTTTGCCCAGGAATTTGCAGCCTGCTACGCCGCCTTCACCGTATTGGCCGTCATCTCGTTGATCCTGAACCTGTTCATCAAGGATGTAAAACCAGCCCAAAATATGACTCTTAAGAAAGTGAGTCGAGCACAGACGCTGGGACTGCTGCGGCACAACAAGGCGCTGACTGTCGCCATCTGCATTGCAGCCATAGGCTATGGAATCATGAATCTTTTGATGATTCAGGCGTCCATGCATATGTCCCACCTCCATATGCACTTCTCGGATATCAGCACGGCCATTCAATGGCACGTGCTCGCCATGTTTGCCCCCTCTTTCTTCACCGGTATTTTGATTCAGAAGTTTGGCCTGAAAGCTATCGCCATCAGCGGCATCTTGCTTCTGCTGCTCAGCAGCGTCGTCAATATTGTGGCCCATAGCTATACCGCTTTGAGTATTTCCTTGTTGATTTTAGGGCTGGGCTGGAACTTCACCTATGTAGGCGGTAGTGCCCTGCTGACTGATAGCCTGGAAGGCAAGCCGTACTCTCTGGAAGTACAGGGCTTGAATGACTTGGGAGTATCTATCTTTGCCACTCTGGGCGCCTTTGCTCCTGCCGTTCTGTTCAGCTTCATGGGCTGGAACGGTACCAACATCCTGTCCGGCCTAATTTGCTTGGTGCTACTGGTGTTTTCTCTGGTCTATATCAAGTCGCCGCGAGCCATCTATCAAGAGAGCCTTTCATGACCCGTCTGATTCATGCACCCGGCCAATTGGTTATCAAAGCAGAAATGGATAATCCGGGCGGCAGCCACAAGTACCGCGCCGCCAAATACATTATTGAAAAAGCCATTGCCGCCGGATCTATCATCCCCGGTAGAACCACAATCATTGAAAAAACCGGCGGCAACTTTGGCTTTGGATTACTGTCCATCTGCAAGCAACACAATCTGCAACTGGATCTGGCGGTGGGTCTGTCTTTCAGTCAAAGAAAGCGCGACTTGCTGGAATTTATGGGGGCCCGACTAATAGGAAAAAATCTTTTGCAGGCCGGGTCTAGCCCCAAAGAAGTCGTGCACCACTTTCTCGACAATCAGCAGCAGTTGGACAAACACTATTTCTATACTGACCAGTTCGATAACCATCACGGTTTGGAAGCGCATCGCTTTGAGACGGGCCTGGAGCTGGCCAGCCAGCTAAGACGCAAGGGTATCAAAAAAGACATTGTGTTTGTGGCCTGCGCCGGCACGGGTGCCAGCTTTACCGGCATCTCCCAAGGACTGGCCGATGCGGGCTTTCAGGCGCGATCCATTCTAGTGGAACCATCGGGCTGCAACATGCAAAACGAGATTTACGCCGAACATCGGTTAGAAGGTGCTTCCGTTGGTGTGAAAGCACCCTTTGTAGATTGGTCTTTGGTCCATGAAATGCACACAATTGATCTAAAAGCGGCACTGCAAGCGCAACGCTGGCTCTTTCTACATACGGGTGTATTGGTAGGCAATAGCAGCGCAGCCTGCATTGCAATCGCACGAAACCTAAGTAACAAGAGCGCATTTCGCAGACTGCCTATGGTGACTATCGCCTACGACTCAGGTCTTTGGTACGAGGATGCCGCTCAAAGCGTCAGCCTGGACGATGCCGGTCAGGATTAACACGATTGACCACTGTAGTGCAGCATTGTCGCCATCTGCCGCCCGCCTGCTCAATTTTACTGACCACGGCCTGAACAGCATCGGCCTGCATATCGGACACCACCACGGGCCACTCGTGGTGGCCAGCAACAGTTAAGGCTTGGGCTTGGGTTTGCGCTGGCTACGCTTAGGCGCTGTGCTGCTGGACGCCACAGGTTTGCCCGCCGCTGCCTTGACTGGAAAGGCCGGTGACGCAGGGACCGAGGATCTGGCCGCTGTAGACGCGGATGTGCGCTTGTTTGCTGCGCTAACGGATTTAGCAGGTGCAGCCACTGGCTTGGCCGGAGTTCCAGTTATAGGCTCAGCAACCGCACTTTGCTCCTGCTGACGAGCCGCAGACTCAAACAGTCCCAACACTTCTTCCGAAGCCTGAACCACAGCCTCCGAGGCGGCATCCTGCTCATCAATCGCGCTGATCAATTTCTTGATCAAGGACGCGACCAAGCGGATCTCCCCTGGCGTGTGCTCGCTCAGCAAGTGCGGAATTGCTTCCACGGCCTTATGCCCATGGTGTGCCAGAACCAAGGCCTGTTCACGGATCGCCGCACGCATTTTTTCAATATCAACGCTACCGGTGTCGTACTGCTCACGTAAACGCATGGCGGCATGGTGATAGCGTTCGTCCAGACTATTGCGCTGTTTGGCAATATGGAACAAGCCGCGCAAAGCCGCTTCCAGTAAACCGCCCTCATTCAGCAAACCATCCAGCCTATGCATTTGTGCACGCACAAAGGCCAGATGCTCCGGCGAGTTACCTGGATGCGGACGAGCTGAAGTGGATTCGCCGGGCGCATGACCGGCCAGGGCCAGCATCAAGGGCGAGCCATAAACCATGTCGAACCAGACTTGATAAATGCTGTCGCGGCGGTCACGGTAATTGTTCAACACCCGTTCCATGGCATGGGAGTAATTCTCTTGCGCTTCCAGCAACGGGTTATCCGCCGCTACCGGATGCCGCTGCTCCGCAATACGGTCGGCGCACTGATGAGTCATAGCGGCCCAAGGGTGAGCACTGGTCCAGGACTCATAGGACAGGCGCATCGGATGCAAGGCTTCCAGCAAGGCAGCGGTATACGGCGTGGAAAAAGCTTTTACCCACGGTTGCAGCGTGCTTTTATAAAAAGCCAGATTGATTTCCGACAGGCGTGCAGCAGCCGCAAACCGTCGATCCGACTCCGGGTCGGGCTGCACAATCTCAGCAATTTCGCTGAGATTGCTTTGGCGCACCGACATCAAATAGGGATCGTTCAACAAGGTATCATCATCGGGCGTTTCCTCAACGGTTGCACGGTATATGCCTGCTGGCAACAGATCAATCTGATCAATGGTGCTGGCGAATTTACGATGCTCTTTGCTACCCACACTGCCCGACACAAAAATACCCAAATGCCCAATCCGATCATGGGTAGTGTAGACAATGGTCTGGTCGTGACTGCGTACATCATCGTCATCCAGGTATAGATCGGTAATCCAACCCAAGGCCTGTGCGGGCGGCGTGATGTTGTCGCCAAATGAGCTAAATACCACGATGGGCGAACGTATATTGCGCAGATCAATACGGATGCCGTCCGAGGTCATCAGTTGCGCAGTGGAAAGCTTGTTGCCAATGAACAAGTTATCCACGATGTACTGCATTTCCACATCGTTCAGAAACACATAGCCACCCCAGTATTTCTCAAATCCAATATAGCGTTCGGCCTCGGTATCTGCCTTGGCGTACACGTTGTACTGTTTGGACCACAAGGTATTGGCAGGATCCAGATTTTCGAAATTTTTGACCAGCCAGGCACCATCAAAACGGCCATTACCCAGGTCGCTGGTCATCGCCGTCAACCAGCTGCCCCCCAGCAGACCACCGGCATAGCGCATTGGATTATTACCGGCCCAATAGGATACCGGGGCACCCGCCAGAATCAGCGGGCCAAATAACTCAGGCCACACGGCGGCAGACATCATCACCTGCCAACCCGCTTGGCAATTACCGATTACAGCAGGCTTACCCTGGCTTTCCGGATGCAACTCTGCAGCCTTTCGAACAAACGCCGCATGAGCGTGCATCACATCTTCAACTGTCTGGCCGGGCACAGGGTCAGGCAAGAAACCGACAAAGTAACAGGGGTGCCCCGCTTGCAACGCAGCCCCAATTTCACTGTCAGACTTAAAGCCCCCAATACCCGGGCCATGACCGGCACGGGGATCGACCACCAGAAAGGGGCGCTTGCTGAGATCGGTAGGCTGATCTTCCGATGCCAGAATACGCACCATCAGATAGTTAACCGGTCGGGGAAGAGTCAGACCCGACATGACCAGCTCAGCCGGGAAGTTGAGCACATTCGGCACCTCTACCTTACGCTGGGCCTGATACTGATCCCCGACCTGCCGTTCGATATCGGCATACAGAATGGTGCGCTGCCAAGCGTCCACAAAGTACGAGGAGACGGTCTGCCCCAGGCTCCAGGGATTCATCGTCCAGGGGGACCAAGCCGCGCTGTCTTCACGAGACGTATCTGCCATCATCTTCTCCCTTCAATCTGCTAGTTATTCAAGCGGACTCAATGGCAATGGCCACGCCTTGACCGCCCCCGATGCACAAGGTTGCCAAGCCTTTTTTCGCACCACGGCGACGCAGCTCATGAACCAGCGTCACCAGCACGCGCGCACCGGACGCACCAATGGGGTGGCCCAACGCAATCGCACCGCCATTGACGTTGACCTTGCCCATGTCCCACTGCAAGTCGTGAGCAACAGCCAGCGATTGCGCTGCAAAGGCTTCGTTGGCTTCGATCAGATCCAACTGGTCGATCTCCCAGCCCACTTTCTGCAAGACTTTGCGGCTGGCCGACACAGGACCAATACCCATGATGGCGGGGTCTACACCCGTGCTGGCCCAACCACGAATCCATGCCAATACAGGCAGGTCCAACTCCTTGACCTTATCGGCACTGGCCAGCAAGAGCACGGCTGCGCCGTCGTTGATGGTGGACGCATTGCCCGCCGTTACCGTACCGTCTTTTTTGAAGGCAGGACGCAGCTTGCCCAGGGATTCCAAGGTGGTTTGCGCACGCGGCTGCTCATCGTTTTCAACGCGAACGGGATCGCCCTTACGCTGGGGAACGTCGATAGCGGTGATCTCATCCTTGAATCGCCCCGCTTCCATTGCCGCCACGGCCCTGCGTTGGGACTCCACCGCAAACGCGTCTTGCTGTTCGCGGCTGATGCCATAACGCTCGGCCAGGTTTTCAGCGGTGATGCCCATATGGTAGTTATGGAAGGCATCCGTCAAACCGTCACGCAGCAAAGTGTCGTCCATGGTGGCGTGGCCCAGGCCCAAGCCCGTACGCGCTTTATGCACCACAAACGGTGCCAGGCTCATGCTTTCTTGACCACCGGCTACTACCAGATCCGCATCCCCCAAAGCAATCGCTTGAGCGCCCAGATGCACCGCCTTCAAGCCGGAACCGCACAGCTTGTTCAGGGACATGGCAGGGACTTCATAAGGCAGACCGGCATTGACTGCCGCCTGTCTAGCCGGGTTCTGCCCGGCGCCTGCTGTCAGAATCTGACCCAGAATAACCTCATCAATCTGCTCGGCGGCCACGCCTGTGCTCTGGAGCACAGCACGAATCAGTTGTGCGCTCAAGTCGTGGGCGGGTACCGTGGACAGCCCCCCTTGAAAGCGTCCGATGGGGGTACGAGTCGCAGCAACAATAGCGATATCTTTGTGCATATCCATTCCTTTCATTAGTCGCAGGCCCGACAAGCGGGCCGATACGGGTAGCAGCCGATCAGAATCGGGCTTAGTACATATGCTGGCCGCCATTCATGGCGACATTACTACCTGTCATAAACCCAGCAGCTTCACTGGCAATAAACGTGACCAAGGCGGCAATTTCCTCGGGTTTGCCCAAACGGCCCACCGGGATGCCCGCGATAATGTTGTTACGCACCTCGTCAGGCACCGCCATGACCATTTGGGTAGCCAGATAACCAGGGGAGATCGTGTTTACCGTCACCCCCTTGCGTGCTACTTCCTGGGCCAGGGCCTTGGTAAAACCGTGCATTCCGGCCTTGGCGGCCGAGTAGTTGGTTTGTCCAAACTGCCCCTTGCTACCGTTGATGGACGAAATGTTGATCACTCGGCCCCAGGTACGTTCCAACATGCCGTCAATAAAGGGCTTGGTCACGTTAAACACCGAGTCCAGATTGACGCGTAGGACATCATCCCACTTGTCCTTACTAAGCTTGCGAAAGGTGCCGTCACGCGTAATACCGGCGTTATTGATCAGAATATCGACTTGCAAGCCATCCTTCTCAATCGCCTGCGCCATGTGCTGGCACGACTCATAGTCGGCGACATCCACGTGATAGCCGTGAAACATATAGCCTGCGTCGGCCTGCTCTTTAAGCCAAACCTGGGCATCCGCCTCGCTACGCGAATGCGTCACCAAAACTTGATGTCCTGCATCCTGCAAGGCGCGGGCGATCTCTTGACCCAGACCGCCCATACCACCTGTCACCAACGCCGTGCGTTTAACCGTAGACATACCGCTTATGCTCCCTTTTTAGTGTCAGAGACGCCGGCAGCATTTGCCCAAGGTGCGCCCCATTGCTTGAAAATATCCATAATCGGCACGGCGGCGCTGGTGTTGCTTGCAACGCCAATGACCGACTTCTGCCAGGCTTCCAGCGCTGCTTGCAAACCGGTGGTGAACTCGGCCTGGTTCTGAATAGCCAACTGATTGATGGTCTGGCTATCGTTGGCCCCGTGCTGGAACAAACGCCAGAAGGTGTCGGCTGGCAAGGTTGCCAAAGACTGCCAATTGCCCGTTTTCAGCAAGCCTTCAATTTCAGCCGTGGTTTGCTCCATACTTCTCATGCTGCTTTTCTGTACAGACTCCAGCCAGCGATGACCACCTTCCTGCAGCAGGCGAGTGATACGCAGTTGCAATTCAACATTGGCCTTGTACAGATCCAGGGGAAGTGTTTCCATGCTCATCGAAATCTCCTTAAGGGGAAAATGCATCCCACAATGGGACGCAGTCCATCAAGCCATCTGAGAGATGGTGTTACGAAAACGCCGTAGTGACAGGACAAACAAGGCCGTCCCAATCACCAATAGAGCTAAAAAGGGTGGCCACACTGTTTCAATACCCGCACCGCGGAACAAAATAGCCTGCCCTAAGGACACGAAGTGCGTGGTGGGGGCCAGTTGCATCAGGTTTTGAACAATCTCGGGCATGCTTTCACGAGGGGTGCGTCCCCCCGAGAGCAAGTTCATGGGCAGCAAGGTCAGCATCAAGAGCAAACCGAACTGCGGCATACTGCGCGACAAGGTGGCCAGATAAATACCCATGGAGGTCATGGCGAACAGACACAGCACCGCCCCGCACAAGAACAGCGGGATAGAGCCTTCAATGGGCACTCCCAGCAGACCGCGCACTACAAAATTCAAAGACGCCGCTGTCGCGATCAACACGACTAACCCCATCGCCGTCACTTTGGACGCCATGATCTCGCCCGGTGTGACGGGCATCACCAGCAAGTGTTCGATGGTGCCGTGCTCACGCTCCCGAATCAGCGCGGCCCCAGTCAGGATGATGGAGAGCATGGCCACCGAGTTGATGACCTCGGCAATACTGCCAAACCAGGCTTTTTCCAGTGTCGGGTTAAAGCGCACACGCAAGGCCAAATCCACCGGCAAGGTATCAATGCTGCGATATCGCCGTACAAACTCGTTAACCTCGCCCATCACCACCTGCTGGATGTAGTTGTTGCCGGTAAAGGCTTGGCTCATGCGGGTGGCATCTATATTCAATTGCACTTCGGGGTTGCGTCCAGCCAGCACATCGCGCTGAAAATTGGGTGGAATATTCAGTACAAACGTGAACTCCCCCGTATCCATGCCCGAGTCCATTTCACCGTACTCGATCATGCGCGGGTGAATGAATTCCGGCGGATAAAAGGCCGACGTAATGCGAGCCGACAAAGGGCTTTGGTCCTGATCCACAATGGCAATAGGCGCATTGTTCAAGGTTTCTGGCTGGGCGGTTGCCGAGGTGTAGATCGAGACCGAGAACACGTACACGATAAGCAGCAGCATCATGGGATCACGCGCCAGACTCCATAACTCTTTGCGACCCAGCAACAGCACATTCTTGAGTTTTCTCATCTCACTTCTCCTGCTTTTTCAGCAGCATAACGGCCGCGCCCAGCACCACCGGAATCGCTAAAAGCAAAGCGAATAAAGCACCATGCAAATCCGAGAAGGTCAGCGCCTTGTTAAATACCCCGCGACTGATATTGAACATGTGCGTAGCCGGGTAAATCTCGCCTGCCCAACGGCTGATCCCTTCCATAGAAGACACTGGGTTCAACAGACCGGACAATTGCGTGGCGGGCAACATGGTGCCGATCATGGCAAAGAACATGGCGGCAATCTGGCTATGGGTAACCGTGGACGCCAGCAAGCCCATGCCAGTGGAGATCACGCAAAACATCAAGGTGGCGACACTGAGCGTCAGGAAGCTGCCCTTGATGGGCACATCAAAAACCGTGATCGCCAGTAAGCACATACATAAAAAGTTGACCATCGCCAGACCGATGTAGGGAATTTGCTTGCCCAACAAAAACTCCACCCGCGTGACTGGCGTGACGTACAAGTTGATGATGGAACCCAGCTCTTTTTCACGCACCACCGACAAGGCGGTCAGCATGGCGGGCAGCATCAGCAAGAGCACCGGAATCACCGCGGGTACCATGGCGGGTAAACTTCTCACATCCGGGTTATAGCGATAACGATCCTGGATAGTGGCGGGTACCACCAAAGCCCCTGCTCCCAAACGTTCCTTGGCCTGGGTCACCAGCCATTGCTGGTGCATGGCTTTGACATAGCCTTGAATCGTTTCGGCTCGGGTCGGCATGGAACCATCCACCCAGGCTGCAATTTCGGGCTTGCTGCCGCGCAGCACATCACGTCCAAAACCGGGCGGAATTTCAATGGCCAGGGCAATCTTGCCGCGCCTCATCCGGTCGTCCAGATCCTGGTAATCCGTCAGCGGAGCTTGCTCCAGAAAATAGCGTGAACCGGACAGGTTCAAGGTGTAGTTCTGGCTAATGGACGTTTGATCACGGTCCAGCACGGCGTAGCGTAAATCCTCTACATCCAGCGTTATCCCGAAACCCATCACAAACAATAGAATCAATGACCCGGCCAACGCCAGCGTGGCCCGCACCGGGTCGCGGCGCAGCTCCAGTGTTTCGCGCCAGGTGTAACTCAAGAGGCGTTGCAGACTGAAGCGCGACGGTGATTCAGCATGCTCTGGCTCGCTTTCAGCCACCGCTTTTTCAGTAGCAGGCTCCATGTCCGGTTCAGGGCCGCTGGCTTCCAGCAAGTAGCCAATAAAGGCCTCTTCCAGATCAGCAGCACCCCGCTTTTTAACCAAATTGGCAGGTGTATCACTATCGAGCACTTTACCGGCATGCATCATGGACATGCGGTCACAGCGCTCGGCCTCGTTCATGAAGTGGGTCGAGATAAAAATCGTGACCTTATCGCGGCGGGACAGCTCAATCAGCAAACGCCAGAAATTATCCCGAGCCACCGGGTCCACGCCCGAAGTCGGTTCGTCCAGAATCAGCAGCTCTGGCTTGTGCACCATGGCCACAGCCAATGACAGGCGCTGACGCATCCCCAGGGGAATCGCATCGGGCAGGCGATCCAGAATCTGCCCCAGTTCAAAACGCTCCACCATTTCGGCAACGCGCCCTTCTACCTCGTCGTTCGGGACATGGAAAAGCTGGGCATGCAAAACCAGGTTTTGTCGAACCGTCAGCTCGCTGTACAAGGAGAAAGCCTGCGACATATAGCCCACGCGACGGCGGGTATCAATGTCTTTAGGATTGACCTCATGGCCGAACAGCCAGGCCTGGCCTTCAGAGGCCGGCAACAGTCCGGTCAGCATCTTCATGGTGGTGGACTTGCCGCAACCATTCGAGCCTAGAAAACCAAAAATCTCGCCACGCCGAATGCGAAAGGACACGCTATCGACGGCAGTAAAGTCACCAAAACGAATCGTCAGCCCTTCAGCTTCGATCGCAATATCGTCAGGGTCCACATCCAGGGGCGGGATTTCTACCGCTTTGTGCCCTTTGCGCTTGTCCTCGGGCAGCAGGCGAATAAAGGCCTGCTCCAGGCTTTTACTTGCTGTGTGTTCCAGCAGTTCCTTGGGCGAGCCGGTCGCCAGAATCTGGCCATCGTCCATGGCCACCAGCCAGTCAAAGCGCTGGGCCTCGTCCATATAGGCCGTAGCCACAATCACGCTCATGCTGGGGCGTTCGATGCGAATGCGCTCGATCAAGTCCCAGAACTGCTTGCGGGCCAAGGGGTCCACGCCGGTCGTGGGCTCGTCCAGCAGCAGAAAGTCCGGATCGTGAATCAAGGCGCAGCACAGGCCCAACTTTTGCTTCATACCGCCCGACAACTTGCCAGCCGGACGGCTCAGAAAGGGATGCAAACCGGTGCTACGCGTTAAATCGTCAATGCGGCGACGACGCTCGGCGGCATCATGCCCAAACAGACGACCAAAGAACTGCAGGTTCTCTTCCACCGACAAGGTGGGGTACAAGTTTTTACCCAAACCCTGCGGCATATAGGCAATACGCGGACAGATCTGGTCGCGATGGCTTTTTTCGGCCATATCGCCACCCAGCACTTCAATACGACCCTCCTGGATGACGCGGGCCCCCGCCAGCAAGGACAACAAGCTGGATTTACCTACGCCGTCAGGGCCGATCAGTCCGACCATGCAAGCGGCAGGCACATCCAGGCTTAAACGATCCAGTGCGAGCGTGTCGCCATAACGCTGGCTAAGTTCAACAACGCGAGCAACCGCCGCCGCTTGTTGCTTGGGCATGGTTTACTCCGTCAAGGTAGAGGTCAGCGACTCGGGCCAGCTGGTGTCGGGGTCCAGCTTGACCCAGGCTACACCGGGCAAGCCGGTCTTGACCTGCTCCAGATGCTTTTTCAGCAGCTCGGGCGCAATCTGGGCTTTGACACGGAACATCAATTTTTGACGCTCAGACGCCGTCTCTACGCTCTTGGGGGTGAACTGTGCCGAGCTGGCCACGAAAGACACCGTGGCAGGAATCGGAGTAGTGGGGATGGCGTCCAGCACCAGACGTACCTCGGTGCCCAAAGCCACTTTTCCGGCTACTTCGCTGGGCAGAAAGAAGGTCATGTACACATCGGACAGATCCAGCACATTCAGCACACGACCGCCGGCACCCAGCACCTCACCGGGTTGAGCCACACGGAATTGCACACGGCCATCGCGGGGGCTGACCAGCTTGCTTTCGCGCAGATCCGCTTCGATGCGGGCAACGGCAGCCGCCGCAGCCTCAACAGCAGACTGCGCGCCGACCAGTTGAGCCTTGGCGGCATTGATGGCAGCCACAGCAGCGTTAGCTTGGGCCTGAGTGGCCGCGACCGCTGCCTGGGCACCACGCACACGCGCACGGTCATCGTCCAGTTCCTGTACCGAGGCGGCACCTTCTTTAGATAAGGTGGTGGAGCGGGCCAGACGACGCTGGGCAGCGTCCAGTTCCGAATCACGCTGACCCACCATGGCCTTGGCGGCGATAGCGTCACTTTCGCGCAGAACGACCTGAGCCTGAGCGGCGGCCACATTATTTTCAGCCTGACGCAAACCTGCCACGGCTTCATCCCGAGCGGCTTCCAGACTGTCTTGCTGCATGATGGCCAACACATCGCCTTCTTTCACGAAGTCGCCCTCGTGGGCGGCAATGCTCTGGATACGGCCGGCAAACTTAGTGGAGATATCAATCTCGGTGGCTTCGATACGGCCATTGCCGCTGACAAAACCATCTCCCGGGCCAGTATTGGACATTTTCTGCCACGCCCACCACCCCAGACCAAGAACCCCAGCAAGGATCAGGACAGGGACAAGATTTTTTTTCAAAGAAGAAGATGGTTTGCTCATAGCTGGCTCGAGGAGGGATCCGAATTAGAGGAGTTATGGGTGTTGGTCAGGGGATCGGAGGGGTCCAGCCCACCGCCCAAGGCGCTATACATGGCAATTTGGCTGGCCAACAAAGCGCGACGCGTTTGCACCACTTGCTGCTCAACATCCAGCAAGTCACGCTGCGCATCCAGCACTTCTAAATAAGCCGCCGAGCCATTGTCGTAACGCATTTGTGCCAGACGGGCGCGCTCGGTCTGCGCCCCACGGGCGACCATCTGGACGTCCAGTTGCTGGCTCAGCCAATGGCGTGTCGACAAAGCATCAGACACTTCACGGAATGCGGTTTGAATGGCTTTCTCGTACTCCGCCACACGCATATCGCGACGCACGTAGGCAACATCCAGACTGGCGCTGCGACGTCCGCCATCAAAAATGGGCAAGGAAATGGTGGGAGCAAACATCCAGGCTTTGCTGCCGGAGTTAAACAAACCATCCAGCTCCGCGCTGGCGGTACCCAAATTACCGGTCAAGGCGATACGCGGAAAGAAAGCCGCCCGTGCTGCGCCAATATTGGCGTTGGCCCCACGCAGCTGATGTTCAGCCGCAATAATGTCGGGACGCCACATCATCAAATCAGATGGCAAGCCAGGAGCCAGTTCGGCCAGCATGATGTTTTCGTTCAAGGGAGCGTCGGTTGGGGAGACTCCCGGGTCTGCCCCCAAGAGTTGCTGCAAAGCATGCAGTTGCACCGCACGTTGCTGCTCCAGCTGGGCCAACATGGACTGGGCCTGGGTCAGCAAGGTTTGCACCTGGGTCACGTCCAGCTTGGAGGTGGCACCCACTTCATAGCGACGGGAGAAAATCCGGTAGGACTCCTGACGAGTCTCTACGCTTTTACGGGCAATCTGTACGCGCTCGTCCAGCTCGCGCACCACAATATAGTTGTTGGCTACTTGCGAAACTAAAGCGACATGCACCGCTTGTCGGCCCGCTTCCGTGGCCAGCCAGCCTTGCAAGGCCGCATCCTCCAGGCTGCGCACCCGCCCCCACAAATCCAACTCCCAGCTGGTCAGCCCGACTTGGGCGCGGTAATCGCCCCCTGTCACAGGCTGGCCACTGGCATTCATGTCCCCTGGCACTCGCGAGCGAGCGGTCTGGCCGCCTACTGTAAATTCAGGAAAGCGTGCGCTACGCTGCAAATTCAGCATGGCTCTGGCCTCGTCTACCCGCAACACAGCCACGCGCATATCGCGGTTATTAGCCAGCGCAGTTTCAATGAGCTTGCTCAGAACGGGATCGTTAAAGTATTCGCGCCAAGCCAAATCGCGAGCACGCACCGCGTTGGCCTGACCCGCAGACAGGTCTGCATAGGTTTGCGGAACGGGAGAGGCCGGCTGATCGTAATCGGGTGCCATCGAGGCACAACCGGCCAGGGTGACAAGCAAGGCAACCAGCGCGAAATGAGGGCGACGCGCAGCGCTTCGGTGCTTGATACTCAAATCGTAGGTCTGTGGGGCCATTGGGAAAAATGCCTAATGAGAAAAAGGGAAACTGCCATCAAGGCAAAACAGCACGTCAGCGACAGGCTCGCGCGTATCGCCCACATAAAACAGAGCGACCAGCCCACTGTTTAGCAAGCTTGTATGACCTGAGTGCTTACTTCACTAATACGTATTGGCCGGGTGCGGGGCCCAACGG
>JBQEAN010000049.1:0-27224 GCA_052109075.1 Alcaligenes sp. | reverse complement strand
ACCAAGCTCAGGATCTGGATACTTTGCACTTTATTGTTCGGGCCAAGGACCTGGGCTTCAATCTGGCCGACATTCAGCAGTTGACCAGCCTGTGGCGCGATGAACAACGTCCCAGTAGCGAGGTCAAACAGCTGGCACAGTCCCATATCAAAACACTGGAAAGCCGCGCCGCCCTGCTGCTGGACATGGCCGCAAAGCTGCGTGTGCTGGCCGAGCAGTGCCAAGGGGATCACCAGCCTGACTGCCCGATTCTGGATGGTCTGGAGGGCGCTCATTGCTCAGGACATGGTCCAAGCAATTAACACACCACCCAAAGCGCATTGACGCGTGTGTAAAAAAAAGCTTCTCAAGCCCTTGCCTGGGCCTGAGAAGCAGACACATTGCCTACCTCGAGCGCTTTTAAGAGCCTGCCACCAAGTTAGGCAGCCACACCGATACTTGTGGGAACAAAGTCAAAATAACAAGCACAGCCAAAGCCGTGAACAGGAAAGGCGCAATGCCCACCACGCCACGCTCCAAGGAAATGCGCGCCAACAAGGAGGAGATATTCAAACACAAACCTGCTGGCGGTGTAATCAAACCGATGCACAGGTTCACCACGGCAACCACCGTGAAGTGCGTGGGATCAATCCCCAGCTTCATGGCGATGGGATAGAGCACAGGAATCAACATCACTAGGGCCGCGTTGGTTTCCAGGAACATGCCCACAACCAGCAACAACACATTGACAAACAACAAGAACAACAAGGGGTTGCTGATGTTTTCCAAGACAAAGGCAGAAATGGCCTCGGGAATACTGACATACGCCAACAACCAGCTAAAAACACGGGCTGCTGCGACGATAATCATGATCACGGCAGTCGTATGGGCTGCGCTGACCAGGCTATCCACAAAGATTTTCCACGTGATCTGACGGTAGATAAGCGTACCGACTACCAGGGCATAAATCACAGCCATGATGGCTGCTTCGGTAATATTGAAAATACCGCTGCGAATTCCACCCAGAATAAAGACCGGCAGCAACAGTGCGAAGGCAGAGTTTTTAAACGTCGTCCAGATTTCTCGTCCCGAGGCTTTGCCTTGGGTCGGGAAATTATTGCGTTTACTGATCCACCAGCTCATCACCAACATGGACGACATATACAGGACACCCGGCACAACACCGGCCAGGAATAAGGTTGTAATCGACTGTCCCGTCAGAACGGCCACGACAATGAACGGAATGGATGGCGGAATAATGGGAGCCACCACGTTCGCTGCTGCAATCACGCCGCCTGCAAAACCGGGAGGATAGCCGGAGCGGATCATGGCCGGAATCATGATGCGGCCCAAGGCACTGGTGTCTGCCACCGCCGAGCCGGAAATCCCGGCGAACATGCCCGAGGCCAGTACGCCACTCATGGCCAAGCCGCCTTTGAAGCGCCCCAACAAGGCATTGGCAAAATCCAGCAGTCGACTGGTCAACCCGCCAGAGGTCATCAGGCTACCGGCCAATACAAAGAAAGGGATCGCCAACAAGGAAAAGCTGTCCAGACCGCTGAATAATTGCTGGGGAACCGCCATCAGGCTGATGTCACCCAGTGCCACTAAGGCGGCCAGTACGCCCGCCGTGATGGCAAAGCCGATCGGCATGCCGATCAGCATGAGGATGAGCGTAAGGAGGGTAATTAAGGTTACGGTGATCATAAAAGGTATTTTCCGTACTTAGGGATGCTCATCGGCACTGCCAGAGGTCCAATCGGGCTGTGTGCCCAAGCGGATCAACAGCAAAATCACTACGCACAAGCCCATCCCCAGCCACAAAGAGGCATATACCCAGGACATGGGAATATCCATGGCGGCCGACAGCTGAACAGCATTGATTTGCGCAAATTCCCAACCGTAATAGGTGATGCTTAGCAAGGTAGCCAACATCAACAAGTCGCGAATAACTAATACGCGTCGTTTAAGTTTTGTTGAAATGTGATCCAGCAAAATCGTGACCGTGACGTGACCACTACGGCGCAATACGGCCGCACTGCCCAGCAAGGAAATCCACACCATCAAGAAGCGGGCTACCTCCTCACTCCAGGAGGACATATCTTTCAGGACGTAGCGCGAGAAGATTTGCCATGCAATAACCGCACACATTACAAACATCATGCTGCCGACAATCCAATCCAGCGCCTTTTCAATAACAGACGCGGTTTTATCGGCCCAGTTTTCTGTATTGGTCGGTACGTTGTTAGTTGTCATAACTTTTACCAGTGGGGCCGGGGCATGACGGCAGGCCATACCCCGACTTTTTCATTATTGAACGGCGCGGATCTTATCCAGCCAGACCTGCAGTTCAGGGAACTCTGCATCCATGGCTTGAACCTTGGTCGCAAAGGCCTCACGGTCTACCGTGTTAAATGCCATGCCTTTGCCGATCAGAAACTGCTTCATGTTTTCTTCTTCCACGATCATGCGATCCGTGGCTTCTTTCATCACACGCTCACCCTCTTCCTGCAGAATTTGCCGTGTTTCTTCTGGCAACTTCTTGAAATAAGCATCTGAGTAGATCAAGGTCATGGCGCCAATGGTGTGCTGGGTTTCAGCCACGTTCTTTTGCACTTCAAACAGATTGACGTTTTTGATCACTTCCAAGGGGTTTTCCTGGCCATCAATCATGCCGTGCTGCAAGGATGTGAACAGTTCAGCCATGCCCATCGGCACCGGGCTGGCGCCCAGTGTGGTCCAGGTGCTGCGGTACATACGCAGTGGCGGAACACGCATTTTCAGACCGTGCAAATCGTCTGGGTTTTGAATCAGGCGATTCGAGGTCAAGTAACGTGCGCCACGGTAGGCCGCGCCCATCAGCTTGAAGCCGCTTTCCTTGGCAATCTGGTCGTACAGCTCTTGCCCGACCGTGCCGTTATACACAGCACGGTAGTGGTCCATGTCGCGAATCAGGTACGGGTAGGCTTCAACACCGGCGGATTTGGCGTAACGGTCCAAGGCACCCACACTTTGCAGCACGATGTGGTTGGTGCCCATGCGCAAACCCTCAATCGACTGAGGCCAGTCACCAGTCAAGCCGTTAGCATCAATATTAATTTTGATTTTTCCGCCCGAACGCTCTTCCACAGCGGCTTTAAAGCGTTCTGCGGTTTGGCCCCAATGATCTTGAGTCGCGTAAATATGGGCAAACTTCAGCGTTACGGGTTTAATTTCGGCGTGGACAGCCGCGCTGCCAAACAGACCAACAGCAGCAAAAACGGTAGCGAGTAGAGAAAACTTTTTCATGTCTTCCTCCGTATTAATGTTATGTGAGAAGAGGTGTTACGACTGAGCTAAAGCGCTGCCCAGAAAGCTCTGGTCATCCAGGGCCAAGGTCAGTGCGGTCAGTGCAGCCAAGTAGCTGTAATGACGCATGCCCATGCAAATGCCGGTTGCAGTATGTGTAAAGCTGGACTGAATGCTGCCACCACCCAAACCACGGGCAGCGCCTGCACTGGCCGCAATATTCGAGAAGTGCACTTCCATCACGGGCAATTCAGTGTCTTCCAATGCATGGCGCACACCTTCGCCAATGGTGGTCAAACCAGCGGGATTGATAAGGTAGCCATCCACACGATGTGCAGACTCGTGTATGTATTCCAAGATCTCGCCCATGTGGTTAGACGAAAAATTTTCCACTTCTACACCCAGCTGCTCGCCAAAGTTACGCACACACTCCTTGAGCTCGTCCAAGGACTGGATATTTCCATAGACTTTTTTGCTGCGCTTACCCAGGCTCGACATGTTCGGGCCATCAATCACAGCGATAAGATGTTTGCGGTTTGAAGAGCGGGTGACGGTAAAGTTATGTGCACTCATGCTTGGAAGCCCTCTTGCTTAATTTGTTTAGTTAAAACGCAGACCAGCATCCACGTTCAGTGTCTGGCCGGTGATGTACTTGCTGTCATCAGAGGCCAGGAACATGGTTGCGCCAATCATGTCGCTGACATCCCCTTTCCGTTTCAAGGTTTGGGCAGCGATGATGGCATCCCATTGCTCTGGACGAATGGTGTCGCGTGGAACCTCGGTCACGATGCCGTGCGGGCTGATCGCATTCACGTTGATGCAATGCTCGCCAAGCTCGGTTGCCAGCGCTCGGGTCAAGGCAACGACTGCGCCCTTGGAAGCCACGTAGTGTGCGTAATTAGCACGACCCGTCACCACCACGCTGGAAGAGATATTGATAATCTTGCCGCTTTGTTGCTTTTTCATGAAAGGCGACACAGCTTTGACGCAATTGAACACACCACGGGCATTTACACCCATGACGAAATCCCACTCGTGCGCATCGATTTCCTCAAAGGGCTTCATTTTCAAGGTAGAGAAAACGGCTGCATTGTTAATCAGCACATCCACCGTGCCAAATGCTTTCACCGCCTGCGCCACCATCTCAGTCGTGCTTTTATCGTCCGAAACGTCTACCTTCACAGCCAGTGCCTTGCCATTCTCCGCCAGAATCTCTGCAGCGACGGCCTGGGCTTTTTCAATGTTCAAATCAGCAATGACAACTGCCGCACCGGCCTTGGCAAATTCGTGTGCATAAGCACGACCGATACCTTGGCCAGCCCCCGTAATCAGCACTGTTTTATTTTCAAATCTCACGATAGTTCCTTATTTGTTTGGGTATTAATGTGTTCAGGCTGACAGGCGTAATGCGGCCATGCCACCATCAATATTGATAATGGTGCCGGTGTAGGACAGCGCCCCTGGATGGGCGACGTGGGCCACCAAACGGGCGACCTCTTCGGGCTGCACCATCTGCCCGGTCGGCTGGCGTCGATGAAACTCATTGCGCTTGCCTTCGGGGTCAGCCGTGCGATTAGCCAGCTCGGTCATAAAGGGGGTGTCTACCGTTGCGGGGGCGATACCCACCACCCGGATATGCTCGACAAGCAGATCAGCCGACATAGCCAGCGTCATAGACTGAATTGCTCCTTTGCTGGCCGAATACAGGGCACGTTCGGGCAAACCATTGATTGCCGTGCACGAGGACATATTGACGATCACGGCATGGTTCGACTGGCGCAAATACGGCAAGCACGCGCGGGTACTGCGCATATAGCCCAGAACATTGATATTAAAAATACGCAGCCAATCTTCATCGCTGCCGTCTTCTATCGTGCCCACGAAGCTCACACCGGCGTTGTTGATCAGTACATCAAGACGGCCATACTGCTGGACAAATCCGGCAACAGCCTGATTCAAGGACTCCTGATCAGTCACGTCCGCGATCAAGGGGGTCACCCCCTGAGGGATTCCCTTTGGCTGGCGGTCAATTCCACCAACAATGGCGCCCAGTTCTAACAGATGCTGGCAGACCGCCTGGCCTATGCCAGCTGCGGCACCCGTTACGATAACGATTCGATCTACAAAATCTGACATAGCCGTTCCTAGCGAAAGTGTGTGGCTCCAGATACCTTGAAATGCGTCATCAGTGCATCAATCAAGGTATCGGGTGGGGTAAGCGGCAACATATGCCCTGCCCCTTCAATAATGTGTAATTCAGTGTCGGTCTTGCCGGCCTGATGCAATGCTTCCAGGATGGCTTGCATAGCAGCGGCAGGCGTAGACAAGTCCTGATCCCCCGTCGCCAGCAAAGCGGCGGGCAACTGTGTCCCTAAAACCTCATAGCCAGAAAACTGGGCCAGACTTTGCCAACTGCTGACCAAGCTTTGGACCGGAACACGGTTCAGTTGCTGCTCTGCGTACTGCATGGCCTCCACAAGCGCGGGGCTTTCTTCCAAACCGCCAAACCAGCGCTGCAAGGTGCTCTCTACAATGCTCTGACGGCTCTCGTTCTGCATGGCCTGGGCACGCTCGCCAAACACGGCTAAACCCGTAGGGGGGCTGGCGATAATGCTCAGACTTTGCACCTTATGCGAGATGCTGTTACCCAATCGGGCGGCCGCCAAAGCAGCAATCACCCCACCCAGGGAATGTCCCAGCAAATGGACCTTGGCAAAGCGGCACGACTCCACCACCTGAACGGCATCGTCCACCAATCTATTCAAGTCAAACTGCGACAGTGCCAGCGCCGTGCCGTGACCACGCAAATCGTAGCTAAGGCAGGGATATGTCACAGCCAAGCGGTCAAACAATTTGCTGAATGAATGGGCTTCGACCCCGATGGAGTGCAACGCAATCACGCACTCATCGCTTGCCGTGCCTATATCTACCGAGAATAAGGAGCCTGGGTAATGCAAGGTAGCAAGCGGCGCTGTCATGCCTGACTACACGTACTATTCAGCAGAACGCCGTCACGCTGCAAAGACGACACAACATCAGCCGACAGGCTTAACCACTCGCTCAATACACGAACGTCATCCGCACCCTTCTTAGGAGGGAAGCTGGATGGCACAGGCTCTGCGCCCACAAACTTGATGGGATTGCCCACCACTTCAATGCTGTGCTCTTCATTTTGTAGCGCGAGAATCATGCTGCGCTCGGAAGCGCGGGCGTGCGCCAAAGCCTCAGGTACTGATTGGATCAGTGCAACAGGCACACTGTTTTCTTCCAGCAAGGGAATCCAATAGGCAGCCGCTTGTTGGGCGAACGCATTTTCCAGCAACTCCCACAGCGCTTCTTTATTCTTCAGGCGGCTGGAGCCATTTTGGAAACGCTCATCCTCAATCAGGTGCTCCAAACCCAGTACACGGCACAAGCCTTGCCACATTCTGTCGGTATTGGCCGTGACTACAAACTCCCGACCATCGCCACCGCGGAACGAGCGGTACGTCGGGATGGAATCATGTTTGGCGCCTTGCGGGGCGGGGATTACATCGGCGATCAAGGCATAGGCGCTTTGGTAGGACAGCATGGCGAGCTGGCAGTCGAGCATGGCCACATCAATAATCCGTCCGTTCCCGCTCCGTTCCCGGTCGGCCAGGGCGGCATTAATGGCGATCGTCGCGTACAGGCCAGCTACCGTATCACCGGCGGGAATACCTAGCCGCACGGCCGGTCTACCCTCTTCCCCCGTCAAACTCATGACACCGGACAAGGCCTGCACGATCATGTCGTACGCAGGTTTGTCACGATCCGGTCCTGTCTGACCAAAACCACTAATAGAGGCCCAGACCAGCCCGGGGTGTTCCTCGCACAGCTTTTGGGGGTCCAGGCCCAAACGTGCTGCCACGCCGGGACGATAGTTCTCTACAACCACATCCGCTTTCAGGATAAGTTGTCGAACCAGATCCAGCCCTTCGGCGGTTTTCAAATTGACCGCCAGACTGCTTTTATTACGGTTGATGCTGAGATAGTAGGCACTATCCTCGCCCACAAAATACGGTGGAATACCACGGCTGGAGTCACCTTCCGGTGCCTCGATCTTGACCACTTCAGCGCCCAAATCCCCCAGCACCTGAGTGCAGAAAGGACCAGACAAAAACGTGGTCAGGTCTATGACCTTGTAGCCTGCCAAGGGCTGGGCGGTAGTGCTAGAACTCATCATTTGGTTTTTCTATGTCGGTATCCGAACATCTCGGACAATTTTTCGGCATGGTGAATAACGGCTTCAGTAATCGCACTCAAACCAGCACTGGGTACACGGGTGGTCGGCATGGTCAAGCAAATACAGCCCACAATCCCGCGGTTATCGAATACAGGTGCGGCTACCCCGCGTGCGTCGGGCAGCTTCTCACTCATGCTGTGGGCATAGCCGTTTTGGCGTACCTCAAGCAGATCAGCCAACAAGGTCTCCAAGGGCGGCAAAGGCGCATCCTGGGCGGGTGAGGTTTCAGCCTTGGCATAGACACGCTCTATCGTGTCCTGATCCAAGTAAGCCAGAATGGCCTTGCCGGACGCGCCCCACACCAAGGACATGGGTTTATGCAGATCGATCTGGTATTGCAGCTTGTGCTCGCCCCTGGCGATGGCCGCAAAGTTCATCGCCGACTCACTGACGGCATACATGCCAAACAACACGGTCTCGTTGAACTCGGACGCAATCTCATCCAAGGACTTTTGCGCCAGAGCCGGTCTGGATTCCGCGCTCATGACTTGTGCCGCTACTCGGTAGAACTCAGGCCCAATGCTGTACAAACCACTTCCACCGCTAGCTACCGCAACAAAATCGTCCTTGCGCAGCAAGTTGAGCAAGCGGTGAGCCGTTGACGGGGCCAAGCCCATTTGCTCGGACACCTGTTTCACGGTCACCGGGCCATTGGACTCGGCCAAGACGGCCAGCAGCTGTAGCGCACGGCTCACGGTTCCGGTTGAGCTAGCAGGGGTAGAAGTGTTTTGTGTGGTCATACCTGGGCTTCAAAAATATGGATTGCACAAGCACCATGATCCAGGCCCGCAATCCCGCCACCCGTGACGTGAGTCAAGGCGTAACGCGCATCGGGCACCTGACGTTCTCCGGCTTGATGTGTCAGTTGCCAGTACATTTCCACGGCCTGGGCGACACCACTTGCCCCGACCGGGTGACCTTTGGCCAGCAAACCGCCACTGGGGTTCACCACCACGTCGCCGCCGTAAGTACTACGGCCATCCAGCAAGAACTGAGCAGACTGTCCAACTTCACACAAACCTAGTGCTTCGTAATAAATAAGTTCGGCGATTGTAAACGCGTCATGCAGCTCTACAGCGTTCAAATCCTGAGCCGTGATTCCTGCCATTTTGTAGGCATCACGGGCGGATTCAGCCGAGATCTCAGGACGGGTCATATCGCGAAAACCGCTGGTAGCCTGACCGGAATGCAGAACGGAAGCCGCGACCCGCATGGCAGGTTTCTGCAAACGCTTCAAGGCACGTTCCGACACCATGATCAGGGCCGCAGCGCCATCACCTGTAGGGCAACACTGCAACAAAGTCAGCGGGTCGCAAATCGGGCGCGATGCCAGCACCTGCTCGACAGTCAGGGCATCCCGATACTGCGCATAGGGGTTATGTTTGCTGTGTGTACGCGCCTTGACACTGACTTGCGCCAAGATCTCTGGCCCCAGATTACGCTCATGCAGGTAGCGGCGAGCACGCATTCCATACACCGCTGGCATGACCAAACCTTGCTGCACTTCGGGGTCTTCCTGCACCAAAGGCAAGGTGCCGCCACCGAACTGGGTCAGCTTGTCCACACCAATCACCAGCACGATGTCGTGTCGACCTGCCTGAATATCTTTCCAGGCCAAGTGAATGGCCGTTGCGCCACCTGAGCAAGCGTTATCGCAATTGACCACCGGAACGGTGCCAATACCGATTTCTTTCACCAGGCGCTGCCCAGTCAACATACCGCCAAAGGCATGACCGCAGACCACCGCATCAATCTCATCGGCCTGCACGCCTGCACTGGCCATGGCGTTCAGGATGGCTGGCAAGGCCAAACCGGTATAGCTGGACTCTTTATGACGTGCCATAGGAATCATGGCTGCGCCCACTACATACGCTTCACTCACCTGACTTCTCCGCCGATGTAGGAGTTACAAACCAGTCAACGCCATCTGTGGCGGTGCTGACGGGCATATCGCAATACAAAGCACTCACGTCTTCACAGCGCACATGAGCAAGCACACGCACCCCGTTGGGGAAATCCACATAACCCAAGGTGTAAGGCGTGGCGCGTGCTGCGGAAACATGAATAGTGGAAAAGCTGTAGAGCTTCCCAAACGGGCCGAAGAACATTTCCTGCATATCACGGGCACCGCTTTCCATGCAGACCTCACGCACCGGAAAAGCCTTGCTGCCGCTGGAGCGGCTCTCGCTGCCACGTAACAACACAGCGCCTTCATTGACGACAAACTGGCTGGGCTGATCAGACGCAATATCGTGTATCGGCTGTGCGTTTTCACCGAACGCCATTGCGCTGGGCAGCACAGTAGATTCATTAGCTTGCATGAATTAATCCTTGCAACATTAATTAACTTGATTCCAAAAATGCTCAATCTGCCGTGCGAACATCTCAGGCGCTTCCACCGGCGGGGTATGGCCTGAATGCTCAAACACCGTATGCGTGCTGTCAGCAAGCAAGCGGTTCATATGCTCCATATCAGCCGGCTTTTTTGCTCTGTCCAGGGCACCACTAATCAACAGGTGGGGGGTGCGGTTACTGGCCAGATAGGACTGATAGTCAGGACGGGAAAACACACCGTTCACAGAGTTGGCGATCTCTGACGGTAAAGCGCCAAAGTAATTACGCCACTGCTCGCACTGAGCACGCGCAGCGGTCTCTGTACTGTTGAGGAACGCGTCCCCGAACATGGTTTCCAGCAAGGCCGATGCATACGGTGCGCCACCGTCACAACGCAGCCGCGCCTCCAACTGGTCAAAGCGCTCTTTCTGCTGCTCAGCCAAAGAGGTGCAGCAGGACAGGACGGCAGAACGAACCACCGTTGGCGCGCACTGCATCAGTTCTTGCGCCACATAGCCACCCATGGAACTTCCCACGACATGCAAGGCAGAAAGCTGCAATGTTTGGGCCAGAAAGGCGTAGTCCTCTGCCAGCTGACGCATGGTGGCGGGTTTCTGGCCCGCGGTACTCAAACCCTGATTACGGTGATCGGGGCAAATAATGTGCCATTCGTCTTGCAATGATTGAATCATTGGCTCAAACATATCGGCATTGAAAAACAAGGAGTGCAACATCAATACCGATGGACGCGACGCGCAGGGCTGACCCATTTCTACGTAATGTAGTTGGGCTCCGTCGGGAAGCATCAGGGGCTGTGTGCTAACTCGTTTCATTGTTTTCCTGTTAATATTCCGATTAACGGAATGTCATTCTAATCTATGGAATAATGATAAAAGCGGTCCCTCAGCATGCCTATCAGTACAAACCCTAGGCCATATCAAAAAGCCGCTTAAGCGTCGCGGCTGTGGGCTTGAATATTCGCGCGGCTTTCCTCTTTCCTCTCTACACGACGGCCCCAGTAACCAAAACGTCAGGCAAAAAAAAGCCCAAATCCGGTAAGGACTCAGGCTTTTTACACGTCACATAGTCGTCACCCCTCAGGGTGACGCCAATAAAACCGACGCTATCTTAGATTCGGCTCATCATCAAGCAGTCGCTTAGGCCGCTTGCCACTCAGTCAGGAACTGTTGAGGCTCGGGACGCTGCGCAGGGCCCAGCTTGTGAATGGGCGTACCCACAGACACAAAGCCCAGAAATTGATAATCCAGGGAGTCAAAACCCAGAGCCTCGGGGACTTCTTCCCCATAGGTGCCCAGACCTGTACTCCAGAACGCACCAAAGCCCAGTTGATGGGCGGCGTGCAGCATATTGCTGACAGCGGCACCAGTAGCCAGCACACGTTCCAGCTCAGGGATTTTTTCTTCACCATGATCGATGTGGCTGGCCACGGCGATCAGCATGGGGACTTTGGCCAACCAGGCACGTACGCTGGCGGCTTTTTGCTCGGTCAAGGGATTACCGGCACGTTCGTTGGCCGCAATGGCCAGCTCGCCCAAGGCTTGCACGTTTTCGCCACGGATCAGGCAAAAGCGCCAGGGCTGCAAACGGCCATGATCGGGCGCGCACATGGCGGCACGCAAAATCAGGTCCAGCTCTTGCTCACCAGGGCCAGGGCTTTGCACCAGCTTGATGGAGCGGCGGGACAATAAAGGATCAATGGTACTCATAGTGCTTCCAGAATCAGTTAAGAGTGCCCTGCCTTCAAGGCAGGGCTCAGTCAGGCTTGACCAGGGGCGCAGGCTTGCACCAGCAAGGCTTTCATATCGCGCACCGCTTTTTCCCAACCATCAAAGACAGCCTGGGCAACGATGGCGTGACCAATATTCAGTTCGGACAGACCCGGCAAGACAGCAATGGCCTGTACGTTGCCATAATGCAGGCCATGGCCCGCATTTACACGCAAACCTTGCGACACACCCTGGGCGATGCCAGCGCGAATACGCTCCAGCTCGCTGGCAGCTTGTGCGGGCGTTTGAGCGTCCGCATACGTACCGGTATGCAACTCAATCACGGTTGCACCCACTTGGCTGGCGGCCTCGATTTGAGCAGGGTCGGCATCAATGAAAAGCGAGACACGAATACCGGCTTCTTGCAGCTGCTGTACAGCAGCCTTGACCTGATCCAGACGGCCGACCACATCCAGCCCACCTTCGGTGGTCAGTTCGGCACGGTGTTCGGGGACCAAGCAGACATCATCGGGCTTGATGCGGCAAGCGATGTCCAGCATTTCGGTGGTGATGGCGCATTCCAGATTCATCCGGGTACGCAGCACGGGGCGCATGGCCTCGACGTCGGCATCTTGAATATGACGCCGGTCTTCACGCAGATGTAAGGTGATCAGGTCCGCTCCGGCTTCTTCTGCTCGCAAAGCGGCCTGAATTGGATCAGGGTATGTGGTCAAACGCTGCTGGCGCAGCGTCGCCACATGATCGATATTGACGCCCAGTTCTAACATTCCCCAAGGACCTCCGTAGTTTCAGGGATGAATGACCAGACGTATTATCGCCTGTTTATTCCGGCGCTGTCCCGGCGTCCTGGGTCTTTGTTTCAGGCTTGACGGTTTCTGCCGTCCAACCGCCACCTAAAGCCTTATACAACTCCACCCGGTTCATCAGGGAATTCAAACCTGTCTGGATATAGGCTTGACGGGTGCTGTACAGGCTGACTTCAGCCGTTTGCACCTGCAAGAAACTGTCTATACCCACTTCGTAACGCAGCTTGGCCAGACGCAGACCTTCGCTTGCCGCCTGGTCAACCGCTTGCAAGGCATCAATCTGCTGACCATAAGTGGCTTCGCCCGCCAGAGCGTCGGCCACTTCACGGAAGGCCACCTGAATGGTCTTCTCGTACTCGCTGATGGCGATATCACGACGGGCCTCGGCCAGATCCAGATTGGCCCAGGTACTGCCCGACAGCAGCGGCATCGTAATTTGTGGCTGGAACTGCCAGTAACGGTTACCCGAACTGAACAGACCACCCATCTCGGGGCTCATGAAACCCAACAAACCGGTCAGGCTCAGACGCGGGAAGAAGGCCGCACGGGCGGCACCGATGTTGTAGTTGGAGCCGCGCAAAACGTGCTCGGCAGCCACAATATCAGGACGACGTTCCAGCAGCTCTGCCGACAGACCCACGGGCAAGCTGGGCATCAGCTGCGCACGGGTAAACGGTAAGCCGGACGGCAGGTTGTCAGCGATCTCACCCCCCAACAACACTTGCAAGGCGTTCAGGGCACGTTGGCGATCTCGCTCCACGGCCTGCATATCGGAGAGCACCGTGTTGTATTGCACCTTGGCCTGATTCAGGTCCAGTGCAGACACCGTACCCGCATCGAACGAGGACTGCACCAGTCGCAGTGTCTCTTGACGGCTGCGCAAGGTGCTTGCCATCAGTGCGTGCAGCTCTTCAGCCGCACGTACCTTAAAGTAGGCTTCGGCGGTACCCGCTACCAGCGCGATATGCGCCGTGAGTTGAGCCTGCTCGGTCGCAAAGAATTGTTCACGAGCCGCACGGGCCAAATCACGTACCCGGCCAAAAAAGTCCAGTTCAAAGGCAGTGATACCCACACCCGCCTGGTAGGTACGCGTCACCGGAGCAGAATTGGGGCCTGCTGGGCGCAGTTCAGCCGGAGTATGAGTGGCCTGCTGGGCCGCCTGCACACCAATGCTGGGCAACTGGTCACTGCGCGCCACACCATACATGGCACGCGCTTCTTCGATACGCTGCGTGGCGATACGCAAGTCGCGGTTGTTTTCCACGGCCTGCTCAATCAGGGCATGCAGGCGTGGGTCCGTGAAGAACTCGCGCCAGCCCAGGTCAGCCACCTGCCCCGCATCCGCCTGGCCCTGCTGGGCCAGAGGGAATTGCGCGGGCACGGGAGCGTCGGGCCGTTCGTACTTGGGAGCCAGGGAGCAAGCCGACAAGGCAAACGCCACAGCCAGCACCAAAGGGCTACGTAAAAACATGCTAGACATCAGTGCTGTCCTCCTTGCGAACCAGCCTCTTGCGCACCCTGCTTGGCCAGTTCTTCCTCATGCAATTTGGCGGCTTCGCCAAACAAACGAGGTTTGGTTTTAAAGAGCTTGAGGATGACGACAAAGAAGGTCGGTACCATCAAGACAGCCAGCGGTGTTGCGGCCAACATCCCACCCAACACACCCAAGCCAACGGCGTTCTGGCTGGCGGCACCCGCGCCAGAGGAGGTAGCCAAAGGCACCACACCCAGCACAAAGGCGAAGGAGGTCATCAAAATAGGACGGAAACGCAAGCGGGAGGCTTCCAAGGTCGCGTCGATCAGGGTTGCACCCCGTGCGTAGGCATCCTTGGCGAACTCCACAATCAGAATCGCGTTCTTGGCTGACAGGCCAATCACCGTCACGATACCCACCTGGAAGTACACGTCGTTCGGCATACCCAGACCGGACACCAGCAAGACCGAACCCAGCATACCCAATGGCACAGCCAGCATCACGGACAGCGGGATAGCCCAGCTTTCGTACAAAGCGGCCAGCAACATGAACACGACCAGAATGGCCAGACCCATCAAGATACCGGACTGGCCTGCAGCCTGACGTTCCTGATAAGACAGACCGGTCCAGTCCACACCCAAGCCGTTAGGCAATTGCTTCATCAGGTTTTCCATCTCGATCATGGCTTCACCCGAGGTGTAGCCAGGCGCAGGACCACCACTGATACGCACGGACTCGTAGCTGTTGTAGCGCACGATCTGCACAGGACCCTGTTCGGTCGTCTGCGTCACGAAGGCGGACAACGGCACCATTTTGCCATCGCTATTGCGAGCGTTCAGCTTCAGTACATCGTCGATGGTCATGCGGTATGGCGCATCGGCTTGTACCCAGACACTCTGTACCCGGCCCTGGTTGGTGAATTTACCAACAAAGGAAGAGCCCAAAGCGCCACCAATCAAGGCCGAGGCTTCGCT
Organism: Alcaligenes sp.; assembly: GCA_052109075.1. Classification (GTDB taxonomy): domain Bacteria; phylum Pseudomonadota; class Gammaproteobacteria; order Burkholderiales; family Burkholderiaceae_B; genus Alcaligenes. The sequence goes on along the minus strand of JBQEAN010000049.1, from coordinate 12,357 downwards.
AAAGTTCACACCCAATGCAGCGGCTTTGTCGCGGTCGATTTCCAGACGGATCTGTTTGCCCGGTCCCAAGCCTGTGATACGCACGCTCTGTGGATCAAACACAGGGCTTTGCTTGGCCAGACCCAGCAACTGGTCGGCTGCCGCCATCAGCGCATCATGCCCCAAGCCACCCCGATCTTCCAGACGCATATCAATACCCGAGGAGTTACCCAGAGCAGAAATAGCCGGTGGCACAATCGCAATCACCATCGAGTCTGGCAAACCAAACAGCAGCTGACCCATGGCTTTGCCGGAAATAGCCTGAGCCGAGTTTTCCTTACCTTTACGCTCGTTGAAATCCTTCAAGGGCACAAACGCGATAGCCGAGTTCAAACCACTACCGTTAAAGCTGAAACCCTGAACGGCAATAATGTTTTCGACCTGAGGCTGCTCTTTGAAGTAGTCCTCGACCTTGGAGATCGTTTCGATCGTACGGTTGGCGGTCGAACCGGCAGGCAGCTCGATATTGGCAATCACGTAACCCTGATCTTCCTCGGGCAAGAACGCGGTTGGCATGCGCATGTACAAGAAACCCAGCACCAGCACCATGATCAGGTAGATGAACATCATCCGCCCGCCACGACGCAGCGTTTTGCCTACAAAACTCTCGTAGCCATTGGTGGTACGGGTAAAGGCGCGGTTAAACCAGCCAAAGAAACCACGCTTGGTTTCGTGATGGCCTTTAGGAATAGGTTTCAACAAGGTCGCGCAAAGGGCTGGCGTGAAGGTCAGTGCCAAAAAGCCCGAGAAGGCAATCGACACGGCCATCGCCACCGAGAACTGGCGGTAAATAACACCGACCGAACCCGCCATAAAGGCCAGGGGCAAGAACACTGCCGACAGCACCAAGGTAATACCGACAATCGCGCCACTAATCTGTGGCATGGCTTTCTTGGTTGCTTCTTTAGGCGAAATCCCCTCTTCCACCATGATCCGTTCGACGTTCTCCACCACCACGATCGCGTCGTCCACCAAAATACCAATGGCCAGCACCATCGCGAACATGGTGAGCACGTTCACAGACATGCCCAGCACCTGCATCACCGCGAATGCGCCCAAGATAGCCACAGGCACAACCAAAGCAGGAATCAGGGTGTAGCGTACATTTTGCAAAAACACATACATCACGATGAACACCAGCACCATCGCTTCCAGCAAGGTGTACACCACCTGGGTGATGGACTTGTCCACGTAGGGAGAGGTGTCGTAGGGAATGTCGTAACGGATATTTTCCGGGAAAAACTCGGCCAGTTTCTCCATCTCGACTTTAATAGCCGCCGCTGTGTCCAACGCATTCGCTTCAGGCAGCAAGGAAATAGCAAATGCAGCCGTCGGCTTGCTGTTCAAGCGAGCACCGAACTGATAGTTGTCCGCCCCAACTTCAACACGTGCCACATCCTTGATACGCACTGTCGAGCCGTCAGCCTGCGAGCGCAGAATGATATTTTCAAACTCTTTGACGGTTTGCAGCTGACCATTCACCGTGATCGGGGCAGCGACACGCTGGCTGTCTTGATTAGGGGGGCCACCCAGAATACCAGCCGACACCAACATGTTTTGCTGGCGAATTGCCGTCGTGACGTCCGATGGGCTCATTTGATAGCCCACCAGCTTGGCAGGATCCAGCCAAACACGCATGGCTCGACCCGCTGCAAACAGCTGGAAACGCGCCACGCCGGGAACACGAGAAATCGTGTTCTTGATATTGCGCTCGATGTAATCCGCCAATGCCGTCTGATCCAGACTGCCATCCGTCGAGGACAGGGTCACCACCTGCAAGAAGCCTGTACTGGACTGCTCAACGTGCAAGCCCTGCTCCATCACCGCTGTCGGCAAGGACGCGGTAATGTTACTGACCCGGTTCTGGACGTCCACCTGAGCCAAGTCAGGATTGATACCAGGCCGGAAAGTGGCCGTAATTTCGGTCGAGCCGTAGGAGTCACTGACGGACTCGTAATACAGCAGACCCTTAGCGCCGTTTAACTGATCCTCGATCACACTGGCCACGGTACTGGCGACGTCTTCTGCTGTCGCGCCAGGATAAGTAGCCCGGATGGTGACCGAGGGAGGTGCCACATCGGGATACTGCGCTACGGGCATATTGGGCAAAGCCAATAAGCCGAATAGCGTGATCGCCAAGGCAACGACCCATGCAAAGATGGGCCTTTCAATAAAAAACTGAGGCATGTCGCTTACTCGCTAGACTTGGCTTCGGTTGGCTCAGCAGCGGCGGCTGGTTCCTGTGCGGGGGCCGCAGCAGCATCCGATGCACCGGCTGGCTGCTTGCCCTTCCAAGGAATCGTCTGAACAGGAGCGCCGGGACGAATCTTCTGGAAGCCCTCTACAACAATCTGGTCGCCGGCTTGCAGGCCTTTGTTGACCACATATTGACCATGGCTTTCAGGTCCCAACACAACGGGAACGGATTGAGCTTTTTCTTCACGTACAACATACAGGTTGGAAGCGCCATCCGAGGTGTATTGAACGGCTTGTGCAGGCACCAGCAAGGCATCCGGAATCACCCCTTGCTCCAGGCGCAGGCGCACGTACATACCTGGCAAAAGGATTTCATCCGGGTTCGGGAACACGGCACGCAAGGTGACTTGCGATGTCGAAGGATCCACACTGACACCACTAAACAATAAGACACCTTCGTGATCGTAGTTCGAGCCGTCTTCCAGCACTGCCGTGGCTTTGGCCTGGCCTTCACCGACGGAGGTCAAGCTGCCATCAGCCATGGCGCGACGCAATTGGCTCAGTTCGGCCGTGGACCGAGTGACGTCCACATAGACACGATCCAGCTGCTGCACAGTGGCCATATGAGTAGCGTTAGCCGCCGATACCAAAGCGCCTTCCGTAATCAGGGATCGGCCGATACGGCCCGCGACGGGCGAGACGATCTTGGTGTAGCCCAAATCAATATTGGCACTGTCCAGCGTCGCTTGAGCCGCTGCAATAGCCGCATCGGCCTGCATGGCGCGTGCTTTGGCGTTATCGTAATCCTGGCGCGAAACGGCGTTTTCCTTGATCAGGCGCTCGTAACGCTGGGCCAGCTGTTTGGCGCTTTGCGCATCAGCCTGAGCATTTTTCAACTGAGCGGCGGCCTGATTGCGAACTGCACGGTAGGGAGCTGCATCAATGGTAAACAAGAGCTGGTCTTGTTTGATATCAGCACCCTGCTCGAAATTAATTTCTTCCACGATCCCGGACACGCGGGCACGAATCTGCGCGTCCTTGATGGCTTCGACTCGTCCAGGCAGCTCGGAGAACAACTCGGTAGAGGTCGGTTGGACGGTAATCACACTGACTGGGACCTTCATCCCGCCGGCCTGAGCTTGAGGCTCTTTATTGCCGCAAGCGGCGAGCAGAACCAAGGAAGAGAAGGCAGCAATGCGAAACGGCTGCCGACCCAGCAAGCTTTTAAATGACATGAAGAACTCCTGAGCTAAGCGTTGCATGGGAGTTTAACGCTTAAACTGACTGGATTGTATGGTTTGGACAAGCAGCAAGTATATGTCGAAAAAGCTCAACTCAAACAGCAAAATTTGCGATGAGACTCGTTTCGGTCTTGCCATCACTGGGTGACAACGATTAGCCAGCTACCCCCCTGCCTCTGCCCCGTCGTCCACCCCTGTCGAAAGAACACGTATTATCATATACCTAGGGTTTTTTGAATATAAAAAAACCGCGTTTAACCCCTAGAGTTCACGCGGTTTTCCAGATCCGGAATAGACCTTTCTAGCCAAGCAACAAACTATCGTCGGCTAGTGTTTCACCCCGCACACGCTCGAACATCTCCAGCAAGTCCCTCACATCCAGTCCTTGGCGTTGTTCACCACTGACGTCCAGAACCACTTTGCCCTGATGCAACATCACCGTGCGGTCACCCACATCCAAAGCCTGGCGCATGCTGTGTGTCACCATCATGGTGGTCAGCCCACCTTCACGCACAATACGATTCGTCAGTTTCAATACGAAGTCAGCCGTACGTGGGTCCAAGGCCGCCGTATGTTCATCGAGCAGCAAAATCTTGGAAGGACGCAAGGCCGCCATCAACAAGCTGACCGCTTGGCGTTGTCCACCGGACAGCAAACCAATACGGTCAGTCAGACGGTTTTCAAGACCCAGGCCCAAGGTTTCCAGACGATCGGCAAATTCAGCACGCATGGAGTGGCGCACGGCACGGCTCAAACCGCGGCGGCTGCCACGGCATGTGGCCAAGGCCATGTTCTCTTCAATAGTCAGATCTTCACAGGTACCGGCCATCGGGTCTTGAAACACACGCGCCACCCAGTTGGCACGTTCCCATACCGGGCGACGTGTGACGTCCACGTCGTCGATCTTGATATGACCGTCATCAATAGACTGATCGCCCGAGATGGCATTTAGAAAAGTGGACTTGCCCGCGCCGTTGGAACCAATCACGGTCACAAACTGCCCTTCTGGAATCGTCAGGGACAGGCCACGCAGCGCGCGGGTTTCAATCGGTGTGCCTGGATTGAAGGTCAGGCACAGGTCTTTAGCTTCCAACATTACTGGGCCCCCTTCTGTTTACGTGCACGCTTTTTCTTTAGCAAGGGAATAACCAATGCCACCGTGACCAGCAACGCGGTTACCAGGTTCAAGTCCTGGGCTTTCAGGCCGATAACATCAGCATTCAAGGCTAAAGCGATAAAGAAACGATACAAGATTGCGCCCAGCACCACGGCCAAGGTCGCGTAAAACAGTTTGCGGGCCGGCAAAATACTTTCACCCACAATGACCGCCGCCAGACCAATCACAATGGTACCGATACCCATGGAGATATCCGCTCCACCCTGCGACTGTGCAAACAAGGCACCTGCTAATGCCACCAGCGCGTTGGAAATTGCCATGCCCAGCAAGAGCATATTGCCCGTTGCCACACCTTGAGCGCGTGCCATGCGGGCATTGGCACCGGTCGCACGCATAGCCAAACCCGTTTGCGTGCCAAAGAACCAATCCAGCGCCAGCTTGGCGGCCAGGACCAGGGCAATCAGCAACAAGGGACGAGCGATATAGTCCGCAATGGACTCAGGCTGCAAAATCGTGAAAACCGTAGGTTCCATAATCAAGGGCACATTGGGGCGTCCCATAATGCGCAAGTTGATGGAATACAAGGCAATCATCATCAGGATACTGGCCAGCAGATCCATGATTTTCAGGCGTACATTCAGCCAGCCGGTAATCGTGCCTGCAATGGCGCCGGCAAAGGTAGCAACGGCGGTAGCCAGAAAAGGATCATTGCCCTGGCTGATCAGGATGGCGGCAACCGCCCCACCCAACGGAAAACTGCCATCGACCGTCAGGTCAGGAAAACGCAAGATGCGAAAAGAAATCAGAACACCCAGAGCAACCAGTCCGAAAATCAGACCAATCTCCAGGGCCCCCCACATTGAATAAATAGACATATTGTTGGACGTCTAGGATACAAAAGAAACAGGCGGGCAGCTTGTGGCAACCCACCTGCAAGAAACAGTCAGATCAGGCTTATTCGACGATTTTTGTAGCGGACTTCACGAAGTCCTCGTTAAGCGAAACGCCTTGACGCTTGGCTGCGCCGGGATTGACATACAGCTCCAGATTGCTGCTGGTTTCAGAGGCCATATCGCCCGGCTTTTCGCCCTTCAGAATACGGATGACTTGCTGACCGGTTTGCAGACCCAGGTTGTAGTAGTTCACGCCCAGAGCGGCGATCGCACCACGGCCCACACTGTCGGTATCCGAGGCAATCAAGGGCACCTTGGCGTCGTTACCGACTTTGACCAGAGATTCATAAGCCGACACCACATTGTTATCAGTATTGGTGTAGATGACATCGACCTTGCCCACCAGACTACGGGCAGCAGCGCCCACGTCTACCGTACGGGGAGCGGTGGCTTCGACCAACGTCATGCCGTGCTGGGGCAGCAGCTCTTTCATCTGCTTGACCACGACAGCGGAGTTCGCCTCGCCAGGGTTGTAAACCATACCGACGCGCTTGGCATCAGGCACTACTTTCTTGATCAGATCCACCTGGGCTTCCAGTGCCAAAGCATCGGACACACCCGTCACGTTGGTGCCGGAAGCCGCCATGCTGGGAACCAGATGAGCCACCACGGGATCGGTCACAGCCGAATACACCACAGGAATTGTTTTGGTGGCCGACACCACCGCTTGAGCAGAAGGCGTGGAAATGGCCACAATCACGTCAGCCTTGTCACCGACAAACTTGCGGGCAATCTGGGCAGCAATAGCAGGGTTGCCCTGTGCGGTCTGGAACTGCCACTTGAAGCCGGATGCTTCGTTGTAACCAGCATCGCTCAACGCTTTGTGTACCCCGTCCTTAATGGCGTCCAAGGCCGGATGTTCCACAATAGAGGATACCGATACAGATTGCGCCTGAACCGCGGCGCCCGACATCAATCCCACACAAGCCAAAGCGGCTGCCACCTGATGCATCGATCTGATCAGCTTCATCCAATACTCCTTAGATGCAAAAAAACGAAAATTTTAGGTGTTAAGTCTACCGCGAACAGCAGGACTTTGCCCCTTGAGGTAATCCCTGCCCCGACCGTTTACTGGCCCTGCATTTGGCGACGGAAGGACAATAATTCCCGAGCCCAACGTGTAGCCGGCAAACCATAATCGGCCTGTACCTGTTCAGCCCGGTTCAGCAGCTCTCCCGCTGTCATCTCCAGCGTACTGCCCTTAAATGCCAAGACCACCTGATTGCCCTCATCCATCTCGGGCAACAGCAGCACTTTGCCGTTAAAGGCTTCACGGATATTGTCGATATTACGTTTGAAGCTGGGATGCGCGCCAAACAGATTGACGGTCATAATGCCGTCGTCCTCCAGAACCGCACGGCAGTCCTGATAAAACTCCAGACTGTCACGCACTGGACCTTCAGCGTGGGCATCGTACAAATCCACCATCAAGGCCCGATACTGACTGTGCTGCTCGCTGTCCTGCACCCAAACACCCGCATCAGCCTGATCAATCAGGGAGCGGGAACTGCGGGGCAGGCGGAAAAAGGCGTGGCACATGCCAATCACAGACGGGTTCCATTCCACGGTCTGGACTTCACAGCAGGTCTGCTTCAAACAGAAACGCAGCAAGGAGCCCGCCCCCAGCCCCAGAATGGCCAGCTTTTGTTCAGGCTTGGGATCATCCGTAAATAACAGCCAGGCCATCATTTGCTGGGTATAGGCCAGAACCAATTCAGCAGGTTTGCGAATGCGCATCGCGCCTTGAATCCATTCCGTCCCAAAATGCAGGTAACGGATACCTTCGCTTTCAGACAATGTGGGGCTATCGTCACCCTGTTCACCAGCCATGAAACTCTTCCTTGCAAACCAATAAGGTGCCCAACGCTGGCGGGTACGTTCTGACACTAGGGTAGAAAGCACGATACGTAGGTGCAGCCTTACAGACAGAAAACAAAACGCCGGAAGGTGGTATTGCGCCACTTCCGGCGTTTTTAGCAAGGCGCCATCATACCAGCGATCACTTCACGCCGATGGCCAGAGTTAAAGGCGCTCGAAAATAGCGGCAATCCCCTGCCCGCCACCAATACACATCGTGACCAGCGCGTAACGACCTTGAACACGTTGCAATTCGTGCAACGCCTTGGTTGTAATAGCCGCCCCCGTCGCCCCAATAGGGTGCCCCAGGCTGATACCACTACCATTCGGGTTCACACGTGCTGGGTCCAGGCCCAGTTCACGCACCACTGCGCAGGCTTGCGCGGCAAAAGCCTCGTTGGACTCAATCACATCCAAGTCCGACACGCTCAATCCGGCACGCTCCAGCGCCAGACGAGTTGCCGGCACAGGGCCAATGCCCATAATGCTCGGGTCCACACCGGCATGTCCCCAGGACACCAGTTTGGCTAAGGGCTTCAAACCACGTTGACGAGCCTCTTCCGCACACATCAACAGTACCGCTGCCGCGCCATCATTCAGGCCCGATGCATTACCGGCGGTTACGCTGCCACCTTCAGGCAAGAACACCGGCTTCAGGCCCGTGAAGTTGTCCATCGTCGCATCCAGACGCACGTGCTCATCCTGATCAAACACGACCTCGCCTTTGCGGCTTTTTTGGATGATGGGCACGATCTGCTCTTTGAAGTAGCCCTGCTCAATCGCTCGGCGCGCACGCTGGTGCGACTCCAGTGCCAGCTCGTCCTGCTCCGCACGAGTTACACCGTACTGGCGGGCGACGTTTTCAGCCGTAATGCCCATGTGGACCCGATCAAAGGGATCTGTCAGCGCGCCTGTCATCATGTCCATCATGACCGAGTCGCCCATGCGGGCACCCCAGCGGTGCGCGCTGGACATATAAGGGGCACGGCTCATGCTTTCTGCGCCACCGGCCAAGGCTATCTTGGCATCACCGAGCAAAATACCCTGGGCGGCCGACACAATGGCTTGCAGGCCAGACCCGCACAAACGATTAACGTTCATGGCGGGAGTTCCGTGTCCCACGCCCGCCTGCACCGAGGCCACTCGCGACAAATACATATCCCGCGGTTCGGTCTGAATCACCTGCCCCATCACCACATGCTGAACGTCTGCAGCCGACACGCCACTTCTGCCCAGTACCGCACGCAATACCGTGGCTCCCATCTCGATTGGCGACACACTTTTCAAACCACCACCAAAATCACCAATCGCGGTACGGCATGCCTGGACTACAACCACTTCTTTCATATGAATCTCCCTCAATCCCATTGGGATATGATGACCAGCATAAAAAAGCCGAGCTGACAAAAACGTCCACCCGAATATACACGGCTGCAATGGAAAACCATAAAGCAGACACAAGCGCGTTAATTCGCAGTATGGTTTGATACCTTACCCACAAGACATGTTTTTGATAACCCCTTTTATAGGATTCCCCCTCATGTACGAGCGTATCCTGGTATGCACCGACGGCTCAGAACTGTCTGCCCACGCTGTCACTCATGCCCTGAACCTGGCCAAGACCAGCGGCGCCAAATTGCTGGCTCTGCGCGTCATTCCACGCTATCGCCAAAGCTACCTGGAAGGTGGCCCCATTGTCGATCAAAAGCTGGATAGCCGTATCGAAGCCTCTTGGGTAGAGCACGCGCAGTCCGAACTCGCCGCCGTCAAACAGGCCGGTAAAGACATTGGCGTGGCCGTTAAAGGCTTGGTCGTTAAATCCGAACTGGTCGCCGATGCCATTATTGCTACCGCAGAAAAACAAAAAGCCGACTTGATTGTGATGTCCTCGCATGGACGCAAAGGCTATAAGCGCCTGCTATTAGGCAGCGAAACGCAACATGTGCTGACCTGCTCGGAAATCCCGGTGCTGATTATTCGCAAGAAACCCAAGAAAAAATAAAACGTGGCCAGGCATCAAAACGCAAACTCCGGTTTGCGTTTTTTATTCTCAGGAGTCCACCATGAGCATCAGCACACAGGAAAAACGTCGCCGCTTTCGCGCTTTGCATGAACGTGGGCTCCTGATTTTGCCCAATCCTTGGGATATAGGCAGCGCAAAACGGCTGGAGCGCCTGGGCGCACAAGCCCTTGCCAGCAGCAGTGCGGCCTTTGCCTGGGCGCAGGGCCTGGAAGATTTTGAGGTGGGTCGTGATACCTTACTGGCCCATTTACGAGAATTGGCCGCCAGCACGGACTTACCCCTGAACGCGGACTTTGAAAACGGCTTTGCTGATGAACCCGAACAGGTCGCAGCCAATGTCAGGTTGGCTATTGAAACTGGCATTGCCGGCTTATCCATTGAAGATCGCCACGGCGACGAGCTTTATGATCTGGAACTGGCCCTTGCCCGCCTGCGGGCCGCCAAGCAGGCTATTGTCGCCAGTGGCGAGGATGTCTTATTAGTAGGACGCAGCGAAGGCATGCTGATCGGCCTGCTGAATCTGGCACAAACCATAGATAGGCTGCACGCTTTTGCCCAGGCAGGCGCCGATGTGGTCTACGCCCCCGGTTTACGTCAACTGGATGATATTGCCCAAGTCGTACAGGCGCTGGCCCCGACTCCCGTCAATGTGCTGCTGATTCATGCGGGGCTCACAGTTCCTGACTTGGCCGCTATTGGCGTGCGCCGTGTCAGCACTGGCTCACAACTGGCCCTGGCGACCTGGGACCGCTTTGAAGAGGCCTGTGCACAACTCCTGGAACAAGGACATTTGCCCCCGACCCGACCCCATCGCCGCTGGTCCTGAAACACGCACATAAAACAAACGGGCATAAAAAAAGCGCAAGCTGCGAGGCTTGCGCTTTTTAACCCTTCAGTCAGAACTTAACTGTCCTGAGCCTGGTCGCCAGAGGCGTCCACTTTGGCTTCCTGATCGGTTTCTACGGCAGCTTTCTTAGGAGCAACCCAATTCAGGGGCTCAACCTCGAAAGCTTGTTTACGACGTACTGGTTTCGATTTGCTCACGAATAACTCCTGCTCAATATCGACAGGGGGCGCTGCCCTTAGCGCCCCGATTTCTTTATTATATCAATGATTAGACCACAAATCAATTTTGATTATGATATGAGCTCATTATGCCAGCAAATTAGGCGATTTTAGAACAAAATAAAGGCAATTAAAAACAGGGCTTTTTCATAGACAGTTCAGCATTGAATCAGCACTTCCAAAACCCAGCTGTAAACAAAGACTTGGCATCCCCTTAAAAGCTGACTGTTCAGCAGTCTGAACACAACAACAAAGAGACAATGGCATGCACAATTACCGCCCCATCGAGAATCTGGACCGTTCCCTACGCTGTTTTTTGCGTATCGCACAACTGGGCTCCGTCAGCAAAGCAGCGGACGATTTAGGGCAAAGCCAATCCAGTCTGAGCAAACAACTAAGTGCGCTGGAACAAAATCTGGGCCAAGCCCTCTTTATCCGCACCGGACGCGGGGTCAGCGTGAACGATGCCGGCCAGCTCCTACTACAGGCTATAGAACCGGCGTACAACCGCATTGATACAGCGGTCCATGCCGTACGACAAGATCAGGGTGTCAGCCAAGGGACCGTACGCTTGGCAACCGTCCACACCTTGAGTTATTACTTCATGTCAGACGTAGCGGCAGCCTTCATGAGCGCCCATCCAGGCGTGAACCTGTCCTTGCTTGGCCGTAGCTCGCCCGAAGTAGTTGCCTTGGTGGAAAGCGGCAAAGCAGATATAGGCTTTGTCTACGACTCTGCCGTCGATTGCGGTGGGCTAAGCTCGCACACCTTATTTGACGACCAGATGTGCCGTATTTCAGCCCAGCAAGACAAGGCCCCCAATGCCGACCTTAGCAGCCAGCCATTACGACTGGTCGGCTTTCCGCCCCACTATGCCTTGCGCCGGATGATTCACAGCAGTGGTTTAAGCCCCGAGTTTGTGGCCGAAGCTGAAACCATCGATGCCATGTTGCGTCTGGTTGCGTCGGGATTGGGCGACTGTATTTTGCCCAGCCGCATTCCGGACAACTTGCTGCATGAACACAAGCTGTATAAATACCCGATTGAACAGCCCATCTTGCAACGCCGTGTCGTCGCCATCTTGCGGGCGGACCGCGATCCCCTGGCACTAACGTCCCGCCTCCTGGAATGTGCCCTACGAATCGCTCAAGGCCTGCCAGAGACGAACAGGTAATAAAAAGGCGGGCCTTGCAATCACCTTCTTGAAGTCAGGGACATAGCTGACTTCAAGAAGGCAAATCACAAGGCCCGCCCTCTCCAAACCCTCGCCTACCGCCCAAGCTGGCTAAACGGTTCGGGATCCTCTGCTTTACTGAGCCACGCAATCAACGTAATAACGCTTTTGGCCCGAAGCATCAGCCTCTTCCACAAAACCGTGGATATCCGTACCGAAGCCCGGACACTGGCGATGCAGTTCACGCGAAAACTTCAGGAAATCCACGATCGTCTTGTTGAAGGCTTCGCCCGGCACCAACAAAGGAATACCGGGTGGATATGGCGTAATCAGGTTGGTCGTGACGCGCCCTTCCAGCGAGTCAATCTCAACCCGCTCTGTACGACGCTGCGCGATGCACGCAAAAGCATCTGCTGGACGCATGACGGGTGTCACATCCGAAAGGTACATATCCGTCATCAAACGAGCGATGTCGTACTTGGCGTAGAGCTGATGCACGTGCTGACACAAATCGCGCAGACCCATCTCTTCATAGCACGGATACTGACGGGCGAACTGGGGCAGAACGCGCCAGACTGGCAAGTTGCGGTCGTAATCGTCTTTGAACTGCTGCAGCGCCGTCACCAGGGAATTCCAGCGGCCTTTGGTAATGCCGATGGTAAACATGATGAAGAAGCTGTACAGACCAATCT
>JBQEAN010000048.1:11257-27229 GCA_052109075.1 Alcaligenes sp. | reverse complement strand
TTTTGCGGCTTCTTGCGCTTATTGGCTAGGCATTGCGCAAAGTGGATATACCGACCCAAACAGCACTTCTACCATTGGCTCCATCGTCATACCTAAAAAACAAAAGGAGAAGGACGTGGGGGACATCAATAAAAAAATAGCAGCTGTCGTATTGGGAGCCGGTGCATTGGGCGCTGGTCCGGCCTATGCCATTGAAGGTAATGGCTTGCCCATTTATCCCGACGGTCTGGAAAACTTCATGAGCGGCGCCTTGCCACCACCCGGTGTGCATTTGCTGATGTACGGCGGTGCCATGCGCTATGACTCGGTGCGTGACAAGAACGGCGACAAATTGCCGATTCCGGACTTCAAAGTCGATGTGGCCATGGTGGCTCCGCGTCTGGTGTGGGTAACCGATCAACAGGTTTTTGGTGGCCAGTTGGCTTTCCATGCCTTGGCTCCTTTGTTGACCGTCAAGGCGCAAGCAGCAGGCCAGTCCCAACGCCGCAGTGGTTTGGGTGATGTGGTGTTTGGACCGGCCCTGGGCTTTCACCCCAGCGAAAAAATGCACTACGTGCTGGGTGTGGACTTCGTGGCCCCGACTGGCCGCTACAAAGTTACCGACAGCGCCAACCTGGGCCGCAACTACTGGGCTATCCAGCCCGCTGCCGCATTTAGTTATATGCAGCCCAGCGGCATCAATTTGGATTTGAAGATGATGGTGGACTTCAACTTGCGCAACAGCGATACCGAAACCCGTACGGGTAAAGCCATCCATGCGGACTACGCCGTGGGTTGGGGTTTTGGTAACGGCCTGGTGCTGGGGGTGGGGGGGTACGCCTATCAACAAATTGAAAGTGACCGCGGCCCGATGGCAGGCGATAGCAAGGCACGTGCCTTTGCCATTGGCCCCAGCCTGCGTTACGCCAACGATAAAGGCTTGTTGATTACTGCCAAGTATCAGCAAGACCTGGGTGTACGTGGCCGTCCTGAAGGAAAACAGTTTTTTGTAAAAGTGGCGGTCCCCTTCTAAGGGCCCGCGGCAGGAGAGCGACATGAAAGGACTTAAGGATAAGGTAGTCATCGTGACCGGCGGCGCAACGCGTGTGGGTGCGGGTGTGGTCGAGGTTCTGATGGGTTACGGCGCACGTGTGGCGGTGTTTGATATTGATGCGGCCGGTGGCCAACAGGCCGTAGGCAGCGATGCCGCCAAAGCCAAATTTTGGGAAGTGGACATCACGGACGACCTAAGCCTGAATACGGCCATCGAGCAGGTCAAGGCGCACTTTGGCCGTCTGGATGGTTTGGTCAATCTGGCCTGTTCCTATCTGGATGAAGGCATGGTCTCTAGCCGAGAAGATTGGCTCAAGGCTTTGGATATCAATCTGGTCAGCGCTGTGCAAGCGGCCAAGGCCGTGCGTCCTTTGTTGCCGCGGGGCGGTTCCATCGTCAACTTCACGTCCATCTCATCGTCGATTGCGCAAACCGGACGCTGGTTGTATCCGGTCTCCAAAGCCGCCTTGTTGCAACTGACGCGCAGCATGGCTCTGGATTTTGCTCCTGACGGTATCCGTGTCAACTCGGTCTCGCCTGGCTGGATCTGGTCGCGTGTGATGGACGAGCTGACTGGTGGCGACCGCGCCAAGACAGACCGTGTAGCCTCGGCATTTCACATGCTGGGCCGCGTGGGCGATCCCCAGGAAGTGGGCGAAGTCGTGTCCTTCCTGCTCTCGGATTCCGCCAGTTTTGTGACCGGTGCCGACTATGCCGTCGATGGCGGCTACTCGGCCATGGGCCCCGAGCAAGGTGTCCCTGCCATTCCCAAATTGGCTGAATAAGAAAAACCGGGACGCCGCCGGGGTGGCGTCCTTAGCTCCCTCAGAAGGAAAAAATCATGCGTAAAGTTGCTATTGTGGGCGCCGGCCAAGCTGGTATGCCCGTTGCATTCGGCCTCTTGGCCCAGGGCTACGAAGTCGCCATTTTCACCAACCGCAGCCCCGACGATATTCGTGGTGGCCGTGTGATGTCCAGCCAGTGCATGTTTGCCGAGGCATTGGATGTGGAACGTCGCCTGGGTCTGAACTTCTGGGACGACGAATGTCCTCCCGTACAAGGTATTGGTTTTGCCCTGCCCAACCCCGATCAGCCTGATACCAAGGCCGTGGATTGGAGCGGTCGCCTGGACCGCGAAGCGCAAGCGACCGACCAGCGTGTGAAAATGCCTTACTGGCTGGAGCTGTTTGCCCAGCGTGGCGGCAAACTGATTATGGAAGATGTGGGTGTGGCCGAACTGGAGCGCATCACCCAGGAATACGACCTGACCATGTTGGCCGCCGGTAAAGGCGAAGTGGTCAAACTGTTTGACCGCGACGATCAGCGTTCCATGTACGACAAGCCCCAGCGCGCCTTGGCCCTGACGTATGTACACGGTCTGGAGCCTACGCCTGAATACTCGCGTGTGTCCTTTAACTTCGTCCCCGGTGTCGGCGAATACTTTGTGTTCCCTTCGCTGACCCTGTCTGGCCCTTGCGACATCATGGTGTTTGAGGGTGTGCCCGGTGGCCCATTGGATCGGTTCCGCGATGCTAAGACGCCTGAAGCCCACCTGGAACAAAGCGTGTCCTTCCTGCGCGAATTTTTACCTTGGGAAGGCGACCGTGCCCGTAATGTGGAACTGACCGATGCCCAAGGTTACCTGTCTGGCGCTTTCCCTCCCACCGTGCGCAAGCCTGTGCTGACACTGCCTTCGGGTCGCATCGTGCTGGGCCTGGGCGATGCCGTGGTGGTCAACGACCCCATTACCGGCCAAGGTTCCAACAACGCCGCCAAAGCCGCCCAAGTGTATCTGGACAGTATTTTGCAGCATGGCGAGGGCGCGTTTGATCGCAACTGGATGCAGGCCACTTTCGAGCGTTACTGGGACTACGCCAATCTGGTGGTGCGCTGGACCAACTCCATGTTGAAGCCGCCTACCGAGTCTTCGTTCGCCTTGTTGACCTCGGCACAGCAATCGCCTGCCCTGGCCCACTTCCTGGCCAATAGCTTCAATCACCCACCAGTTCTGTTCCCTGCTTGGGAAGATCTGAACGCCGCCCAGGCACTGATCGAGCAAACACGCAGCCAGTCTGTGGCTGCCTGATAGATAGTATTTAAGGAGACGTATCATGACCCCCACCGCAACGCTGCAAGACTCCCCGTCCCAAACCGCCACCCAGCGGCAGGCCGTGTCTGCCCAAGCGTTGGCAGCCGCTGACGCCAAACCCACACCGTCCAATGTGAATGTGGTCGATAGCCGTGCGTTTCGCCAGGCGCTGGGCCATTTTCCAACGGGTGTGGCCATTGTCACGACCCGTTGCCCCGATGGTCGGGCGGTGGGTCTGACCATCAACTCCTTTACCTCCCTGTCGCTGGAGCCGCCTCTGGTGATGTGGAGTCTGGTGAATCATTCGCCCAGCCTGGAAATCTTCCAGAACTGCAGTCACTTCGCGATCAATGTGATCAGCCAGGAGCAGATTCCGGTCGCAATGGGTTTTGCCAGCTCCCAGGTGAAAGACAAGTTTGCGCTGGTCTCGCACGTGGATGGTGACGAAGGCGTGCCGCTGCTGGACGATTGCGTGGCGACCTTTGTGTGCGAGAACTACCGTCAGCACGAGGGCGGGGATCACACCTTGTTTATTGGGCAGGTGGTTCGCCACACCACGCTGACCGAGCACGAGCCTGCGGTGTTTCACCGTGGCCGCTTTGCCAACCTGAGCACACCGGACGGAGATCGTTGACATGAGCGAAGCGCACAGCGCGGATGTAGTCATTGTCGGCAGTGGGATGAACTCCCTGACCTGCGCCGCCTTGTTGGCCCAACGAGGCTTGTCGGTGACGGTGCTGGAGCGCAACGCGGTTGCCGGGGGCTGCATCCGTACGCAGGAGCTGTTCCCCGGTTTTACGCACGATGTCTTATCCAGTTGGTATCCGCTGTTCATGGGGGGCGCGTCGTATGCGGCCCTGGCTGACCCCTTGGCCAAAGCCGGCCTGGAATTTGCCAAAGGCGAGTACAGCACCGGCATCGCTATTCCTGGTGGGCCAGCCCTGGCCTTGCGCCAGGACATGGACGACACCGTGCGCCGTTTCAATGCCTTGATGCCCGGTGAAGGCGACGCCTTGGGTGCCATGGCTGCCCGTATGTTCGGCCCGGATGCGGGCCTGGTCTTTGGCCTGCTGGGTGGTGAACCCTACCGTTGGCCTATGGCTAAGCTGGCGTTTGGTGCCTGGCGCGAACGGGGGCTGGATGGCTTGATGTCTTTTGGCTCGCAAGCGTTGGAGAGCTTCCGACGCTGGGCCATGCGCGAACTGCGTAGCGATCTGGCACGCGCCATGATTGCGCCCTGGGTCTTGCATAGTGGTTTGGGCCCGGACGAAGCCAGCTCGGCCCTGATCGGCAAGCTGACTTTCAGCGCCGTGGTCAGCGGGGGCATGCCTGTGGTCAAAGGCGGCAGTTACCAGATTGTGAAGGCTTTTACCCGCATTATTGAAGAAGCAGGCGGCGCGGTACTGACGAACTCCCATGTGGATCGCGTGCTGGTGGAAGGCAATAAAGCCACCGGCGTGTGTGTCGGGACGCAGCGCTATCTGGCTCGCCGTGCCGTGGTGTGTAACGTGACACCGGGCCAGTTGTATGGCGATTTGCTGCCGGAAGTGGAACCCGGTTTATTGAAGTCGGCCCAGGATTATCACTATGGCCGGGGTGGCATGCAGATTCACTTTGCCCTGAACTCCCCGCCCGATTGGGTGGACCCGGAACTGCGCCATGTGCCTATGGTGCATGTCACGGAAGGTATGGAGCAGGTGTGCTCGTCTGTGGTCACGGCCAGCAATGGCTATCTACCGGCCAAACCAACCTTGGCCGTAGGCCAGCCTGTGGCAGTAGATGTGAGCCGTGCGCCGGCAGGACATTGGATTTTATGGGTGCAGATGCAGGAACTGCCTCGTCATATCAAAGGTGATGAGGCGGGCGAGATTGCTGTGCCGGCCGATGGGCGCTGGAGTGAGGTCGTGCGCGAGGCGATGGCCGACCGCGTGCAGGCACGTCTGGAAACTGTGATGCCAGGTCTGGCGGCCAAGATTATCGGACGTCGTAGTGTCAGCCCGGCGGACCTGGAAGCCTTGAATATGAATCTGGTGGGGGGCGATCCGTATAGCGGTGTGTGTTCGCCGGATCAGTTCTTTTTTATGCGTCCCTTTGCAGGGCATAAGAACGCGCGCAGCGGCACCACGCCCTGGCGCAATCTTCATCAAATAGGTGCGTCGGTGCATCCGGGTCCAGGCCTGGGTGGTCAGTCCGGTTATTTGGCGGCGCAGCGTATTTTGAAGGGGTGAGAGGACGGGGGTGGGCGGTCTGGCTTAATGTTGGCCGCCACGCACTCGTATCAGTGTCTCGCTAGGCGTTTCGCCAAAGCGGCCGCGGTAGTCGGCGCTGAAACGGCCCTGGTGCGCAAAGCCCCAACGCATGGCCAAGTCGGCCAGTGTCAGAAAGGGCTCGTTGGAATGGATCAGTTCATGACGTAGCCGGTCCAGCCGGACCTGACGCAGATAGTGCATGGGGCTGACCCCATAGTGTTCCCGAAACGCTTGCTGCAAGGTGCGCGAGCTGACGCCTCCAATCGTGCTGAGCTCTGCCACCGTCAACGGCAAATGTGCGTGTTCATGCAAATGGCTGGCCACTTTTTTCAGATGGCGCGGCAGCACGCGTGTGGCGCTAAGGGCCTGGATCTGAGCCGGTGGATGCAAGCCCAATAAAGTGGTTACAGCCAACTGTTCCAGTTGGCTGATGATCAGGGGCGAGCGCAAAATGTCTTCGTAGTTGCGGGCGCAGTCCAGCACATAGCGCAGCATGATCTGCCAGGATGGCTGGGTGTGCGCTTCCAGTCGTACCGGAAAGATTAGCCCTTGCGGCCCTACGTCCAGCCCCATTCCTTTCGCCGCTTGCTCCACCAGATTGCGGTCTATCTTGAGCATTAATTGCTCATTATTGGCATGCCAGACCATATCCACGTCTTCATTGGGATTCAGAATGGTGGCAGCGTAAGGGGTGGAGTCCACGGTTTGACCACCGCAACGAATTTTGGCGGTGCCGTATTGGGGCATCTGAACCAGGTAAAAACCGGCCAGGTGTTCAGGTTGGATGTGTACGTCGGCGCCATAGCCCAGGCGGCTCAACGCGACCTGACCAAACTCGGCATGTCGCAGACGGGTTTGCAGGGCCTGATCGGCACGCAGCTGTTTGAGCTGGTGCGACTTGAACATATCGCTGACAGATTTGCGCACGTGCTCCAGGTCAGCAGAAGCTACACGTGCCCAGTGATCGGGCTTATTTTCCATGTTTCATGTGCCTAGATGGTTCTGAAAGGCAGGAAGGATACGTAAAACCTTGAGTTTCAACGGTTTGCAGCCGCTTTATTTTAGTTGTAAAGTATATCAGTGGGCCACCGGGATTTCCCGCAGTCCTGTTTAGTTTGTTGTGTTTAATAACAGAGAGAACCGTGCAGAAAGACTTTCATTTTTACGAGCCCACACAAGGCCATGGATTGCGCCACGACCCGATCAGCTCGATTGTGGGGCCCCGTGTCATTGGCTGGATCGGTACCAAAAGCACGGAAGGTGTGCTGAATCTGGCCCCGTACAGTTTCTGCAACGTGTTCAACTACCGCCCTCCTGTCATCGCTTTTTCCAGCGTAGGTTACAAAGACAGCGTGCGCAATGCCATTGAAACCGGCGTGTTCACCTGGAATCTGGCCTCCCGTGATCTGGCTGAGCCCATGAACATGACCAGCCTGGAACAAGATGTACGCGAATTTGAAGTTGCGGGCCTGACGCCAGTGGATTCCCGGCTGATTGATGCGCCCCGCGTGGGCGAGAGCCATGCCTCGCTGGAATGCAAGGTCACCACCCATTTCCAGTTGAAGGACTCGGAAGGCAAAGACTTGAACACCTGGATGGTGTTGGGTGAAGTGGTGGGCGTGCATGTGTCGCCTAATAGTATTGTGGACGGCATTTACCGTACCGCGATCCCACGTCCTATTTTGCGTGGCGGTGGCCCTGGCGATTACTTCGAGATTACGGATTTGACCTTGTTCGATATGCCACGTCCCAAGTCCTGATCGGGATTGATACATACAGTTGGGCGACGATGTTCGGATTTTGCCCGCTGAAACAAACACGGCGCCATCAAGGCGCCGTGTTTGTTTCAGTCCTATATTCGCTTAAAGAGAGCGAGATGAGCCGCCCGCCGCCAAAAACTGGGCCAGTCGGGGGCTGCGCGGAGACACCAGCACTGCTTCCGGTGGGCCTTCTTCCTCGATCAGGCCTTCGTGCAGGTACACCACCTTGCTGGAGACGTTGCGCGCAAAGCTCATTTCGTGGGTAACGACCACCATCGTGCGGCCTTCTTCGGCCAAATTCTGCATCACGCGCAGAACTTCGCCCACACGTTCCGGATCCAGCGCCGAGGTGGGCTCGTCAAACAGCATCACTTCCGGTTCCAGTGCCAGTGCACGGGCAATGGCCACGCGTTGCTGCTGACCACCGGATAAAAAGGCGGGATATTGTTTGGCCAGATCGCGCGACAGACCAACTTTGTCCAGATACAGCTCGGCTTTGGCAATGGCCTGGGCCTTGTCCATGCCCTGCACATGAATGGGGGTGGCGGTAATGTTTTCCAGCACCGTCATGTGGGACCACAGATTGAAGTGCTGGAACACCATCGCCAAACTGGTACGCAGGCGTTTGAGTTGTTGTTTGTCTACCGCAACCAGCTCATCCGTTTTCGGGTCCAGACGGGTTTTCAGTTCCTCGCCCTTGATGACGATACGGCCGGAGTTAGGCGTTTCCAGAAAATTGATGCAACGCAGGAAAGTACTTTTACCGGAACCGCTGGAACCGATCAGGCTGATGACATCGCCCGGCTCTGCGCTCAAAGAGACGCCCTTGAGTACTTCCAGGGAGCCATAGCGTTTGTGAATGTTTTCGATGAGCAGGTTGGGCATGGAAAGCGGTATCGTATTGAAAATAAAAAAGACCGGCGCGACGCGGAAGAGAGGATTACAGCACAGACTGGCCGCGAGGCAAATCATTGTGCTTGTGGTTTTCCCGTACAAATCTGTGGGTCTAAACGGATTTACGCGTGTTTCTGGGTTTATGATGCAGTCTTTCCCGTAGCCCTGACGGGGCTAGGGATAGCGCGCTAGCAGCGTTGTAGCCAATGTTAGGTGTCCGTTTTGGCGGACCCGTTTCTAGAGAGTGTTGTCATGAAAAAAGTGGTCCGTGCCAAGCTGCATGGTATCAAGGTGACCGGCGCCGACCTGAACTACCACGGGTCGATCACGCTGGACCCTGAAATCTGCGAACAAGCGGGCATTTTACCCATGGAGTTTGTGGAAATCTGGAATAAGGACAGCGGTGCCCGTATTTCTACGTACGTGATCTTCGGTGAACCCGGCTCGCGCTGCGTGGTCCTGAACGGCGCGGCGGCTCGTACCTGTCAAAAGGGCGATACCGTCATTATTTGTGCCACCGAATACGTGATGAATTCCGAAGATCTGTATTCCCTGCGCCCTACCGTACTGACCTTCACACCAGAAAACGAAATCGACGAAGTTATGCATTACGAAGTGGCCAAAACGGCCCAGCGTGATTACGACTTCCGTGTGGTGCGAGACGATCGTCCTCGCGGCGCCGAACGTCCATTGGCCCGTGTTGACGTGGAGGCCCTGTCGGCTGATCTGCGCTCCCGAGGTCTGGATGATCGTGCCATTGCCGACATCCTGTCTTGCCACCTGGCCGATTTCGCGCCTGCTACTCAAAACTGATCCTTGCTTGGCGGGCTGACCGCGGCCTGACCATCGAAGCATTCAAAAGCGCTGTGCCTGCTGCCTTTGGCAGTGGCCGCAGCGCTTTTTGCTTCAAGCCTGCTCGCGCCCTTCTTCGACGGCGTGGCAAGCCACTTCGTGCTCGTTCGTTTTCAGCAAGGCAGGCGCCTCGCGACGGCAGCGATCATTGGCCAGCGGGCAGCGTGGATGGAAAGTGCAGCCCGATGGCGGGTTCAGCGGGTTGGGTACTTCACCGGCTACTGGGATGCGGCTTTTTCCTGCCCCGCTCATGTCGGGAATGGCTCCCAGCAGCATGCGCGTATAAGGATGGCGAGGCTGCGCGAATAAATCGTCGCGTGGCGCAATTTCCACAATTCGGCCCAGATACATCACCCCGACCCGGTCGGCCACGTGGTGCACCACCGCCAGGTTGTGGGAAATGAACAGATAGGTCAGGCCCAACTCGCGCTGCAAATCCTTCATCAGGTTCAGCACCTGCGCCTGCACCGACACGTCTAATGCCGAGGTCGGTTCGTCGCAGACAATGAATTCCGGTTGCAGGGCCAGGGCGCGGGCAATGGAAATACGCTGGCGCTGGCCGCCGGAGAACTGATGCGGGTAGCGCTGGGCATCGTTGGCGTTCAGGCCCACTTGCGTCAACAGTTCAGCTACTTTGGCTTCTTGCTGGGCGCTGCCCATGTTTGTGTGGGTGACCAGCGGCTCGGCAATGATGCGGCCTACGCGCCATCGAGGATTCAGGCTGGCATAGGGGTCCTGGAAAATCATCTGACGGCGCTTGCGCATGGCTTGTTTGCTGGCTTTATCCATGGACTGCATGGATTGGCCGTCAAACAGAATTTCGCCGCGTGTCAGCGAGTACAGACCCGTTAGCAAACGGGCCACCGTGGATTTTCCACAGCCCGATTCGCCCACCAATGCCAGGGTTTCACCCTTGTTCAAGGTGAAGCTGACGCCATCGACGGCGCGCAGATTCACTTTGGGTTTGCGGTAGACCAGACGCTCCAGCAGGGGTGGGGAAACATCAAACCAACAGGCGGCGTCCTTGACCTGGACCAGGGCTTGTTTAGGGGCGCTCATGCGGACTCCTGTGCATGCAGCCAACAGGCCGCCTGTGTCTGAGGGGGAACGGGCATCAGCTCGGGGCGTTCGACCAGACAGCGATCAAAACGGCGGTCACAACGCGGATTGAAGGCACAGCCAGCGGGAATGGCGTTCAGGCGCGGCATGCTGCCGGGGATTTGCTCCAGTCGTTCCAGCCCGGCGTGCAGGCTGGGAATGGAGCGCATCAGACCACGGGTATAGGGGTGGCTGGGCTTCTGGATTACGTCTTGCACCGGACCAATCTCGATAACGCGCCCGGCGTACATGACGGCCACCCGGTCTGCCGTTTCAGCAATGACCCCCATATCGTGGGTAATCAACATGACCGATGTGCCCTGCGAGCGACAGAGCTTTTTCAGCAGGTCGATAATCTGTGCCTGAATGGACACGTCCAGCGCGGTGGTGGGCTCGTCGGCCACGATCAGCTTGGGCTCGGCCGCCAGGGCCAGGGCAATGACGACACGCTGGCGCATACCGCCGGAGAACTGATGCGGGTAGTGGTTGATACGTTCACGGGCAGCCGGGATGCCGGTGGCTTCCAGCAGCTCGATGGCGCGCTCCTGGGCCTGCTTCCAGGACAGCGGCAAGTGCGTCACGATGGTTTCCGCCAACTGATGACCCACGGTGTACAGGGGGTTCAGCGAGGTGAGCGGGTCCTGGAAGATTGCACCGATCTGGCGTCCGCGAATCTTGCGCAGTTGATCCTGGTTCAGGTTGTCGATGCGCTGGCCTTCTAGCAGGATCTGCCCGCCGCTGATGCGGCCGGGAGCATCCAGCAAACCAATAATGGCGGAACCCGTCAGGGATTTGCCGGCGCCCGATTCCCCCACCACGCCCAGCACTTCACCGGGGGCAATGGAAAAGGACACATGATCCAGGGCTTGGAGCACGCCACGTCGGGTCGGAAATTCGACACAGAGGTCTTGAACAGTTAAGAGTGCAGTCATGGCTCAGCTCAGTTTGGGGTTCAAGGCGTCACGCAACCAGTCGCCCAATAAGTTGACCGACAGCACGAGCAGTACCAGCATCACGCCGGGGAAAATCGTGATCCACCATTCTCCGGAGAACAGGAAGTCGTTGCCGACTCGAATCAGCGTGCCCAAAGAAGGCGAGGTGGCCGGAACGCCTACGCCCAGAAAGGACAGCGTGGCTTCGGTAATGATGGCGGTGGCCAGATGTACGGTAGCCAGCACCAGCACCGGCCCCATTACGTTGGGCAGCACATGGCTGAACATGATGCGAGGTGAGGACACGCCAATCACGCGGGCCGCTTGTACGTATTCGCGGTTTTTCTCAACCATGGTGGAGCCGCGCACGGTACGGGCATATTGCGGCCAGCCAGCCAGGGCAATGGCCCCGATCAGCACCGGAAAGGCTACTACATCGTGCATGTGCAAAGGAAAGACAGCACGTGCCACACCGTCAATCAGCAAGGCGATTAGGATGGCCGGAAAGGACAGCTGTACATCGGCCACACGCATGATGAAGGCATCCACGCGGCCCCCGGAGTATCCAGCCACGAGGCCCAGCACAATGCCCACGATCATGGACAAGGCGACGGAGGCCAGGCCAATCAGCAAGGAGGTACGGGTGCCGTACAGCAGGGCTGAGTACAGGTCGCGGCCCTGGCTGTCCGTGCCCAGCCAGTATTGTGGCGAGCCGTTTTCGGACCAGGCGGGCGCCAGCAGGGCGTCCATCAGGTCAATCGAGGTCAGGTCAAAGGGATCAAAAGGGGCGACCCAGCGGGCCCCCAGTGCGCCGATAAACAGCAGCACGGCGATGACAGTGGCCGTAATTGCCACGGGTGAATGGCGCCAGGACCAGATCAGATCGCTATTCCAGGCCGCTTTTAGTTTCGCGAACATATTAGTGCCCCTTTGCGCCCGACAGCTGGGTGCGCAGACGTGGATCGACCAGGAAGTACAGCAGGTCTACCAGCAGGTTGATCACAACAAACACCAGGGCAATCAGACAGAGATAGGCCGCCATGACGGGGATGTCCGCAAACTGCACGGCCTGAATAAACAGCAGGCCCATACCAGGCCATTGGAAAACGGTTTCGGTCACGATGGCAAAGGCAATGATGCCGCCCAGTTGCAGACCCGTAATAGTGATGACGGGAACCATGGTGTTTTTCAGGGCATGGCCAAAGTGAATGGCGCGCTGCGACAGGCCGCGAGCGCGGGCAAATTTGATGTAGTCGGCACGCAGCACTTCCAGCATTTCAGAGCGCACCAGACGCAGAATCAAGGTGAGCTGGAACAAACAGAGTGTGATCGCGGGCAGAATCAAATGCTTGATGCCGTCCCAACTGAGCAGTCCGGTGCTCCACCATCCCAATCGCATGACTTCCCCGCGCCCATAGCTGGGGAGCCAGCCCAGTTGCACGGAAAACACCAGGATCAGCAAGATACCAATCAGGAAAGTGGGTAATGAAATACCCAAGAGGGAAAAGGCCAGAATGCTTTGCGCCACGAAGCCATTGCGTTTCAAAGCGGTGTACACCCCCAGCGGCAGGCCGATCAGCAAGGCCAGAATGGCCGCGACCACAGACAGCTCCACCGTGGCAGGCAGGCGTTCTTTGAGCAAGGTTGATACAGGCTGGGCTTGCCGCAAGGACAGGCCAAACTCGCCTTTTACGGCTTGGCCGACGAAGCGTGCAAATTGAACGGGAGCGGGTTGGTCCAGCCCCAGGCTGGCGCGCAGCTCGACGCGGTCCTGTTCGGTGGCGTCTTGTCCCAGCATGATGGTGACCGGATCGCCAATGTAGCGAAACAGTACAAAGGCCAGAAGGCTGACCGTCAGCATCACCAAAACAGCCTGGATCAGACGGCGAATAATAAATACCAGCATAGGCGGTCTCCTGGTGTAGTGCGAGGATCACTCGCGACCAGTGTCGTCCTTAATGTGTAGAAGTCGCCCGACAAAGGGGCGTGCGCAGAAATGAAGACTACGGACTATATAAGACCAGCCCCGCATGGAAGCGGGGCTGGATAGGGAAGAAAGGCTTATTGCACGGTGACCCATTGGGCTGCCATGCGGTTGTCCGCACGGTGAATCACGTTGACGTTCTTGGCCATGGCCCACGGAATGATCTGGTCATGCAGCGGGATATGGCCCACTTCCTTGGCATGGATTTCCAGAACCTTGTGGATCGCGGCATCGCGCTTGGCGGTGTCGGTCTCGGTTTTGATCTGGTCGATCAGGGCATCGACTTCGGCGTTTTCGTAATTGCCAAAGTTAAAGGAGCCGTCAGCGCCTTCGCCCTTGCTGTGGATCAGGCTTTGCAGGGTGTAGAGCGCGTCAAAGGTCGGTACGCCCCAGCCAAACATATAGGCGCTGCTGTCGTAGTTCTGAACCTTGGGGAAGTAGGTGGCACGTGGCATGGCGTTCAGGTTGGCTTTGACACCTACCTTGGCCCACATGCCCACAATGGCCTGGCAGATGGCTTCATCGTTGATGTAGCGATCGTTCGGGCAGTCCAGCGTGAAGCTCAGGGAGTTGTCGTAACCGGCTTCTTTCAGCAATTCTTTGGCGCGGTCCTGGCTGTAAGGAATGCGTTGTGCCAAGTCCTTGGTGTAGCCATGTACCTGTGGAGCGATCATTGTGCCGGTGGGGGCGGAGGAGCCGCGCATCACCGCTTTCTTGATGGCTTCAATGTCGATGGCGACATACAGCGCTTCACGCACGCGCTGGTCAGCAAAGGGGTTTTTGCCCTTGATGCTGCTGTATTTCAGTTCGGGGCTCTTTTGGTCCAGGCCCAGGTAGATGGTGCGGTATTCATTACCTTCCACGATCTTGGCTTGTTGGCGCAGACGCTGCAAATCCTGTGCAGGCGGGTCCAGTACCAAGTCCACTTCGCCCGACAGCAAGGCGGCGGTGCGGGTGGCGTTTTGCTTGATAGGCACGTAGATCACTTCGGTCACGTTGCCCACTTTATTGGCCTTGTTCCACCACTCTTCGTTTTCCACAAAGACGGTGCGCACGTCCACTTCACGGGACTTCACTTTGTAGGGGCCGGTGCCGTTAGTGTGGCGCGAGGAATAGGTTTCTTCGTTCTTGTTGAAATCCTGTGGCTGCTGGGCCTTGTTTTTTTCGGACCAGTCTTTGTTCATGATAAAGACGTTGGTCAGTTGTCGCAGTAGTACAGGGTTGGGTGCGGTGGTGATGATATCCACCGTTTTATCGTCCACTTTGACTGCTTTATCAATGCCGTTTACGTAGGCCTTGAAATTGGACGTGGGAGCCATGGCACGGTGGATGGAGAACACGACGTCATCAGCGGTAAAGGGCTCGCCGTCATGAAATTTCACGCCTTCGCGCAGAGTAAATCGCCAGACCGTGGGCTCCAGCTGTTCCCAGGAGGTCGCCAGTGCAGGCGTTAACTGGAAGTCTTTGTTGTAATCCACCAGGGGCTCATACACATACGAACTGGCAGTAATGATGAGGTTTTCGTTCTGGGCGTGTGGGTCCAGGGTCATGAAGTCGCCCTGGCTGGACCAGGTAAGCGTCTTGCTGTGGCCTACCAAGGGTAGGGCGACCAGGGCCGCCAGCGCAGCAGCCAATACTGTTTTTTTCATGAAAACCTCCTGATGGGATGGTTGGTGTCGCTGATAGAGAGGCTGAATAGTACCCGAGCGCTTGGTGCCGGTTCAATACGTAGTTTCAGCCAAACAGGAGCGTAATGATGTTTAGTGATTTATATCATTCCCGCGCTTATTTAGTTGCTTTCAGCGTAGGGTGGGCATATCGCTATAATGGTGTACGTATATACAGTTACCAGGCTAATCAAGATCGTGGCGCAAGAACAAAAACCGTTGGAGCGGCGTATCGCTCACGTGGATATGGATGCGTTTTACGCGTCTGTGGAACTGCTGCGCTACCCGCATTTGCGTGGCAGCCCGGTGGTCATAGGCGGGCGCAGCGCCGATGCCCCGCGTCAGTTGCCTGATGGGAGCTGGCAGCATTCACGCCTGGCTGAGTACGTGGGGCGCGGCGTCGCCACCACCTCTACGTACGAAGCCCGCCAGTTGGGGGTGTTCTCTGCCATGGGTTTAATGAAGGCAGCGCAGCTGGCCCCCGATGCCGTCTTATTGCCTGCTGATTTTCAAGCTTATCGTCATTATTCTCGATTGTTTAAACAGGCTGTAGCTACAGTCTCGGACCATATTGAAGATCGCGGCATCGACGAGATCTACGTAGACCTGAGCCATAGAAGCGAAGACAGCCACGATTTGGCCGAGCAGATTCGTCAGGCAGTGAACCAGGCTACGGGGCTGACCTGTTCGGTGGGCATCACGCCCAATAAGCTGCTGTCCAAGATTGCCTCGGAAATGAACAAACCCAATGGCGCCTGTGTGCTGACCATGGACGATGTACCCACCCGCATCTGGCCGCTGGCGGTAGGCAAGATCAATGGCATCGGTCCCAAGTCTGTGCTGAAACTGACGCAGATGGGCATACAGCACATTGGGGAACTGGCTGCCACTCCCGCTGAAAAGCTCCAGGAGCACTTCGGACTGCGCTATGCGCAATGGCTGATGGCCGTCGCCCAGGGACAGGACGAGCGCCCCTTGTCCACGGATCGCACACCCAAATCCATCAGTCGCGAAACCACGTTTGAGCGCGACCTGCACGTGCGCATGGATCGCTCTCGCTTATCCGCTGTGCTGGAATCTCTGTGCGAAAAGCTGGAGCAGGATTTGCGCAAATCCGCCATGTGCGCGCAGACCATCGGGATCAAGCTGAAATTTGAAGATTTCAAAACCGTGACGCGCGATCTGTCCTTGCCTGCCCCGGTGCTGGCGGCCGATGCCATTTTGGCCGCGGCCCGCCAGAACCTGAAACGCGCTGTGCTGGACCGGCGTTTGCGTCTGCTGGGTGTCAAGGCCAGTGCCTTGCTCCCCATCAGTGACATGCCACAGGAACAGCCCCGGCAACTGGATTTGGACGGATTGTTCTGATTCAAATCTAGGCACACATAAGGCGTATGACTGTAATGAGACGGCGTATT
>JBQEAN010000048.1:1789-11157 GCA_052109075.1 Alcaligenes sp. | reverse complement strand
TCTGATTCAAATCTAGGCACACATAAGGCGTATGACTGTAATGAGACGGCGTATTGACGTTGCAGGACAGTTGTCCGTGAGCGAACTTCTGAGCATCCCATGTACCTTATTGGTGCCCGAGTCTTGGCGTGGCGGCTAATCTTTTCGCCTGGTGAGGTGCAGGAGCCGCGCTGTTTTTACCCCGACGTGTACCAGAAAAGGGACAATCGCCGGCCAGAACGGCATTGTCCCAGGCAGAAGCGTCCTGCTAGGGGTGTGCTGCGTTAGAATTAATCTGTCCAGCCGCCGGGCTGGTTTCTTTTTTCTTTTTCATCAAGGTTTGCCGTTATGGAATTCGATCGGGCCGGTGTACGTGCATTAATGGAAATTACCCAGCGTCCGGAGTTGGTCTTTGTGCGAGGAGAAGGTTCCTGGCTGCAAGATCACAACGGCAAGCGATACCTGGACACCGTCCAGGGCTGGGCCGTGAACGCGCTGGGCCATAGCCCCGCCAACGTCATCAAGGCCATTACCGAACAAGCGTCCAAGCTGATCAACCCCTCGCCTGCGTTCTACAACGAACCGTCGATTGAGTTGGCCAAGCGCATTGTGGAACACTCCTGCTTTGACCGCGTGTTCTTTGCCAACAGCGGTGGCGAGGCCAACGAAGGCGCCATCAAGCTGGCTCGTAAATGGGGTCAGATCAACAAGAACAATGCGTTCAAGATCATCTCCTTTGAGGACTCTTTCCACGGCCGTACCCTGGCTACCATGTCCTTGTCCGGCAAACCGGGCTGGGATCGCATGTTCGCCCCTCAGGTCGACGGTTTCCCGAAAGCCAAGCTGAATGATCTGGAATCCGTACGTGCTTTGATCGACGATCAAACCGTGGGCATCATGCTCGAACCTATCCAGGGCGAAGCGGGTGTCATTCCGGCTACGGTGGAATTCATGCAAGGCCTGCGCGCCTTGGCGGACGAGCATAAATTGCTGCTGATCGTGGATGAAGTGCAAACCGGCATGGGGCGCACCGGAACCTTGTTTGGCTACGAGCACTCGGGCATTCGTCCTGACATCATGACCTTGGGTAAAGGCATTGGTGGTGGCGTGCCGCTGGCCGCCCTGTGCGCCCGCGAAGAAGTGTCGTGCTTCCAGCCGGGTGATCAAGGTGGTACCTATAACGGCAACCCCCTGATGACTGCTGCTGGCGTGGCAGTATTCGACGAATTGATGGCTCCTGGTTTTATGAATTCGGTCAATGCTCGTGCCAAGCAATTGTCTGAAGGCTTGCTGGTGATTAGCGCCAAATGGGGCATGAATGGCGAACGTGGTGAAGGCCTGCTGCGTGCTTTGATGCTGGATCAGGATGATGGCCCAGAAATCGTGGCTGCTGCTCGTGACCGTGCGCCTGAAGGCATGCTGCTGAACTCGCCCCGTCCTAACCTGCTGCGCTTCATGCCTGCCCTGAACATCTCGGCCGACGAAATCGACCTGATCCTGGCATGGCTGGACGAGATCCTGGTTAAAGTACGCGGCTAAGCGACTAGCCTGTTTTAAAGAAATCCGCCTTCGGGCGGATTTTTTTTGGTTGGACCGTCTTTACAATCACGTCGGAGCGGTCATGGCGTCAACAGGAAGGCAGTGCCAAAACTGGATAGTCCGCGCTGCTGTTGTGCCAGAGCTGGATAGTTTGGTGCCAAATGGATTCATAGAATGAAAGCAAGCCAATCCGCGGATTGGCATCCGACTGTGTAGCAAGCACAGCGGTTTTATTTCTATGAGAGAGACAAGTCATGACGCAAAACAGCACCCCACCCTACATCGAGATCGAAAAGCGCATCGACAAGGTACGCGACGAATACGCTCTGGTTGAGGGTCACTTCGATACATCGGAAGAAACCTCCCCCTGGATTCCTTTCGGCCCCAATATCTGGCTTCGCCACTTGAGCTTTGATATTCGCAACAACACCTCGGTGCATATCATGCGTGCGGACAAGGGCGGCTCTTTGGGTCGTCACCGTCATCGCGCGGTAGTGACGGGCTACATCCTGTCTGGCAGCCTGCGTTACGAGGAATACGACTGGGTCGCTCGTGCAGGTCACTACATTCACGAAAGCCCCGGCCGCACTCACACCCTGGTGTCCGACGAAGGAATGGAAACCCTGTTCCATCTGGGCACTCCAATCGAGTTCCTGGACGAGAACGACAACATCCTTGAGATCATTGATGTGTTCTGGATGATCGACCACTACACCAGCTACTGTAAGCAGCACAATCTGCCCATCAACCAGTCCATGTTTATCTAAGACTGGTTGAGGCTTGTGTGCCGTGCTTGCCTCGTTTGATGGGGCAATTCCTTAAAGCGTTGTTGGTAGTAGGCAGAAAACCGCCCCAGATGCCCAAAGCCATGCCCCAGCGCCACCTCGGTGACGTTGGGGCGGGGGCGGCTTTGCAGTACCTGATGTGCGGCGTCCAGACGCAGATTGCGTACCCAGTTCATGGGGGACTGCTTGTAGTGACGGCGGCACAGCAGATGCAGGAAGCGGGGGCTCACACCCGCTGCCTGAGCCAGATCATCCAGTGAGATAGTGCTGTGCAAATGTACCAGCACATAGTTCTTGGCCTGGAGCAGACGCATCTGCCCTGCTCGGGCAGCGGCTCCCATGGATTCATCCATCAGCGCTTGCGCGGCCTGTTTATCGGCGGGATGACACAGCAAAAACAAGGCCAGACTGCTTTCAATATGCTGCGTCCAGCTCGCCGGGCGATCGTTGTTTTGCGCCGGTAGCAGAAGCAGGTGCTGGATGAGATTGGCCCATTGCGGGCCCATACCGGGGGCCAGCTTGTAGACGCAGCCTCGGGTCATACCCTCTTGTCCCAGAGCCTGATGGCCCACGCCATCAAACAGGCTGTAAGGGATTTTTATGATCAGCTGTTCGCAACCGGCTTGCCACAAGGTGCGTACGTTATGGCAGGGCGAGACCACGGCAATATCGCCGGGATAGGCCGTTAATTTGTGGCGACCATCGCTGATGAACTCTGCGGTGCCTTGCAAGGGCATTTGCACCAGACAGAAATCCCCGAAAGCGTCGGCCTGAATTTCTACCTCGGCTCCATAGCCCAGCCGCATCAGGCTGATCTGATCAATATCGCGGCGGTAGAGGCTGGTGTTGATGCGCCCTCGACCCCAATGCAAAGCATGTCGGGAGATAGCCCGGTTTAGTGGCTGATGAGACAGCTCGGCGCTGTGAGAGTGGAAGATTGGATGACGGTATAACGCCGACAGATCCAAGCCATTTTCTGCCAACATAGGGAACCCCCGTTCCAGAGCATAAGGTGCGCGTGATCAGCGCGTAGTGTAGGAGTTGAGCGGCTTGGCATGCATGGGGGCTATCCCTGATCGGGGCTTTGGTCTGGTTAAATATCGTTTTTTTACAATAGGATAGGAGATGGATTTATTTTGTTGAGGTTTAAATAAAAACCCGGACTCAGGTTCTGTCCTTGAAATACGAATACATGTTGAACTCGGGACTTTTAGCGTCCCGCGGCATGGTTTTCTTGCCGAGCAAACTTATTTGGTAATTACCGACGATCATGTTGCGTGTTGCCTTAGATAAAGGGCCGGATAATCAGTTGCAAGCCCAGCACCCCCAGGAACAGCAGCAAGCATTGTCTGAAACGGCGCGGGCTGATGCACACGCGGATCTTCTGTCCCAGCCACATGCCCAGCAAAGACGGCATAATCAGTAAAGTGGACATGCCTAGCTGATTAAGCCGGAACACATCGTGCATGAGCAAGCCGCCTGCCAGCGCCAGGGTGGAGATAGTGAAGGTCAGTCCCAAGGCTTGCACCAGCTCATCTTTATCCAGATTCAGGGCTTGCAGATATGGCACGGCGGGCATCACAAAGACGCCGGTAATGCCAGTGATGACACCGGTTGCCAGGCCAATCAGGGGTGATAGCCAAAGCTCAAAACGAGGCGGTACTGTCAAGGCGGGAGCCAGTAGTGCATAGCCTGCGTAGATCAACAGGGCAATACCCAAAGCCATGCCTGACAGTTGCGGGGCAGTGTTGGCCAGCAACGATGATCCCCATAAGGTGCCTACCACAATAGTCACCATCAAAGGCCATAGTCGGCGCAGCAAAGGGCCTATTGCTGGCCCTGAAAAGCTTTGCCAGACATTGGTGACAAAAGAGGGAATCACCAACAAGGCGGCAGCAGAGGCGGGGGACATAAGCATACCCAGCAAGCTCATGGCTACGGTGGGCAGACCCATGCCTGTAATGCCTTTGACCATGCCAGCGACCAGAAAGGTGAGGCTGATCAGGGAGAGAAAAAAGAGAGATTCGTGCATGCCCGTATTGAAGCGTGGCGGCGAGCTGGGCACAATGTGGATTTTAAGGCGTATCCTTCGGTTTATCCGAAGGGGTTAAGGGTGGTGCCATGCGATTGGGTTTAGCGGATCTTCATTTGTTCCTGAGCATTGTTGATGCCGGCAGTATCACGCAGGGAGCGGCACGTGCCAATCTGGCGCTGGCTTCAGCCAGCGAGCGCTTACGGCGTATTGAAGATGATGCAGGTGTGCCCTTGCTGGAGCGTTTGCCGCGTGGTGTGGTCACGACGGAAGCGGGCGAGGCGCTGGCCCATCATGCACGCCTGATGCTGCGTCAGCATGATTTGTTGAAGGGAGAATTGCAGGATTTTGCGACCGGGGCGCGAGGGACCTTACATCTTTACGCCAATACGGCGGCGTTGACGGAATTCCTGCCCCCACGGCTGGCTCCCTGGTTGGCGAAGCGGCCCAGTCTGCATATCGAATTAAAAGAGCGCACTAGCGCGGAGATTGTGCGTACGGTTGCCGCTGGTTTAGCCGAAGCTGGAGTCGTGTCGAATGCAGTGCAGGCTTCAGGGCTGGTTTTGGAGCCGGTTGCTAAGGACCTTCTTGTGCTGATTATGGCGGCGGCTCATCCTTTGACGGTGCACAGTAAATTGAGCCTGCGTGATGTCCTGCATGACCCCTTCGTGGGCTTGATGCCCGGCAACGCCTTGCAAGACCATATCGATGAACATGCGCGCGTTGCCGGTCATACTCTGGCCCATCGTATCCGCATGAAAACCTTCGAGGGGCTCTGCCAGATGGTGGCCCACGGTGTGGGCCTGGGCATTGTTCCGCAAGGCGTAGCCAACCGCTACAAACGCCGCCATGGCTTTGTAGCGCGGCCCTTAAGCGACATCTGGGCCAAACGCTCCTTGTGCCTGTGTTATCAGGATTGGGACGCCCTATCCAAACCCATGAAGAGCTTGCTGCAGCATTTGGGGGCTCAGGCTGATGCCTGAACCCCAAGCCTTTTGACTGGAGATTCTTCGCTGGTCCCCGTTTTTCAAGTAGCGAGTGGACGGATGTTAGGCGTACGTTTTTGTTGATTCCCGTATTTTCTGTCGGATTAAGCGGCTCGCTTGTGTCGTTACTCCAGCCCTTCCGTTTTGCTAGCAACAAGCGGCTCCTGCGATTTTGCGGGCTCAGTCAGGCTAACCTTCACTCCAATATCAGCCGGTTTCGCGTAGTGCAGGCTGCTGGTTACCAAAGCATTGACACCGGTCGCCGCATACGCTGCTGCGTTGCCTGCATGAATCCCACCCGCCGCCAAAATCGTGACGCTTGGATGTGCCTTGCGTAAAGCTGGCACGATCTGCGTCAGCGTTTCAGACGGTACCTTGTCGAACTGAACCACGTCCGCCCCCGCCAAGGCTGCGCTATAGGCTTCATCCAGGTCCGCCGCTTCGATCACGATTTTCTTCTCGCACAAAGCGTATTTGTGGCGGGCAATGGCATGGGCCACTTCTTCCCAACCGCCCATCAGGGCACGGTGTTGGGGAAAGATTAGAATGGTTTCTCCCAGTCCCAAGCGATGTGGCATGGCACCACCGGATAAGGTTGCTTTCAAGGCTAGTTTGCGCACGCCGGGAGCATGTTTGCGGGTGGTCAAGACAGCAACGGATGCATCCACTGTTTGCACGGCCTGCACGACTTGATGCGTCAGGCTGGCAATGCCGCAGGCAAATTCCAGCAGGTTCTGCCCTACTTTCCAGGCCCGCAGCAAGGCTTTTGCTGGGCCTTGTGCTTGCAAAATAGTCTGGCCGGGCATGGCCGATACACCGCTGGGTGTGTAGTGCTGGGTCAGCCCGCCACAAGAGCGCACAATCTCTGCCACCTCTTCGGTGCCGGCGATGCGGATATGATCACGCGCCACGTAACGTAGGGTGGTGTGCTGGCTGTGCAGGCCCAGCAGGTGGCTGGTCAGATCCAGATAAGAGGCGTCCTCGCCAATCCACTGGTCGAATTGGCTTTGTTCAAAAAAAACCGTCATTTTGGATTCCCGTAGCGCCGCAGCGCCCAAAAACAGGCCAGTGCCATCAGTCCCAATAAGTAGGACAGTGCATTGGCACAGTCTGTGTCGCCATCCAGGACGGCGTTGTAGATAGATAAAGACAAGGTTTCGGTACGACCCGCGATATTGCCACCCAACATCAGTGAAATACCGACCTCGCCCATGGCGCGGCCACCAGACAGAATCAGGCCCGTTGCCAAGGCAGGTCGCAACAAAGGCAGCTCTACCCGGAAGAAGTAAGACCAGGTGCCGTGGCCCAGCGTGGCAGCGGCTTCACGTAGCCTTGGCGACAAGCTGTTCATGCTGTTCTGCACGGGTTTGACCATCAATGGAAGCCCCGCAATAACTGCTGCGATCAACAACGCTGCAGGCTGAAAAACAATATTGGGCGACCAGCCTGTGGCAGTGGCCAGCCAGCCCTGACGCCCCAATGCAAGCAACAGCAAGTAGCCAATCACAATGGGTGGAAAGACCAGTGGCAGGCTCACCAATGAATCGAGTAATCCACGCCCTGGGAAGCGGGTTCTGGATAAGATCCAGGCCATCGTCACCCCCAGAACCAGTTGGGCTACCAAAGTGGCGGCCAACACAGTCACACTCAGGCCCAGCGAGCGGCTGGTGCAACTCATCCAGGCGGGCATTACAGGCCGTGGCGCGCAAGAATCGACTTGGCCTGCCCCGAGCTTAGGAACTGCGTCCAGGCGTGCAAGGCGGGGCTGTCAGGCCGGTCCTTGAGTACCGCCAGACTAAGATCAATCGGGTCATGGCATTGGGCGGGCATGGGCAAGATAGTGCCGAGCTTATCCTTGTGTGCCAACGCTTCGCTGCGGTTGATGAAACCCGCATCTACTTCGCCGTTCAGCAAGTAAGCAGACACTTGCGGCAGCATGGCGACCTCGATAGTGCGGCCGTCAGCCTGGATTTTTTCACGCTCCAGGCAGGTGGTGGCAGCTCGGCCATAAACCGTTTTCTTGGCATCACCTATAGCAATACGGGCATAGCCTGGTTGCTGCAAATCTTGGATGGAGCCAATTGTCTTGCCCTTGGGTACGGCCAACATCAAGGCCCCCTGGCTGATGTTCACAAACTGCTGGGCAATGCCCATGGGCTCCAGGAAAAAGCGGTCGCCGATGATGGCGGCAATCTCGGGGTTCTGTTCACTCTGGGTACGGACTTGCTGCATATTGCCAAAGCTGCTTTCCACGCTCAGGCCGGTCTCTTTCTTGAATGTTTCCATCAATTCAGTGACGGGTTTGCGATAGCCCGCGCCAGTAGCAATCAAAAGATCAGAAGCATGGGCCGTGGTGGCCGTCAGCAGACAGGCGGCAGAAAATAGTAGAGATTTCATGGGGTTTCCTGGCTATCAAGTTCGTTATGTGCATAAGTTTATAACGAGAAAGAACAGGCAAGGGCTTCCGGGGGGAAGGTGGGCAGGTCTTTACATGCGACATCTGCAAGCTCCACATCGGCAATGAAGTCTTCCAGGGTGTCGGTTGGATCGGCCAGACTTTTATGGCGGGCGGTCTGGTTGCCGACCCAATGCCTTTGTTCGGACCAGGACGCGACCAGCTCAAGAGCATCCTTGCCGCCCAGGCGGGCCAGCGACGGGAACAGCGTGGCCTTGATCTTGTGTTGCTGCAAGTGCTCCAAAAGCTGTGCATTCCATTGAGCCGCCTGCGGTTGCGTAATGACTAACCTTAAACGGAAAAACCCCCATCCTGAACCAGCAAGATGGGGGTTTTTGGGGCACTTGCCACCCGAAGCCAGGCTCCGGACGACATTGTTTGCTTTAGGCTTGGGCGGCTTTGAACGCCAGACGCCACTGGTGCAGCAAAGGCTCGGTGTAGCCGTTAGGCTGTTCCAGACCTTTCAGAACCAGATCCTGCGCAGCACGGAAGGCAAAGGAGCCTTCAAAGTTGCCGGCCATCTTGGTGTAGACGGGGTCGCCAGCGTTTTGCTGGTCCACCACCGCCGCCATGCGCTGCAGCGTTTCAACCACTTGTTCGTGGGTGACGATGCCGTGCAGCAGCCAGTTGGCGATGTGCTGGCTGGAGATACGCAAGGTAGCGCGGTCTTCCATCAGGCCCACGTCGTGGATGTCCGGTACTTTGGAGCAGCCCACGCCTTGGTCAATCCAGCGCACCACATAGCCCAGGATGCCCTGAGCGTTGTTGTCCAGTTCTTCCTGAATTTCTTTGGCGGACCAGCTGGTGTCGGTCGCCACAGGAATAGTCAGGATGCTGTCCAGGTAGTCGTTGGTGTCGCCTTCCAGACCCTTCTGGACGTCGACCACATTAACTTGGTGGTAGTGCAAGGCGTGCAGCGTGGCAGCGGTAGGCGATGGCACCCAGGCGGTATTGCCACCGGCCTTCACGTGACCAATCTTTTGCTCCAGCATTTCAGCCATCAGGTCAGGCATGGCCCACATACCTTTACCGATTTGGGCACGACCACGCAGACCGCATTGCAGGCCGACCTGAACGTTATTACGCTCGTAGGCAGGCTGCCAGTCAGCTTGTTTCATGTCCGCTTTACGCACCACGGCGCCAGCGTGCATGCACGTGTGAATTTCGTCGCCAGTACGGTCCAGGAAGCCGGTGTTGATAAACACAACGCGCTCGGTGGCTTGGGCAATGGCGGCCTTCAAATTCACGCTGGTGCGGCGCTCTTCGTCCATGATGCCCAGCTTGACGGTGTTGGGAGCCAGACCCAGCAGGTGCTCAACGCGATCAAAGATTTCGCTGGCAAAAGCCACTTCGTCAGGGCCGTGCATCTTGGGTTTGACGATGTACAGCGAACCGCTGCGCGAGTTTTTCTTCAGCTCCAGATCGCGCATGCCGATCAAGGTGGTGATCACGGCGTCCAGGATGCCTTCAGGAATCTCGTGGCCTTCGCCGTCAATAATGGCGGGGTTGCTCATCAGATGGCCGACGTTACGCACGAACATCAGGGAGCGGCCAGCCAGAGTTTGCGTGGCGCCCTGCAGGTCGGTGTACTG
>JBQEAN010000048.1:0-1689 GCA_052109075.1 Alcaligenes sp. | reverse complement strand
CTGATGGGGCCTGGGTTGGCACCGTGCCATTTATCCAGCTCAACTTGCAGGCGGTCACGTTCGGCCAGCAAGGCGCGGTTTTTAGGTGCCAGGTCATGGACCAGCTTATCGAAACCAGCCCAGAAGGCTTCGGAGGAAATACCTGTGCCGGGCAGGGCTTCTTGTTCGATGAACTGATGAAGCACCTCGGCGACTTGCAATCGCTGGCAGGAGATTCGTGTGGTCATGTATACCCTTGCTGATAGTTAAAAGTGATTCGGTACAGCGACGGCCAACAGGGCCGGATCGTTGTAATAACCTGGTCAAGAGCACATTCAGAGTTTGCTGAATCGCGGGCATAAAGGCCCACGTGGCGCCAGGACACAAATGACATCAGAGGGCAAGCAGCTTACTTGAAGCGAAAATCACTAAAAAACGCTAACCCATTGTAAATTAGCCTAATTACAAGCTAATTTGCGCGATGACAAGCTATGTCTCACACGCATGCCGAGCACACTGCCAGGTTGGATAACTTAAATTATGAAGGACTGACGCAAGCTGAATTTAATACTAAAAGTATTAAGACTACATACTTAATGTATTTACTGGTTTTGGGCAAGTCTTATATATGAGGTAGAAGACGTGCCCGGTTTCAGATTGCCATCATAAGCCACCGCTTCAGGTGTCAGACGAAATAGTGAGTAGGCCCGCCAAGCGGCTTGCATAGCGCCATCAGCATAAAAACAAGGCTATGAAGCAGTAGCTTGGAAACAGACTCCAGCCAGTGACGAGGACACAAATGGAATTTGCCCAAAACGGGGATAAAGCCGTTTGTTCAGACGGCGTCTGTGAGTGAATTCAGTCTCAAAACCACAGATAGTCGCGTCCATTGTGTGGACAGTGGGGCTTGTGGTTCAGTCAAAAACCAGAAACGACATTTTCATAAACGGGTGGCCATCATCCGCTTCTTGGACCGTAGCTGAAAGACAGCGGAGTTTGGGTGGCGGCCGTAGCCAGCGCCCTGCTTCAGATCGTGAATCCAGATGGTCTGCAGATGTGGAGACAAAGGCCAGGCCGTTGTTGAACTGAAAGGCCGTACTAACGCAAAGGGACTCCAAAGGTATAGGAACGATGGCAGTAGGTGCAGGCGAATAGGAGCGTCTTATCTGTACATTCAGGGGGGACGGCTTGCACAAAGAGAGGTGGGGCAAGGTTTGTGCAGCCTGCGTGGGACAAGAAGGTCTGCACGTTGCGGCTGAATTTGTCATAGAGCTGTGTAGGAGCGAGAACAATAAACAGCTTATGATGCTTGCAGATCTGCTTGTCTTTGTTTCCCCTTGGAATACTTGTTATGTCTGATCCCAGCGGTTTTTCTCGTATCACGTCCATGCCTGAATTAATGCCCTTCACGGGCTATTTGGATGCCGCCCAGGCTTTGGAACAGTTGCGCGTCATTTATGACCGAAACACCGCCTTTTTGCGCGACTCCTTTGCACAGTGTCTGGCAACCGGCTTTCCTCGCGGACAGCGCTTCAGAGCCTGCTATCCGGCCGTGCGTTTGCGAGTCGATACATATCAGGAAGTGGATAGCCGTCTGTCGTATGGGCACGTGGTGGAACCCGGTGTGTACATGACCACCATCACCGCGCCCGACCTGTATCACGATTATTTGCTGGAGCAGCTGGAACTGCTGCTGCGTAATCACGGTGT
>JBQEAN010000047.1:18813-27478 GCA_052109075.1 Alcaligenes sp. | reverse complement strand
CAGATGGGCTTGGTCGTGAACCTGCCAGTCGCTACGTTTGCCACTGACGTAACCGCGCGTCTGCCAGTCGGTGAACAGTCGGCTCAAGGTTTCGGCGCGTATGCCCAAATGGGCAGCCAATTGCCGTTGGTTCAAGGGCAACTGAATATTTTTTCCTTGGCGCGCTTGCAGGTTCAGCAAGTAGTTCGCCAAGCGCTCGGCGGCTGAACTGGCTGAGATCCAGTCCACTTTATTGACCTGCGCATACAGGGCGCTGCTCAGACCCGCCATCATATTCATGGCCAGCTCGGGCCAGCGGCGGCAGGCCTCTTGCAGATTGCTGCGTGACAGCTTGTACGCCCGTACTGCTCCTTTAGCGCGAGCGCACATGGGGTAGCGGCCATGGGGCATGAACATGGCCGCTTCAGCCACCATCTGGCCGGGTTCGAACACATTGAAAACACGTTCATCACCATTTTGGCTATAGCGCAGAATTTCTACCTGGCCGCTGTCCACCAGCAGACAATATCGAGCCTCATCCCCTTCGTTGAACAGAATCTGCCCGGCGCTGGCCTGCATGGTCTGTGCATCCCGGCACAGATGCAGGGCAACCTCCGGGGGCAAACCATGCAAAAGACGGTGGTGGACCAGCAATTCAGACAGAGGTGGACGCTGGCCGGGCATGTTGACTTTTGTCATTTGGGTGGCGGGATGAAGATGGGAGAATTCCCACTTGATAATAGTTCTCATTATACGAATCTTCATGCCATATATCTATCGATGGTTTTGCCGTTGGGTTGCTCCCGGGGCAAAAAGCGCTTTGCCAGACAACAAACGTAACGCTGTAGTCTGCATGGATCAGCTGCCACC
This sequence comes from Alcaligenes sp., assembly GCA_052109075.1. Taxonomy (GTDB): domain Bacteria; phylum Pseudomonadota; class Gammaproteobacteria; order Burkholderiales; family Burkholderiaceae_B; genus Alcaligenes. Next base: position 26,629 of record JBQEAN010000047.1, on the reverse strand, counting down.
TGGAAGTCGGCTCGCTTCCAAGACGCCGGGCATTTCCATTGGGAGTAACAGCTGCGCTCTAGCCCCTACTGTATTGGGACGCGTTCTCTTGGGCCTGTTGCTGGCTTCCGGGTTGTTTTCTGCCGGGGCTTATGCCGCAGCCCGCTATGAAACCCTGACCCTGGCTGGCCCGGCTGCTGTCGTCTCCTATCCCTTGATGCATATGGCGCAAACCCAAGCCTTGAGCCAGTACACGGACAAACTGGAGTTTCGTCTATGGCAGAACCCTGATCAATTGCGTGTTCTGCTGGCTAAAAAGGACGTGGATTACAGTGCCGCACCCAGCAATTTGTCCGCCCTGATGTTCAACAAGGGCCAAACCGTTAAACAGCTGAATATCTCGGTCTGGGGGATTTTGTGGCTGGTCAGCCGTGATCCTGCGGTTAAAAGCTTTAGCGATCTAGCCGGTAAAGAACTGCTGGTGCCATTCCAGCGCGACTTGCCCGCGGTATTGCTGGACACCTTGCTGGCCAAACAAGCTGAGCCAGGCAAAGAAGCCGTGCGTTTGCGTCGTACCCGTGATGCTCAGGATGCGATTGCACTGATGCTGACCGGACAGGGCGACCACGCTTTGCTGGTTGAGCCAACCGCCTCTTTACTGTTGTGGCAGGCAGGGCAAAAGAAGGTGGAACTGCACCGAGGGCAAAGCCTGGAGCAAGCTTGGGCCGAGGCTTTCCCGACTCAACAGGCGCTGCCACAAGCAGGCGTCATGGCAAACGTTACTGTGGCCCACGACACAGAGTTGAATCAGGCCGTGGAACGGGCATATGCCGAGTCTGCTCGCTGGTGCAGTCAACAGTCGCAGGAATGCGCGCAAATGGTCCAGCAGTACTTGCCGCAGTTCCCGATCCCCGCCATTCAAACCGCAATCGAGAAAACGCGTCTGGACAGTCGCCCGGCCAGCGAAATTCGCCCACAGCTGGAAGCGCTGTACCAATTGCTGGGTGACCAGCATCCCCAAGCCTTGGGTGGTGGTGGTCTGCCTGCTGCCGAGTTCTATGGACCATGAAAACCAAGCCACATTTGTCGGCACATAGCTCGCGTGCCTGGGGCGTTTTGGGTGTGCTGCTGATATTGCTGTGCTGGCAGCTCAGTGCCATGTTTCTGGGGCCTTTATTGATGGCGACACCCATGGAAACGGCCCGCGCCATTCCGCACTTGGTGATGTCGGGACGTTTTCTGAACGATGCCGGAGCCAGCCTGTTGAGGGTTGCGATAGGTGTCAGCGTGGGCTGCTCCATTGGCTTCACCTTGGGTATTTTGGCGGCGCATAGCCCACGCCTGCGTGGTTTGCTGGAGCCTTTGCGCTGGCTGCTGATGGCCATTCCTCCTGTGGTGGTCGTTGTGTTGGCCATGCTGTGGTTTGGCCTGGGTTCGAGCATGGTGATTTTCATGACGGTGCTGATGATGGTGCCGGGCATGTACGTCAATACCGTTAAAGGCATGTTGCAGGTGGATCGCGACTTGATCGAGATGAGCCATGTTTACCGCCTGGGTTGGTGGCGTCGTCTGCGTCATCTGTATTTGCCTTCTTTGACCGCACCGTTGACCGCTGCCTTGCTGATTGCCTGCTGCGGTGGTGTCCGGCTGGTGGTGATGGCCGAAGTGCTGGGTGCTGAAAGTGGTGCGGGCTATGCCCTTGCCAATGCGCGCAGCACCTTTGATAGTGCCGGGTTGTATGCCTGGGTGGTGTTGATTCTGGGGCTGGTCGCCGCCATTGAATTCATCCTGCTGCAACCTTTGCAGCGCCGCCTGGGGCAGTGGCGGGAGGAAAGCCATGCTTGAGTTAAGCCATGTCCAGGTCCTGTTCGGGCAAAAGCCGGTTTTACAGGATTTGAGTTTCACCTTACAGGCCGGGCAGCGTTTGGGTGTGCTCGGTCCCAGTGGAGAAGGTAAAAGCACGCTGCTGCGCCTGGTGGCGGGTTTGCTTAAACCGGATAGCGGTCAGCTCCGGAGTGAATTCCGTCATCCCGTGTTGGTGTTTCAACAACCGCGTTTGCTGCCTTGGCGCAGCGTGCTGGATAACGTACAGATTCCGCTGCGAGCACAGGGGCTGTCGGCCACACAAGCCAATGAACGCGCTCTGTATTGGCTGGCACAGGTAGAGCTGGCCGATGTAGCCCAGTCCTGGCCTGGCGAATTGTCCGGTGGCATGGCCCAGCGAGTCGCCCTGGCGCGTGCCTTTGCCTTACAGCCAGATCTTTTACTGTTGGACGAGCCTTTCAGCGCCCTGGACCCGGCGTTGCGCAATAGCTTGGCGCAAGTATGCCTGCGTTGTCTGGAAGAGGCGGGGGCGGCGCTGCTTTACGTCAGCCATCAACCGCGAGAACTGATGCGGGTAGCCGACTCTTGCCTGCTCTTGCAAAAAGGGCATGGTCAATTGTTTGAGCCCGCTAGCCCTGGCGATGCTGCTGCACGTGAGCATCTGGCCGATTCTTTATATGCCCAACTCTTGTCCCAGGAGGTGTTGACGCCATGACTGCCTATCCCGTGATTGTGCTGTTCCATCTGTTTGCTGCTCTGTTTTTCATCGGCACGGTCTTCTTTGAAGTCCTGATGCTGGAGGGCATACGCAAACACGTTCCGCGAGAGGCCATGCGTACTCTGGAGATTGCCATTGGGGACCGAGCCCGCCGCATTATGCCTTGGGTGTTGCTGGTGTTGTACAGCGCGGGAATAAGTTTGGCCTGGCATCACCGCGAGGCGCTGGCCCATCCTTTTGACAACACCTTGGGCCTGTTTCTGGCCATCAAGATTCTGTTGGCGCTCAGCGTCTTTGGCCACTTTCTGACAGCCATGACCTTGCGGCGCACTGGACGCATGAAGTCTATCCACTTCAAACGCATTCATTTAAGCGTGTTCTGTCACATGGTCGGGATCGTGATCCTGGCCAAGACCATGTTTTATCTGCACTGGTAATTTCACTTTCTATCGAGAATACGATGTCACACGTTCTTGTAGTGCGTCGGCTGACGATCAGCCTGGCGCTGGGAGGGCTGTGGGCGGGTGCCGCCTGGGCCGGCCCGTCTACCTCCACTTTATCTCCCATTGTCATCAAGGCGCCTGTCGGGCAAAGCGTGCTGCAGGCTGATCTACGGCAGGAAAAAGCTCGCCTGGATGCCGTACCCGGTGGCACGAACCTGATTCAGCCGCAGGAAGAAGTGCGGTTGGTGACGTTAAGGGATGCCTTGGATTACCAGCCCGGCCTGATCGTGCAGGATTTCTTTGGCGGGATTGATCAGCCACGGCTCAATATTCGTGGGTCGGGGATTCAAAGCAATCCGGTTAATCGGGGAGTCTTGCTGCTGCAAGATGGCTTGCCCTTGAACGAGGCGGATGGCTCTTTTGTGATCGGTTTTCTGGAGCCCCGCAATAGCTCTTTGATCAGCGTGCGCCGTGGTGCCAATGCCTTGTCACCAGGGGCGACCACCCTGGGTGGTGAGCTGGATTTTCGTTCCATGAATGGTACGCAAGGCGACACCATCAGTGTGGAAGGGGGCAGCTTTGGGCGTCTGGGTTTGTATGCCGCCAAGGGTTTTCAGACGGATGAGTTTGACGGACGTTTGGCGGTCAGTCATGACAAGGCCGAGGGCTACCGTCATCACTCGGATTCTGAGCGTACCAATGTGCAGGGCAATATCGGCTTCAAGCGTGGTCAGTTCGAGAACCGCACGTATCTGTCCTATGTGGATTTAAAGTTTGATATTCCCAACGTGGTGCCTCGTGAACGGCTCTATAGCGATCCGCGTAGTGTGATGGGCGATTACGGTACGCCGCAGGACAAGGCGGCCAATGTGTATCAACGTGATCCGAATCGCAAGGCGACGCAGTTCCGTTTGGCCAACCGCAGCTATTGGGGGACGGAAGATTTCAACCAGACCGTGGGCCTGTACTGGCAGACGGTGGACGATACTTTTACCAATCCCCAAGTGTCTTCGCCGACCGAGGGACATACCTACGGAGCGCAATGGCAGGTGGCCGGGCGTGAAGGGAACCTGGATTATCGCGTTGCCTTGGATTGGGCGCGCAGTGATATGGACCGCGAGCTGTATGGGGTCAATCCCGCCAATGGCAGCCGTGCTCTATTTTTCGGGGACTATCGCCTGCGGGCTGAAAACCGCAATGCGCTCTTGGGCTTGAACTGGAATGTGGTGCCACAGTGGACGGTGGTGGGGGAGGTGAAGTACAGCCAGGCGCTGCGGGATGCGCGCAACCGTCTGGGTGGCGATACTTTGAATCAGAAGTGGTCCTATGCCAACCCGAAGTTGGGGGTGGTGTGGAAGCCGTCTGAGGACTTGCAGGTGTTTGCCAATATCAGCCGCAGTCATGAAGCGCCTACGTATTGGGAGATCATCAGCGCGGAAGTGCCGCAGCCTATGAATGTGCGCTCGGCGGTGACGGGACTGACTGAGTTGGATGTCCAAAAGGCCACGACCTTTGAGTTAGGGGGGGCGGGGCGTTTGGGTAGTGGCGAGTCGGCGGTGGATTGGTCTTTGGCGGTGTATCGCAGCAATGTGAACGATGAACTGATGGCCGTCAGTGATGCGACGGGTGCTTCGTCGGTAACGTTCAATTATGGCGATCGCACGCGGCATCAGGGTTTGGAGGCGGGCTTGAGTGGGTCGCTGCCTGCCCCGGCAGCGGGGCGTTGGGATTATCGTTTGTCGTACACCTACAGCGATTTCCGGTTCCGTGGCGGTGAGTACGAGGGCAATCGTATTGCCGGGGTGCCCAAGCATTTGCTGGGGGCAGAGTTAATGTATCGCCGTGGCGGCTGGCGCTTTGGGCCGAACGTACGCTGGCTGGCGTCGGATACACCAACCAATCATCAGAATATGGAAGGCACGCAGCAAAATGCGTATGCGATTTGGGGCTTCAAGGTCGCGTATCAGCATGACAAGCATTGGAGTGCGTATCTGATGGCGGACAACATTTTTGATAAAACCTACGCCAGCAGCTATGTGATTCGACGCTCGGCTTCGGAAGCGATGCCTACGTATCTGGCGGGCAATGGCAGAAGTTTTTTTGGTGGGGTGAAATATAACTTCTGATTGTTTTGGTATTGGTGGTTTTGTTTGGGATGTAAGTAAGAAGGGGGCGTCTCATTGACTACACCCCTGTGGCCCGCGCCACAGGGGCTCACCGTGATTTTTGAACGATGCTTATCTGGGCATGAAGGTATGAGCCCACGTGTTGATGTGTAGTGCTCTGGATGTGGGTCGAGCGTGGGAGTGTGTTCTTTTGACCAGAGTCAGCGGAAGGGGAGAGCGCACTTTCAGAATAGTCTGACAGAATTGGGCAAGGCAGCGCGGTAAGTTAGCGGTTTAGAGAACCCTCTTACCACTGTAGGTTTGTCAGCCATGATGAATACATACCTGTTGACCACAGATGACGTTGATCCTCGTATGCTGCCTGAGCAGGCGATGCTGTATGCCCATCTGCTGACTCGTGACTCCATGAAAGATGAGGTGGTGCGCAGGCTGATGGCCGCTCCGCGTTTTGTACGTTCGGATAAGGGCATTCCTTATATGGTGCTTAAGGATATGCGTACTCACCGTTGGACGTTGATACGCGCCTGGCGTGAGTATTTGGAAATTAAGCGCGAGCGTCTGTCTGGCCGATTAGGTATCAGCGTGGCGGAGTACAACGTAATTGAGAAAGGACTGGTCCCGTTGAGTCCGACGATGTTGGCTCATCTGGCGCAGGGTATGGGTCTGGACGAGACACAGTTGCAGATGCCTGCCTATCAGCCCGTGTTGGAACCCTGGACGTTGTGCTAGAGCCACGGGTAAAAAAGAGAGCTATGACAGGAAAGAGCCGTAGCAGGCCGCATGCTGTACTCGTGCTCACAGCATGTCCGACCCCATCAAGCCAAAAGCTGGATGGGGTCAGTTTTATCTGTGCAAGATTGAGCGGTTTTACTCAGGCGAATCTTCGGTTTGCAGTTTGACAACCTGCTTGGCACGGGTGTCTACATGCAAGGAGAAGATGTCGGGGCGCGAGTAATGGCCGTACACATCAAAGTCCAGGTTCGCTTGTTTTAGCAGATCCATGTCCAACTCGGCATACAGCTCGGTTTCCTGGTCAAACACGGGGCCAGCCAGCACTTCGCCGGTCGGGCTGACGATCATGCTGCCGCCGTGCATCACGTAGCTATCCTGGGCAAATTCGCCGGGCAGGGCAAATTCACTTCGGAAGGATTCGGGGTAGTCGTTCAGACGGATGGCCTGGCAGGCTGACAGCACAAACACACGGCCTTCCACTGCTATGTGCACCATGGATGCGGCCCAGGTTGGGCGATCGTCTGCGGTAGGGGTGCAATAAATTTCCGTGCCTTGGGCATACATGGTCTGGCGCAAGGCTGGCATGTAGTTTTCCCAGCAAATCACATTTCCGATACGGCCCATAGGCGTATCTACGGTGCCCATGGTTGAACCATCGCCAAAACCCCAGACCAGACGTTCCTGGCCTGTCGGCATCAGTTTGCGGTGGATACCCACTACGCCTTTGCCGGGGGCCAGTGTCAGGGCGGTGCAGTACAGAGTGCGACCCATTTTTTCGATGATGCCCATCACGGTGTATACGCCGCTTTGGGTGACTGCATCGGCCAGCGCTTCCAGCTCTGGGCCGCCCAGGCTGACGGCACCATCGACATACATTTGGTACAGGGCACGGCCTTCGGGGCGACGGTTGCCGATGACGCTGCCAAAGCTGATGCCTTTGGGATAACCACCCAGAAATGCCTCGGGAAAGACGGCCAGGGTGGCACCGTGGGCGGCAACGCGCTGCAAGATGGCGGCGGCTTTTTCGACACTGCTGACAGAGTCGAAAGGAATGGATGCCGCTTGAATAACAGCAACTTTGCTCATAACGAGGTCTCCTTGAAAGGTCAGCCTGCCGACAAGTTCACGTTCTTGGTTTCGGGCAGGCGGGTATACAGGATCAGAAAGCACACCAGGGATACGCCGGCCAGATACCAGGCTGGTACGTTGGGGTTACCGGTGTACTGGATCAGGGCAGCGGCAATGAAAGGACCCGGTCCAGCCAGCAGCGCTGACGAGACGTTGTGGCCCAGCGCGGCGCCGGTCGAGCGAATCGAAGCGGGGAAAACTTCCACCAGCAGAACGACGTTCATGACGGCAGAGATCGCCACCAGGAAGGCCATGATGGTCAGGCCCAGCAGAATGAGCGCAGGCTTGCCGGAGTTCATCAGTACAAAGATCGGGTAAGCCATCACAGTCAGACCTGCAGCGGCGAATAAGGCTAGTTTGCGGCGGCCATAATGGTCCGAGAAGCGGCCAACCAGCGGGTGCAACATGCAATACACCACCAGAGAGGCACTGCATAACCACAAGGCCGATGTTTTGCTCATGCCCAGAACGGACACCAGGTGGTTATTGGCGTAGGTGATGAAGTAGTACAGCGATACCAGAAACAGGGCTGAAAACGCAAAGGACAGGACAAAGGCGTTGAGCTTGTCTTTGCGTGGAACAGGCTTCAGTGTGTTGTTGGCTTTTTTCTCTTGTAGTTCATGATAGACCGGCGTGTCATTCAATTTGCGGCGGATAAAAACAGCAATAAAGGTCATCACAATGGACAGCACGAACGGCACACGCCAGCCCCAACTATAGACCTGCTCTTCCGTCAAATTGGCATTGATAGCCGCTGCGGTGGCCGTGCCCATCAAGAAGGCGACACCCGCGGTAAAAGTGACCACACTGGCGGCCGAGGCGCGGCGGTTGGAGGGGGCACTTTCCACCAGGAAAATACCCGCTGC
>JBQEAN010000047.1:0-18713 GCA_052109075.1 Alcaligenes sp. | reverse complement strand
CGGCCGAGGCGCGGCGGTTGGAGGGGGCACTTTCCACCAGGAAAATACCCGCTGCCGACCATTCGCCACCTACCATCATGCCTTGCAAAAAGCGCAGCACAACCAGCAGGATAGGGGCCAGGATGCCTAACGTGCCATAGCCGGGCAGCAGCCCGATCAGGGTGGTGAAAACACCCATGCCGAACACCGTAATCATCAAGACAGTTTTGCGGCCAAAACGGTCGCCAATGGGGCCTAGAATCAGAGCACCAAAGGGGCGTGATACGAAGCCAACGGCAAAAACCGCCAGCGATGATAGTAGTGAGACGCCAGCGGCGTCGGACGGGAAATAGATGTTGCCGATGATGGCGGCAAAGTAGCCATAGATGGCAAAGTCAAACCATTCCATGAAGTTGCCGATGCCTACGGCAACGACTTGTTTTTTACTCAGGCCTGGTTGGCCCGGGGGGGCAGCATTGGCATGCTGAGGGGCGACGGTAGCAGTGCCCATGTTGATCTCCTCGTGTAGATCAGGTGAAAACCTGACCCTTATTGTGGTTGTGGCTGATTTTTAGTCTAATCAAGGCAAATAATTATTCAAACTAATTATAAAAATGGCTTCAATTAATATTGCTAATATCAGGCGGATGGACCTGAACCTGCTGCTGGTGTTTCAGTGCTTGATGAACGAGCGCAGCGTGACCAAGGCCGCCAATGCTTTATTCCTGACCCAGGGTGCGGTCAGCGCGTCTTTACGCAAGTTGCGGGTGGTGTTTAATGACGAACTGTTTACTCGTGGCTCGCACGGCATGGCGCCTACGCACCGGGCTTTGGAGATTGCCCCGCAGATATCGGAAGCCTTGAAAGGTATCTCGGCGTTGGTAACGTCTGAGCAGGATTTCGACCCCACGCGCTCCAGCCGGGTTTTTCGGATTGCCTTATCGGACGATCTGGAAAATATGCTGGCCAAACGTATGATCCGCATGGCGGACGAGCAAGGTTGGACGATCAGTTTTTCCTTCTACCAAACCAATAGCTATCTTTGGCCGCAAAGTATGGTGGAGCACGGAGCTGATCTGGCGATTTGCTCCAGCCCCAAATTCCTGAGCACCATGCACAAGTCGCAAGTGCTGTTTTCGGCGTCGTATATCTGCGTCTACGATAAGCAAGCCGCACACTTCTCGACGCCTATGAGCAAGCAGGAGTATCTGCATGCACGCCATGGCCGGGTGTCTTTTGATGGTCTGCGTGGGTTTGTGGATGAACTGTTCGATGCTGAGCGCTTGCAGCGTAAGGTCAAGGCGTCTTTCACCCATTTTTCCGGGGCGATCAATGCCATTATTGGCAGTCCTTTGGTGTTGACCATGCCGGATTACGCGGCGCATTCTTTTGTGGAGTGCAATAGCCGTTTAGCTGTCTCGCCGGTGCCGCTGCGTGTGCCGTCTTTTGTGGTGTCCATGATTTGGGATATCAATAAGGAGCACGATGAAGAAAGCTGCTGGCTGCGTCGCTTTGTGCTGGAGTTGACCGACCAGATCAATGCTTAAAAAATGTGCTGTGTTGCCCAGCAAGGTATTAGCAGCCTTGTCCTGTTTTCTTTTTAATGGCCACTATGCGAATTTTACTGATTGAAGACGAGCCGGATTTGGCCTTGTGGCTGACACGTAGCCTGCAAAAGAAAGGGCTTACGGTTGAATGGTCTAACGATGGGCTAGTGGCGCATCGTCGCCTTCAGATTGAAGAGTTTGATGCGTTGGTTCTGGATCTGGGCCTACCCGGAATGGATGGGCGTGCTTTGCTGGCTCGTTTGCGTTCGGAAGACAACCGCACTCCCGTGCTGATTTTGACGGCGCGTGATTCCCTGCAAGAGCGGGTCGACGCTTTGGAGTGTGGGGCGGATGATTTTTTGCCCAAGCCGTTTCGTATTGAAGAGCTGGTTGCCCGCGTCAATGCCTTGATTCGTCGCAGTCGTGGCAAGGACAAGCCACGCATGGCCTGTGCCAGCCTGGTCTATGACTTGTCCACGCAGCGTTTTACGTTGGATGGAGCGGTTTTGTCAGTGTCGCCACGAGAGGGGGAGGTGTTGCGTATTCTGGTCCAGCGCAGCGGGGAGCCGGTGAACAAGCAGTTCATTTTGGACCGGCTCAATGACAAGGATGAAGACGAAATTAATATCGAGGCTATCGAGGTGTTGGTGCATCGCCTGCGCAAGAAGCTGCAGTTGTCGGACGTGCACATTGTCACCTTGAGAGGCGTAGGGTATTGCCTGGAGCCGGTGACGGATGATGAGCCCTAGTGTGATCCTTCTTGCCCCTAGTGGCTTTGGCCACAACCTGGAGCCAACATGGCCCTGAGCAGCCTGCGTCGAACCTTGTTATCCATGTTGATCCCTGTTGCTTTGCTGACCTCGGGGGTGTCCTTGTTTGTGTCCAGCATGGCGCTTAAGGATCAGGTGAATGCCGCGTTTGATCGGGCTTTGGCGGGTGCCTTGAAATCCATGTCAGCCAATGTACGTACCATCAGTGGTGGACTGGCGATGGAACAGTCTTATTACATGATGGAATTCATGGAATACACCATCAGCAGTCAGGTGTATTTCCGGGTGGCAACCGAAGATGGGCTGTCGGAAATTGGTTTTACCGATATGCCTTTGCCGCCTGTTGGTTTGGTGAACAACCAGCCTGTTTTTTATAACGCCCAGTATCTGGGAGAACCCCTGCGTATCGCCGCTGTTGCTCTTGAATCAGACGGGCGGCTACAAACGTATCAAGATAGTCGGGTGCTGATTCAGGCGGGTGAAAACATCAGTGAACGCGATGCGTTTATTCACAAAGTCATCATTCAAAACTTGATTCAGGATATCGCGGTTTTGAGCCTTTTTATTCTGTTGATTTTGGCAGGCACTTTGCTGGCTTTGCGTCCCTTGCGCAAGCTCAGCTCGGAGGTGCGGCACCGTTCTCCTGATAATCTGGAACCCATTAGCGATGCCAGTCTGCCCCGAGAGGTGCGCCCCTTGGTGCAGACCATTAATTTGCATATGGATCGCTATGCGCGCAAATCACGAGAGCAGCAACAGTTTCTGGATGATGCTTCCCATCAGTTGAAAACACCCTTGGCGGTGTTGTTGACCCAAGTGGATTTTGCCTTGACGCTGGCCAAGACTGATGAAATGAAAGAGGTGTTGGAGGCGATTCAACTGCGCTTGAACAATACGGCGCAGATGACCCATCAGATGGTGACTTTATCACGCGTACGGGATGCGGCAGATCAGTTGCGTACCCGTGCCACCTTGGGAACGGTGGACTTGTGTCAGCAGGCTGGGCAGGTAGTGGATGAACTGTGGAGTCTGGCCCGTTCGCGCCGGCAGGATCTGGGTCTGGATGCTCCCACCCAGCCGGTCTGGGTCGCGGGCGAGGCATGGCTGCTACAACAGGCTTTAAGCAATATGGTCAGCAATGCGATCAAGTATTGCCCCAAGGGCGCACGCATTACCGTGTCAGTTCGGAGCAAAGGCGATGTGTGCAGCATCCAGGTCGAGGATGACGGGCCAGGTATGAGCACTGACGATATGGCCAAGGCTGGCCATCGGTTCCGGCGCGGGGAGGCTGGAAAGGCTTTGCAAGGTTCGGGCCTGGGCCTGGCTATTGTGCAGGCTATTGCTCAAATTCACCGAGCTCGCATGATCTTGCAGCTTGGGCCTGGGCAGCGCGGACTGATCGTGCGTTTGGAGTTTGTTGCGTCTGATCGTTGATTTTGTTTTCAGGGAATACCCTTGAAAATAGCGGTTTTTGGCAGAACTGAAAGGTAGGCGAAAGCTTCGCTCCGGTAAGGTCGCAACCATTACAACGACGACGATCCTCCAGGAGGCGATCCAATGACTATTCACATGAAACTACGAATGCTGCTGGCCAGCAGCATTCTGGGGTTGAGCAGCTTGAGTGGTGCACATGCCCAACAACCATCCAAGCCTGAATGTATCGCCCCTGCCCAACCCGGCGGCGGGTTTGACTTGACCTGCCGTGTCGTCGTGAATGGTTTCCTGGAAACCAAAGTGTTGGAAAATCCCATGCGTACCATTTACATGCCAGGTGGCGTGGGTGCCGTGGCGTATAACCATATCGTTGCGCAGCGTCCGGGGGATGGCAATGCGATTGCTGCTTTTTCGGGCGGCTCGCTATTGAATCTGGCGCAGGGCAAGTTCGGCAAATACTCGGTAGAGGACGTGCGCTGGCTGGCATCGGTGGGTAGCGACTATGGTGTGGCAATTGTGCGTGCTGATTCACCCTATCAGGACCTGGGCTCCCTGATGGAAGCGTTCAAGGCTGATCCCACCAAGATTGTGCTGGGGGCAGGCGGCTCTGTGGGTGGTCAGGACTGGATGAAAGCGGCTTTAACAGCCCGTGCCGCCGACGTGGATTTCCGCAAAATGCGCTTTGTCGCCTTTGAAGGCGGTGGCGAAGCCATGACAGCTTTGCGTGGCGGTCATATTCAGGCCTATATGGGTGATGCGGCTGAGGCCCACACCATGTTGGAGGGCGGCGCACCCATTCGTGTTTTGGCCGTATTCAATGACAAACGGCTGGAGGGCGCCCTGTCCAATATTCCTACCGCCAAAGAGCAGGGCTTTGATATTGAATGGCCGATTATTCGTGGCTTTTACGTCGGCCCCAAAGTGTCTGATGAGCAATACCAGTGGTGGGTCCAAGCATTTGAGCGCTTGATGAAAACCCCGGAGTTTGCTCGTCTGCAAACCCAGCAGGGCTTGTTCCCTTTCAATATGAGCGGTCAAGAACTGGACACCTACGTCAAGCAACAAGTGGTGCAGTATCGAGAACTGGCTGACTCTTTCGGCTTGATCAAAAAATAAGTCTTTACGGCACTCCCGGCTTGTTTGCGCCGGGAGCACTGCCTGTCTGTTCCGCCGTTGATGGCGGGCGAATCCGGAGATTCCATCATGACGCTGAATGATCGCGTGCTAGGCGTGGGCGCGCTGGTGCTTGCCGCCCTGATCACAGCTTTTGGCTACGACCTAGAGCCCCCTTTTTCCTATGAGCCTGTTGGCCCCAAGGCCTTCCCCCTGTTGCTGGCCTTGATCATTGCCTTGTGCGGCTTGCGCCTGATTATCAAGGGTGGCGGGCAAGTAGCTGCCAATCCATCAGGAGCCAATAGCCGCATTTTGATGATGGTGGCGTATCTGGCAGCTTATGCCTGGTTATTTCAATGGCTGGGTTTCATCATCGCCACGACGATCATGGTCAGTTTGGTCGCACGCCTGTTCGGTGGCTCTTGGAAGCAGGCCGTGGTAGGTGGGCTGGGGATGGGAGTGGGGCTGTTTATCTTGTTTGACTTAGGTTTGGATGTAGTGCTGCCAAGCGGCATCCTGGGAGAATGGCTATGAGCTCGATTCTTGATTATCTGAGCGTGGGGTTCGGTGTCGCCTTTTCTGTCCAGAACCTGCTGGTCGCAGCGATTGGTGCCTTTATTGGCACTATTGTGGGTGTTTTGCCAGGCTTGGGGCCGATCAACGGCGTTGCCATGCTGGTGCCTATTGCCTTCGCGATGAAGCTGCCACCCGAGTCCGCCTTGATCTTGTTGGCGGCTGTGTATGTGGGGGCGGAATATGGTGGCCGTATTACGTCGATACTGATCAATGTGCCCGGTGAGGCAGCTGCGGTCATGACAACTTTGGACGGCTATCCACTGGCACGGAAAGGCCTGGCTAGCGTGGCGCTGTCTTTGTCTGCTTTCTCTTCGTTTATTGGCTCCACGATTGCCATCTGCGGGATTGTGCTGCTTGCGCCCATGTTGGCCGGTTGGGCGGTGGCCTTTGGTCCTGCCGAGTATTTTGTGCTGATGGTCTTTGCCTTCTGTGCGCTAACCAGTTTGTTGGGTGATGAGCCGGTCAAAGGGATTCTGGCGGCCATGTTGGGTCTGTTTATTTCTACCCTGGGCGTGGATGCCAACTCGGGGGTGTACCGCTACAGTTTTGATATTCCCAATCTGGCCGATGGCATTGATTTCGTGGTGGTGGTGATTGGTTTGTTCGCTGTGGCCGAGATGTTGCAGATGCTGGAGAATTTGCTGGGGGGCGTATCGATTGAAGTGCCCAAGAGCAAACGTAAGCTCTTTAACTGGAAAGAGCTGACCTTGACGTGGTGGAGCACGGTACGCGGCGGTTTGATGGGGTTTTTTATCGGGATTTTGCCGGGTGCGGGGGCAAGCGTGGCCTCTGCGGTGGCATATGCCAACGAGAAAAAGTACATCGAAGGCAAAGACCCCAATGCCATGTTTGGTCGGGGTGATATGCGAGGTTTGGCCGCGCCTGAAGCCGCTAATAACAGTGCGGCGACCGGCTCTTTCATTCCCATGCTGACATTGGGGGTACCGGGGTCGGGGACAACTGCCGTCATGATGGGAGCTTTGACGCTGTACAACATCACGCCAGGGCCTGCCTTGTTTGAATCCCAGCCACAGATCGTTTGGGGCTTGATCGCTTCCTTGATGGTGGCCAACGTCATGTTGCTCTTGATGAACGTGCCTTTGGTGCGTGTGTTCGCCTCCATGCTGGCTATTCCACCGCGTTTGCTGGTGCCTGGTATTTTGGCCATCAGCTATATCGGTGTGTATGCGATTAATGGCACGACCTTTGATTTGATGTTGGTCGTAGGCATTGGGGTGCTGGGCTATTTTCTACGCAAAATGAATGTGCCTATGGCGCCGATGGTGCTGGGTGTGGTCCTGGGTAATATGATGGAGCAGAATCTGCGGCGTGCCCTGTCTATTACGGATGGCGAGATCGGCATTTTGTTCGAGAGTCCGGTGTCAATTTCCTTGTGGGTTGCGGCTGTTTTGGTTAGTGTAGGTCCGATTCTGTTGCGTCGCCTTGTGCGTCGCAAGAATGCCCACGACACGGTTTAAGTAGGTAGCCCTGCATGGTTTGCAGGGCTTTTATCGGGAGAGAGCGCCAGGCTGCGGCCTGGCCTTGTTGTTTTTGCTATGGCTATCTGGTTTCGAATTGCCTTTGGTTTTGGGGTGGCCTTGATCGGCGCCTTGGTGGCTACGTGGCTGAGCATGCCTTTGCCCTGGATGTTGGGCGCTTTGATTTTGACGGCAGCGACCAAGATGGCTGGAAGCCCTGGCGCTTGCTTGCCGCTGGCGCGTAATGCCGGGCAGTGGGTTATTGGCGCATCGCTAGGGTTGTATTTCACCCCTGCCATGGTTCATCTGATTGGCAGTAATGCGCTGTTTATTGTGATGGGCATGGTGTTTGCGCTGGTCTTGTGCGGCATCGGTACGTTCATGCTGACTCGTTTTGCGGGTACGGATCTGCGCACCGCCTGGTTTGCCAGCGCAGTGGGCGGGGCCAGTGAAATGACGGGGCTGGCAGAGCGTTATGGAGCACGTCCGGACCTGGTGGCATCTGCTCATGGCCTGCGTGTATTGATGGTTGTGGTGATTATTCCCTTTGCCTTCGAGGCCTTGGGCTTTTCGGGTGAGCAATCCGGCTCGCTGCTTCGACCTGACTTTTTGAATCTGCCCGGTCTGGCTCTTCTGGTGCTCTTGAGCAGTGCGGCAGGCTTTATTTTCCAGGTCTTGCGCTTGCCTAATCCATGGGTGCTGGGCCCTTTGTTGGTGGTGGCCATACTGACGTACAACGACATTATTTTGTCTGGCCTGCCTGTGCAGATTTCCAACTTGGGGCAACTATGCATTGGTTGGGCTTTGGGCGATAAATTTGGCCCCGAGTTTTTCCGCCGTGCACCGCGCTATCTGGGGGTCGCCGCCATCAGTAATCTGCTCAATCTGGCCTTGGCCTTTAGTTTTGCTTATGGCCTGTACCAGCTCTCCGATATTGCCTACCCCACACTGGTGCTGGGTGTAAGTCCCGGTGGTATTGCCGAGATGGCGATCACTGCCAAAGTGTTGCAGCTGGGAGCGCCGATGGTGACGTCTTTTCAGGTGGCGCGCATGGTCTGTGTATTGGTGCTGACCGGGCCTTTATACACGCGTATCGCTCGGTGGTTGAAAGTGCCCTGAGCAAGGCACTCTCTATCCATACAAAAGCCCGGCGCAAGGCCGGGCTTTCGTCTTTTTGAAACAGGGCAGAATCCGAGTCAAAGAGTCCGCTTGGTGGCAGGTGTGATTTTGCCGTGTTCCCCGATTTCAGTCAGGCGCTCGCCCATCAACGTGGCTTTCAGCATTTTGCCCACCTGATTGAGTTTGCCTTCATGAACGGTCCAGTATTCTGCGCTGTCGATCTGTACGCAAATCAGGGCAACATCCGGGTCGGTAATGCCCTCGGCAAACCAGGCTTCGGTCATGGGATTCCAGAAACGCTCTTTCTGGTTCATGGAGTCGACCAGTCTGGCCATGCCCGACACCGATACATAGGTGTCATTTTTAGGGTCTGCGTAACTCACATTCACATGCGGATTGACGGCCAGATTGCTGACCGCATCACTGCTGCGCGACATGAAGAACCACAGCTTGTCGTGCTCGTAGCCTTCTTGAGTCGACCCCATTTTGGATTTCTGGGTCGTCATGGGCCAAGCGTGCAGTTCGCCGTTGGCCGCATGGGTGATAAACATCGCAAAACGGATGTCCTTGATAATCTCTTGCAGATGTTCGAAGGAAGATTCAATCGTCTCGTTCATGGGATCTCCTTGGAAAAGTTAAAGAGGTGAAGGCTGTTATTGAATCACTCCGCAAGCGATGCGCCCGGCACCGCCACCCAGGGGAGCAGGGTGATCGGAGTGGTTGTCGCCGCCTTCATGGATCATCAAGGCGTGGCCTTTTATTTGATCCAGCGACGTCAAGCGTGGAGCCAGTATGGGAGTGGAGGCGCTGCCGTCCGCATTCACGTACAGGCCTGGTAAATCGCCTAAGTGCCCATTGCCCCAGGGGAAGTCATGTTTGCCGGTTTTTTCGGGGTCCAGATGGCCGCCAGCGGCACCGGCAGGGGTGATCTTGCCGTCCTTTTCGCTAGGCTCGCAGCTGGGGGTCTCATGCACATGAAAGCCATGGACACCCGCTTGCAGTTTTTGCAGATCCGGAGTGAAAACCAGTCCGTATTGCGTTTGGCTGACTGTGACCTGGCCTATGGTGTCGCCCACCCCATCTTTTGTGGCCATTTTCATGGGAATGGTGACATCGGCCAGAGCCGGTGCAGCAAGTGCCAGGCTGGTGCCTGCTGTAGCCGCGACAAGCGCGAACTTTGCATAGACTGAAGAAAAACGCATGGCTGCAACTCCTTTGACGGTGTGAACAGATTTCAGTCCAGCCTAACATCGGCAGCGGGACCTACCGTTAAGAAGACGTTTCTCTTTGTCAGTAAAGTGCGCCCATGTTTCATGGAACCTGCGACCTGATCATCATGCAGCCATAGCCACAGCCACAGACTCAGGCCTTGGCTTGCGGGCTGCGAACTGATGGCTCGCAGGGGTAATCGCGGGCAATGGTTTTTTCCAGAAAACGTGTCACGGCCTTGATACGTGGCAGGTATTGCAGATCCCGGTGCACCGTCATCCAGATAGTGCGGCGCACGTTGACCTGTTCATCGAGCAAACGCAGCAGACCCAGCCGCTCCGGTTTGGCAAAGGAGGGCAGCATCACAATGCCCGCCCCGGCAGCGGCAGCAAACATTTGGGCAATCATGCTGGAGGACTGAAAGGACAGCTTGGGTCGGGAGATCACTTCGTTTAGCCAGCGCACGGTATCCAGTTGGATCAGGTCGTCTATATAGGACGCAAACTGGTGGTCCAGCAGATCTTCCAGGTTGGTCGGGTGCCTGTATTGGGTCAAGTATTCCGGTGCGGCATACAGATGTAAGGGGAAGGAGCCTAAAGGAGTCACATCGATAGATTTTCCTGCCATGGGGAAAAAGCTTAGAAAAACATCGGCTTCGCGCCGGTTGACGTGCATTTGCTGGGTGGTGGTGACTAGTTCAATTGCGATCTTGGGGTGGAGCGCGGAAAACCCCTGAAACTCCGCTGCCAGATACAAGGAGGCGATGCCTTCCATGGAGCCGACCCGGACTGTGCCGGAGGGCTCCTTGGGGTGATCTCCCAATTGTTCGGCCAAGGCGACGGCACTGGTTTCCATGGATTCCACATACTCCAGCAAGCCTTGCCCGCCTGCGGTTAGATGCAGGCCCTGGTTGTTGCGCTCGAATATAGGTGCATTGATGGTTTCTTCCAGTCGGCTGATGTGACGGCTCAGGGTGGACGGGTCCACCTTCAAGCGTCGGGCTGCTGCACCCAAGGTGCCACAGCGTGCCACTTCCAGGAAAATCTTCAAATCATGCCAATTGGGATCAATAGGAGACATGGCCACAGCCCGAGACAGGAATATTTGCAAGGCAGGTTCAGCATGCGTGCTTGAACCCGTGCGTATTTTTAAGTCTACTGCGAGCTATCACTGTATAGATCAAGCTTTCAGGGAGTTGCAAATTTGCAATGCATGTCGTGCTGCTGTCTGTATACGAATGAGGCGGAAAAGGAGAGTGGAGGCTGCCCTGTACTCCCGAGGCAACGGAAGTACAGGGCAGTTGCTGCTTGCAGGGTGAGTCAGACGATGGCTTTACTCCTCCATCGTTTCCGAACTGGCTACCTGACTGCCCTGCACGGGCTCACTGCTACGTGACTGTTTACGGCTTTCGCTGTTTGAACCCCGGAATGTGGCGGGGGTGATGCGGCGGCGGTCAATAGAAAGATCAAAGACATCAAAGCGGTTGTAGTACCCGACAATATCGTGAAATTGCTTGGGTTCCACGCAGGCATTCAGGTCAAACGTGGCGTAGGCAATACCTTCTTCATTTTGCAGAAAATCACCTACCGATGCGCCGGTGGGGTCCAGGAATTGGGTGGCGGCGCGCGGGGTGTTTTCCAGCACTTCGCGCGCTTGGGCATCGCCGCCTTCCGTCAGGGCGTCCAGCATGGCTTTGTCCATAAAACCGGCATTCAAAATACCGAATACCTTGGACTCGAAAGAGTGGCCGCCGGCCCGTATTTTATTGGCGGCCACATTATCGAAATTCTGGCCGGATTTAGGCATGCGGGTGGGCCAGATGGCAGGCCATGCCGAGATATGGATCTGTTCGCCCTGAGCGGCCAGAGAATAGCGAGCCAGCGGGTTGGTGTTCTCGCCGCAGATCAGGGCGCCAATGCGGCCAATGCGGGTTTGGCAGACGCGCAGACCATGGCCATCACCGGGTGCCCAGACCATTTTTTCGTAGAAGGTGGGTACCAGTTTGCGGTGGTGATTCAAGATGGTGCCATCGTCGCCAATAAGTACATTGGAGTTCCAGATGCAGCCTACGCTGGCCTCGGTGCTTTCGCTAAAACCTAGCGATACAAAGATGCCATTGCGCTTGGCCGCAGCCCGGATCTGGGCAATTTCGGGGCCATCAATATGGATGCTGTTGGCCGCCATCTTCTTGAACCATTCGTGGTTGTAGATAGGGGCCCACAAGGCGGCCCAGACAGGAAAACCAGGGATAAAAGCTTCAGGGAAAGTGAGCAGCTCGGCACCGTGGTGGGCGGCCTCGTCGATGATGGCGACGGCCTTGCGCACGGAACCGGCGGCGTCCATGTAAACAGAGGCGATATGCGCGGCGGCAACGTGGGTGATTGGAAGTGACATGGTGTGTGTTTCTCTCAAGGTTTAGTGAACCGTGGCCTGGGCCACACCTAATCCGGTTTCCCGGCGAACGGACATCTCTACCCACTTGGATTCAGACAAGGCGCTGCGCGTAAACAGCGAGAACAGAATCACTAGTAAGAAGCCCAAGGGGATGGAAATAATTCCGGGGTTGCGCAGACTGATCAGGGGCTTGGACAGACCGACTACGCTGGTCGCGTTGGCGGGAATGGTGTCAGCCGTGGCCTGGGCGGTGGCGCGCTCTGTCGTCAGCGTGTCGCGCAGGGCTGGGTCGCTGGTCGCGACCAGTTGTTGATTCACGGTAGTGACTGTGGCTAGTGCCGCCTCTTTCTGCATCAAGGGGTAAGTCATGTTGGGCGATACCAGCACCAGCCCGATGGACAGCAGCGTGCCGCCCACCACTCCGGCCACGACACCGGCGGTATTGCAGCGTCTCCAATACAAGGTGCAGACCAGGGCAGGAAGGTTGGCCGATGCCGCCACGGCATAGCCCAAACCGACCAGGTGCGCCACGTTTTGCCCTTTGGCCGCAATGCCGGCAATGATGGAGATGACAGCCATCAACAAGGTGGCAATACGGGCGGCAATCACTTGTTCCCGCTCTGTGCCCGAGCCATTGCGAATCGCACCGATATATACGTCATGGGCCAGAGACGAGGCTGCTGCCAGCGTTAGCCCGGCTACCACGGCCACAATCGTGGCAAAGGACACAGCAGCGACCACCGCCAGCATGAAGTTGCCCATCAAGCTCTCTGGGCCACCTCCCAACAGTTGCGCCAGCATGGGAGCCGCCAGATTGCCGCCTTTATCCAGACCCAGAATGGCTTTGGGGCCTACATTCAGTGCGGCAGAAAAGCCGATCACCACAATGAACAGATGGCACAAGCCGATGGCGAACATGGCATACAGCGCAGACTTACGTGCTGCCTTGGCATTGGGCACGGTAAAAAAACGCATCAGGATATGCGGCATGGCCGCTGTACCCAGCACCAGTGCCATACCCAGGGAAACCTGTTCGATTGGGTTTTTCAAATACAGGCCTGGTTCCAGGAAACGTTGCCCGGCTTCGGCCACGCCCAACGAGGACTGCCCCAGAAAACTGATGACATGATTCTGGATGGTGGGACTCGAAATGACTGAGCCAAAAAAGGCTTCTACGTTAAAGCCGTAGGGGGCCCAGGACAGGATGACGAGCACAAAGCAAAACGAGATCAGCAACCCGGCTTTCAGTACCTGCACTGATGTGGTGGCCCGCATGCCGCCAAAAAGCACATAGATCAGCATCATCAAGCCCACAATGCCTACCGAAACCTCGTAGGGGATGCCGATCAGGGCTCGGATAATGACGGCCCCGCCCACAATCTGCGGCACCATGTAAAACAAGGCGACCAGGATGCTGGAGCCCGCAACCACCAGCTTGGTAGCACGGAAGTTGTTGCGATAAGAGAGCACATCGCCCAGCGTGTAGCGGCCTAGGTTGCGGCAGGGTTCCGCCACCAGAATCAACACGGGAATGAAAGAGACGAAGAACCCGATCAGATAGCTGATGCCGTCCAGGCCGTACAGCGCAATCAGCCCGGAAACACCCAAAAAGGCGGCCGCCGATAGATAGTCCCCGGCAATGGCCAGACCATTGAAACGGGCGCTGATACCACCGCCTGCCGTGTAGAAATCGCTGGCGGTTGAGTTACGACGTGCTGCCAAAAACGTAATGCCTAGCGTGAATAGAAACAGAAAAGCGAAGACTGAAAATGTCAGCACCCTGTTGCCTTCGTTAACCAAGGTGCTTTCCTGTGCGAGCGCGGTTTCGCTGACCACTATTAAGGTGGTCGCAAATACTATTTTTTTCATGATGAGTCCCTTAGATGGCAGTCGAGGGTAGGGAGGACTGCTGGGATTCTTGTTGCGTTAAGTGCTGAACCATCTTGTCCAGGTGGCGTAGTTGGACGGCATAGCGCCAGGCCACAGCGCCGCCTATCAGATACTGGGCAATCAGATACCAAAGCCCAAAATTGGTAGAGGCGGTGACTTTCAGGCGGAACAGGTCGGGAGTAAAGCTGGACAGAATGGGTACTAGAAAAAAGCAGGTCATGCTGATGAACAACAATCGCAGTACAACGCCTCTACGCTTGCGTACCAGATCCTGGAATTGAGGCTTGGCGTAAAGAGCCTCATAAACCTGGGCAGAGATATCCGCCATGTTTGTCTCCTTTTTATGATTGGATTTGTACTCACCATTCTTCAGAAGCCGGGCAGGATAGGAAAGCGCCAATGTTGCAAGCCATCTTGCAAATTTGCAGGGTGGGACAGGACGCCACACTGCGAGCACCTTTCTATATCGAAATGAGAATTATTGTTAATATGCTCGCTTCACTCGATACCTGCCTGTTGCCCTTTCCATGTCCCGCCGCCCTACGTCCAAGAAAACGTGGCTCGCTCATTACAGCGGGCTGATCGGGTCGTGGGCGAAGCGCAGCTCTTTGCCGCAGGATGCGGAAGATGCGGCACAGGACTCCATCGAGGGCTTGTTGCGAGGCGAACATGCTGCCGCACTGGATCAAAAAGCGTATTTGTATCGCAGCGCGCAGAACCAGCTGATCAGTGAAATTCGCCGCCAGTCGCGCCAAGAGCTTGTGGCTTTGCAGGATTTGCATGAGGATGAACACCCGGTTCAGCCCGGCCCGGACAGCGATTTGCGTATGGCGCAGTTAAGTCAGGCGCTACGGGAAGCCTTGCAGGAATTGCCGCTAAAGTGCCAGCAGGTGTTTTTATGGAACAAAATAGAGGGCTATACCCAAAAGGAAATCGCAGAAAAACTGGATCTGACACCCAGCTCGGTGGAAAAATACATGAAGCGGGCCTTGAGGCATCTTCAAAAAAAGTTACAAAACTATGCCCCCCATTAGTTCCGGATTTCACTATGTTCAAACGTCTTAATAGTGAAGGGCACAGTTTTTTGTCCTGTGTCCCTAGCGACGCGAACTATGCCTAAACACGATAACGCCACCCCCTCCAATCTGCCGCGAGAGCAAGCCCTGGACTGGTTTGCCCGGGAGCAGCTCGGCACCTTGGCTCCGCACGAACAGCGAGAGCGGGATGCCTGGCTGGCGCGTGATCCCGCCAATGAGCGCGAGTACCGTTCTTTGCAGCAGGTCTGGCACGTGGCTGATCATCTGCCCAAGGATGAGATGCGGGCGATGATGGACAGCCCCGATCATGGCGCTCGCCGCATCACCCGCAGGCGCGTATTGATGGGGACAGGGGCGACGTTTGCTACCGTGGCAGCGGGAGCCTGGGTCAGCCGTCCCATATGGGCAGAAGCCCCTGTTTTTACCCAGCGATTGCTGACCGCCCGAGGCGAGCGTAAACAAGTTGAATTACCCGATGGGTCGCGGCTGGATCTGAATACCGATACGGAACTGAGCATCGCCTTTTATGAGTCTCACCGCAGTGTGGGTTTGCTGCGGGGCGAGGCTTTGTTTGCCGTTCATGCTGACAAAAACCGGCCATTTGCGGTGGAAGCGGGCTCGACGCAGGTGCTGGTGACCGGCACGCAGTTCAATGTACGTCGGGAAGCCGATGAGGTGACGGTGGCTGTGCGGGAAGGCTCGGTGCAACTGTCTACCGGCCCTTGGTGGCGGCGGGAGCGGGCGTTGCTGCGCGCTGGTCAGCTCTCCAGCGCTTTGCATAACAGTCTGGTTCAGTTTGACAAGGATCGTGTGGAGGCGATGACGGCTTGGCAGCAAGGACGCATTGTGTTCCGTGATGTGCCCTTGTCCCTGGTGGCCAGCGAGTTAAGCCGCTATCTGGCCCAACCTGTGCGGGTGACTGATCCGCAGGTCGCCAAGCTGCGTATTTCAGGCACGCTCAGCATAGAGGAGCCGACAGCAGCGCTGGCTATCCTGCCAGATATTGCGCCGGTCAAGGTGGCGCGTCAGGCCGACGGTAGTGCCTTGCTGATCGCTGATTTTTGATTGGGTGGCTGAGATCCTGCTGCAGGTACTGTTCTAAGCATTTCCAGTCAAAGCAGGTAAAGATACATTTTGTATCAAAAAGAGCAGTGAGAATCATTCCGGAAAATTTCCAGCCATAGCGTCTTACTTATGGGGGCCTGCATTTCCAGACGGGAGACAGGCTGGCCCAGAGCCTTGGCCAAGGGCGTCTGCGCATCGTGCGCGTACTTATTTTTTGGAACTCTGTTCATGCTGGACACGCAAGCTAAACCCACCGCCTCAGCGCGTCGGGGTACGACATTGATTGGCCTTAACGCCCTCGCGTTCTCTCTTTTTCTTGCTTTTGGTTTGCACGCGCCCCACGCCCAGGCGCAGGAAGCTCCGGTGGCAATCAGCATAGCGGAGCAGCCTTTGGCGGCGGCTCTGGAAAAGCTGGGGGCGCAGGCCGGGCTGCAGATTTTTTATCTACCCGAGGCCGTCAAAGGGATCAACGCCCCTTCTGTTTCTGGAAGGTTGACCGCTGACCAAGCCTTGAGCCGCTTGCTGGCAAGCACAGGCTTAGAGTTCCGCCGCAATGGCAAGAATGTGTCCTTGTCCCGTCCTGTTCCAGGCGAGGCCACCCAGCTGGCCCCAGTGCGGGTCGTGGGGCGCGAGCTGTCTACGGAAGGCTCGGGCTCTTACACCGTGCAGGCGACGGCGGCGGCAACCGGTTTGCGTCTGTCTCCTCGTGAGACTCCACAGTCCGTCAGCGTAGTGACTCGACAGCAGCTCGACGATATGAACTTGACCAAGCTGGGTGACACGTTTCGTACCGTGACGGGGATTGCCACCACCATGTCCGATATCGACCGTACCGACATTTACTCGCGCGGGTTTTTTGTCGACAACTATCAATACGATGGGGTCCCCGTAGAGACGAAGAACGATTTTTTTGGAACCTCTAATTTCGACCCCGTTCTGTACGATCGTATTGAAATCGTGCGCGGTGCTACCGGCTTGATGACCGGAGCCGGTAACCCCGGTGCTTCGGTCAATATGGTGCGTAAACGTGCCAGCAGTGATGTGTTCACCGGCTCGGCGTCAGTGGGCGTGGGGTCCTGGGATCACCACCGAGGCACGATTGATCTTTCCACTCCCTTGAATAAGGATGGCACCGTACGGGCGCGTGTGGCCGGGATGATGGAGGAGCGAGACTCTTATATCGACCGCTATCACAGCCGTAATCGTGCCTGGTTGGCCACAGCAGAGGCGGATCTGACGCCTGACACCACCGTTCGCGTGGGTGTAGAGCATCAGGCCAAGCGTCCTACGGGCGTGACCTGGGGGGGGCTGCCTACCTTGGATAGCAACGGGCAAGATCTGGATTGGCGTCGCTCCTTCAGCATCGGAGCAGACTGGACGAATTGGAACACGACCAGCAATACTTTTTATGCCGGTCTGGATCATCGTTTTGAGAACGGCTGGTCCTTGAAAGCCACCGTTAGCCGTCTGGAAAGTAAATACGATTCCAAGCTGATTTATTTGATGGGCCATCCTAACCCTATCACTGGGCAGGGGATGAGCACGATGCTCAATAACTCGTATCAGGAGCTGGATCAGAACAGTGGCTCGTTGGAGGTCTCTGGGCCGTTTAAGGCCTTCGGTCAGGAGCATGAGGCGTTTGTCGGCTTGATGGGTAGCAAGGCCATCTATCGCTATGGCAGTCAACCACCGCTAGGCAATTCCCCGGTGGGCAATATCTTCCAGTGGGATGGTTCTTATCCGGAACCCGCATGGGGGGAATTTCAGGCTTTAGGAGAGCAGGAAACCCGCCAGAATGCAGTCTACGGCGCGCTGCGCTTGTCGCTGAGCGATTCGCTGAAACTGATTGTGGGTGGCCGTCAAACCAATTGGAAGCGTGTAGCGGGTCAGGACACCATGAAGCATCATGTGTTCACACCTTATGCGGGTTTGCTGTATGACATTAATGAGAACTTCACGGCCTATGCCAGCTATACCGATATCTTCCAGCCACAGTCTTATCGTGATGCCAATGGTAGCTATCTGGACCCGGTCCAAGGCAAGAGTTACGAGTTAGGTCTGAAGTCTGAGCACTTCGAGGGCAGGCTCAACACCTCACTGGCCTTGTTCCGTATCGAGCAAGATAACGTGGCCGAACAGGACGGTGACAAAACCGTACCCGGCACGCCCGATTTTGCATACCGAGGGGCTAAGGGCGTGACTAGCGAAGGCTTCGAGCTGCAAGCGTCGGGAGAGATTCAGCCCGGCTGGCAGCTATCAGCCGGCTTTAGCCGTACCTTGGTGCGCAATGCCGAGGGTGGGGCGTTCCAACCTTTCCGTCCACAGAATTTGGCCCATTTGCAGACGTCTTATGTGGTGCCCGGCACTGAGGGGAAATTGTCGATTGGTGGTGGCCTGCAGTGGCGCAGCCACATTTATACGGATAGAAAGGTGGCACCGAACATAGAGGCTCGCCGTGAGCAAGGCTCTATTGTGCTGGCCAATGTCATGGCTCACTACCGCTTCTCTTCTAGTCTTTCGGCTCAGTTGAACGTGAATAACTTGTTTGACAAGAAGTATGTGGATTTGGTGTCGGACTCGCAGGGCTTTTATGGTGCGCCACAAAAGATCATGTTGACGATGAAGTATCAGTTCTAATCATCAGCCCCGGCCTTATACCGGGGCTGGATGTAATGGAAGAAACCGCTTATCGCCATCAAGCGGCCTCTTCCTCCACGGACAGCAGTTCTTTATGATCAAAGTACAAGGTGGTCCAGATCAAAGGGGACGACTCGTCGGCCTGAATGCTCAGTTCCAGGCAGTCTCCGGACAGGTAAATACTGTCCAGCAAAGCAGGCTTGTCATTCATCCAGACTTTGCCGATCACGTCCTGATAGCGTTGTTTGAGCTTAATCCGGTAAGCCGTACCATCCAGACCTTCCCACTCCCATTCACCGGCAACCTGGGCAGGCACAATCCACTTATAGAGCTTGATACCGCCCAATTCTAAAAGATCATCCGGCTCCCAGTCCCCCATATCAAAGGCGTGTGATATCACACGTGATCCGGGGCGCATGTCTTTCAAGATGCGTGGTCGTAGCTGCACGTTGATGGAGTCCATCA
>JBQEAN010000046.1:0-27804 GCA_052109075.1 Alcaligenes sp. | reverse complement strand
AGGATTATCGATTTTTGATACTAACAAAGGATGGTCCGGGCCGTGTGGCTGTCAGCCATGCGCAAAAAAAGCCCCGCCTAATTGCTTGGGCGGGGCTTCTTTGATACCAGTGCGAGATCAGCTATTGGCTGCCTTCGCGCTTTTCTTTTCGAGCTGGACCATGATGTAGCGCTGCTGGGCGATGGACAGGATGTTGTTCACGCACCAGTACAGAACCAGACCGGCGGGGAAGAAGAACATCATGCCACCAAAGACCAGAGGCATCAGCATCATGACCTTGGCTTGCATAGGATCAGGTGGAGTTGGGTTCAGCTTGATCTGCAAGAACATAGTACCCATCATGACGGCAGGCAGAATCATCCACGGGTCGCGTACGGCCAAGTCGTGAATCCACAGAATCCAGGGAGCACCGCGCATCTCGACGCTGCCCAGCAGCACCCAATACAACGCGATAAACACGGGGATCTGAACCAGCATAGGCAAGCAGCCGCCCAGCGGATTGATTTTCTCGCTGCGGTACATCTCCATCATGGCAGCGTTCAGCTTGGCTTTGTCGTCACCGAACTTTTCGCGCAGTGCTTGCATACGAGGTGCAAACTGCTTCATTTTGGCCATGGAGCGGTAGCTGGCAGCCGACAGCGGGAAGAATACCAGCTTGATCAGCACGGTCAGGGCGACAATGGACCAACCCCAGTTACCCAGCAAGGAATGCAGCCAGGTCAGCAGTTTGAACAGCGGCTTGGAGATGATGGTCAGCCAGCCGTAGTCAACGACCAGATCCAAGCCCGTTGCCAATTGCGACATGGCTTTTTGATCCTGGGGACCGACCCACAGGGCAGCGTCCACCGCCTTGTTTTGACCAGCAGCAATCGTGCCTACGCTTTCCAGCGTGCGGGCGGCGTACAGATTGTTGCCCAACTTCAGGACTTCATTGCTGCGCTGCACGTTCTGGGCAGGAACCCAAGCGGTTGCAAAGTAATGCTGAACCATGCCGATCCAGCCGTTATCCACATTGTGGGCGTAGGTGGCCTTGTTCTTGTCAATATCCGAGAAGGTGATCTTCTGGAATTTGTCGCCGCTGGAATAGATCACAGGACCGGTAAAGGTGCTGTACAGACGCGAGGAGTCAGCGGGGTTGTTGCCGTCACGGGTAAGTTGCAGATACAGGCGCGGATCAATGGTCTCGCCTGTATTGTTCTGGATGTCGTGACGAACCTGGATGTCGTAGCGGCCTTTGCGCAGCGTGTAGGTCTTGGTGACCTTAACGTCGTCCGAAGTCGCCTCAAACACCACATCCAGTGTATCGCCCGTCATGTCATGCTGGTTCGACACCAGGGTGAACGGGGTCAGGTGGTTAGGCAGGTTCTGGCCGGCGGCACCCACAATACCGGACTGAACCAGGTAGGTAGAGGCAGGCGAGTTATCCAGCAACACCATGGGTTGATCTGGGTTTTCGGGCGAACCGTACTTCAGCAACTCGGACTTGACCAGCTGGGCACCTTCTGTGCTGAAGCTAAGCTTGTAGACGTCGGTTGTGATGTCGATGGTCTGGGCCGAGGCGGACACCGCGCTGTTGCTGATTGGCAAGGCAGCAGACGTAGTCGGCTCTTGCGCAGCGGGGACTCCCCCATTGGTGGCCGGTTCGGAGGCTGCCTGCGTTTCTGTAGCAACGGGAGTGGAAGCGAACAGCGATGGTTTGCCGTTATATTCCTGCCAGTTGTTCCACAGCAGCAGCAGTGCAAAGGAGAAGATCATCCATAGGATGGTGCGTCGGATATCCATAGCGCCTGTATCACATTTATAAAGCTGAGCAAAAGCTTAGCAGTTTAACGTAGCTGGTCAGCAAACAGGGGGTTGCCTTAAAAAAACAAGGCGCAGACCAGGACGATTTTAGAAAGTGTTGCGGTCTTCGGGCGTGCGAGCGGGCACAGGATCATGCCCCCCCTTACACCAGGGATTGCAGCGGCAGATGCGTACACCACCCAGCCATAGCCCTTTGAGCGGGCCATGTATGTCGATGGCCTGCAAGGCATAGTTGGAACAGCTGGGAGTAAAGCGGCAGTTTCTACCGATCCAGGGGCTCAGAAAAAACTGGTAAAAGCGGATCGGTGCCGAAGCCAGTTTGCGCATCATGGCCGTACCTTGGAAAACAAGGTGTCGGCTTCGGCACGAACCAGTTGCTTTAGGGCGGTCAGCGACACCAGAGGTACTTTGCTATGCACCCTGAAGACATAGGCGCCATTGGGCAAGCCTTCGCGTTTGTGGCGGAAGGTTTCGCGCAAGATACGTTTGATGGTGTTGCGGGTGACGGCGCGGTTGGCAAAACGCTTGGGGACGATCAGTCCCAAACGAGCACCTTCGGTCTGGTGTGGGTCCTCGCCTCGGGAGCGAGTGACCACGAACAAAGCCCCGCGACCTACACGCTGTCCTTTTAGTGATTGCGCATATTCGGTGGGGCTATGTAAGCGAGCCGTAGCAGGAAAGGAGGCACGCATGATGCGTAACGTGGGAGTCGGGCTTTAGAATATCCAATACCCTAGGCCACGCATCCCGACATGGCTTATACAGCCAGACGTTTACGGCCTTTGGCGCGACGTGCGTTCAAAACAGCGCGGCCACCGCGAGTTTTCATGCGAACGCGAAAACCGTGGGTGCGCTTGCGACGGGTAACGGATGGTTGGTAGGTGCGTTTCATGGTGTATCCAAAAAAATGAGCCGCCAGAAATCGCAGAAAAGCTCCACCCCGGTAGCGCAAACGCTTGGGATCTGGCAACAGAAAATCGTGTTAAGCCCATCATTTCAGCAAATTCTTTCTGTTGTGTCAATTATTTAGCCCGATATTACGCAACTATATTTGTTAGCCTGTGGATAACTTGGCACAGGTCAGGGTAGAATCGAGGTTTACAGAAGTGATGACCGATGAATGAATTCTGGCAGTCCTGCGTTCAGAAATTGGAGCAGGAGCTTCCCCCCCAACAAATAAGTGCGTGGATACGTCCACTGGTTCCTCTGGACTTCGACAGCGAAGCCGGAGTGTTGCGCGTTTCTGCTCCTAATCGCTTCAAGCTGGATTGGGTCCGCAAGAATTTCGCCACTCGCATAGAGGAACTGGCGTCGGATTTCTACGAATGTCCCGTCACCGTTCAGTTCGAGCTGCCTTCGGCCAGTGCGGCGCCGCGTCGTGCCCTGGCCGATCGCGCGGCCCCTGTCTCTGCAGGCAACCCCGGCAGTGATAGCCTGGCTCCGCTGGCGGCCGCCCCGGCAACCGCAGCCGTCGTGGATGCGGTGCCGGATCGCTCGCGCCTGAACGCCGAACTGACTTTCGATAATTTCGTAACGGGTAAGGCCAACCAGTTGGCACGCGCTGCAGCCTTGCAAGTGGCCGAAAATCCCGGTGTCTCTTATAACCCACTCTTTCTGTATGGCGGTGTGGGTTTGGGCAAGACCCACCTGATTCACGCGATCGGCAATGCACTGGTTGCCAACGGTAATGGTGTGCGGGTTCGTTATGTCCATGCCGACCAATATGTGTCGGATGTGGTCAAGGCCTACCAGCGCAAAGCGTTTGACGAGTTCAAGCGCTACTACCATTCGCTGGATTTGCTGCTGATTGACGATATTCAGTTTTTCGCTGGCAAGAACCGCACGCAGGAAGAGTTTTTCTACGCCTTTGAAGCGATGGTGGCCCAGCGCAAGCAAATCATCATCACCTCGGATACCTATCCCAAAGAGCTGGCCAATATTGATAGCCGGCTGATCTCGCGTTTTGACTCCGGCCTGACCGTGGCCATAGAGCCCCCCGAGCTGGAAATGCGCGTGGCGATTTTGCTGCGTAAAGCCCAGGCTGAAGGCATTGCTATGCCTGAAGAAGTGGCCTTCTTTATTGCCAAGCATCTGCGCAGCAACGTGCGCGAGCTGGAAGGAGCCTTGCGCAAGGTCTCGGCCTACGCACGTTTTCATGGCCGCGATGTTTTGACGGTTGAAGTGTGCAAGGATGCACTGAAGGATTTGCTGTCGGTCTCCAATGGGCAGATCACAGTGGAAAATATTCAGAAAACCGTGGCTGATTTTTATAAAATCAAAGTCGCGGATATGTACTCCAAGCGCCGCCCCGCCAATATCGCCATGCCGCGTCAGGTTGCGATGTACCTGGCCAAGGAACTGACCCAAAAGAGTTTGCCGGAAATTGGCGATCTTTTCGGTGGTAGGGACCACACTACGGTGCTGCACGCGGTGCGCAAAATCTCGGATGCACGCACCAAGCAAGCCGAACTGAATCACGCATTACACGTACTGGAACAAACTCTCAAAGGATGACCATGCAACTCGTTCAAGCGACCCGCGACGCATTGCTAAAGCCCTTATCCACAGTTGTTGGCATTGTGGAGCGCCGCCATACTTTGCCGATTCTGGCCAACATCCTGCTGCGTAAAAACGGCTCTGATGTCTCTTTCCTGGCCACTGACCTGGAAGTGCAGATCACCACTAACGCCGATTTTGGCGTGAGTGACGACACTGCGGCTACCACTGTTGCGGCGCGCAAGCTGCTCGATATTCTGAAAGCCTTGCCTGATTTTGGCGATGTGCGCCTGGGCCTGGACAGCGGCAAGCTGACCATCCAGTCCGGCAAGAGTCGTTTTCAGTTGCAGACTTTGGAAGCCGCTGACTTTCCAGTGCTGAGTATGCCCGAGCAGTGGGACGTGTCTTTGAGCCTGCCCCAGCGCACGCTCAAGCACCTGTTCAATACCGTGCACTTTGCCATGGCCCAGCAAGACATCCGCTACTACCTGAACGGTATGTTGCTGGTGTTTGAACCCGGCCTGGTACGTACGGTTACCACCGATGGCCACCGCCTGGCGCATAATGCCACCGCGATTGACGGGGTGCAGGAACGTCACGACATCATCGTGCCTCGCAAGACCGTGCTGGAAATGCAGCGCCTGCTGGGTGATACGGATGAACTGGTCAACATTGATGTGTCCAGCCGTCAGATTCGTTTCCGCTTTGGCGATGTGGAGCTGGTCTCCAAGTTGGTGGAAGGCAAGTTCCCGGACTTTGCCCGCGTGATCCCTTCCAACTACACCCGCCATTTCGATGTCAGCCGTGAAGTGCTGCAAGGCAGCTTGCAGCGTGCTGCTATTTTGACCACCGACAAACTGCGTGGCGTGCGACTGCAACTGTCGCAGAACCAGCTGAAGATTTCTGCTTCCAACGCTGAACAGGAAGAAGCTGTCGAAGAGCTGGATATTGATTACGAACACGAAAGTCTGGACGTTGGCTTTAACGTCAGCTACTTGCTTGATGTGTTGGCCAGCATCAAGGACGAAACTGTCCGCTGGTCTGTGCAGCCCGATGCCAACGCTTCTGTGTTGATGACGCTGCCTGAGCAAGAAGAGTTCAAGTACGTGGTCATGCCGATGCGCATCTAATGCGGCATGTTCGACAGGTATGGCCCGCCGGGCCATACCCGCTTGAAGCAGACAGCTATTACAAGGTTTTATGCTATGACCGATCAAACCACGACCACCCAGTCCGCCGATTACGGCGCTGATTCCATCAAAATGCTCAAAGGCCTGGAGGCCGTGCGCAAGCGTCCAGGCATGTACATCGGGGACACCTCCGATGGCACCGGCTTGCACCACATGGTTTTCGAGGTGGTGGATAACGCGATTGATGAGGCCCTGGCCGGTCATTGCGACGATATCGTCGTCACCATCCACTCCGACAACAGTATCTCGGTGTGCGATAACGGCCGCGGTATCCCAACCGATATCCACAAGGATGACGAACACCAGCGCAGTGCCGCTGAAATCGTCATGACCGAACTGCACGCCGGCGGTAAGTTCGACCAGAACTCCTACAAGGTGTCTGGTGGCTTGCACGGTGTGGGTGTGTCTTGCGTGAACGCCCTGTCCGAATGGTTGTTGCTGACCATCTGGCGCAACGGTAACCAGCATGAGGTTGAGTTCCGCCGTGGCGAGCGCACTGCGCCCCTAGCGGTAACGGGCCCGGCTGGCGAGCGTACGGGTACCTGCGTGCGCTATCTGGCGGACGTGGAAATTTTCAGCAATATTGAATATCACCACGAAATTTTGGCCAAGCGACTGCGCGAGCTGTCCTTCCTGAATAATGGCGTGAAGATCCGCCTGGTTGACGAGATCCTGGGCAAAGAAGAAGACTTTGCCTTCCTGGGTGGCGTCAAAGGCTTTGTGGAATTCATCAACCGCAACAAGACCCCGCTGCACCCCAACGTGTTTAGCGTGGCCACTGAGTCCAATGCGGGCGGCACCGCCATGGTCAATGTTGAAGTGGCCATGCAGTGGAACGACAGCTACGCCGAAACCGTGCTGTGCTTTACCAACAATATTCCGCAGCGCGACGGTGGCTCCCACCTGACCGGTCTGCGTGCGGCCATGACCCGTGTGCTGAACAAGTACATCGCCGATAACGAACTGGCTAAAAAAGCCAAGGTCGATACCTCGGGCGACGACATGCGCGAAGGCCTGGTTTGTGTCCTGTCGGTCAAAGTGCCTGAACCCAAGTTCAGCAGCCAGACCAAAGACAAGCTGGTTTCCAGCGAAGTGCGCCCTGCTGTTGAAGAAGCAGTGGGTCGTACCCTGGAAACCTGGCTGCTGGAGAACCCCAACGACGCCAAGGCGCTATGCGGCAAGATCGTAGAAGCGGCTCGTGCCCGTGAAGCGGCCCGTAAAGCGCGCGAGATGACGCGTCGCAAGAGCATTCTGGAAGGCGCCGGTTTGCCCGGCAAACTGGCCGACTGCCAGGAAAAAGACCCCGCATTGTGTGAACTGTACATTGTGGAGGGTGACTCCGCCGGCGGCTCAGCCAAGCAAGGCCGAGACCGTAAATTCCAGGCCATCCTGCCTCTGCGCGGCAAGGTACTGAACGTTGAAAAAGCCCGCTTCGATCGTCTGATTTCCAGCGAACAGATCACCACCCTGATCACCGCATTGGGTACCAGCATTGGCCCGGACTTTGATATCGACAAGCTGCGTTACCACCGCATCATCATCATGACTGACGCGGACGTGGACGGTGCTCACATTCGTACTTTGCTGCTGACCTTGCTGTACCGTCAGATGCCAGAGCTGATTGATCGTGGCTACGTCTACATTGCTCAACCGCCGCTGTATAAGGTCAAGGTTGGCCGCGAAGAAATGTATTTGCGAGACGATGCCGAGGAAGCGGAGTTCATGCTCAAGCTGGCGTTGCGTGAGGCGGTGCTGACTCCTAAAGAAGGTGCTGACCCGATCATTGGCGAAGCCCTGTCTGACTACGCCCATCGCTATGTGAAAGCCAAAGGCGTGATTGCACGCCTGTCGCGTCACATGGATGGCGATGCCCTGTCGGCGCTGGCCGAAGGCGTGAAGCTGAATCTGGAAAATCAGGAAACGGCCGAGAAAAGCGCTCAGGAACTGCAGGAAGTCCTGTTTGACGAAGCCTTGCCCAATGTGGTCAAGACCTTCGCCGCCTACGACGAAGCCAGCGATTCCTGGCGCGTAGTGGTACAGCGTTTGCATCACGGCAATATTCGCGTGACTGTGTTCGATCGCAACTTTGTTCGCAGTGGCGATTACCAGACGCTGGCTCGCGCTGGCGAAATCTTCTCGGGTTTGATTGGCGATGGTGCGATGGTTGCCCGCGGTGAAGGCGAGAAACGCCGTGAAACGCCCGTGGATGATTTCCGTGAAGTCATGCAATGGTTGCTGACCGAAGCTGAACGCGGCCTGAGCAAACAGCGCTACAAAGGTTTGGGTGAGATGAACCCAAGCCAGCTGTGGGAAACCACCATGGACCCCACCGCCCGTCGCCTGCTGCGCGTTCAGATTGCTGATGCTATCGATGCAGACCAGATCTTTACCACCTTGATGGGCGACCACGTCGAACCCCGTCGTGCCTTTATCGAATCCCACGCCCTGCAGGCAGGGAATCTGGATGTTTAAAGGTGTGTTGGTTTTGAGGATAGTTGGCCAAGTGTCGTGAGATAAGTTGGCCACTGTTCTGGATGTGAAAAGCGGCCTACTTTTTAGTGGCCGCTTTTTTTATGTGAGTCGTACGTCTTTTTGCTTGAACGAGCTAGCAGAGTTCGCCCAGGAGCCGATGGCCGACCGCTACTGGCCAGAAGCGGGCCTTTCTAAAGTTGTGAGCAAGGAAAGTGGCTAAGTTGTTCATCTGTTTTGGCCAACTATTCTTAAAACTAACAGCTGTTGCAGCTGAAGGCATAAGTAGAGGTTTCAGAGCCCGTAAGTAGAGAAACTTATGGGCCTTATTTTGTGATTACTGCTAGCTTTCTAGGCTTTTCTGCAGGGCAAGTTCCAGCGGCAACATTGAAGTCGATAAACTGGCAACTTAAACATGCTTCTTCAGCATCCAGTCTGTGATTTCTTTTAGCATGAGCTGGCCGGTATCTTCTGGACGCCACATCAAGCCCAATTGCCCATGTAGATTCGTATCTTCCTCCAACCCTAAATCCAGAATACGCAGATCGGGATAGATCTGGGCCATGGTACGCGCCATAGGCACCAGGAAGGGGCTGTCTATTGCCATCAGTGCGTTGGTATGTGCATGGGCAGATTCGATGGCGCAGCGTGGATGGTGTAGCCCTCGGGTATCCAGGGCGAGTTCGAAGCGGCTGCGCATGGGACTGCCTTTGGGAGGCAGAATCCAAGGTTGATTTGAGACTTCGTCCCAGGCGAGATCATGACGATCGGCTAAAGGGTTACTCTGGCCTACGGCAACGCAAAGGGGCACTAAGCCCAGATGTAGAAAGGCCATCGAAGGGTTCCGGCCGGTTTCGTCAATGCGTCCGATGACCAGATCCAGCTCACCCTGCTCCAGGCCGCGACTCAGAATGTCCAGTGTTCCTTCCTGAATGCGAAAGTGACAGTACGGATGACGCTGGTGTATGTCGCGCATCAAGGCCGAGAGATAGACCACGGCCACCATAGGTGACACGCCTAACGTGACGCTCTGCCGGAAGCCCAGACGATACTGGTCCAGTGAGTCGCCCATGTGATCTAGACGGCTGAGTACGCCTTGTGCCTGTCGAGCCAATTCCAATGCTGGTGGTAAAGGCTCAATGCCGCGCGCATGACGCTCGAACAAAATGACACCGGCATCGTCTTCCAAGTCTTTTAGCCATTTGGACAGAGCCGGTTGCGTCATATTGGACTGTCGTGCGACATCGCTCATGCTTTTTAGCTCGCATAAACGGATCAGTATCTGCAGGTGCCTTAGGCGAATGCGTTTGCTCCAGCTCATGGTTCCATGGCCTATGAATTAAAGTTATATATTGCCAGATATTATTCAATTTAACATTATGGCTCGGGCTGCCACAATGATTAAAAACCTGTCATGGAAAAGGAATGTGATGTCTGCTGCAGCCCCTAATTTTCTTCTGATAATCACAGACCAGCAGCGCGCTGATCATCTGGGCTGCTATGGCAACCGTGAAGTACGTACCCCTCGGCTGGACGCCCTAGCTCAGCAAGGCTGGCATGCTGAACGTTTTTATGTGGCTACTCCTATTTGCATGCCCAATCGTGCTTCGTTGATGACAGGCCGTATGCCCTCGGTTCATGGAGCGCGACACAATGGTGTGCCGCTACCCTTGGAGTCGAATACGTTTGTGGATGTGTTGCGTCAAGCTGGCTGGCGTACCGCCCTGGTCGGCAAGGCGCACTTGCAAAACATTACTGATGACCCACCCTTGTATCCTCGTCCTGATGCTTTGCCCACGGACGGGGAAGCGCGTGCTGTCGTGGCGACGAATGATTATGACCAGGAGTGTGGTGTTCTGTGGCGTGATCGTCCCGACCATAGTATGTCACTTCCTTTTTATGGTTTTGAGCATGTGGACCTGGCGGTAGATCACGGCGATCAGGTTTGGGGTGACTATGGGCGCTGGTTGCAAGACAAGCACCCTGACATTGCCGTTTTGGCCGGTCCGGATCAGGCGCTTCCCAGCCCTGATATTGAGTTGAGTCGATTTGGTCAGGCATGGCGTACTCGAGTGCCGGAGGAATATAGCACCACGGCATGGATAGGCCAGCAAACTCGTGATTTGTTGGATGGTTATGCTCAGGAAGGGCAGCCCTTCTTCATCCAGTGCTCATTTCCTGACCCCCACCATCCCTTTACGCCGCATGGTCAGTATTGGGACATGTATGACCCAGACCAAGTTACCTTGCCTGCGTCGTTCCAAGCAGGCCCGCAAGAAGCTCCTGCGCATATTCAATGGCTGCGCCAGCAGCGTGATCAAGGTAAGGCCGTCAAGCACACTCCGGCGTTGTTCGCTTGTACGGAGCGCGAAGCGCGCGAGGCCATCGCCCTGAATTACGGTTCCATTACGCATATTGATACGGAGATCGGCCGTATCCTGGATCATTTGCAGCAGGTCGGACTGGCTGACAACACGGTTGTTCTATTCCTTAGCGACCATGGTGATTTCATGGGTGACCATCAACTACTGCTTAAGGGCCCGGTGCATTATCAAAGCATCATTCGTACGCCCTTTATTTGGTATGACCCAGCCGCGACGACTCAGCAAGGAGGGGCTAGCGCTGCCTTGTGTTCGACCATTGATATCGCTCCCACTGTGCTGGAACGTGCTGGTCTGCTGCCGTACAACGGCATACAGGGCCGCTCCATGTTGGAGCTGATGCAGCAGAGCTCCCAGCCCTGGCGCCAAGCCCTGTTGGTGGAAGAAGAAAATCAGCGCCAGTTATTCAATATGCCGCAACGTTGCAAGCTACGCACACTGCTTACTG
This sequence comes from Alcaligenes sp., assembly GCA_052109075.1. Lineage (GTDB taxonomy): Bacteria > Pseudomonadota > Gammaproteobacteria > Burkholderiales > Burkholderiaceae_B > Alcaligenes. The sequence goes on along the minus strand of JBQEAN010000046.1, from coordinate 17,017 downwards.
AGGCTCACCGAATCAGCGTTTACCAGGGGACTACCTGGGGAGAGTTGTACGATCTGCGTGCCGACCCCTTGGAGCAGATCAATCTGTGGGACGACCCTGCGTCACTAGAGTTGAAGACCGGGCTGTTGTACCAACTGGTAGACACACTGATGGCACACAGTGAATCCAGCCCTTTGCCCCTGGCATTGGCCTGAGTCCTTGCAGCAATCCATAAAACTAATAGCGATCGGAGACAAGCATGACTGTTATTACCTTTATTCGTAGTTTGGCCGCCTGTACGGTGTTGGTGCCGTTGACTTTGCCGGCGCAGGAAGCGAAATCCGTCACTCTGGTTGTCAGCTCCGCCGCTGGTAGTCCGCTGGATTCCTTAGGTCGGATGTTGGCGCGTGAAGCCTCGGCCACCACGGGTAAAACCATCGTGGTGGAGAATCGTGCTGGTGCCTCGGGCACGATCGCAGCCGAGACGGTGGGCCGCAGCAAGCCAGACGGCAATACGTTGCTCTTGACCCTGGATACCGTCGCCACTGCCAATCCACATGTGTATGTGAATAATCACTTTCGGCTGAAAGAGTCGCTGGAACTGGTCTCTTTGCTGGGTACTTTTGATCAGGTGCTGGTGGTGCCACCCAGTTCGGGTATTAAAAGTCCGGCACAGTTTCTGGAGAAGGCGCGCACAGGCACCATGAATTATGGTTCGGCAGGTATTGGCTCGCCGGGCCACTTGATGATGTCGGCCCTGATCCAGGACAGCGCCGTGCAGTTGGACCACATTCCCTATAAAAGCAACCCGGCCGTGGTCAACGATATGTATGGCAAACGCATAGACAGCGGCTTTCTGGTGATCGCGGGTGTATTGGGTGCCATCCAAGAAGGCAAGCTGACGCCGCTGGCTGTCTCGGGTAGCGCACGCAATCCCTTGATTCCCGATGTACCTACGGTGGCCGAGACCAAATTACCTGGGCTGGAGAACTTTAATGAAAGTTTCTCTTATCTGGTGTTCACTCCCAAAGGGACGCCGGCCGATAAGGTTCAGGCCTGGAGCACGCTGTTGACTGATATCATGAAACGTCCCTCTACCGTCCAGATGTTGCGCACGCTGGATATCCAGCCTTATGAGGAGTCTACGGTGAGCCCGGCACAATGGATGGAGCAGCGTAGCCAGCGTTGGGAAAGCGTTGTGAAGGAAGCTGGCATACGCTCTGACGGCTGAGGCAAAGACTCTAGATTGGACAGGGCACCGTAACTTATGCGGGCCCGGCTTTTTCTTTTGGATGCTGGGAGTGAGTGCCCAGGCAGCGCTGCCTGCGATATGTCGCAGTTGGAAATAGGGCTTATTTGCAGCCCTTTGTCACCCTGTTGTTACTTCAGCACCTTCCTCATCAAGGTCGTGCTGTGCTCGAACCCCAGTTGTTCATACAGCCTGATCGCACCCGTGTTGTTGCTTAGCGCCCCCAGCGCAATGTAGTCCAACCCGCGCACCTGAGCCCATTCCTGTGCGGCCTGCATCAGCAGCTTTCCTACCCCCATTCCTCGTGATGTCTCTGTCACGACAAGATCAATGACGTAAGCAAAATCATGCGGGGTGATGCAGTTGTACGGCGGTGTTTTCTGTTGCTGGACAATGATGAAACCCAGAATCCAGCTGTCCTTTTCGGCCACGAACAAGGCTGTCTGATCCGATTCGATCATCGCCTGGATGAAGTCCTCGTCTTGCCGTACTTGCAGATAATAGTCGGGCTGCAGCGCGTGCATGTGGGCGAACAGTTCTGCATACACATTTCCGATAGCCTCGGTGTCAGCAAGTTGAGCGGGGCGGATTTGGGGCATGGTGCGGGCTCTTGGTAAGGGAGAGGACAGACGCGCCTTGATGGTATGCCGGGCAGGGTGAGGTGGCAAACCTTCTGCGCAAAATCTCCCTGCTCAGTCCAGGGCTAATTCATCTGCTTCATATCCTGGCCACCTTGAGGCCACCTCATCCGTTTCACTGTCCGATTGCCCCCCGCCGCCTTCCTGTACGTGTTTATCCCCTGAACGCCGCTTGTGTACATTTATAGCCATTTCTGTAAAGTATTTGTGCACGGAGTTTACGACCGTCTTTTTCCTGCAAGGTTCCCTTTCCCGTTCTGGTGATAGGTCTTGAAACCCTTATAACTTCTAAGTTTTTATTCTTATTTAGTGGAAAACCCCAATCTTATTTTTTTCAAAAAACTATAGGTTTAAAGTAATATCACACTGTTTTTGGGGAAATTTTGTGTACATTTAATGCACGAAATTTACACGAGGCACTGAAATTTACATGCAATGCCTATAAGAGGGGAGGAAATTGATGCAGACCCGTTTCTTGCGTCATGTATGCAGTTTTATGTTTGGGGTGTCCGCGCTGGCCATCCTGGCATTAATGATGGTGGCCTTTGCCGACGTCATGATGCGCAGCTTTGTACGGCCTTTGTCTGGGGCCTTTGAATTGACTGAGGTGCTGGTGGGGGTGATGGTCTTTGCCGCCCTGCCCTTTGTCACCTTGAGCGGTAAGCACGTCAAAGTGTCTTTGTTGCGTTCCTTGGTGGGGCAGAAAGCGGTGGTGCAAGGCCTGTTGCGCTGGTGCAGCCGTCTGGCAACGGGTGTGCTGATGGCCTTTCTGGCTTACCACCTGTGGGCTTTGGGTGTCCAATTTGCACAGACTAATTCCCGTGCTGTTTTTGCGGACCTGCCATTGGCGCCTTTTGCTTACTTTGCAGCGGTGATGTGCGCCCTATCCACGCTGGCCGCACTGTTCAGTGCCGACGGCGACGAGTTCGCTGAGGAAAAACAATGACTGTTGTTGTCACTGGCATGATCATTTTGATTGTGCTCATGGTCTTGGAAGTACCCATCGCGGTGGCGATGGCTTTGGTCGGTATTGGTGGCTTTGCGTATGTGGTCGATTGGGGCCCAGCGGCGTATATGGCTGCCGAAACCTCGTATCGCCTGGTTCATAACTACAACTTGTCCGTGATTCCGCTGTTCATCCTGATGGGCAATCTGGTGACACGAGCCGATGTCTCTAAAGATCTGTTCGATCTGGCCTATCGTTTCGTCGGTCATCGCCGTGGCGGTCTGGCTATTGCGACGGTGCTGTCAGGCGGTATGTTCTCGGCCGTGTGTGGTTCCAGCTTTGCTACGACCGCCACTATGGCACGGGTCGCTTATCCCTCTATGAAGCGCTACGGCTACGCCGACTCGTTGGCGGGTGGCGCGATTGCCTCGGCAGGAACTTTGGGCGCCATGATTCCGCCTAGCGTGCCCTTGATTGTCTATGGCGTGCTGACCAGCAATGACATCGGCAAGCTGTTCATTGCCGCGGTACTGCCCGGGATTTTGGGTATGTTGTTGTACATAGGCGCCGTCATGGTGGCTACGCGCATGACGCCCGGCCTGGCCGGTGCTGGCGAGCGCAGTTCCTGGATGGAACGACTTCGTGGTTTGAAGAGCGTGGGCTCCGTCTTACTGTTGTTCCTGCTGGTGATCGGCGGGATTTACGGCAATTTGTTCACGCCTACGGAAGCGGCCGGTATCGGTGCTGTGGGTGCCCTGCTCATCATGATTTGGCGTCGCAGGTTTTCCTGGCAGAGCCTGATGGGGGCCTTGCGTGAAACTGCCATGACCAGTGCCGCCATCTTCGTGATTATGGTGGGTGCACAGATCTTTACCACTTTTGTAAACGTGGCTGGCTTTACCGCCATGTTGTCCGACGCTGTCCAGCAATGGGACTTGCCAGGTTGGGGGATTTTGCTGGGCATTGTGGTGCTGTATCTGGTCCTGGGCTGCATGCTCGAAGGCATGTCCATGCTCCTGCTGACGCTACCCATTGTTTATCCACTGATTATCAACCTGGGCCTGGACCCGATCTGGTTCGGCATTCTGGTGGTGACACTGATCGAGGTCGGCCTGATTACACCGCCCTTGGGGATGAACGTGTTTGTGCTCAATTCGGTAGTCCCGTCCATGTCGCTCAGCACGATTTACCGAGGCGTTATCTATTTTGTCTTCGCTGATCTGGTGCGCCTGGCGCTCTTGATTGGTATTCCTGGCATTGCTTTGTTTCTGCCCTCATTGATGTGAGCCATTTTTTATTGAATCTGATTTTCTTGAAGGAATACGCATGATTAAGCAAGTTAGCAAATGGGTGGGGGTAGCTGCAGTCGCCCTGGCAGCCAGCACCAGCGTGCAGGCACAGAACATCACGCTGCGGTTTTCCAACTGGTTACCACCAAGCCATCCCATGGTCACCGAGATGCTCAATCCTTGGGCCAAGGATGTGGAGAAGGCAACGGAAGGACGGGTGAAGATTCAGGTGCTGCCGCCTTTGGGTACACCTGCTTCGCATTACGATCTGGTGCGTAATGGTGTGGCTGATATGGCGTTTGGTGTGCACTCCTACACCCCCGAGCGCTTCAAGCTGACGGAGATGGTGGAGCTGCCTATGACGGCCGAGAACGCCCAGGTAAACTCCCTGGCTTACTGGCGCACCTACCAGAAGTACTTCATGGGCAAGAACGAACATGCCGGCACCAAGTTGCTGGGCGCTTGGGTTCCCGGCTCGTATCAGTTGTGGACGGCAGCCAAGGTAGACAGTCTGGACAAGCTGGATGGCACCAAAATTCGTATCCCCGGAGTGCTGGTAGAGCGTATTGCCAAGCTGCTCGGGCTGGTGTCGATTTCTTCCACGCTGACTGAAGCCTATGACCAGGTCTCGCGCGGCATCATTGACGGTATGTTCCAGAACTACACCACGGTGATTGACTTCAATCTGGCCCGTTTCATGCCGAACTTGTTCCTTTTACCTGGTGGCTTCTCGGCCTCCAGCCAGTTCATGGTGGTTAACGAGCGTAGCTGGCAGCGTATCAGCGAGGCTGACCGTGCAGCCATTGAGACCTTGTCGGGTGAACCCATGGTCAAGCGTTTCTCCGGTATCTGGCAAAAGAACAATATGGCCGCTTTTGATCTTCTGGCTGCCGAGGGTATTAAAGTGCACCGCATTGAAGGTGAGCAACTGGAAGCCATGAAGACCAAGCTGGCGGTCATTGAACAGCAGTGGTTGAGCGAAGCCAAGGGTGTCGATGCCCAGGAAGCGCTGAACTTCTACCGTGCGGAGCTGGATCGCGTGGCAGCCGAGCTCGGTGTTTCCAAGGACTAAACCGGCCATGACACAGCATCTGGAAAGTGAGTACAACGCCAGTTGGCATGTGTCCGATCACAAGGAGATTGTTGCCTCGTGGTCGGGATTGGCTGAGCAGTTTCGGGCCGGTTCACGTCATGAAGCCAACCAGCCCTATGGTCCGGCAGTGCGCAATGTGATGGACATTCATTTTCCGGCTGTGGAGCGTCCTGATGCAGCTGTGTTGATGTTCATTCACGGCGGCTATTGGCAGTCCATGGATCAGCGTCGTTTCAGCCATTTGGCACAAGGCAGCGTGGACAATGGCTTGATTACTATCTTGCCAACCTACACCTTGTGTCCCGAAGGAAGTGTGGCGCAAATTATCGAAGAGTTGCGTCTGGCTTGCGCCATTACCTGGCGTCGTTTCCAGCGTCCGATCGTAGTAGCAGGACATTCAGCCGGGGGGCATCTGGCTGCGTGTCTGCTGGCAACGGATTGGCCCGCTTATGCCCCTGATCTGCCCCACGATATGTTGTGTGCAGGTTTGGGCTTGTCGGGACTCTACGATCTGGAACCGCTGACGCATATCGGTATCAATGATGCCTTGCGGCTCAATGTTGAAACGGCTCAGGCATCCAGTCCCTTGTTCTGGGCTGTGCCTGCTGCAGGTCAGCCTTTCGAGGCCTGGGTTGGCGGGGATGAAACTTCGGAGTTTCATCGGCAAAGTCAGGAGCTGGCCCAGTCTTGGTCCAGCCAAGGCGTGGACGCGGTGTATCGTGCCTTGCCGGGGACGAACCACTACAACGTGATAGCACCCTTGGCGGATAAAGAATCTGTCCTGTCAGAGCGCCTGTTGGCTCTGGCGACGAACTAAGTTATCTCTGTCTTTCTTTAGACGCCACTTTTACCGGGCCTTTGGGCCGGTAAAAGTGTTGATAAGCCCCCTGTTCTTGAGCAGAGGGGTTTATTTTTTGCCCATTAAGCTCACACAGTCGATGTAGCCATTAAGGCCATCATCGTTGCAGAGTCTTGATTTTCGTGGCGATCACGGCCTTAGCGAGGCCAGCAGCAGGGTAATGCCTCTGCCGCCGCGCCGGTCGAAATTCCCCCTCTATTTGAATCATTCGAGCTGAATATTGCCATCTTGGGCTGCTTTGGCCCATTTGGCTGAATCAGCCTTGATCATCCGGGCGAGCTCTTCGGGAGAGGAGGGAGCTGCATCATGACCCAGTTGAGTCAAACGGTCCTGGACATCGGGCATGGCCAGAACACGTCCAATGCTTGCATTGAGTGTCTCGACCACGTTGCGCGGCGTACCGTGGGGGGCGTACATGGCGTACCACACGCTCATGCCAAGTTCAGGATGCCCTTGTTCGGCGACGGTGGGCACATCGGGCAGCTGCGTGCTGCGTTCCGGCGTCGTAATGGCCAGGGCTTTGACCTTCCCGTCGCGGATGAAGGCTAGTCCGGTAGCGATGTCCAGCATCATGAAGTCGACATGGCCGCTGGCCACCGCGCTCATGGCCTCGGGTGAGGATTTGTAAGGGACATAGGTGTAGGTCATACCGGTGAGTGATTTCATCTGCTCACCCAAGAGCTGGCCGTACAGCACGGCAGAGGCGTAATTCAATTGACCGGGATGGGCCTTGCTGTATTCAATCAGTTCTGTCAGGTTGTTGGCCGGTACTTTGGGATTGGCGACAAACAGTGCGGGTACGCGGGCCAGGAGCGATACAGGCTCGAAATCCTGTGCAGGGTCGAATGGCAATGAGCGATAGACCGCCGGCAAGATGGTCATGCTCATGTCAAGCGTCGAGAGCAGCGTGTAGCCGTTGGCTTGGGACTTGGCGACAGCGTTAGCGCCAATAATGGTGTTCCCGCCGGCCCGGTTCTCGATGACCAGCGGCTGCTTGAGGTCGTCAGCGAGCTTCTCAGTCACGATGCGCGTAATGATGTCAGTACCTCCGCCCGCGCCAAAGGGGACGATCACCCGTATGGGCTGACCGGGATAGGAGTTGTCGGCAGCGGTAGCGGCCAAGGGGGCTAAAGCGCTGGAAAGCAGGGTCAGAATAAGGGGCAGGGATCGCATGGGATTCTCCTTGAATGGGCCAGACACGAAAAGGGATGGATTCAGTCATTGCGCCAGGTTGTGGCGGTCACTCCGCGCTCCCGCAGCTCGACTTTGCGGACCTTGCCGTTGGCGGTGCGCGGGAAGTCAGCAACGATGTCGATATAGCGAGGGACGGCGAAGTGGGGTAGGTGGGAGTGGCAAAACTCGACCAACTCGGCGGGGCCGACATGGAGTCCATCGCGCAGGCGGATGGCAGCCATCACATCGTCTTCGGCCAGTTCGGACGGTACTGGAAATACAGCGGCCTGCGCGATGGCCGGATGCTGCAGCAGCACCGCCTCGACTTCGTAGGATGAAATATTCTCGCCGCGTCGGCGAATGGCATCTTTGAGACGATCCAGAAAACGTATTGCGCCGTCGGATTCTGCGACTACCCGGTCGCCCGTGTGCCACCAGAGATTACGCCATGCGACCACGGTGGCTTCCGGCATGTTGTGATAGCCCAGGGCGAAGGTGTAAGGCTGGTCTGCCCGCAGCAATAGCTCTCCGGCGGTACCCGCCGGCAGGGGGGCATCGTCCTCATCCACGACGCAGGCGCTGAAGCCCGGACGCACCCAGCCCATGCGGCCATCGGGTTGGGCGGTCGCCGGCGTTGCGATGGCGAAATTGGTCTCGGTGGAGCCATAACCCTCGATCACTCGCACACCGGTGCGCGCTTCCAGCCGGCGGGCTGCGTCTGCTGGGGTACCCGGGCTCAATATCAATTGCACTCGGTGTTCGCGCTCGGCGGCCTGTTCGGGTTGGGCCAGCAGCATGGGTACCATTGCGCCCAGCAGGTAGGTGCGCGTAGCACCGCATTGCTCCATCATGGTCCAGAATCGCGACGCTGAGAAACGCGGGTAATACACCACATGCGCACCGGCCAGGCTGGCTTGGATGAAGGTGTGCAAGGCATTGACATGACAGAGCGGCAAGGTGGTGGCCAGTATGTCGTGGGAATGGATATCCAACGCATCCACGCTGTGAGCACCCCACCAAAACCATTGAGCTTGTGGACTTAATACTCCTTTGGATGGTCCGGTGGTACCCGAGGTGTACAGGATGGCGAACGGTGTTCCAGGGCCGTTTTCGGCGGGTTCGGCAGGATCACCGAGATCCGGGCAATCCCGGCTGAAACCGGGAAGGTCCGGCAACGATGGGGGACCATCGTTCGCGTGCAGCCACCACACGGCTTGGACCTGGGTGCGTGTCCAATCGACAGTGAGCAATGAATCGGCCAGACCGGTGTCAGCCAGCAGCAAGCGCGCACCGCTGTTGTTCAGGAAGTATTGGACTTGCGGCGCTAGGGATGCCGTATTGATCGGCACGGCGATCGCCCCTAGCCAGGCGCATGCCAGTACGGTGTCGAGGATTTCCAGGCGATTGCGGCACAGCAGCGCCACCCGGTCTCCCTGGACGATGCCCTGTGCGGTCAGCGTTGCTGCTCGCCGGGCGACGTGGTAGACCATGTCGGCATGAGTCCAGGTGCGGCCATCTATGCTCAACAGTGGTCGCTGGCCGTAGCGGGACGCGCCATCCAGCAATATATTGGCGATGGTGCGTCGGGCAGGGGCAAAGCGGGTTGTCAGAATTTCGAGTGCAGACATAGTCGTTACGGGATCAGTAAAGAGGCCGGATCGTTTCAAGGCCTGATGGGATTCGGGTGTTAACGCATCGAGGGGCTGTGAAGGTTTTCCCTGATGAAGGAGAGCTTACAGGCGGTTCTGCTGTGCTGGTATCATCCCGAAGGATGAGGGGCGTGGGGCTCCGTCAGGGATCAGCATGATGTTTTCTAGCAGCCAGATCAGGCAGCAGATATTCTCCGCCGTGCGGGCTGTCATACCCACTGGTCGACTCTGTCTGTATCGCACCGATGCCAATCTCGAGCCATGTGATTTCCGTTTTGATGATGGCGATACGCGATGGATACCGGTTTATCCGAGATTTGCGCATCTGGACCCTTTCCACCCGCGCCATTTCGGGCAGCATCGCAACAGCGTCTTCAGTAGCGCCCAGGGAGCCGGTACTACGGCGCAACGCGAAGCCTATCTGCGGGGGTTTCTTCAGCCCATGGGCATGTCGTTCAAGATGGAGGCTTTTCTGCGTGACCCTGAAGGTTGCATTGTTGGCGGAGTCCGCTTGTCGCGCCCGTCGGAAATGGGGGAGTTCCGGCTGGATGAGGTGGCGGTCCTAAGAGGGCTACAGCCTTTGATTTCATCGGTATGGTGCTCTTCTATAGCCCGTCCCGAGCCCATGCTGCCTGATTTGACGCCACGCGAGTCCGAGGTTTTCCACCGGTTGCTCGTAGGGCAATCAAACAAGCAGATCGCCCTTGAGCTGAGCATGGCCTTGCCCACCGTGAAAACCCATGTAAAGAGTATTTTGTACAAGGCTGATAGACCTAACCGCGTGGCATTGATTGCGCGGTATCGCTGAGGCGTGATTCGTTCGACGGCTGAATGGATTTGAAAGGGCGACAAAAAGCCCAAACCGAAGTTTGGGGTGCAGTTCAGAGGGGGGGCGCTTTTTACGTTGGGACGGCCCGGCGGTAAAAAAACGCCCCTTACGACATGCGTAGAGGGGCGTATAAAAAGAGATAACGCGGAACAGAATCGCGCATCTACGGAAAAATACTGCAGCTAATCACGGACTTTGTCCGTGATTCAAAAACCAGCCCTCCGAAGAGGACCTCAACAAGTTTAGAACTTGTGGTTAAAGGCCACGTACAGCTGTGTGGCGCGCGCATCTGGCAGGAAGGTCAGGTTCTGTGCATAACCGCCGTACACGTACACCATGGTGCGTTTGGACAGGTCGTACTGATAACCCACCGAGTACACATGCTGGCGTTTGGTTTGCGCATTGGGGCCAGTAATGCTCTCTGGCAGAGAGCGTGGATCAGCCATGTTCCAGCCCAGCGAGAAGCGACCTCCAGCCAATGGGGTGGTCACACCAAAGGAGTAGGAGTTAATGCGCAGGCCCGGCACGGCGGCAAAGGATGGCAGCGGGTTGGTGACGTTGCTCAGGCCAAAGACTTGGGTGGCGAACAGACCATCGCGGGTTTGACCGATACCGGCAAACACTTTGACGACCTCGAAGTCATAGCTGGCGGCACCAGCCCAGGCGCTGACGCGGGTGGAGTCGGCGGCAGGACGCGAACCGCTGGCGGACTGTTTATTGATATGCAATTGGTCGTAAACCAAGGCTGCACTCAAGGGGCCGTTGTTGTAGCGCAGACCGGTGGTGACTGCACGGATATTGCTGTCCTTGGTATTGGTGCCGTCGGGGCGCTCGCTATCCCATTGCTGCTTGCCGTTGATATTGAAGGAATAGCCAATACCGAACTGGAAGCCGTTCAGCGTGGGGGATTGGTACTGGATCTGGTTGTCGTAGCGCACCGTGTTGGCTACGCTGAAGGTCGAACCAAAACCTACAATCCCGCCGCCGCCACCCAAGGGGTGAGCCATGCTGAAGTATTCGGTTGGCATATTGTTTTTCAGACCGAAATCGACCTGACCCCAATCGTCGCCTGCCAGTCCCAGGGTGGCCTGACGGCCAAACAGGCGGCCGCCCTGAATGGATTGGCCAGTGGGCACATCAAAGCCGCTTTCCAATACAAACTTGGCGTGTAAACCATTGCCCAGATCTTCCGAGCCACGAATCCCCCAACGGCTGCCAAAATGCACACCACTATTAGGGCCCAGACGGGATGTCTTGAACTCTGTCGCGTCGGTACGGTTGCGGCTGTAGCTGCTATTGCCTTTGTTCATGTCGTAGCCAACGCCAGTGTCCAAAATCCCGTACAGGGTAACGGACGCGTGGGCGGCCGAGCTGGCCATCAATAAAAACAGGGCAGTACTGACGGCGGTTTTATTTCTTGTTTTCAATTCCTCTTCTCCTTCGTGGTAGATAAAAAAAGCGTGCAGCAATCCCCCTACCGCCAGTGATGCGGCAAGAAACAGGCGCAACAAAACAGGCAGGGCTATAAAGCCTGCGTGGTGTGTGCCAGCGAAGGGGGTAAGGGGACGGGTGCCAGAGGCACCCGCAGCCGGGGTCTTAAATCAGTTCAAGATCGACCAGGGTTTGGCGTATCAGTTCTATCTCGCTGTCTTCGACCTCCAGAGTGGGGCGGCGTACGTAGGGATGCACGGGCACGCCACGCATCTTGAATGCAACTTTCAATACCGCGGGCGAGGAGCCATAGCGGCCAATCAGCTCGGGCGTGTACCAGTCTTGCAAAATTTGTATGTCTTTCTGGCCGCAGGCACGGGCGGCGGCGATGTCACCGCGCCAGATGTGATTGTAAAAATCCGGTTGATAGCGGCCCAACACGCCGCCGGCGCCAATCGTGCCATCCCCATCCACGGTTTGCAGCAAGGACAGGCCATGCTCATCCATGCGAAACCCGTAGACGCGCACTTTGTCTTTGAGTCGGAACAGAGTCTTGATGAATTGTTCGATGCTGGGGCTGGATTGCTTGATACCGACTACGCCATCAATGTCAGTCAGCTGTTCCAGCAGCTCGACAGAGAGATCGATGCCGGTGCCGGCAGGCCAGTTGTAAATCACGATAGGCAGGCTGATGTCCTTGGCGATTTGCTGATAAAAAGCCAGGATTTCCTTGTCATTGGGACGCACATACGGCGGCGGTGCAACGATCACTCCTTCGTAACCCAAGGCCTGCGCCTGCTGAGCGAGCGCGATGACCTCGGCCGGTGTGTAGCCCGTGCAGCCTGCCAGCAAAGGCAGCTTGCCACGCATGGCGTCGGCACTGGCGCGGAACAGATCGACTCGCTCTTGGTTGGACAGGCTGGTCCATTCGCTGGTGGTGCCGCCTACAAACAGGCCGTGCATGCCCTCGGCATGCAGCCATTCCAGCATGCTGTGCAATGCCGGTACATCCAGTTGTCGTGCTTCATCAAAAGGGGTGATGGTGGTTGGGATGTAGCCCTTCCAGTTCACCCTGTGTTTCTTACTCATGTGTGTCACTTGTATGGGTTAAAGAAAAGAGGGGCCTTATGGCAGACGAGCCGTTGCTTCGATCTCGACCAGCATGTCGGGCAAGGCCAGATTGGCGACACCCAGCAAGGTGTTGGCTGCCGGTTCAGCCCCTTCATAGAATTCGTTGATCAGCGCGCAGATCGGGCCCAGCTCTTCGGGGGTATGGCCGACCAGGTAGGTGCGTAAACGCACGACATCGTGGGCGCTGGCTCCGGCCTCTTTCAGGACCGTTTTCAGGTTTTGCAAAGCTTGGCGGGTTTGTGCAATACGATCGCCCTTGCCCACCAGTTGCCCCTGGCCATCCCAGGCAATTTGTCCGGCCAGATGCACCGTGCGGCTGTTGTCTTGTATGACGGCGTGCGAAAAACCGAACTGGGTACTGTTGTAGAGCGATGCAGGATTAATGCAGTCGCGGCTTTTAGGTGTGTTCAGGGGCTGGCTGCGCTGGACCAGCTCAAAAATGTTGCCCCAAGGGTCGGTGAAGTACTGGAACTGGGCACCTGCGGTCGGGCCGGAATCAAAGGCAATGCGGTCCAGCACCGTGCAGCCATGCTGCTCAAGCTGTGCAACAGCCTGATCCAGATCAGCCACCAGAAAACCTAGATGGTGTGCACCTACATGGTTGGACTTCAGAGCCTGTTGGGTATCACTGGCAGGCTGTTCGTAGGCAAACAATTCGATATGAAAGCCATTGGGCAATACTAAAAAAGCCAGTTCCAACTTGGCATCAGGCACGTCCAGATGCGCATGAGTCCAGTCTTTGCCTAGGGCTGAACGAGGTAGATCCGCACTATTGATAGGCCCCAGACGGTAGAGCTGGCGGGCACCAAACAAGCGCTCGTAAAAGGCAATGGCCGCATCCAGGTCCGGCACTGTCCAGGCAGCGTGATCAATTTGTTCAATAGCCAGTGGCAAAACAGGCGATGTCATGAAGTCTCCGTTTATGCCCTTGCAGGGCCTGTACACAAGATTGTGCAATAATACTGCACATAATTTACAGGTCAATAATACTTTAGGCTTTTAGTTTTTTGTTGAAAAACCAGACTACGTATTTTCCCTAGTAAAATATTTGTTTATAAACAATGGTTTGTAATTGATGCTCGATGTCGTGATGTTTTGTAGAGGTATGAAATGCTTGTGCACACGTGTAAAGTCTGGAAGAATTCAGCACTGAAACTGCACGATTTGTGCAGTTTCGGAACATGCATTTGCACACCATTGGGCAGCCTCTCATACCCTATAATTCGTGAAGTTCGGCTACACATAACTACACGAACATAGGACTTCAGAATGATAGGCAAACGACTTCATGAGCTGCGCGTGGCCAAGGGTCTGTCCCTGCGAGAGTTGGGGCAGATGGTCAAGCTCTCGCCCACGCTGCTAAGTCAGGTAGAGCGCGGTGTTACCACACCGAGTTTGACGACCCTGCGCAAGCTCAGCGGGATCTTTGGGGAATCCATGTCTTCCTTGTTCATGGATTCCAGCAAGGGACCGTCGGTATGGATTAGCCGCCCTGGCGAGCGCATGTTGTTGCGTGGCCCGCGCGGTGGTGTCGTCTATGAACGGCTGACCCGTGGCAATGGCGAGATGGAAGTGTTTCGGGCTGTTTACGAAGTGGGTCAACAGTCTATGGACGATATGTCGCACCCGTCCCTGGAAAGCGTGTACGTAGTCCGGGGTGTCATTACTGCAGAGATTGATAAGGTAAGTTTTGACGTCAAAGCTGGTGAGAACATCAGCTTTGATGCACGCCAAACCCACCGTTACCTGAACCGGGGAACGGAGGAGGCTGAAATCATCATGTCGATTACCCCGCCTGTGCCCTAATCTGTCGTGATCTGGGGTGAAGGGTGTACCGCATTCCTACACTATGAACCCCAACCTAGATCCTCTTTCCCCTCTTTCCGCCTGTCCCCCCGGCACGCTGCCCGCCCGGACCGATGTCCTGGTCATTGGCGGTGGGCTGCTGGGCTGTGCCGCCGCGTATTACCTGAGCCTGGCGGGCGTGCCCGTCACGTTAATCGAACAAGGCGAACTGAGTCTGCAAGCATCTAGCCAGAATGCGGGTAGCCTGCATTTTCAGATGGAATACCGCATGATTGAAGCGGGATTGGAAGCCAGTGCACGCGCTCTGCAAGCCATGCCTTTGCATGTAGATGCGATTGCCCGTTGGCGCGCTCTGGAGGATCAATTGGGCGTGTCCGTGGGAGTACGCCAGAAAGGCGGCTTCATGCTGGCCGAAACAGCACAGCAAGCTCAGGTTTTGGAACAAAAAAGCCGCTTGGAAAACCAGGCTGGTTTGCAGGTTCAACTATTGGATCGCCACGCTTTACAAGATAAAGCGCCCTATTTGTCAGACTCCGTTTTGATGGGGGCGTTTTGTGCTGACGAAGGCAAAGCCGACCCGCGCCGCGCCAGTTTGGCGCTGGCTGCCGCTGCCCGTGCCTTGGGCGCGCGCATTGTCAGCCAATGCCGTGTGGTGGACCTGAAGCGTGTGGGCTCAGAATGGCAGGCCGACGTGGCAGACGGTGCCCAATGCCGCAGCACCCAAGTACTGATTGCCGCTGGTGTCTGGTCCGGTCGTATTGCCCAGATGACTGGCGCTCAACTTCCTGTCAGCCCCATTGCCCTGACCATGACGGCCACAGCGCGCACGGCTCCCTTCATGGATTATTTATTCCAGCATGTGGGGCGGCGACTGTCCTTGAAACAAACTGCCGAAGGCACCGTGCTGATTGGCGGAGGCTGGCCCTCCAAGCTGCACCACCGTTACGGCATTGCGGATCTGGAGCGTAAACCCAGCATTTGTCTGGATTCCCTCCAGCGCAGCGTGCAGACCGCCTGTAGCGTGGTTCCTCAATTAGCAAGGCTTCCTGTCCTGCGTGCCTGGACAGGCGTGACTGCGCTGATTGCGGACCAACTGCCTTTGTTGGGCCAGGTGCCTCATCGGCCAGGTTTGTTCATCGCGACCGGTGGTGCTGCTTTTACTTTGGGTTTGACCTACGCCCATCTGCTGGTGGAGCGTATGTTGGGTCAGCCGCCTAGTCTGGATATTTCTGCTTATGATCCCGACCGCTTTAGGAGTTTGACCTTTGCCTGACGCACAACGTTTATTGCACAAACGCCAGCGCTTCGAGCCTGCTGTGGTGACGATCAATGGCCATGAGACATCCTGCTATGTGGGTGAAACCGTGGCAACCGTCCTGCTGGCAGCGGGAGTGGGTGCATTTCGCCGTACCGCCAGCGGTGCGCCGCGCCGCCCGGTCTGCAATATGGGTGTGTGCTTTGACTGCATCGTGACCATTGACGGGATGCAGGGACTACGCAGTTGCATGACGCCGGTGCGTACCGGTATGCAGATCGAGGTGGCTGACGATGTCTGAAGTCTTGGATTTGTTGATAGTCGGGGCAGGCCCGGCAGGATTGTCTGCCGCCCGTATCGCCAGTACACAGGGTTTAACGGTGGCGGTGGTGGATGAGCAAGCGCGCTTTGGTGGGCAGGTCTTCCGGCAGGCCCCCGAGGAGTTCGCGGCTGCTGATCCTGACTCGATGCACACCTACCCTTTTTCGCACAGCTTGTTTGAATGGGCACGTGGTTCTACAGCAGTGCAATGGCACTTCAGCACCTTGGTCTGGGGGATTTTTGATGACCAGCAGGATGAGCATCTGCACCAGGTCGGAATTGCGGGACCCAATGGGGCAAGTGTCTTGAAAGTACGCCGGGTGTTGATTGCTACGGGTGCGTATGACTTGCCCGTGGCCTTTTCCGGCTGGACCTTGCCGGGCGTGCTCAGTGCTGGTGGGGTACAAACCATGATCAAAAGCCAAAGCCTGATGCCGGGGCAGCGCTTCTTGCTGGTCGGCGGTCATCCCTTGCTGCTTTTGGTCGCTGAACTGTTGCTGGACGCGGGTGCACAGATTGTAGAAGTGGCGATTGCCCGCAGTCTGCCTAGCCTAAAAGAAATGCTGCGGGCCACGCAGGCATTGCCTGGGCAGTCCAGGCTCGTTAAACAACTGATTGCCATCCTGTGGAAACTACGCCGTCAGGGTGTGCCTTTGCGCTTTGGTACAGGGATTGAGCGTGTACAGGGAGAAGAGTCGGTACAGACGGCCATACTGTGCAAGCTGGACCACAATTGGCAGGCCATTGGCGATACACAGCGTCGTGTAGAAGTGGATACGGTGGTGGTGGGTTATGGGCTGCTGGCCAGCACAGAGTTAGCCCGGCAGGCTGGGTGCGCCGTGCATTGGGACAGTG
The DNA here is from genome assembly GCA_052109075.1 of Alcaligenes sp. GTDB lineage: Bacteria > Pseudomonadota > Gammaproteobacteria > Burkholderiales > Burkholderiaceae_B > Alcaligenes. Next base: position 514 of record JBQEAN010000046.1, on the reverse strand, counting down.
CAGCGGGTGGCTGGTTGGTAGAGCACGATGACAGGCTGCGCAGCTCTCGGCCCGGTGTGCTGGTGGCTGGGGAGCAGACGGGTATTGCGGGAGCCTTCAATGCTCATTTGCAAGGTGAACTGGCCGCTTGGCAGTGCGTGCTTGAACTGACTTCGCAGACCTGCGAGCCTATCGAGCAAACCCTATTGGCGTTGATGGCACGTTTACAGCGCAACCGCCGGTTTACGGATACCGTCATCGCACTCTCTGCTCCCAAACTGGGGGCGCTGGCCCAGCGCATAAGCCCGGATACCGTGGTGTGTCGCTGCGAAGAAGTGACCGCGCAGGAAGTGACTCAGTTTTTGGACGCACACCCCTACGTGACGGATATCAACAGTATCAAACTGGCCTGCCGTACCGGTATGGGCATGTGTCAGGGACGCTACTGTCAGCACACGGTGGCGCAGATGCTGGCCAGCCGTTTGGGGCGCAAGATTGATCAGGTGGGGATCTATAAGGCTCAGGCACCGGTCAA
>JBQEAN010000045.1:3288-27871 GCA_052109075.1 Alcaligenes sp. | reverse complement strand
CCTAGAATCATTTAAGCCTAAAAAATAGTAAAGGGCTTCGGAGACCAACATGACGCTAAGCAATACCGACCGGGTACGAATCGAACTGGAGCACCGCATTGCCAGCGGTGATCTGCCGCCGGGCAGCGCCATTGACGAAGCCTTGCTGTGCACTTTTTTCCGGGTGTCGCGTACCCCCGTCCGAGAGGCTTTGCTGCAATTGGCGGCCACCGGGCAAGTACGCATCGCCCCGCGTGCTGGCATTTTTGTAACCCAGCATACGATTGAAGAACTGGAAGAAATGCTGGAAACCCTGGCCTTGCTGGAAGGCGCCTGTACCCAGTTGGCGGCCTACCGCATCAGCAATGCCCAGATTCGCGAGCTGGAGCGGTTGCAAAAGCGTGGGGCCAAAGCCTTGCAGGACAAAAGCCTGAGCGATTACGCCATTTATAACGCCGAACTGCACGCTCTGATTCACAGCATTGCGGGTAATACCTTCATGGTGCAGCAAATTGAACACCTGCGCCGTCTGACCAACCCTTACCGCCACCGCCATCTGGATCAGGAAAACCGCATGGAGCAGTCCTGGCATGAACATCAGGCACTGACCCAGGCACTGGCCCAACGCGACGGCCCCAGTGCCATGCAAACGGCGGCCAGCCATGTGCTGTCCGGTGCAGAGTCTCTGCGCCGTGTCGCCCATGCCCATCCCGAAAAATGGGAGTTCGACAAACGCGAACGCTATAGCTGGCTCAACGCTCAGCTCAACCCTTTGGCTGGGTTTGACATGTGGCACTGAACAAATAACTAGCTAAGAACCACAACTCATACCGAGGAGACTTTCTGATGTTTGCAAGCCGTTTCACACGGCGGGCGCTGGCCGCGTTCGCCCTGACATTAACCCCTCTGGCTGCGCTGCACGCCGCTGAACCCATTCGTCTGGTCGTCGGTTTTGCCCCCGGCGGCGGAGTCGATACGCTGGCCCGCGTCACTGCCCAGGCCCTGAGCAAAGAACTGGACCGCACCGTCATTGTGGAGAACAAATCCGGCGCGGGCGGCACGATTTCGGCCGACTACGTCTCCAAGTCCCAGGCCGATGGCAACACGCTGCTATTTGCCGATACCTCCTTACTGGTCGCCCCTTATATCTACCCGGCCCTGCGCTTTGACTTGCAACGCGACTTCGCGCCCATCGGCATGGTAGGGCAATCCGATCTGGCCTTGGCTGTCCCCGGTAACAGCCCCATCAAAACCGTGGCTGAATTGATAGAAGCCATCCGCAAGGCTCCCCCCCAGACTGAGACCTTTGCCTCGGTAGGTGTAGGTTCGATCCACCACCTGGGTGGCGAGCTGTTTGCCATGAATACACAAAGCGAACTGGTCCACGTCCCCTATCGCGGTGGTGCACCAGCTAGCCAAGCCTTGGCCTCGGGTGAAGTGTCCATGTCTTTTGCCAGTCTGGCTTCCTCGATTGGCTTGGCTAACTCTGGCCGTATCCGCCTGCTGGCTACCTTGTCCGAGCGCCGCTTTCCCGGCATGCCCGACCTGCCCAGCGTGTCGGAAACCCTTCCCGGCTACAGCGTGACACCCTCGCTGTTCATGCTTGTCCCGCAAAACGTGGACCCGGCCTTGATCGCCACCGTCAGCAAAGCGCTGGAAAACAGCATGCAGCAAAAACAAGTACAGGACGCCTTCCTGGCCCAAGGCTCGGTCGCTGGCTATAAAAATGCCCAGGCCACCGAACAATGGCTGGGTGAAGAAACAGAACGCTGGGCTAATGTCATCAAGACCGCCCAGCTCGACTTTAAACAATGACACTAGCAGCTACTTTTATGACGACTGACAACTCTGACGCCAAGCGCCCCGTATTGGGCCTGATCGTGCCGCCCGCCGCTGGTCTGGTGCCTCCGGAAGGCCCGGAAATGTACCCGGAAATTGACTTCATCGCCCAAGGGCTGGCGCTCAGCTCGGTGGACAAGGAAGGCTATGACCAGGTTATCGACCAAGTGGTCGAGGCGGCCCAGAAACTCGCGGCCCGTGGAGCACAGGCTGTGTCCTTAATGGGAACGTCCCTCAGCTTTTATCGGGGCACTGACTTTAACGAGGAACTGGTGGCTCGACTACGCGAATCTACCGGCTTGCCATGCTCCACCATGAGTCATGCCATTTTGCGCGGCCTACGTGTCAGTGGCATTGAACAGGTGGCGGTCGCGTCTTCCTATATTGATGACGTCAACCAGCGTCTGGTTCACTTCTTGGGGCAGAACCAGATTCAGGCCGTGTGCGCCTATGGCTTGGGTGTCAATGACGTCACGGCCATGGCAAAAATCAGCACGCAGGAGTTAGTAGACCTGTGCCTGAAAACCTGGGATATGGCCCAAGAACAGGCTCCCGGCCAGGCACAAGGGCTGCTGCTGTCTTGTGGCGGCCTGGTATCGCTGGAAGCCGTGCGTCAGGTGGAGGACAAGCTGGGCGTGACGGTCGTGTCCAGCTCGCCTGCGGGTTTCTGGGATCTGGTGGCCACCGCCGGACTGGATTTATTGCCACAGGCGATGGGACGTTTGGCACAAGAGCGCCAAACAGCCTGACAGCAAGCCGCTTTACCTAGGCGCGGTTCGGTGACAAAAAACCCGCGCGCGCCTGGGCTCCCTCTACGCTGTCACGACACACCAGTGCCTGATCAGCATCCATATAAATGCCCAAACGGTTCATGGCATTGGCTACCTGATTGACTGCTTCTTTAGTCATGCGAATGATCGCTGCAGGTGACTCCGACGCACGCTGTGCCAGCGACTGCGCTACCGCCACGGCCTGTCCAGGTTCACACACCTCATCGAGCAAACCCCACTCCAGCGCCTGCTCGGTACCCAAGCGTTCTGCCAGCAAGATAGCTCGCTTGGTACGGGCGGCACCCAGCATATTCACCATGCGCGGAATCGCGCCCCAGCCCATATTCAGGCCGACTTTGGCTTCTGGCAAATACAAAAAGGACGACTGCGAGGCAACCCGCCAATCACAAGCCAGCGCCAGCGCCACGGAACCGCCCACGGCGGCACCTTCAATCGCGGCAATGGTCAGCTGCGGCAGCTCTTCCCACAAACGGCACAGGCGGGCACCGCGCTGGGCCACATCGCGGCGTTCCAATAAACCGGCCTGCTCGTCGTTCCATTTTTGCGGGTCTTTCAGATCAATCCCGGCCGAGAAAATATCCTTGGCTCCGGTCAGTACTACAGTGTGAATCTCCAGCGACAAGGCCAGATCCTGCGCCACTTGTGTCAGGGCCAGCAAGGTGTCCTGATCAATAGCATTGCGGTTCACGCCACGATCAAAGCGCACCAGCGCATGGTCGCCCGTCACCTTGACCGTCACACTGCGGCCATATTTGCGTTTCATGAATGTCTCCCCAAAGGTTCGGAAAAATCAGCTCTGCGAGCGATGGCTCCCATCACTGCGCGACAGGCGCGTGAGGTAGCGGAATTCATAAGGTGGGTAAAAGCTGACCGCCACTTCCATGACCTTGCCCGCCAGATTGCGGAAGGTACGGATAATCAGCAATGCAGGGTCAGAATCCTCGTAGCCCAGAAAGCGAGCGACATGCGGCGGAAAGCGCGAAGCGGAAATTTCCATCTCGATAGTCTCTACCACTTCGCCGCAGTGCTCTTCCAGCAAGGGGTACACACCACCGGGCTGAGTCGAAATCAGTTCGGCCACGGCCTGGTATTCCTTGCGCAGATAAATATCTGTCCAGGAAATGCCGCGCTTGCTGCCCGGCACACTGCGATAAGTTTCCACCTTCACCCAGTCACCCGGCTCACCGTCCAGCGCGGTTTCAGGCGGCTGTTTGTCGACACAGACGGCCTTTTTATGCACATGCAGATCGGTGAACTCTAAATAGCGTTGCAACTGGTCCGTAGTATCCAGCGCCAGGCCAAACTGCGGCTTGGGATGCTGACGAATAACCGTGGTACCGGCACGCCGACGCCGCTCGATCAAACCCAGATCGGTCAGCTTGCGTATGGCTTCACGCGCCGTATGTCGCCCCACCCCATACATCTCGCACAGCTCCATCTCGGTGGGCAGCTTGGAACCGACGGGGTAATGGCCCGAACGGATCAGCTCCAACAAGCGATCGCTCATGTTCTGATACAGGGTAGATTTGGCGTTGGACAGGGATTCGTGGTTTGCCATACGGTTTTCAGCTTAAAGAGACAGGCGGCGCATGGCTGCCAAGGTGTCGCGGGTGAACTGCTCAGGACATTCACTTTGGGGAAAATGCCCGATGCCCGGCCATTCTATATACTCCACCGGAACTTTGCCCTCTCGCAGCAAGCGTTCGACCTCTCTGGCGGACTCTGGCGGTACAGACCAGTCCTCGCCGCCCTCTACAATCACCACCGGGCAGCGTATGTCACCCAGAATCTGTTCCATGCGAAAGCCGCCAAACGCGCAGATGTCTGCAAAGGCCACCGCCGGAATGCAGCGCCGCGCGTCTGTCACTACTTCCAGCGCACGAGCCGGGTCGGACAGGGTGCCCATCAAGGTGCGGAAAGTCACTTCAAACCAGTCGCCCGGATTAATGCGTGCCATCTCCAGAATGCGCGGGTTATAGCCCGAGGACTTCACCACATTCACCGAGGCACCATCCACCAACACCAGACCACGAATACGTTCAGGGGCGATGGCAGCGGCCTGTGCAACGACGCCGCCGCCCATGGAATGGCCCATCAAGACCGGATCGCTGATGCCTGCGGCATCCAGAAACTGCAATACATACTGTGCGTTTTGAGACGTGACCGTGTGCGGCCCGCCCACTGGCATACCGCTCTTGCCATGGCCAGGCAGATCCAGCGCATAGACCGTGTAAAAGGGGGCAAAGTGCTCCAGCACATATTGCCAGGACAGGCTGTCCTGGCTGGCACCGTGCACCATCACCAAGGCCGGGCCGGAACCGGCCAGATCGTAATAGGCACGAATACCATCCGCGGTTTTCACATAAGGCATGGTCAGACCTCCAGCTCGCCCGTCAGACGGGTCAGGGCGTACAACAACATCCAGTTCTGCACGCAAGTGCGCAAATCGCCCCCCACCACCAGCCTATGTTGACGTACCAGGCGATTAAAGGGGAAGCCCTGGGCCAGGTCGGCAAAGGCTGCGCTATCTCCTTCCAGCCAGAAGGGCACCTCACGCGGTCCAGTGCCAGCCTGCACATCCTGTTCAGTCACAGCCAGCCAGAGTTGCTCGCCCGTTTCGGTATTACGCAGCGCCACACATACATCAGCCAGCACACTGTGCTGCTGTACAAAATTATCCGCACTGGCGCGTTGCGCCCAGGCGTTCAGCACAGCAGGGTCAAACAGAGATAAAGAAGTCAGCATCAGACATACCTTTGTCGAAGAAGGAACTTTTGCACTTTGCCCGACGAGGACTGAGGCAGGGAATCCACAATAAAGATGCGTTTGGGTACTTTAAAGCCAGACAATTTTTGACGGCAAAACTCGCGCAGCGATTCCACATCCGGCTCGCGGCCATTGGCGGGCACAATCGCCGCCACCAGCTCCTCGCCCCAATATTCGTGGGGCAGGCCAAAAGCCGCTGCTTCACGCACATCGGTATGGCTGGCCAGACAGTTTTCCACTTCCAGCGCGGCCACGTTTTCCCCGCCAGTCTTGATCATATCTTTGCTGCGGCCCATGAAATAGGCAAAGCCTTCATCGTCCACACGAATCAGGTCGCCTGTGTGCAGCCAGCCATCCGCATCCAGCACCTGGGCCGTCAATTCCGGCTGACGCCAATAGCCTTTGAATACCGTCGGGCCACGCACCTGCATTTCGCCGAGCCCACGCTGATCGGACAGCACCTTCCCGTCTGCATCCACCAATCGGTACTGCACATGCCGCCACAAATAACCGATAGAGCCGGGATGCTCCAGAATCTCGTGCGTATAGCGATTCTTGATGGTGGTGACACAGCTTTCCGTCATGCCAAAGCCCCAGCTGAATTCAGCATTAGAGAACACCGTGCGAATCAAATCCTGACGCCACTGGCCCAAGGGCGCGGCAGCCGTTTGCACAAACTGGGCACCGGGCAGGGACAGGCCTTTAAAGTCGGGATGATCCGTCAAACCCACCCACATGGCCGACAACAAAAACACATGCGTAGGTTGGTACAAACGCAACGCATCCATGACCGCATCGCTTTCAAAGCGCGGCACCACATGCAGGCTGCCACCGGCATACAGGATGGGGCCATTCACTACCCCGAAACCACCAATATGAAACAGCGGCGTGGCCAACAGCGAGCGGCTATTGGCGTCAATACCCAGTTCCATGATGTAGTTCACGGCATTGGCCGACAAATTACCGTGAGTCAGCATGGCCCCTTTGGGGGATGATGTCGTTCCCGAGGTGTACATGATGATGGCCACATCCTCATCGCTCACACGGCCAAAGCGATGCTGCACCGGGTCATCGGCCCGATGGTCGGGCAAGGACTCCGGCAAGCGTTCCAACCACTGCACGGCGCTGTTCAAACCGCCTTCTTGCTCGATCTGCTCACGCAAGGCGCGGTAGGCCGGGTCCACAATACACACCGTGGGCTGGGCATCGTCCAGCAAATAGCGCAGCTCGACCGCACCGTAACGGGTATTGACCGGTACCAGCGAAAAACCACCCACGGCAGTGGCATGCAACAGAGCCAGATAATCGATGGAGTTAGGTGTCATGATGGCCACCCGATCCCCGGGCTTCACACCCAAACCTGTCAAATAGGCCGACAAGGCACGCGTACGAGCACAAAACTGGCCAAATGACAGAGCCTGTCGCTCGTCCGAGACCGCTACCTTGTCGGGGTAGCGCTCGGCGTTAAACATGGCGACCTGGTAAATATTAGGCATGATGCGAAGCCTCTGCGGCGTGGCCCAGATAGGCCGCCGCAATCTGTGGGTTATTCATGATGTCTTTGCTGTCGCCAGCCAGGCTCAAACGCCCGGTTTCCAGCACCACGGCGTGCCTGGACAGCTTCAAAGCCAGACGAGCGTTTTGCTCGACCAGCACAATCGTGGTGCCGTCCTGGCTGATCTGGCCAATCGCACGGGCCACTTCCAGGGTGACGGCAGGGGCCAGACCCAAAGAAGGTTCATCCAGCAAGAGCAAGCGGGGCCGGGACATCAAGGCACGGCCAATCGCGCACATTTGTTGCTCGCCACCGGACAGGTGACGGCCCTGGCTTTGCTCGCGTTCCAGAAGGCGCGGAAAGTAGGCGTAAATACGTTCCAGATCCACCGTAATGTCAGCCTGATCGCGACGCAGATAGGCGCCCATCAAGAGGTTCTCGCGCACAGTCAGCTCGGGGAACAAACGGCGACCTTCAGGCGATAAGGCAATGCCCAGATTCACGCGTCGTTCGGCACTCAAATTCTGAATGGGTTGGCCTTCCATCAGGATTTCGCCCCCGGCAACCGGCACCAAACCGCTGATGGCTTTCATCAAGGTGGATTTGCCAGCGCCATTGGCACCAATGACCGCGCACACACTGGCTTGTTCAACAGCAAAGCTGACCTTGTCCAAGGCACGTACTGCGCCATAGGAAACACACAAATCCTTGATTTCCAGCATGGGAGCGGGTTTGGGCGGCATGGCGGGTACGCCATTCTGATGGGGAGCAGCAGATGCCTGCGTCCCGCGGCCCATACCGCCCTGATACACCTTGCTCTCTACCAGCGGTTCCAGCCCTGGCTCCTTGTCCAGATCGGCCCCCAGATAGGCTTCAATGACCCGAGGGTCTTGGCGCACCTGAGCAGTGGGACCTTCGGCCAGCAAACGACCATTGACCAACACCACCAGCTTTTGGCACAAACGCATCACCAAGCCCATATCGTGCTCGACCACCACCACATCAATACCGCTGGCATGAATGCGTTCAATCAGATCGGCCATCGCCACGGTTTCCACCGGGTTCAAACCGGCGGCAGGCTCATCCATCAAAAGCAGGCGGGGCGTGGCGGTCAAGGCCATACCCACACCCAAAATCTTCTGTAAACCGTAGGCCAGGGAATCGGCCTGCTCGTTGGCAACCGACTCCAGGCCAATCAAGGCCAAGGCCTGTTCAGCTTGCCGCGCCGCTTCCTGCCGACCACGGCGCACACCCCAGGGGTTAAACAACAACCAGGGCGAAGGAAACTGACGAAACAGGGCGGCCCGGTACAAGTTTTCAAATACGGTATGACCGGCAAACACATGCGTCATCTGGAAGGTACGCACCAGACCCTGACGGGCCAGATACGCCGCAGGTCGGCCCGTAATGGCTGCGCCATCCATGGTGACAGCACCAGCGCTGGGTCGGGTCGTGCCTGCAATCAGATTAAACAGGGTGGTTTTACCCGCACCGTTAGGGCCGATAACGCCGGTAATCTGGCCGGGTGCGGTGCTGAAAGACACCTCATCCACCGCTCGGATGCCCCCAAAATGTCGGCTCAAGCCTTGGACGTTCAATTGCACGCTCATGCTGCCTCCTTGCGCGCACCGCGCCACTTACGCCACAGTCCAGCCAAACCTTGCGGCATGAACAAGAGCAACAAAATCAAGGTCAGGCCGTAGATCAGGCGCTGGTACTGCTGCAAGTCGCGCAGCAGCTCGGGCAAGGGGATCAAAATGGCTGCGCCAATTACCGCACCGGCCAAAGCACCCACACCGCCCAGCACATTCATGATCACAGCATTCACCGCAGTCCAGAAACCAAAGGAATCCGGCGAGATATAGCCCTGGTAATGGGCATACAGGCTACCCGTCCAACCAGCAATCAGAGCGCTAAGCACAAACACACTGACCCGAAAGCGCAGCACATTCAGCCCGCCAGAACGCACCAGTTGTTCGTTCTGATGCAAAGAGTCCGCTACCATGCCCCATTCGCGGCGGTACAGGGCCCGAAGCACGAAATACACCACCAACGCAAAGCTGACCGTCACCAGATACACGCCATAGCGCCCTTCAGGAATCGGCAAGCTGTCTTGCAAGGACGGAATCTGGCCAAAGCCGTTATTGCCACCAAACAGTTCGTGGAACTCGATAAAGCACAGCACCACGGCTTCGCCCAGGGCGAAGGTCAAGAGCGCAAAATGCACACCCTTGATCCGCATAAAAACAGGGCCGGTGATCACAGCTAATGCTGCCGTCAATACTCCGGCGCCCAAAAACGCGGCTGGAAAAGACCAGCCATAATCTCGACTCAAAATGGCCGAGGCATACGCCCCCAGCCCAAACAAGGCGCCATGGGCCAGCGAGAGCTGCCCAATGCGCAAAACCAGATTCATGCTCATGGCCAGACAGGCGTACAGGGACACCATAATGGCCAAATGCAGAAAGAAGCGCGGTTGCCCGGCCCACACGGGCCAGCCCAACAAGACCACGATCAGGACCAGATGCCAGGCCCATTGCAAAACACCGTCGCGCGGATAAAAAGAAGCTGTTTTGATCGCGCTCATGACGATTTCCCCATCAGGCCGCTGGGTTTAACCAACAGCACAGCCATCACAATCAAGAAGGACAGCATGGTTGCTAGGGTGGCGTTATAGAAAGTGGACGCCACGGCCTCGGTGACACTCAGAATCAAAGCGGCAATGACGGCACCGGGCAAACTGCCCAGACCACCCAAAACCACAATAATGAACGCCTTCACCACCACGGCTTCGCCCATATAGGGGTGCACGGTGTAGACCGGGGCCATCAAGGCGCCGGACAAACCAGCCAGACCGCAGCTCAGTGCAAAGGTCAGGGCCATGATCTTCCAGGAACTGACACCTTGCAGACGCGCCACTTCCCGATCCTGCGCCACAGCGCGAATTGTCATGCCGACACGGGTGCGTTCGATCAGGAAATAAAAGCCTGCCAAGGCCAGCACACTCATGCCCACGATCAGCAATTGATCCTTGGCAAAGAAGGCTTGGCCGATCTGCCAGGCGCCTTCAACCGGACGACGCACCGATTGCTCATCCACCGAGAACAGCAGCGAGATCCCGGCCTGCAAGGTAATGGCCAATGCCAGGGACATGATCATGCCGCCCATTTCGTCACCCACAAAGCGACGGAACAGGCCACGTTCAGCCAGTAAACCCAATACCCCCACCAGCACGGCAGCGGCCGCGATAGAGGGCAGGTAAGGCCAGCCAAACTGACCATAAAATACATACATGGCGTAAGCGCCCAGCATGTAGAACTCGCCGTGAGCGAAGTTCACCACCCGCAAGATGCCAAACACCAGCGTGAAACCCAGGGCAACCAGGGCATACACAAAGGTGGACATCAGGGCGATGATGGCGATTTGCATTGCGATCTGCATAATTGCTAACCGTATTAAGGTGCACTCCACCGCCGTGGCGGAGTGCGTACTGAAACAAAACCGGTAATTAGCGGGCGTCGAACTTATTGATGACCTTGGCCTTGCCGTCCTCGATCACGCCCAGATAGGCCGGTGTGGCGATCTGATGGTTGACGCCGTACACGTCCTTGCCGCCCCAGACAATGGCGCCTTGAATACCGTCAAAGCTGCTATTGGCTTCGATACGGGCACGTACAGCGTCGGTATCGTCCACGGTGCCTGCTTCCTGGATCGCTTTGAACAGCAGATGGGTGGCGTCGTAGAAGTAGAAAACGAAGTCATCCATGCTGTTGCTGTGGATCTTGGCGTAGGACTGGCTCAGCTTTTGGTAAGGCTCGCTGGACGGGTCTGCCGACAGGTACACCAAGGTGCCCTGCGCATTGTCTGCACCGGCGGACTTCACGGTTTCGGCGACGTTATTGCCGCCAAACTTGGTGAACTGACCTTTAAAGCCCATTTCACGTGCCTGACGAATCACAATGCCGGCCGGGCCGGGGGGCACCGTATCCAGTTCAATGAAGTCCACGTTCTTGGCCAGAATGCTGGTCAGCAAGGTGCGGAAGTCGTTTTGCGAGCGTTCGAAGAACTTAGTTTCGGCCACGTCGTAACCGGCGTCCTTATAAGCGGCGGTCTGGATTTTTTGCGTGCTCCAGCCGGTCGCATCATTAGGCGACAAAATCGCCAGACGCTTGAGCTCTGGGCGTTCCTGTTTCAACCAACCGATCAACTGGCGGTTGTATTCATACTGAGTAGGCAGCACGCGGAACATATATTTCGTGTTTGCATCCAGCACCTCAGTCGAGTAACTGTTGGACAGCATGATGACCTTATTGCGCTCGGTAATCGGCTTCATGGCCATGACCGAGGCCGAACCAATCGGGCCGATGATGTAGTTCACCTCGTCCTGATCAATCAAGCGATTGGTGGCAGTGACCGCATCCGCTGCCTTGTAGTGGTCGTCATAAGTCAGCACTTCAACGGTGTACTTCTTGTCGCCCACGGCCAGACCACCGGCCTGGTTGATCTCGTCCACGGCGATTTTCACGCCACCGTCAATGGCCAGGCCCCACGGCGCACCTGGACCTGTCATGCCTCCCACTACACCCAGCTTGAGCGTTTCAGCCTGCGCGCCTAGCGCGGCCACCATCCCTGCTGCTGCCAGTACACCCCGAATCCCGTTTTTCATGGACCTGCTCCTATTAATTGACCGGACATAATTGTTGTTTGATACGAACAATATAATAAGGAGGCAATGATTGTCCACGGAAATATGGATTGATAATGACCTTATAACTCTGATCTACAGGGGGATTTATCAAAACTTAAGGGAAAACACCGAGAGTTTCTGCCGGCTTATTTGTACGGACTTTAGCCTATATGTTTATAAGAAAAAGTCATGAAAGGGATGTGTATTTGTCGTGAAGGGCGCTCCAGCACCCCGTACATACCGGACATAAAGAAAGGCCACTTTCCATAACAGAAAGCGGCCTTCTGGTCCCACAGAACTAAGGCATCAAGCAGCGCTTTGGCTGGCCTGTGTTTCCAACTGAGCAAAAAAGACCTGCAAGCGATCCATAGCCTGCTCGATCTGCTCGTACGAGGCGGAGCCAAAGCACAGGCGCAAGAAGCCTTCGCCTTGCGGGCCGTAGAAGCTGCCTGCCTCTACCACCACACGGGCGTCGATCAACAGCCGCTCAGCCAATTCCTGCGAAGGTACGCCCGTCGCGCGTACATCCGCAAAGGCATAAATCGTGCCTTCCACATGAGCACAGCTGACATTAGGCATGGCATTCAGGCGTTGCAGCATCATACGACGCTTAGTGTCGTCCTCGGCAATCATCTCGCGCAGGGCGGCGTGTTGCCCCACCACAGCCTCCAGCGCACCCGCCTGGATAAAGGTGTTCACATGGGTGACGTCATTGGCGGTGATCTTCAACAGGCCGGGCATCAACCAAGCGGGCGCAGCCAGATAACCAATGCGCCAGCCGTCCATGGCGTAGGACTTGGTAAAGGCAAACATAGACACGCTGCGCTCGTGCATACCGGGCAGGGAGGCGATGCTGATATGTTCGGCGCCATCGTACGTAATGTCTTCGTAGACCTCGTCCGACACCACGATCAGATCATGCTTGATCGCCAATTGCGCCAGGGCTTCCAGCTCGCTGCGGCGATAGACGCGGCCCGTAGGATTGGCCGGATTCACCAACACCACCATGCGGGTACGCGGAGTCATCGCCGCTTCGATAGCGGCCGGATCAATAGCAAAGCCCTGGTCGCGATTCAAGGGCACCAACACGGGTTTTGCCCCCGCCAACTCGATCTTGCCAATGTGTTGCGGGTAATGCGGCGAGAGCAAAATCACCTCGTCACCTTCATCCAAAATGGCGAAAAAAGCGGCAAAAGAGGCATGGGTCAGCCCATTGGTAACCAGCACATCATCCGGGTCTACATCCAGCTTGTTTTGCGTGCGCAGCTTGGCAGCCAGGGCTTCACGCAAGGCTGGCACACCGCGTAGATCGCTGTAATGCACCTCACCACGCATCAGGGCATCGGCAGCCGCCTGTTTGATTGCCGCAGGGGTGTCGGCATGCGGACGGCCCACCTCCAGATGAATCAAATCCGAGGTGTCGCCTTGTAAACGAGCGGCCTGCTCGTACATGCCAAAAGATTTCAAAGAGGTGTCGGTAATACGTTTTGCTAGCTTCATGAAAAAATTTTCCTTCAGAATAAGGCAGGCCACTCTGCCTGCCGGAAACTATCCCGTCCTAAGCAGCCAAGGACTGGATCACTTTGCCCAAAAACGACTCGCAGGCCGCCAATTGCTCCAGGCTGACGTACTCATCAGCCTTGTGCGCCACGGTGATAGACCCAGGCCCGCACACAATGCTGGGCACCCCTGCTTCCTGGAAAAACGACGCTTCAGTGCCATAGGCCACCCGCTGCGCAGCCGATTCACCCAAAAGGGCCAAAGCCATTTTTTTCAGCTCCTGGCTGTCCTCATCGTCCAGGGCAGGAATGCTGCCCAGACACTCGAACTCAATGGCAGCATCGCCATGGCGTGCCTTCATGCGCGGCAAGACCTGCTCGAAGGCAAAGCGACGCAAATTGCTGATGAAGCCGTCCGGGTCCACGCCGGGCAGGTAGCGATACTCAAAGGAGAACTCACAGTGAGCCGGAATAATATTCATGCCATTGCCACCCGAAATCGTGTTGGTGGAAATGGTGGAAAAAGGCACATCAAACCCTTCGACACGCATGCCACTATTGGCTTCCTGGTCGGCCAGATGCTGGATGTGCGACACCAGATTCGCGGCATATTCAATGGCGTTGAGCCCATGCGTTGTCAAAGAGGAATGCGCGGCGCAGCCTTTGACGCGACAGCGGTAAATACGGCCCCCCTTATGCGCCGCCACCACCCTCATGCTGGTGGGCTCGCCCACAATGCAGCCACTGGGCTGGATGCCTGCTTTACGCATTTCTTCGATCAAGCCAGGAATACCCAGACAGCCCACTTCTTCGTCGTAGCTCAGCGCCAAATGCACGGGCTCACGCAGTGTCATGGAACCCAGGCGTTGCGCCTGCGCCATGGCCACACCGATAAAACCCTTCATGTCGCAGGCCCCACGGCCAAACAGCCGTGCGTCCCGGATCTGGGCCTGGAAAGGATCGCTGGACCATGTCTGCCCATCCACGGGTACCACATCCGTATGGCCGGACAGCACCACACCACCGGGTCCCTGCCCAAAGGTCGCCAGAAGATTGGCCTTGGAGCGCGATTCGTTGTAATCAAAACGCACTTGGGCTCCGGCCGATTCGAGCCGGTTGGCGGCCCACTCAATCAATGCCAGATTGGAGTTCCTGCTCACCGTATCAAAGCCAATCAGGGACGAAACGTGTTCAATCACCTGGGCCGAGGGGGCCACCTGACTGCTCATATGCCTACTCCTTTTTAAAACTGAATTCAGTTTATAGAGCAGGTATACGAGTGTCAACGCATCTAGGTGTTTATACTAAAAATTCACCCTTTTGTTTTTATAAACTCCTTTAAATTCAATCAATTAATAAATTACGCAGTTACTTTATACCTATAGTTCTTATTGACCATCAAGTATGAAAATGAATATATTCACCACAACTGAGTTCAATTGAATTCACTTACTGCGGTTACCAATAAGGACTACTATGAGACAACAATCGCGCCCCGCAGACCCGGCCCCCTCCAAGGCCGAAGATCTGCTGTTCGGCAAAATTCTCTGGCGGCTGATGCCTATCTTGTTCATCAGCTACATCGTTGCCTACATCGACCGCGTCAATGTGGGCTTTGCCAAGCTGCAAATGCTGCAAGACCTGAATTTTTCAGCGGAAGTCTATGGCCTGGGTTCAGGCATCTTCTTTGTCGGGTTTTTGTTGTTTGAGATCCCCAGCAACCTCTTGCTGTATCGCTTTGGGGCACGCGCCTGGCTGACGCGCATCATGATCACCTGGGGCATCCTGTCCGTGCTGACCATGTTCGTCACCACCCCCACGCAGTTCTATATCATCCGCTTCCTGCTGGGTGTGGCTGAAGCCGGCTTTCTGCCTGGCGTGGTGTACTACCTGGCGCAATGGTTTCCGCCGCAACGCCAAGGCCGTGTCATGGCTACGCTGGTCACGGCAGCCGCCGCGGGCGGCATGATTGTGGGCCCGCTGTCGGGCTGGATCATGGACGTGTTTTCCGACTCGGCACACCTGCATAACTGGCAATGGCTGTTCTTGTTGCAGGGCCTGCCCGCCGTCTTTGTTGCCGCCTTGCTGTGGGCCACGCTGCCCAACCGTCCCGAGGATGCCAAATGGCTTAACCAGGAAGAAAAAACACTTCTTCATACCCTGAACCAGGACGCACAACGCGAACTGCCCCGCAAAGACAAAATTGCTGAAGTGCTGGGCAAACCCAATGTGTGGTGGCTGGCGTGTGTGCTGCTGTCCCTGAATCTGGGTATTTACGCCGTAATTTTCTGGACGCCCACCATCATTCAAGAAGCAGGCATCAAAAGCCTGACGCAGATTGGCTATATTGCCGCCTTGCCCTATGCCGCCTCAGCCCTGGCTATGCTGGTTCTGGGCCGCTCCTCCGACTACTTTGGCGAGCGACGCTGGCACCTGGCCATTGCCTGCGCCGGTGGCGCCATAGGCCTGCTGCTGACCGCCTTGGCACCCGATCCTACGGTACGCATTATTGGCGTCATCATCGCCACTGCCATGTTTATTGGTGGCACCCCCCTAGTCTGGGCCTTGGCCGGCAATTTCATGAGTGGTCGCGCCGCCGCAACTGGCTACGCGCTGATCAATGCCGTGGCTGCATTAGGTGGCTTGTTCGGCCCCTACGCCATGGGATTGGCTCAAGAGATGAGCGGCAACACCAGCAGCGCCGTGCTGACCATTGCCGGTCTGGCCGTACTGGGTGGGCTGTGTGTCTTTGCCTTGCCGTCTGCTCGCCAACAAACCACCCTGGATCAAGCTGCTAAATTGAACGCCGTTCCCAGCAAAGGCGGTGCTCAATGATGCGCCGTCACCTGAAACTGGCGGTAGCTGGCTGTATTGGCTTGGCTACGGTGAGCGCAAGCTCCAGTGCCATCGCGCAAACCAGCAACCATGTCACCTTGTATGGAATTCTGGACGCAGGCCTGACCTGGATTAGCAACGCCAACGGCCCCTCCAAAACCACGCTGGATACCGGTGTCATGCAAGGTAACCGGCTGGGCCTGCGCGGTTCCGAGTCCCTGGGCAATGGCTTGACCGCCATCTTCCAACTGGAAAACGGCTTTTCCATGACAACCGGGGAAATGGGTCAGGGCGGTGCCCTGTGGGGCCGACAAGCCTGGCTGGGCCTGAAGTCCGATTACGCGGGCAGTCTTAAACTGGGTCGTCAATACGACTTTTTCACCGATACCCTGCAAGCCTTTTACACCCCTACCTGGTCGGCAGGCGGTTACGCCAACAGCCCACTGGATAACGACCGGATGAGTGGCCAACGGGTTAATCAATCCGTTAAATATGTGACGCCATCCTTTGGCGGCGTAGAGCTGGGTGCTATGTACGGCTTCCCGGAACGCCGCGAAGGCCAAGCTCAAACCGGGCGTACCATCAGCTTTACAGCCAACTATAAAAACGGCAACTTTACGACGGGTGCCGCCTATACCGAAGTCAAGGAAGCCAGCCTGGACATCAGCCCCCTGACAGGCGGTGGTGCACCCAATCGGGTCGGTGGCCGCTACCTGCGCGACTGGGGCATCGGTGCCAACTATGCCTTTGACAAAATCACGGTGTATGGCGTGTTCTCCCAAGCACTGTACGTGGCTCCCGATGGCCAGCAAAAGAACCATACCTTCCGCAACTACCAGCTGGGTTTTGCCTGGCGCGCGGCACCCAATCTGGTGTTGGGGCCAGGCTATGGGCTGACGACCCTGGGCTCGAACAAATACCATCAGCTGAACCTGACGGCAGACTACTTTCTGTCCAAGCGCACGGATATCTATACCCAGGCGATTATCCAGCACGCACAAGGCGAGGGCGCTACCGCCAACGTCATCAGCATGCCCAGTTCTACAGGCCGTAATCAGACCTTATTAAGGGTGGGGATACGGACCAAGTTCTAGGCACAAACCCGGTCAGCGCAGCGGGGGCTGTACGATACAATCATCCATTCTTTTCTGATCGGTTTCGTATGGCGACTTCGACTAGTAAATCCACCCAGGCAAGCAAAGCGGAAACGCTGGTGGACACCATTTATCGGGACACCCGCAAGCGTTTGAACGCGGGCGACTGGCATCCCGGAGACCGCCTGCTGGATTACGAGCTGGCCGAACGCTTTGGCTGCACCCGCATGCCCGTGCGCCAGGCCCTGCTGCGGCTGGTTAACGAAGGCTTATTGAACAGCACCACACGGGGATTTCAGGTTCCCGTGCTGACCGACGCCATGGTGCGCGACATCTTCGAGCTACGTCGCATCCTGGAGCCCGCCGCTGCCGCCCTGGCCGTCAACATCGCCGACCGCGACCAATTAAATGCGGGCCTGAGCAAAGCCATTGATCTGGCCAAAGTGGCCATGGTGCACAAAGACGCCGCTTTAATGTTCAGCGCCAATGCCAGCTTTCGCCAGGCCTGGCTGCAATGCGTACACAACGAGCGCCTGCTGGACGCCATCGCCATGTCTGCTGACCATGCCAATCAAGTGCGCTTTGCCAATACAACGGACACCAACAGCTATCACATCACCGTGGAGGCGCTGGAAAAACTGGGTAACGCGCTGACCAGTGGTGATCCGGACCAGGCGCGTAGTGAAATGGTGGATTTTCTGAAGTTGGCGGAGGCTTCATATTTCTTGCGTAGGCAGCAGATCGATACCGCCCCCGCCCTCGGATCATAACGACACGGTCTGCATGTATTGGTCAAAGCGGGCTTCGGCAAAGCGGAACCAAAGCAGCTCATCTTTTTGGAAGGCTCGGTAATCAGCATAAATGGTGCGCCACTGCGGATTGCTTTCATTCAGCTCCGCATACAGCTCCTGACTGGCCTTGAACGAGGCATCCAGCACTTCCTTGGAAAAAGGCAGTACTTTAGCGCCCTGACCCACCAGCTCTTTCAGGGCGCCGGGGTTGCGCGCATCATATTTAGCCTGCATATCCACGTGTGCATAGGTGCTGGCAGCTGCGACGATATCTTTGTAATGCTGCGACAAGCCGTCATACGCTTTTTTGTTGACCAGCAAGTCCAAGCCCACTGAACCTTCCCACCAACCGGGGTAATAGTAGTAGGGGGCTACTTTATGAAAACCCAAACGCAAATCGTCATACGGCCCTACCCATTCCGCCGCATCAATCACGCCTTTTTCCAGCGCCTGATACACCTCGCCCCCCGCAATGTTCTGGGGAATACCGCCCAGTTTTTCAATCACTTTACCGGGCAGGCCACCAATGCGGATCTTCAAACCGCGCACGTCCTCGGGCGTATTGATCTGCTTGCGGAACCAGCCCCCCATCTGCACACCGCTGTTCCCGCAGGGAAAATTGACGATGTTGTAGTTGGCATAAAAATCCCGAGTCAACTTTAAGCCATTGCCGTGGTACATCCAGGCCGTCAACTGGCGAGAGTTCATCCCGAAGGGGATCGCACAGCTCAAGGCAAAGGCTTCATTTTTGCCAAAGAAATAATAGGGTGCGGTATGCGCCGCTTCGACCGAGTTTTGCTCCAGGGCATCCACCACCCCCATAGCGGGCATCAGCTCACCACCAGCATGCACAGAGATATTGAACTTGCCGTCGCTCAACTCACGTACCTTCTGGGCGAAGACCTCCCCACCGCCATAAATAGTATCCAGATTCTTGGGAAAGCTGGAAGCCAGACGCCAGCGCAGGTTTTCTTGCGCCTTGACCACAGCCGGGGCTATACCACTGGCCACAATGCCGGCCAGGCCGGTCAGTTTTAGTAGTGCTCGTCGTTCCACGTTATGTCTCCTCGTTCTGATTATGGGTATAGGCAGCCCGCCCCCAACGGATCAGGCTGCGAGTGGGACGTATCAATCAAACATATCGGGCTGGGTGCGCAGCAAGTTTTCCCAGATCGGTTGAAAGTGCAGCCAGCCAATGTATTCACTGCCCACGTGCTCACGGCTATAGCGAGCGCGCTCAGGGGTGACCAGTGTGGGCGTGAGGCCGGTGGCCGCCACCATCAATTGCTGCTGGCAACAGCG
Source organism: Alcaligenes sp. (assembly GCA_052109075.1). Taxonomy (GTDB): domain Bacteria; phylum Pseudomonadota; class Gammaproteobacteria; order Burkholderiales; family Burkholderiaceae_B; genus Alcaligenes. The sequence goes on along the minus strand of JBQEAN010000045.1, from coordinate 8,793 downwards.
TTCCAGGGCAATAAACCAAAAGGCCGCCGCCTCAATGCTGTGGCGGCTGGCAGTGAGCAGACCATGATTCTGGTGGATCGCCGCTTTCACACCGGCAAAGGCATTAGCAACCTTGTGACCCGCTTTGGTTTCTACTGCCACCTGACCCGCCTCTTCGCGGATGACGACATGGTCCTCAAAAAAGGCCGCGGCATCTTGGGTAATGGGCAGAATTTCCTGCCCCAGGCAGGCAAAAGCCGTGCCATAAACCGTATGCGCATGGCACATGGCCACAATGTCAGGGTGTTCCTCGTGCACGGCGGCATGGAGCACAAAACCAGCACGGTTAATGGCGTAATCCCCTTCGATGACCTTACCCTCGTGGTCCGCCAAAATCAGGTTGGAAACCTTCACATCGGCAAAATGGACGGCCATCGGGTTGGTCCAGTACAGGCCTGCGTGCTCAGGATCACGCACGGTCAGGTGGCCTGCAAAGCCATAGTCCAGGCCATGCAAGGCAAAAGCGCGGCAGGCCGCCACCAGGCGTTGCTTCAAATGGGTGCGAGCTTCTTCAAAAGAATCAAACTTAGGCTCGTCAGGGTAGATCAGGCCTTGTTGCTCGGGCTGATAAATCGATTTTCGGCCCGTCATGGCCAATATTTCATTGATGTCGGGTTTTGCGTTCATGGGAAGCTCTCCTTCGGGTTCGGCAAGATATTGCGTTGCCCGCACGCCAGCCCATCCAGCGCAGCGTACGGGTAAAACGTAAATTCATGGTAGGGGTCGAAAACCATGAATGACAAACGAAGGTTTTTCAGCTATTGGTTAAAAACATTCATCTGATTGGATTTTCTCCTATGCGGTCTATCCCTAATTTCGCCTGGTTACGCGCCTTTGAGTCCGCCGCACGGCTGGAGAGTTTCAGTCTGGCAGCGGACGAACTGCACCTGACCCCCTCGGCAATCAGCCATCAAGTAAAAAGTCTGGAAACCCATTTGAGTCGCAGCCTGTTCATACGACACAACCGGCGCGTCAGCCTGAATAGCCATGGACAGGAGTTCTATCGTGAACTGACACCGCTGCTGGACCAGTTAGCCCGACTGTGTGAAGAGATCCAAGGCCAGGCCAGTGCCACCCCGGCACTCACGGTGCATTGCGCACCCAGCTTGGCCGTAAAGTGGCTGGGCCCCCGCTTGCACGCCTTCATGCGCGAGCATCCGGGTCTTGCCATTCATTTGCGCACCGACGCCACCCCACCTGACTTGCATCAAGCCACCGACATAGACTGCGTCATCAGCTACGCCCATGCCCCGCGTCATGACCCTCGGCTAGTCGTGGAGTCCCTGCATCCGGAACCTCTGCTGCCCTTATGCTCGGCCAAACTCTATGCCACGCTGGCCCTGCACCAGCCCTGGTATCTGCATCTGCCACTGATCGACTCCACCATCAGCCCCGTCAGTTGGGCCGATTGGTTTGGCAGCAATGGCATGGCACCGCCTCCTGGGCCACGTCTGTCTTTTGACCGAGGCGCGATGGCCGTGGCGGCAGCGGTCGACCAACTGGGTGTGACCTTGGAAACGGTGCGATTTGCGGAACGTGAACTGGCCAACCGAGAGCTGCTGATCCTGCCCGCCCCCAACGAGCGCACTCTGCAACGCGAGATGCATTTTTTCTACTATCGCAACCAGCGCGACACCTTGAAACGCATCGAACACCTACGCGACTGGCTATTACGTGAAGCCAGCCTGACCCCTCTGCGCTAAGCAGCTCCACCCAGCCCTAGGGATTTCCCCCGCTCTCCGGATTTTTGCTTGACACCTCTAATAACACCCCACAATACTGAACTCTGTATACAGAACACAGAACTCAACAAAAGGAGGCAGTATGAAGGTGTTTTATGACAAGGACGGCGACCTGGGCCTGGTGCAACAACGCCGGGTTGCCATCATTGGCTACGGCTCTCAAGGCCATGCTCACGCACTGAATTTGCGTGATTCGGGCGTGGAAGTGGTTGTGGGCCTGCGCCCCAACAGCGCATCACGTCAAAAAGCCGCCACCGCCCGTCTGACCGTCGCTGACATCCCGACTGCTGTCCAGCAAGCCGACATTGTGATGTTGCTCCTGCCCGACGAGGACATTGCCCGCGTTTACGAGCAGGATGTCGCTCCCCATATCCGATCTGGAGCCACCCTGGGTTTTGCCCATGGCTTCAACATCCACTACGGCCAAGTTCAGCCCCGCGACGACCTGGATGTGATCATGGTCGCCCCCAAGGCTCCCGGCCATACCGTGCGTTCCACCTACGTGGAAGGCGGTGGTGTGCCGCACCTGATTGCCATTCATGCCGACCGCTCCGGTCAGGCCCGTGACCTGGCCATGTCCTACGCCATTGCCAACGGCGGCGGGCGCTCCGGCGTCATTGAAACCGACTTTCGCGAAGAAACCGAAACCGATCTGTTTGGCGAGCAAGCTGTGCTGTGCGGCGGCATGGTGGACCTGGTCAAGTGCGGCTTTGAGACCTTGGTCGAGGCAGGCTACGCCGAAGAGATGGCCTACTTTGAATGCCTGCACGAACTCAAGCTGATCGTGGATTTGCTCTATGAAGGCGGCATCGCCAACCTGAACTACAGCATTTCCAACAATGCCGAGTTTGGCGAATACCAGGCTGGCCCGCGCATCGTGACCGATGCCACCCGCCAGGCCATGAAAGTACTGCTGCAAGATATTCAGGATGGCACCTATGCCAAGAACTTCATTCTGGAAAGCCGGGCAGGGCAACCCAGCCTGAATGCCCATCGCCGCCTGAACCAGCGTCACCGTCTTGAAATTGTTGGCGAGCAACTGCGCGCCATGATGCCCTGGATCAACGCCCAAGCCCTGGTTGATCGCAACGTTGCCTGACCCCCTTCATCATTGATTTGCACACGAGGACGACATGATTGAGAAAAAACTGATTCCCTTTGGCGGCTACTACACCAACCGCATTCCTGACCACGACCCTGAGCTGACCGAAGTAGGGGCAGGCACACCGATGGGTGAATACATGCGTCGCTTCTGGCACCCCGTCTGCATGGCTGCCGAATTAACCGATACCCCCCGCTTTCTAAAAATCTTGGGTGAAGAGCTGGTGGCCTTTCGCGACAAAAGCGGCCAGATCGGCCTGCTGCACGCGCATTGTGCGCACCGCGGCGCCTCGTTGGAGTACGGTGCCATTCAAGAGAAAGGCATTATGTGCTGCTATCACGGCATGGTGTTCGATGTGGACGGGACCTGTCTGCACGTCCCGTACCCCAAAGGTGAAGAGGCTGAAGGCGAAAAATACGCGTGCTCCATTCGCCAGGGCGCTTACAAAGCCTTCGAGCGCCACGGCCTGATCTTCGCCTATATGGGCCCCCCCGATGCCGAGCCTCCTTTCCCCGAGTGGGAGGAAAACTTCACCGTTCTACCCGGTGACGAGCTGGTGGCCTTCAGCAACTTCCAGCACTGCAACTGGCTGCAAGTCCAAGATAACTCGGCCGACAACTTTCACCCTACGGCACTGCATGCGGCCAAAAACGTGGTGGGCGGCAATTACCAAGGGACGACATTTGACGAAGTAGGTGCTGCCTCCATGGAAGTGGCCCCGGACATGCAGTTCATCCCGGTGCACAACGGTCGCAGTTTGGCCTGCGCGGGTGCCCGCCGCTCCAGTAAAGACAATCTGTTCATCCGGGTCCAGCACCAGATTCTGCCGAACCTGAGCTTGCACGCCTACACCTCTGAAGATGGCTCACAACAGAAATTCTTCAGCCGCTTTCATATCGTGCGCTGGACCGTTCCGGTCGACGACCTGAACAGCAAGATGATTGGCTGGCGTGTCATGGGCCCAGGCATTGATACCCGTGGCGTGGGCAATAAGGACATGGTGGGTTACGAGACCATCGACTTTCTGGAAGGACAGGTTGCCATGCGCCGCCCCGAACGCTTTGGGGACTACAAGCTGGAAGACTTCCCCCCTATCCCGAACGATCACCGCGCCCGTCACAACTATAAGGAATGCCAGCAAGCGCCCGGCGACTACGAAGCCATCATCAGCCAACGCCCCATAGCCGTCCATGCCTTGGAAAATCCGACCAAGTTCGATGCCGGACTGTACATGTTCCGCAAGATGCTGCGCGATGCCTTGCGTGGTACCAACCCGGCCGCCACGCCTGAAGGCTTCGCCCAATGGCTGCGGGACTGCGGGGGCGCACCAAATAGTTATTGCTCCGGCAATGTGCTGGAAATCCCCGAATCCGAGGATTTGGCTCAGGAAGTGGCACGCCGCCGCCATGCCACACGCGAAATCGTACGCATTCTGACTTCCGCCGATGGCCTGAAAGGGACTGAGCGCGAAGCTTTCGTCAAACAAAGCATGCAAGAACTGCAACAGTCGCTAAACAGCGTCGCTGCCGAATCCTGATCGCCAGCCGCACCCGTCTGCTTGCGGACGGGTGCCCTCACGGAGAGCGCCATGAACGCTATTGCAGAACCCGCTACCCCCGTCCAGGCGGTCACCACTCAGGACGGACTGCTATCCCTGCGAATCAGGCAGATTCGCTACGAAGCACAAGGCATCAATTCCTATGAACTGAGCTGCCCACACGGTGGCGAGCTCCCCGCCTTTGAGGCGGGAGCCCACATAGACGTACACATCCAGCCTGGGCTGATACGCCAATACTCACTGTGCAACCCGCCGCATGAGCGTCACCGCTACGTTATCGCCGTCCTGCGCGATGCCAATGGGCGGGGCGGCTCGCGTACCTTGCACGATGCGCTTCACGTACAGCAAGTCATTACCATCAGCACCCCACGCAACCATTTCCAGCTGGACCCCAAAGCCCGGCGCTCCATCTTGCTGGCTGGGGGAATTGGCATCACCCCCATCAAGGCCATGGCCCACTTTCTGGAATCCCAGGGTCAACCTTTTGAACTGCACTACTGCACCCGAAATACAGACACTGCCGCATTTGGTACCGATATGGCCGCCTGGCAATCACGGGGCCAGCTGCATCTACACCTGGACAATGGCAACCCCGAACAGGGCCTGAACCTGCAAGACTTGCTGGCCCAGGCTCCCGAGGGCACCCATGTGTATTACTGCGGCCCTGCCGGTTTCATGCAGGCCTGTGCCCAAGCCAGCGCACACTGGCCCACCGGCTCGGTGCATTGCGAACACTTCAAAGCGCCCGAACCGGTTGCCGATACCCACAGCTTGCCTGCGGGGGCCTTTATCGCTCAGATCGCCAGTACCGGCCAACGTATTGATGTGGCCCCTGAGCAGACCTTAAGCGATGCCTTGAACCAGGCTGGCGTGCCCATTGCCACCTCCTGCGTCTCAGGGCTGTGCGGCACGTGCCGCGTCAATTATCTGCAAGGAGAGGTGGATCATCAGGACTACATTCTTAGTCCCGACGAGCAGGCCCATTGCCTGACGGCCTGCGTGTCCCGAGCCCGCTCGGGCGTCCTGGTCCTGGACCTCTAAGCCAGCCTGCCGGTCCTGGTCCC
>JBQEAN010000045.1:0-3188 GCA_052109075.1 Alcaligenes sp. | reverse complement strand
CTGTCAGCGGCCCATGCGCCGCCATTCACGCATGACTCCCTTGCAGCACGACAAGGATCACAACAATATTCGCGGAGACAAAATGACAGCATTAAAAACCATGGTGGGGGGCATAGACCACCTGAACCGAGGTATCGGTTTCATCATCAAATGGCTATTGCTGGCCACCACCCTGTTAAGCGCCAGCAATGCCATCACCCGCAAGGCCTTTGACCTGAGTTCCAACGGCATGCTGGAAGCCCAATGGTATCTGTACGCCGCCGTTTTCCTCTTGGGTGGTGGCTACTGTTTCTTAAGCAATAGCCACGTACGCATCGACTTCATTTCCACCCGACTGGGCGCGCGCGGCCGCAATCTGGTCGATGCCGTGGGCATCCTTCTGGTACTGGTCCCTTTCTGTTTATTCGTTATCCACCTAAGCTGGGGCTTTTTCACCGCCGCCTGGCACTCCGGCGAGATGTCGGGCAATGCAGGGGGGTTAGTGCGTTGGCCAGCTTATCTGCTGATCCCTGCCGGCTTTAGCTTGCTGCTGCTGCAAGCCCTGGCCGAACTGGCTAAGCGTGTTCTGTTCCTGGTCGGCAAGGGCGTAGATTGCATTGCCGAAGAAGGCACACAAGACACACCCATTGAAGTACCGACTGAGGCCCTCTCCGCCACCACCACCAGCGGGGTGTCGCGATGATCGCCACTTTTATTACGGACTACTTCGTCCCCATCATGTTCCTGAGCCTGATTGTGCTCTTGCTGACCGGCTTTCCCGTCGCCTTCGGTCTGGCTGCCACCGGTTTGGTGTTCGGCGTATTGGGGATCGCCTTGGAGCTGTTTCCCACCAATCTGTTCCAGGTTTTGCCGCTACGTATCTTTGGCATCATGCAAAACGAAACCATGCTGGCCATCCCCTTTTTCACCCTGATGGGCATCATTCTTGAGCGCTCAGGCATGGCCGAGGATCTACTTGAAACCATGGGCCAGTTATTTGGTGCTGTCCGTGGTGGCCTGGCCGTTTCAGTCGTACTAGTGGGCGCCTTGTTAGCCGCCTCTACAGGGGTGACCTCTGCAGTCGTGATTTCCATGGGCCTGATCTCTTTACCTGTCATGTTGCGCTATGGCTACAAGCGGGAAATCGCCAGCGGTGTCATCACGGCATCGGGCGCATTAGTTCAGGCTTTGCCTCCCTCACTGGTGCTCATTGTGATGGCCGACCAATTAGGGCGCTCAGTCGGCGATATGTACGCGGCTGCATTGGGGCCTGGCTTGCTGCTGCTTGTGATCTACATCACCTTCATCATCGTCATGGCCTTTTTACGGCCAACGTGGATGCCCGCCCTGCCCGAACAAGCACGCAGTCAAGCAACCGTCACCGGAGCCAGCGGACGCCGTTCATTGGGTATGCTGGTACTAGTCTGTACCTTCATCGGCTTTACCTGGGCTGGCCTGCATAACGAAGTCATGGCACAGGTTTTCTCAAAGCCGACACACGCACCCAGCGATCAAATCGCCATTACCGCCCTTATCGTGGCCTCTCTGAGTGCTCTGCTGTTTGCCTCGGTCAACCGCGTCACGGGCTGGGGCTTGCTATCCCATCTGGCCGAGCGCTTTGTTTTTGCCCTGATACCGCCTGTTATTTTGATTTTCCTGGTCTTGGGCACTATCTTTCTAGGCATTGCCACCCCAACAGAGGGCGGGGCGATGGGTGCCATTGGTGCGCTGGTGTTGGCCCTGGTGCGCAAGCGTCTGACTTGGTCTTTGCTCAATCAAGCTCTTGAGAACACCGCCAAGCTGGCCATCTTCGTGATGTTCATCCTGATCGGCTCCACCGTCTTTAGCTTTACCTTCAGTGCAGCGGACGGCCACTTGTGGGTAGAGCACCTGTTTGACGCCATTCCCGGCGGCGAACTGGGTTTTGTCATCGCGGTCAGTGCCATCATTTTTGTACTGGGCATGTTTCTGGACTTTTTCGAGATCGCCTTCATTGTGGTGCCCTTGCTAACCCCCGTTGCCAACAGCCTGGGCATAGACCTGATCTGGTTCGGCATTGTGATTGCCTTGGTTCTACAGACCTCATTTTTGACACCACCGTTCGGTTTTGCCTTGCTGTACTTACGCAGCGTGGCACCCCGATCTGACTATATTGATCCAGTTAGCCAGCAAACTATTCCAAGGGTTCGTACCCAGCAGATCTGGAAGGGCTCGGCCTACTTCGTCGTACTACAATTGCTGGTGGTCGGTATTGTCATTGCTTATCCGCAACTGGTCACAGGGGGGTTGCACAAGACCGTCAGCCTGAGCGAAGAAGAAATCCTGCTCCAGCTGAATCGTCCAGTGCCTGACTTGGATTCCCTGGATGCAACGCGGGCAAACGACCCGCTAAGCAATCCCTTTGAGGCACAAGCGAACTCAAACCACGACCCCATGGCTGTGTTATTACAATCCATGCGATCCAGCCCTTGATGTAAAACCCATCGCCGCGGCGATGCCGCGGCACCAACCTGTTTTTAGTTTGTATCGGAGTTCCAGACCTCATGCATGCCAAGCTTTCCGGTAAGTTGCAGGCCCGTCCCCACTATGTTGACGAGGTCTATCGCATCCTGCTCGATGCCATCAGCGACGGTTCCCTGGCCCCCGGTTCACGGATTACGCAGGAAGACATCGCTGAACAGCTCAAAGTGTCACGCTCGCCCGTACTACAAGCCATTCAACTGCTAAAGAAAGATGGTTTGCTGCAAGATGCCGAAGGGCGGGGCGTTATGGTGGCCCCTTTGGATCTGGAACATATCGGTCATCTTTACCAAGTACGCGGTGCCTTGGAGGCCTTGGCAACCAAGCTGGCGGCCCAACAAAGTGCCACTCTGGACCCCGACCTGATCCGCCTGGGCCGTAAAGTGGCACGCGGACATGATGTACGCGCCATGATCGAGGCCGATGAAGCCTTTCACAAAGCAATTTACGAAGCCTCCGGCAATCCCATGATTGCCGAAAGCGCCCAGGTGCACTGGGTTCACCTGCGGCGCGTGATGGGCGCAGTACTGCAATCGGCCGAACAGCGTATGTCCATCTGGGACGAGCACGAAGAACTGGCTGCTGCCATCGCCTCCGGCGACGAGGCAGGCGCGATCGCTATCTGCGAGCGGCACATGAATAATGCCAGCGACAAATTACTGAGCCGATTACAGGAAATCCTGGAGCAG
>JBQEAN010000044.1:0-28013 GCA_052109075.1 Alcaligenes sp. | reverse complement strand
CTAACCGCGCCCGAGGTCACGCCCAATGCCTGGGCGGCGAGCTTGATGCTGCCGTGACGTCCGACCTCGGTAAAAGCGCGTAGGGCAAGCAAGGGAAAGATAGGATTCATGGTTTAGTTTTTCTAAATCTATAAAATAGATTTAATCGTTTTTCTTTGCAGGGTACAGAATGGAAAATAGGTTTCTGAGTATTTTTGAAGTTTAGCTCATCTATAAGCAAAAGAAGGGCGCACCTTGAGTTTGGGAGCCACACCATGATTGATCTGTACACCGATAGTTCGCCTAACGGTTTTAAGGCGACCATCGCCTTGGAGGAACTGGGCTTGCCGTACCGCCTGCACCATGTGCGCATCGAGGCTAAGGAGCATAAGCAGCCGGATTTTCTGGCCTTGAATCCTCATGGCCGCATCCCTGTGATCAAGGACGATGAAACTGGCATTGTCCTGTTCGAGTCAGCGGCTATTTTGTTGTATCTGGCAGAGAAAACAGGGGAATTGCTCTCAAAAGAGCCTATTCAGCGCTGGGAAACCATTAAATGGCTGCAGTTTCACTCGTCCAGCGTGGGCCCAATCATGGGACAGCGTGTGCATTTTGAGCTGTTTTCCCAAGACAAGATCCCAACGGCCATCGAACGTTACCGCCGTCTGGTGGATGATGTTTTTACCGTGCTGGATACGCGATTGGCAGACCATCCTTATCTGGCTGGGCAGGACTACTCCATTGCTGATATTGCTCACTTTGGCTGGACGCATATCGCCCGGATTATCGACTTTGATTTCAGCCAGTATCGACACATGAGCGATTGGCATGAGCGCGTGGCACAGCGTCCCGCTGTACGTAAAGGCATCACTTTGCCTGAACCGGCTACGGGCGCATAAGGGGACATCATCATGACTTTTGAAACACCCGTAACCCAAGGCGCTTCCTTCCCCGCTTTTAAGGCGCATCCTGGCTATCGACGCATGTTTGCACCTGATCGCCTGACTCTGGGCATCTTTTCACCTCTGCGTTTTTATCAGGGCGATATGAGCGTGTTGGCCGGCCAGGCTGAGCTGGTAGAGGCCATAGACCGCCAGGATTTTGCGGCAGTCTGGGTACGCGATGTACCTTTGTACGATCCAGGTTTTGGTGATGCGGGGCAGATATTTGATCCCTTCACCTATTTGGCTTTTTTGGCGGCTCGCACCAAGCGCGTGGCGTTGGCCACAGGCAGCACGATTTTTTCTTTGCGTCATCCTATTGATCTGGCCAAATCGGCCTTCACCATTGATCAGCTATCAGGAGGCCGTTTGGTATTGGGCATTGCGTCCGGTGACAGGCCAGTTGAGTTTCCCGCCTATGGCCTGGAGCATGCCCAGCGGGGTGAGCGCTTTGCGCAGGCTGTTACGTATTTTCGGCAACTGATGCAGTCCGGCAGACTGGCTATCGACTCCCCTTTAGGGCGGTTTGATACGGCCGAGCTTTTACCCAAGCCAGTCCACGGCTCTATCCCCTTGATTGTTACCAGCTCCTCGGGGCAGTCGCCCGAATGGATTGCAGAACAGGCTGATGGCTGGCTGACCTACCCCGACGCCACGCATAACTTGCTGGGTCCGCAAAGGCTGGCCGCTAAAATCCAGGCGTGGCGCGCCCGGATTCCAGACGGGGGATTCCGCCCACACATGACTAATGAGTGGTTGGATTTGGTGGACGATCCTGATTATCCGCGCACACCCTTGCAAGGTGGTTTTACACTGCGTACCGGACGCAAGGGTCTGATCACCTTACTGGAGCAATGGCAGGCAGCCGGGGTGAATCATGCGGCACTAGGTATTCAGTTCGCGCAGCGGCCTGCAGCAGAGATCGTTCAGGAGCTGGCTGAATATGTGCTGCCGCATTTTGCCTCGCATCAAGAGGCACCTGCCCTTGCAACAGCGTGGTAGTAAATGGGGAAAATAAGCATGAATAGCCGTGCAGAACAGCCCGTTGTCGAGGGCACTGAAATCCGGGATTTGATGCCAGAAGATCGGCAAGAATGGGAGTCGTTGTATCGGCACTATGCCGAATTTTATAGGGAGCCCATGAATGAAAATATCTTGGGCCGCACCTGGTCTTGGTTGATGGATGCGCAGCATCCTTTACAAGGCAAGGTCGTAGCGGCGGTGAACGGTAAGCTGCTGGCCCTGGCGCACTATCGTCCGTTTCCAGAGCCTTTGTTAGGGAAGGATGCTGGTTTTCTGGATGATCTGTTTGTGCTGCCTGAACAGCGTGGTGGTGGGCTGGGCCGTCGTTTGATTGACGCTGTGGCGCAGGCAGGCCAAGAACAGGGCTGGCCTTTTCTGCGCTGGATTACGGCACAAGATAACGCCCAGGCGCGGTGTCTTTACGACGGTCTGACTCAGGCAACAGCGTGGGTAACGTATGACTTGAGTTTGAATGACTTTGGGGATGCATAAAGCTGAAGGTGTCTGGTCCGTTTTATAGAGGGGGAGAGGGTTTGGTGCAGAAACCCTTCGAGGCTCTTCTCATCAGAAAGGACTACGCTGCTCACTGATTTAATGTCCGTAATACCAATCCTTATGATGGCTTAGGACTGATATTACGGACATTTGCAGTCTTTCTACCTTGGGGCGCACGCCAATTTGCTCGTTTTGTACATGCGGTTCAAAGGCCAGCGAATATCACTTCGTGGCTTTCAGCCGCCCCAAACTTATCAAGACCACACTGCTCATAAACAGAGCAAAAACTACCAAAGGCCAAGCGGTATCACCGTTAAGCAGGGTGACCGCCAAGGTGCCAACTAGGCTAACTATCAGGCTTTCCACGCAGAAGTAGATAGCAACCGCTGAACCAGCAACCTCGTTGAACTCGGCCAATGCTCCGTTGGCAGTGACGGACACGGTCATCACAATGCCGACGGCGGCCAGCCACATGGGCAGGATAAAGCTGGTAAAGGAGGGTTTAAACAGGAGTTGTCCCCCTGCCAGCAAAAGGGCGGCAAGGACGATCAAGCCCATGCCACGCGCCAGGCTCCCGGCAATCCCCCAGCGTGCCACAAAGGTTTTGGACAGGCGTGTGGTTGCAATCATCACCAAAGCGACGCTGGCAAAGGCCAGGCTGAAGTTCATCTCTGAATAGCCTGCTTGTCCGATCAAGATCCGTGGTGCGGTAGAAAAGTAGACAAAAAATGTCCCCATCCCGGTGGAAAACCCCAAGGTATAGACCCAGAATGCCCGGCTTTTGAATACCGCCAGGGCTGGTCGCGGTGTGTGAGTTGTTTTGACAGGCAGGGTTTCGTGCCATTTGAACAGTGCATGAACCCAGGCCAGAAAACCTAAGCCTGCCAGCGTCAGGAAGATGGCTTTCCATCCAGCTAGCTGGGCAATCAATGCACCCATAATGGGCCCCAGAGCGGGGACAAAGGCCAGGATGGAGCTGAAGAGGCTGTAGATCACCACACCTTCGGGGCGATCGGCATAGACATCGCGCACCGTGGCAAACAAGGCCACGATGGTGGCCGAAGCACCCAGTGCCTGCAGCAGGCGGAACCCCACGAAAGCCCAAGCGGAGCCGGACAAGGCGGCTGCTGTGGAGGCCAGTACAAATAGGGCGGCACCCCCAAGCAAAACAGGTCGTCTGCCAATGCGATCAGACAGGGGGCCAAAGATCAGTTGCCCAGCACCCAATACCAGCAGGTACAGGCTGAGAGTGAGCTGGATGATGGCAGGCGTGGTGCCCAACAAGCCCGGCATGGCCGGTACTACAGGCAGGTAAATATCCATCCCCAAAGAGGCGAGGATGTCGAACGGTGCCATCAGCAGCAAGGTGGCCGGCAGCGTATAAGCCCAGGAAGAGCGTGAGGAAGACATAACAAAATTACCACTCGAAAAAAGAGATCGGGCGGCGTCTGTTTGTTAGCAATCAGCGGGATTGGACGTACAGAACGCCGCAACAAGACAAAAGCTTGTTGCGGCTTACTCAGTTGCTGATTCAGTGCTCGTCATGGAGACGGCTCCTCACATAAATACTGTAAATATTGGGTGTGTCATGACCAATGCCTGTTTGGCACAGGCTGCGTAGCCTTGGGGGGATAGTAAGGCCACAGCGCGACAGAGGCCCATTATAGGGCGAGGTTTTCTGCAGCCTCTACGTAGCCAGTTTGGAGCTAGTGTTGGTTTTTGGCATTTACATCGCTTTGGCGATGCGAGCCATCGTCTCGCTGGAACCACTTGTTTTGTTCTTTTTGACGCGGTTGGCAGCCGCCTTTAGCAAACGCTGGAATTGCGGGCACTGCGTATGGTTGGTGGCCGGGCAGTGGGCCGCGTGGCGTAGGCCGTCGCTCATGGCGCGCAGGCGCTTGATGGTGGCGTCAAGTTGATCGGCCTTGGACAGCAGCAATTGCCGGTCCACTTGCGGAGCACCGTCGGGGGGCAGCATCGCCCGTATTTCTTCCAGCGATAGTCCGCCTGCCTGTCCCAAGGCAATCAAGGCCAATTGATCTAGTACCTGTGGGGTGAAACGTCGCCGCTCGCCCGGCGCGCTGACGGCGCTAATCAAGCCTTGGTTGTCGTAATAACGCACGGTGGAGGAGGGCACCAGTCTGTTTGGCGACTTCTGAAATATCCATTTTGCACCTCTTGACTTGAAGTTGACTTCAACTTCTATGATGGCTGAAAACGAGGTGCTTATCAACGGGAAGGAGGCACAATGCTATCGATGAATGAGTGGCTACACGTGATTCTGGTCGGGGTCGGGGCAACCATTGTTATGGATATCTGGGGCCTGATTCAAAAGGCGATGGGCGTGCCTACCTTGAATTACGCCATGGTGGGGCGCTGGGCCGGGCATTTGCTGCGTGGCCAGATTGCACATAGCAATATTGGCAAGGCTGCACCGATTGCAGGGGAATCCCCTTTGGGTTGGGCAATCCACTACGCCGTGGGTATTGCCTTCACTTTTCTTCTGGTCGCGGTCTACGGCACGGCGTGGTTGCAAGACCCTCGCTGGCTGCCTGCAGTCATCGTGGGCACCGCCACGGTGGGGATGCCCTTTTTTGTATTGCAGCCTGCTCTGGGTGCCGGTGTGGCTGCGTCGCGCACTCCCACGCCTTGTGCTAACCGTTGGCGCAGTGTGCTGACGCACGCGATTTTCGGTCTGGGCATGTATCTTGCCGCTTGGCTGATTAAGCAAATTGCGTGGGGCAATGGAAATTTGCTGGAACATCTGTCATGAGTCGTCTTAACTCCACCGGGACTATCCCGTCTGCTGTGTTTTACTGCCGGGAGTGGTTAATGAAGTCAGGAGTAAAGCGATGAACAAAATCGGGGTCTATATGGAGCAATGGCTAATACGTCGCGCGATTGAGCAAGACGTGCCCGCCGTGCTCGCACTGTTTGACGAAGTCATTGCCTGGTTTGTGGAAACGGGGAATCAGGGACAGTGGGGTACAGAACCCTGGTCGGCTCAGTCGCATCAGGCGGCACGAATTCGTGAAGCTTGTGCCTTGCCCGGTGCCTGGGTGGCAGAAGACCAAACAGGCCATGTTCAGGGTGCCTTGATTCTGGGTGAGGCCCTGCCCTATGTGTCGCCTGCCAGTGAGCCAGAGGTCTACGTCCGTGTCTTGATCAGTTCTCGCGATCGGCAGGTACGGGGCTTGGGACGTGACTTGCTGGGTTTTGCGGATGATCAGGCTCGTCGTGCCGGTGTGCAGCAGCTGCGTGTGGATTGCTACGGCGGTGGTACCGGCGCCTTGGTGCGTTTTTATGAATCGTGTGGCTATGAACGCCTTGCCACCTTCCAGGTAGAGGACTGGCCCGGCCAGTTGCTGGGACGCCGTCTGCCTGTTTGATTGTTGTATCGGGCAAGCACTGCACAGTGACTGCCTGCCGATGCGGCGTTTGGCTCCACCACTCAGACCGGGCTTCTTGAGGCAACAGGGCCTGCTCACTCAGGGCTTCAACACCGTGTTGCTCATGCAGTCGATAAAGGCGCGCAGCTTGGGCGACAGGTTGCGGCTGGCGGGCCAGATAATCCAAAGTGGCACGACATTATGGGTGTCGTCATCCAGAATGGTTTGTAGGCGTCCGCTGCTTAAATGCTCCTCCACCGTGAAATCCGGCAGGCAGGCAATGCCCTGACCCTGTAAGGCCAGGTGCACCCGCATTTCCACACTATTGCAGACCAGGGTGCGGGGTAGATCCGGCAGGTCCTGAGGGTTGGACAGGGGCCATTGCTCCAGCCGCCCGGTATTGGGGAAGCGATAATGCAGGCAGGCATGGTTCTGCAGGTCTTGGGCGTGTTGGGGGCGGCCATGTGCTTGCAGGTAGTCGGGGGAGGCGGCCAGGACACGGCTAAAAGTGCCTAGACGGCGACGCATCAGGCCAGAGTCATTCAGGATGCTGGCGCGTATGGCGACATCAAAGCCTTCGCCAATAACATCGACCAAACGATCAGAAAAATCCAGATCCAGTTCTACCGCGGGGTAACGCTGCATGAATTGGGTAATGGCTTGCTGAAACAGGCCGCTATAGCGCGGCAGGCTGATGCGTAAGGTGCCGCGTGGCATCTCGCTGGCCTGGGACATTTCCAGTTCCGCGGCTTCGATTTCACAGAGGATACGGCGGCAGCGTTCCAGAAAGTTTTTGCCATCGGCCGTCAGGGCCAGGGTGCGGGTGCTGCGGTGAAACAAGCGCACTTTCAGGCGTTCTTCCAGGCGGGCGATGGACTTACCGACCGTAGAGGGCGAGATGCCGGATTCGCGTGCCACGGCCGAGAAACTCAGGCGCTCGGCCACTCGTACGAACAAACCGATATTTCTTAGATTTTCCATCATGGTGCCGACCTATTTAAGAATTTATTTCCTAAGTATTAATAACTGTAGTGTATTTTTCTTTATGGCGGTGGCGCTTAAGCTGTTGAAAATCCCCCGAATGGGCATGCCTGCTCATTCTTGTCGGGCACTAACGCTTTTGCAGCAAACGAGAACCATGCTTTCCATTTCATCCTCGCCGGCCATGCGCCGGCTGCAGTTACTGTCAGCCTGTTTAACGGCTTTATTGATCCCCCTTTGCTTTACCGGGCCTGCGGTTGTGTTGTCTGCCATCAGCGTGGAGCTAGGTGGCAGCGCTGCGCAACTGAGCTGGATCATGAATGCCTATATTTTGAGTTATGGCGGTGCCATGATGGTGTCGGGCAGCCTGACTGATATCTACGGGCAACGGCGTATCTGGCTGATGGGTCTGGCCTGGTTCTGCGTCTTCACGGTAGCCATCCCTTTGATGCCTTCCGTTTTCTGGATTGATATCTTGCGCATGCTGCAAGGTTTGGGTGGGGCAGCGGCCTTTGCAGCCGCTATGTCTTCCCTGGCCCCCTTGTTTGAAGGGCGTGCCCGTGCGCGGGCGTTTAGCTTGTTAGGTACGTCTTTTGGCCTGGGGCTGTCCTTCGGTCCCTGGTTCTTTGGCTGGATTGTGGAAGCAATCCAATGGCAAGGGGTGTTCTACGCGACAGGGGCTATTGGAATCGTGGGTTTGCTACTGGTCTTTATCAGCACCCCGCCTAGTCAGGGCGGTTCGCAGGGCTCTTTGGATTGGCCGGGTGCCATCAGCTTTACGCTGGCCTTGGGCCTGTTTACCTATGGCATGTTGCTGATCCCGGAGCGAGGTTGGTCCGATACGCTGGTGCTGTCTGCTTTGCTGGCTTCTGTCGTGGCTTTGCTTGGCTTTATCTGCATAGAGCGGCGTGTCGCCCAGCCCATGATCGATTTAAGTTTCTTCCGTGACCCCAGTTTCGTAGGCGTGCAGGCTTTGGCCGCAGCCCCGGCCTTTCTGTTCATTGCGCTGATTGTGATCTTGCCGGGACGTTTTATCGGTATTGATGGCTATGGTGCTTTGCAGGCTGGGCAGATGATGGTTTGGTTGGCTGCGCCCTTATTGATTGTGCCGTTTGTGGCCGCCTTGCTGACGCGCTGGCTGACGGCAGGGACTTTATCCAGCGTGGGCTTGCTGCTGGTAGCAGGGGGCCTGTGGTATCTGGCCCAGGGTTTTGAGTCAGGAGGCGGGCAGGCACTGCATTTGCCCTTGTTGCTGATCGGGATCGGTATTGGTTTGCCCTGGGGCTTGATGGACGGCATGGCCGTTAGCGTAGTGAGTCCGGACCGAGTGGGCATGGCTACAGGTATTTTTAATACAGTGCGAGTCTCTGCGGACGGCGTGGCGATTGCGGTCATCAGTGTTTTGTTGGCCACCTTGATTCAGCAGCGTTTAGGCGTGGATGCCACTGTGTTTACGCAGGAAGCGGTTATGGAGGCGGCAAGCCGGGCAGCCTTGGGTGACTTGCAGCTGGCCGCACAACAGTTGCCGGGTTTGGAGGCGCAATTGGCCCAGAGTTATGCGGCTTCATTCTTGATGGTCTTGCATGCTTTGGTTGTTCTGGCGGTCTTGACGGCGTGTGTGCTCTTTCTCTTGTTAAGACAGCCCAAGCGCGTACTGCAAACGGCGTAAGTCGGATAGGCGTAGATAGAACCCCCCCTGAACATGAAGGCCCCCAATGCTTAAACCAAAGTTTGGGGGCCGTTCAACACCCAGAGCGGCGGCGTGGGTGTGTATAAGGCAAGGGTCAGGCCTTTTTTTTAGGCAGAGCCCGCCATTGCTCGGCTGTAATGCGGCTGATGTGTTCAGTCCGGTAATCCTGCAGGAACGGGTTGTACTTGTTTTCCTCGGTGTGGTGATGGCGAAAGCCACATTTGCTCTGCGCAATCTGCGATTGGGCATTGTTGGCAAAGTAGCCGCACCACAGGGCCTTTAATTGCATGGTTTCAAAAGCGTGTCGCATCACTTCGCGTACTGCCTCGGGGATCAAACCCTGCCCCCAGTACGGGACGCCAATCCAATACCCAACTTCGCCTTCTTCCTCGCTGATCTTGAAGTTGCTGTTTTCACCCCTCAAGATGCCAACGCAGCCCACCGCCCGGCCATTTTCTTTAAGCACCACTGCATACACTTCGGGCATATTGAAAACCGTGTGGATGATCTCGGCACTTTCCTCAACACTGGTATGAACCGGCCAACCGGCAATGGGGCCGACGCGTTCGTCTTTGGCGTATTCGTACAAATCTGCAGCGTCTGTGTCCTGCCAGGGGCGTAAAATCAGTCTTTCTGTCTGTAGTTTCATTTTCTATACTCATGATTAAGCAGGAAACAGAATAGAGTCTGGCCGATACACGGGACAGAGCAGTACCTTGGCATTTTCGGTACTTTTAGCAAGTCCTGCGTATTGCTGCATAAGCGGCCAAGAACAGACGGGCACCATGCACCACATTCCACAATTATTCAGCAGCAAAGAAGGCCTACTGACTGGCGAAACCACGCTGGCCGAGGGCCTGGGGATGCCTTTGTCTTTTGGTCACGCCTATATGAGCTTGATGATTTGTGTGTCGGGCAGCGCACTGCTTAGCCTGAACTTCAAAGAGCAGGCTGTACAGCGTCATGATGTACTGGTGCTGGCCGAAGACACGATTGCCTTGCTGAAACGACGCTCGCGCGGGTTTAAGGTGTTTTTTCTCTTGATGCCCAAGGATTTGGCGGCCGAGGTGGCTTATCAACTGCCCAATCCCTTGTTTGTCTTTTTGCACGACCATCCCTTGTGCGTACCTCCCAAAAAAGACCAGGTGTTGTTGGCGGCTTGGTTAGTGCAATTGCGCGCGATTGTGCAGACCCGCACGCTGTATCAGCACATCATGCTGCGTAATCACTTGCAGACCTTCTTTTTACGCATTGCCGAGCAGATTCCGCCCGAATACCAGGGCAGTCAGCCGTTCAGCCGCAAGGAAATGATCAACTGGCGCTTCTGGGAGATGATTGGTCAGCAGTGCAGACAGCACCGCGATGTGAAGTTCTATGCCGATGCGCTCAACATCACCCCGTTTTACCTGTCACAGCTGACTAAAGAGTTTTTCAACGACAGCCCCAAGACCTTGATCGACAGACAGGTGATCCTGGAGATCAAGGCGCTGCTTTCCTACAGTCAGCTGGCGATTGGGCAGATTGCCGATAAGCTTAGTTTTGAGGACCCCTCGTATCTGTGCCGTTACTTCAAGCGTCAGACAGGGCTGTCTCTAACCCGCTATCGCCAGCATGAACAGCTAGAAAGCGGGCAGGACTAAAGGACGGTTGATTGCAAGGCGTGTGCTGCCATGGCGGCAATCTGCAGGGCAATATCGGGATCGGATTCGTCTTCAAAATGCCAGATGGCTGACAGCCCGCACCAGGCCAGAATCCATTGCAACAGCCTGCGTCTGTCCAGCTTGGCGTGCTTAGATACGGTGTCGACACGCGTTAGAAACCGATCCGCATTGATTGCGCTTTCCGCGTCCGGGTTGCAAAAGAGATTGGCGTAGTCGAAAGCACGCTCTCCGATCAAGCCTTTGGGGTCGATAGCCAGCCAGCCGCGAGGCCCAAAATTCAGAATATTGTGATGATGAATATCGCCATGCAGACAAACAAGCTCGCGTGGCTGGGTGAGCAATTCCCGCATGGTTTGGCGAGCAAGCAAGACAATAGGGTGCAGGCTGGTATCGACCTGCTCCAAAGACTGAAACCAGTCGTGTAGTGGCGTGAGGGTATTGGGAGTGGCACGGGTTGCCTGAGTACCTTTTTTGGGGTGAGAGCTCTGATGCAACTGGGCCACGACATCGCAAATAATGCGGCTGGCTTGTTCATCCTGGCCGGAGTGGCTCAGCGTCACCAGACTCTGCGTCTCTGTAGCGCGCTCCATCAATAAGGCGTTTTCTGAACGGGCCAGAACTTTGGCCGCACCCTGGCCTTGCCACCATTCCAGCAGATCGTAGCCCTGGATTTCTTCCGACGAGGTGGAGACTTTCAGCATGGCCGCTTGCCCGTGCCATCGTACCGGCAGCAAGATCGCATTGCTGGTTTCAATGGAGGGGCCATCGGCCAGCAGATTCCAGTGTTGCAGGTAAGGGAGCAGTGGGTTCGGCATGGGGGAGGTTGTCGGCAGTAAATGCAAGTCTGAGGAACCAAAAAACCAAGCGTAGTGAGTCAAACAAGGATCTGGCCTGAAGGTGCAGTCGCCAAGGCCCCACCACGACAAGAGCTTGGGCTTTTGCCTTTTACACTCAAACGTAGCGCCTTTTCTGCTTACATTCGCCCTGTGAATTTGTAGCGATCCCCCGGATGCCATAAGCGGGCATGGGTGGTGAATTGCTCGCTGGAAAAAGTGCGGCGGTCCATCACCAAACAGGGCTGCTGCTCTTTCATCTGCAGGGCTTGAGCAATAGCGGTGGGAGGCACCAGCACCTCGATGCTGTAAAAGCCGGTGGGCAAGGGTGCCACCCGCACCAGATATTCATTCGGCGTGATCTGGCTCCAGTCCTGCTCCATGTAATCCGGGGCCATCTGCGCATCTACCAGGCGATCTTCGTATTGGATAGGCAGGCCGTTTTCAGCATGAACAATAATGGAATGAAACAAGGCGGCGCCCGGTGCAATGCCATACAAACGTGCTTGGGTAGGACTGGCTTGCAGACGCTCAATGCTCAACACCTGACAGCTGTGTTGATGGCCCCGTTCCCGTATGTCCTGCGCAATGCTGCGTATCTCGATCAAGGCGGACTGGAATTTGGGCTGTGCCACATACGTGCCCGAGCCTTTGATGCGGATGAGCAGGTCGTCATTTGTCAGTTCGCGCAGGGCGCGATTGACTGTCATGCGCGATACGCCAAATTGCTCGCATAAGGCTAATTCGGTGGGAATCAGATCGCCTTCACGCCATTGCCCGGACTGGATTTTTTCCAATACAAAATTCTTGATTTGCAGATAGGCGGGCAGAGCCGATTCGGCGGACGAACGATTCGTCAGGGGGGCATCCATTCTTGCGTTTTCCTGTAGGGCTTATTCACACGAAAAAGAGCCTTGTATTGTCTCGTGTTTGGATAGCAGGTCGGGGTGACAATCCTGCTACACAGGGCTTTTCTGTATATGTATAGACAATTAAAAGAAATGACTATACATTGGCAGGAGCTTACAAGAAAACCGTTGTTTTGTCGGCGCTTTGATCTGCCTTAGCGGTGTGGAAGCAGCCAGTCAGATAGAACCAGCGCGTATCCAGAAGACACCTCAGATGGAGGACATCACCATGCCTGATCATCACGCTTTGGCGGCCAGCCAAGACCCCCGTTTTGATGCCAGTCGGCAGATCCATGCTCCCACGGGCACGCAGCTCAGTTGCAAGAACTGGGTAGCTGAAGCGGCCTACCGCATGATTCAGAACAATCTGGACCCGGCTGTGGCAGAAAACCCCCAGCATTTGGTGGTGTACGGCGGCATCGGCCGTGCGGCCCGCAATTGGGAGTGCTACGACCAGATTTTGGCCAGCCTGCGGGAATTGGACGACGACCAGACTTTATTGATTCAATCCGGCAAGCCGGTGGGGGTCTTTCGCACTCATAGCGATGCGCCACGTGTCCTGCTGGCCAACTCCAATCTGGTACCTAAATGGGCTAATTGGGAGAAGTTCCACGAACTGGATCAGGCCGGTTTGTTCATGTACGGGCAGATGACGGCGGGCAGCTGGATCTACATTGGCAGCCAGGGCATTGTGCAAGGTACGTACGAAACCTTTGCGGAAGCAGGCCGTCAGCATTTTGGTGGTTCACTGGCCGGGCGCTGGGTTCTGACTGCCGGTTTGGGTGGTATGGGTGGCGCACAGCCTTTGGCGGCGACCTTTGCCGGTGCCGTGTCGCTGACTATTGAGTGTAAGCAAAGCAGTATCGACTTTCGTTTGCAGACCCGCTATCTGGATAAACAGGCGCGTGATCTGGACCATGCGCTGGAGCTGATTGCTCAGCATACCGCTGCCAAAGAAGCCGTGTCGATTGGCTTGCTGGGTAATGCTGCTGATGTCTTGCCCGAACTGGTGCGACGCGCGCAGGACGGTGGTCTGAAACCTGATCTGGTGACAGATCAGACCTCGGCCCACGATTTGCTGAATGGCTATTTGCCTTCAGGATGGACAGTGGAGCAATGGCAGGCGGCCCAGAAAGATCCTGCCCAACATGCTCCTATTCAGCAAGCCGCTGCCAAGTCGTGTGCGGTGCATGTACAAGCCATGCTGGATTTCCAGAAAATGGGCGTTCACGTCGTGGATTACGGCAATAACATTCGTCAAGTTGCCTTGGATGAAGGCGTAGCAAACGCGTTCGACTTTCCGGGCTTTGTCCCTGCCTATATCCGCCCCTTGTTTTGTGAAGGTAAAGGCCCGTTCCGTTGGGTGGCCTTATCCGGTGACCCGGAAGACATTTACAAAACCGATCAAAGAATTAAAGAACTGTTTCCGGACAATCAGCACGTGCATCGCTGGCTGGATATGGCCCAGGAACGCATTGCTTTCCAGGGGCTACCTGCCCGTATTTGCTGGCTGGGCCTGGGCGAGCGCCACCTTGCCGGTTTGGCTTTCAACGAGATGGTGCGCAAGGGCGAGCTGAAAGCGCCCATTGTGATTGGTCGCGACCACCTGGATACCGGCTCGGTCGCCAGTCCCAACCGCGAAACCGAGAGCATGCGTGATGGCACGGATGCCGTGTCGGACTGGCCTTTGCTGAATGCGTTGCTAAATACCGCGGGCGGTGCCAGTTGGGTCTCTTTACACCACGGGGGTGGGGTGGGCATGGGTTACAGCCAGCACGCGGGCATGGTGATTGTGGCCGACGGTAGCGAACAGGCGGCAGCCCGTCTGGAGCGGGTCTTGATTAACGATTGCGCCAGTGGTGTGATGCGTCATGCGGATGCAGGCTACGAGCTGGCCATTCAAACCGCCAAGAATTTCGGGCTGACACTGCCCATGATCAAATAAGCAAACAGGACAGAATGATGAGCAAGAGTATCGAGCTTTCTCCCGGCGCACTGACTTTGGCACAGTTGCGCCAGATCTGGCAGGACCCGGCTGTTCTGACTCTGCCACCAGAGGCGATTGGGGCAATGGATGCGTCCTCGGCCATTGTGGCCAAGATCATCCGCGAAGGTAAACCGGCCTACGGCATCAATACCGGTTTTGGCAAACTGGCCCAACAACGCATTCCCGATCACGATCTGGAGCAACTGCAAAAGAACCTGATTCTGTCGCACTCCGTGGGCGTGGGCGAACCGGTATCCGATGCGGTGGCCCGGCTGATCATGGCCATGAAGATTGCCAGTCTGGCGCGTGGTTTTTCAGGCATACGCTCGCACGTGGTCACGACCTTACTGGATATTCTGAATGCAGGCGTGGTGCCGTTCATTCCGTCCAAAGGATCTGTGGGCGCATCGGGTGATCTGGCTCCTTTATCGCACATGACGCTGACCCTGATCGGGGAAGGACAGGCCAAGTGGCAGGGCGAATGGATGCCTGCCCAACAGGCCTTGGCCAAGGCCGGTATCACCCCGATTGTGCTGGCGGCCAAAGAAGGGCTGGCGCTGATTAATGGCACGCAAGTGTCTACCGCTTTAGCCTTAAATGGGCTGTTCCGCACCCAGACCTTATTCCGTAATGCGATTCTGGCCGGTGCCTTAAGTGTGGACGCTGCTAAAGGCAGCGACGCACCTTTTGACGCGCGTATCCATGAGGTGCGTGGACAGCCAGGGCAGATCTACGCCGCGCGCTTGTATCGGGAACTGCTGGCAGGCAGCCAGATTCGTCAGTCGCATCGAGACAATGACAATAAGGTGCAGGACCCGTACAGCTTGCGTTGCCAACCCCAGGTCATGGGCGCGATTCAGGATCTGATCACGCAACACGAACGCACTTTACTGACCGAAGCCAATGCCGTCACGGATAACCCACTGGTGTTCCCCGGCCAGAATGGCGAACCGGATCAGGTGATTTCTGGCGGCAACTTTCACGCCGAACCGGTGGCTTTTGCCGCCGATGGCTTGGCCCTGGCTATTGCCGAAATTGGCGCACTGGCTGAGCGACGGGTCGCTTTGTTGATTGACGCCAGTATCTCCGGCTTGCCGCCGTTTCTGGTGCCCTCCGCAGGCTTGAATTCAGGCTTCATGATTGCCCACGTGACGGCTGCCGCATTGGCGTCGGAAAACAAGTCGCTAGCCCATCCGGCCAGTGTGGACAGTTTGCCGACCTCCGCCAACCAGGAAGACCACGTCAGCATGGCGACCTTTGCGGCGCGCAGACTGGAAGACATGGCACAGAATACGGCTGCCATTGTGGCGATTGAATTGCTATGTGCGGCACAGGGCATTGATTTCCATGCTCCCTTGTTGACTTCGGAACGTTTGCAGAACGTACAGGACGCAATTCGTCAGGCCGTGCCGTTCTATGATCAGGACCGTTATCTGGCTCCTGATATCGAGGCTGTGAAAGCCTTGGTGCTGGACGAGAGCCTGGCAGCGACGGCTGCTGATCTGTTCTAGTTTTCAGGAAGTACGGCTGATTTTTTTGTCTCCACGAACTTGTCCCTGGCCTGGGTTTACTAAGTCAGGGGATTTTTTTGTCTGGCTATATCGCCTTTAGAGTTGCTTTGTTTAACCGTGACTGTTCAAAATTTGAAGGGTGTGGCTCTTGCGTCACAAGTAGGCTCGCTTCATTTAGCCCCTGTCAGGATCAGCCGATGTGCTTCAGTTTGTTGAAGTCAGCCCTCGCTTAATAAACGACCTAGTGTTTTTTGATAGGCCGTAAACGCCACTTCTTCCTGTGGGTGATGGCCGTCTGTCACACAGGCTTTGCCACTGACCCAGACATCACGTATCGGGCTGGCGTGGGCACGTTCGGCAAAGACCAGGGCCGATAGCCAATGCCGGCTGTCCAAGCCCGCCAAATTGGGGTGTTCCAGATCAATCACCATCAAATCTGCCTGATAGCCGGGGCTTAGTTGTCCGCTGGCTCGTCCAGACGCCTGTGCGCCTCCGTAAACACAGGTATCAAACAAGTGGTCCGCGACAAAAGGCTGTTTGGGCGATGCCAACACATTCCGTTGCTGGCTGATCAATCGTTGACCATATTCCAGCAAGCGCAGCTCGGCGCGCCAGTCTACGCAGATATGGCTGTCCGAACCTATGCCCATACGTCCTTGCTCGGCCAGAAAGGCGGCGGCCGGGAACAGGCCATCGCCCAGATTGGCCTCGGTCGTCAGACACAAACCCGCCACCGCGCCACTGCGGGCAATTTGCTGGCGTTCCTGCTCGTCGATGTGGGTGGCGTGGATCAGGCACCAGCGTTCGTCCACATTGAAGTTGTCATACAGATAGGCCACAGGGCTGCTGCCTTTGAGTTGCTGGCAGGCCAGAACTTCGGCCATTTGTTCGGCAATGTGGATATGAATCGGGTGGCGCGAAGGCAGGCTGTGCAGGCCGTCGATCAGGGTGTTGATGGAACCGACACCGGTGGCTCGCAGAGAATGGGGTGCAACGCCGTAACGCCGGTCTACGTTCAGGGGGTGGCTGCTGTGCAGGGATTCCAGCAAGTACAGCAATTGCGTCGGGCTATTCAAAAAACGCTGCTGATCCTGCCGTGGGGTTTTGCCACCAAAATCGCTGTATTGGTACAGCACCGGCAGCATGGTAATGGCCAAGCCGCTGGCGCTGGCCGCATCCAGCACGTTTTGGGCCAGTAGGCCAATCGGGTCGTAGTTCTGGCCGTCACGCTGGTGGTGCAGGTAGTGAAATTCGCACACGCTGGTGTAACCCGCTTTCAGCATCTGTATATAGAGCCACTGGGCGATGGCGTACATATGCTCGGGCTCCAGGCGGGCGGCGAAGCGGTACATCAGGTCGCGCCAACTCCAGAAGCTGTCTTGGCCTTGGCTCCGGAATTCAGTCAGCCCGGCCATGGCACTTTGAAAAGCGTGTGAATGGAGGTTGGGCATGCCGGGTAACACGGCGCCCTGTGTCTTGTGGACCTTACCCGCAGCGTCTATATCCTGTTGGCTGGCCTGGGGAAGAACGTTCGTCAACGTGCCTTGCGGGTCCCAGCGCAGCAAAACATTGGCCTGCCATTGGCCGTCCAGATAGGCCCAGGGAGCCCACAGCGCTTCGTAGTGCCGGGCAATGCTCATGATGATTCCTTACGCAGATCACGGCTGATTTGTCCTTGATACACGACCAGGGCGCAGCGTGGCAGGCCCAACCAATAGATCAGTTCGGGCAGGGATTCGATGTCCCAGGCAACAAAGTCGGCGCGTGCGCCTACGGTGAGTTCACCGCTGATGTCCGGGGCACCCAGGGCTTGGGCGGCGTGACGGGTGACACCAGCCAGGGCTTCGGGCACGGTTAGTTTGAAGAGCGTGCTGCCCATGTTCAAAATCAGCAGCAGGGATGCACAGGGAGAGGTGCCGGGGTTGCTGTCCGTGGACAGGGCCATAGGCACGCCGTGTTTGCGCAGTAATTCAATTGGGGGGAGCCGGGTTTCGCGCAGGAAATAATACGCACCGGGAAGCAGCACCGCCACGGTCCCGGTTTTTTTCATGGCGATGATCCCGGCTTCATCCAGATATTCCAGATGATCGGTAGACAGGGCTTGATAACGTGCCGCCAGCTCCGTCCCACCCAGATTAGACAGCTGTTCGGCGTGCATTTTGACGGGTAGACCCAAGTCTTGAGCTGCTTTCAGAACGCGCTCGGACTGTTTCAAATCAAAGGCGATACGTTCGCAAAAGACGTCAACTGCGTCGATCAAACCTTCTTGTGCCAGCGCAGGCAGCATCTGATCGCAGACCAGATCCAGATAGGCATCGGCTTGCCCCGCAAATTCAGGGGGCAGGGCATGGGCACCTAAAAAGGTCGTACGTACAGTGACGGGGCGCAGTTCACCCAGACGGCGGGCCACGCGCAGCATTTTGCGTTCGCTGTCCAAATTCAGGCCGTAGCCAGATTTGATTTCAATAGCGGTGACGCCTTCGTCCAGCAAGGCGTCCAGACGGCGCAGAGCTTGCGCCAGCAATTGGCCTTCGTCCAAGGAGCGGGTGGCTTTGACGGACGACACAATGCCGCCACCTTGGCGGGCGATTTCTTCGTAGGATGCGCCTGCCAGTCGCAAGGCGAACTCTTGGGCGCGGTTATCGCCGTAAACCAGATGGGTGTGGCAATCAATCAGGCCGGGCGTCACCCAGCGATTTCCCAGCCTGTGTTCTTGAACTGGCTGCTGCCATTGGGCGGGTAGGGCATGGTGGGGGCCCATCCAGGCGATGCGGCCCGCCTGTTCGATCAGGCAAGCGTTTTCAATGACGTACTCGGGGTCGGCAGTAGGAGCCAGGCGTAATTCAGTCCAGAGTGTGTAGCTCATCATCAATTCGTTCCGTGAGGGGCGATATAGGCGTAGACCAGGACGGCATCAGCCGAGTCGGCTTGCACTTCCAGGTACAGGGGGCGGGTGCTGCTGCCTGTCAGCGCTTGTTCGGCTTCCAAGGTCCAGCTCTGTGTGTCGGTCTGGAGGCGATAGCCTCCTTTTGGGGCGTACAGAAAGTGGGTGCCAGCGGTCAGTGTTGTGGTGGCGCTTCGTCCTTGCCATGCCTGCAAGCTGCCCTGGGCGCGGCCCCGGCGCAGCATCAGGTTCAGGTCCCGAGTCGGGCCTTGCGGTAACAAACAGACCATAGGGTCTTCACCCGCAAAGGCATAAGGTTTGAAAGGATGTAGGAGATGTGTCCGTTCCCCCTGAGTCAGCGACATGCTCTCGCCTTCGATCAACATGATGTGCCGGTCTATGCCCGGAAAGCGGGAGAAATCGCCGGAAGTTTGCACATGGGCCAGGCTGATGCGCCAGTCAAAGCTCTCGTACCCCGACTTGGCCGGATGGCACAGCACCTCACGGGTGGTGCCACCCCCATTTTTCCAGGCTTGCTCTGGGAGGCTGCTGATGTTCAGCAGGCGAAGCGAAGTGGCAGGGTGGGGCTGGCTCATGGTGGCATGGCTCCAGGTATTTTTTAATTGTATATACAATAGTTGAGTATAGACAAAGCGCGACGATTGCCTGAGATGGCGAGTCGTTTTTTCAGGGTAAATCCCGAGCTGGAGCGGTTTGTCTACTTGCGCTGCAAGCCGCTTGGTGGCAAGGTATACGCTACTAAACCCGAGTTGTAATGCATTCAAAGGAGCAGGATGCCTGGATTTTCCGGCGTCCTGCGTTAATTGTTGCAAACTATAAAGTTTGCATATGAAGTATTTAATCGTTCCTCTTCAGGACTTTCCCGCATCATGGATACCCTCTCGCAGTCTTTTACCTTTTCCCAACGTGCCCAGAAACTGAGTGGCTCCGCAATTCGTGAAATTCTCAAGGTCACTGCGCGTCCTGAGATTATTTCCTTTGCGGGCGGTCTGCCTACTCCAGTTGGCTTTCCTGTCGAGGAAATGCAAAGTGCGTTCAACAAGGTACTGAGCGAGCAGGGCCGAGTCGCCTTGCAATACACCACGACCGAAGGCTATTTACCGCTGCGTCAATGGTTGGCCGATCAGATGAGCGCCGAAGGCGCTTCGGTCCACGCCGACGAAATCCTGCTGGTCAATGGTTCGCAGCAAGCGCTGGACATGCTGGGCAAGCTGTTTATCGACGAAGGCAGCAAGGTGCTGGTTGAATCGCCTACCTACCTGGGTGCTCTGCAGGCTTTGTCTGTTTACGATCCTGCTTTTGTGGCTATTCCTACCGACGACCAAGGCATGATTCCAGAGTACGTGTCCGCACCTGAAGCCATGGGTGCCCGTCTGCTGTACGCATTGCCCAACTTCCAGAACCCCACCGGCTTGCGCTTGCCTTTGGAGCGTCGCCAGGATCTGGTGGAGCGATGTGCGGCTGCGCATATCCCCATTGTTGAGGACGATCCTTACGGCGAACTGCGCTATGCAGGCGAGCGTTTGCCCAGCTTGTTGTCGTTGGGTCGCAAGGCAGGTGCCACGGTTATCCGTCTGGGCACCTTCTCCAAGGTATTGGCTCCCGGCCTGCGACTGGGCTACATCGTGGCTCCGGCCAAAATCATCGACAAGCTGGTGCAGATCAAGCAGGCCACAGACTTGCATACCTCGACCTTGACGCAGATGGCGGTTTACGAAGCGGTGCATAACGGTTTCCTGGACAAGCACCTGCCTAAAGTGCGCGATATCTACCAAAAGCAGTGCGCCATCATGCTTGACGCGATGGACACGCATTTTCCGAACACGGCTAAGTGGACTCGCCCTGAAGGCGGTATGTTTATTTGGGTGACTTTGCCTGGGCACGTGAATGCCTCCGTCCTGTTGCAAAAAGCCATTGAAAATCTGGTGGCCTTTGTGCCTGGTGAGCCCTTCTACGCTGGTGACGACGTTCAGCACAACACCTTGCGCCTGAGCTTTGCGACCGTACCCGAGGAAAAAATTCGCGAAGGCATCGCCATCTTGGGTAAACTCATCAAAGAAGCCTGATGGTTATTTGGCAGGCAATGGACGCAGGCTGATTGTTCTGCGTCTTTTCATGCGCTGGCTTGGCCAGCGCTGTGGTTTTCAGAGCAAGCCATTCAGCTCCCTTTACGTGACGAGCATGAGCGGGTGCCAGGAATCCACTGCATACCCTCTTGCAAGAGGGTATGCTTGTTTTTAGTCTATGGCCTGACGCCTGGATTTAGGTTTTACCTCTATGACATCTCCATCCGCTTCGGAATCTTCCCCGCGTCCTGATCTGTCTGATATGCGCCCCACTAATGACTGGGTGGCCCGCTATCTGCCCGCGTCCTGGGGGCCGTATGCCCGTTTATGCCGGCTGGACCGGCCCGTAGGCACATGGCTGACCCTGCTGCCCGCGCTTGCCGCTTTGGTACAGGCGGCGGACGGCCTCCCCACTTTGTGGCGCGTGGTGATTTTCTCCCTGGGTGCCTTGTTGATGCGCGGTATTGGCTGCTGCTTTAACGATATGGCCGACCGCAATTTCGATCACCAAGTGGAGCGAACCCGTTTCCGGCCCCTGACCAGCGGGCAGATCACCATGCGGCAAGCGGTTATTTTTGTGCTGGCCCAGATTGCCGTGTGTGCCTTGCTGCTGCTGGCCATCAATGAATACAGCCGCTGGCTGGCGCTGGCATTGTTTCCCGTTGTGATGATTTATCCCCTCTGTAAGCGCTTTACCTACTGGCCACAAGTGGTGCTGGGTATTTGCTTTAACTGGGGCATGTTGATGGCCTGGTCCGATACGCAGAATATGGTTCCTTTCGGTGCCGTACTGATGTGGGTGGGGGCAATTTTGTGGCAGGTGGGCTATGACTCCATCTACGCCTATATCGACATGGCTGACGATACCAAGCTGGGCCTGCACTCCACGGCCCTGCGTTTCCGCGAAGCAGGCAAAACCTGGATTAGCGGTTTTTATATTGCCGCCATGGCTTGCTGGCTGGTGGGCGGTTTCCTGCTGAACGAGCGGGTCTTGTATTACGTGGTGATGGCAGTTATTGCCATTCATTTGCTTTGGCAGATGCGGAATTTTGATGTGCGCTACCCCGAACGGGGCCTGCGTCTTTTCCGTGCCAATATCTGGATTGGGGTTTTGTTGGTGGTGGCTGCATTGGCCGGCACGATCAGTTTGTCTTGATACGCATTCAAGCAATTTACGTAAAAAAGCTATAAAGGTTTGAAGAATGGCCTCTCCTCTTGAGTACGTTGCAACGGCGCTGTTTGCCATTGCCATCGTCCACACCTTCTCAGTCCCGGTGTTTGCACGCTTGGCCAATAAGGGTGGCAACCATGCCGGGCTGTGGCACATGCTGTCCGAAGTCGAGGCCGTATTTGGCGTCTGGGCCTGTGTGCTGGTGGCCTATATGGCCGTTTTTGTTGACTTGAAGTCGGCGATTGAATACCTGGAAGGCCGCAATTTCACTGAGCCCATGTTCGTATTTGCGATCATGGTGGTTGCCGCCAGCCGCCCAATTCTGGAGCTGGTAAACAAGACCGTCTCTGTCCTGGCGCGTGCTCTGCCCATGTCGGACAAGGTTTCCACGTACTTCATCACGATTTCAGTGGTGCCGCTGGCCGGCTCCCTGATTACCGAGCCTGCCGCCATGACTTTGGCGGCCTTGTTGCTGCACAAAACCTACTTTCGTCATCAAGGCCATGCCGGTTTCAAGTATTTGACGGTGGGTGTTCTGTTTGTGAACGTCTCCATTGGTGGCGTGTTGACGGCCTATGCCGCGCCACCGGTTTTGATGGTGGCCAGCACGTTTGGCTGGGATACCGCCTATATGTCCACCCACTTTGGTTGGCGTGCTGTACTGGCCGTGATAATCAATGCCAGTCTGGTGACTATGGTGTGCCGCAAAGCCTTGCTGGAAATGGGGCAGGGCATGCCCGAGTCCGGCCAGGTGCAGCGTGCGGTGCCTATTACGGTCATGGCGATTCACGTCGCCTTTTTGGTGGCGATTGTGCTCGGTGCACATCACCCCATCGTGTTTATGGCCTTGCTGATGCTGTTCATCGGCTATGCACACTCTTACAAACACTATCAAAATCCCTTGCTGGTGCGCGAAGGCTTGATGGTTGGCTTCTTTCTGGCCGGTCTGGTGGTGCTGGGTGGCCTGCAGAAGTGGTGGTTGCAAGACTTGTTGGGTGGTTTGTCGCCTACCGTGCTGTTCTGGGGTGCAACAGCCCTGACGGCGGTGACCGACAACGCGGCGCTGACCTATCTGGGTTCTCTGGTCGAAGGCACGTCGGAGATTTGGCGCTACATGCTGGTGGCCGGTGCGGTAACCGGCGGTGGCTTGACGGTGATTGCCAACGCGCCCAATCCGGCGGGTTTCTCCATTCTGAAAGGCAGCTTCCCGGATGGGGCTATTTCACCCCTGCGTTTGCTGCTTAGTGCGGCGGTGCCAACCTTGATCGCAGCCTGCCTGTTTTTGATTTAAACCGGGTGGCCGCCGTGGGCGGCCTGCCTGGGTGGGACGAAGTTCAGTGCGATTGAGCGCCAAAAAGGCTAAAATCACGGCAGAAGCGCCCCTGGATACCCGTTGTGGGCGCTGGTTTCGCGGAGCCCTGGCTTGATTTAGCCAGTTCTGGCCCCACTATTTTTATCTCGAATTTTGTTTCGGCTTTTTGTTAGGATGAGTCGTGCCTATCTATGCGTATAAATGCAGCTCGTGCCAATACGAAAAAGATGTGCTGCAAAAAATGTCGGACCCTCTTTTAGAGGTTTGCCCAGAATGTAAGCAGTCTACCTTTACCAAACAGGTAACGGCAGCAGGGTTCCAGCTCAAAGGTACGGGCTGGTACGTAACGGATTTCCGTAACCAGGGTGGCAGCAAGCCCGCGGACAGTGGCACAGCGTCCACGCCCGCAGCACCGGCAACACCTACCTCTTCATCGTCCAGCTAACACCACTTCTTATGCGCCCCTTCAAGCGTTATTTCGTCACTGGCCTGCTCATCTGGGTGCCCTTGGTCATCACCGTTTGGGTGATGACCTTGCTGATCGAAACGCTGGAGAGCGTAGTGCCGGAGTTTCTGTCCTCGCAGGCCTTGTTTGGCTTGCGTATCCCCGGCTTTAGAATTGTGCTGGTGCTGGCGGTCTTGTTTGGCACGGGTTTACTGGCGGCCAATTACCTGGGCCGCGCGGTCGTGGATCGATGGGAATTGCTACTTGGGCGTATTCCTTTGGTACGTTCCATTTATAATTCGGTCAAGCAAGTCAGTGATACGGTGTTGGCGCCCGATGGTCAGGCGTTTCGCGAGGCCGTCCTGGTGCAGTATCCTAGGGCCGGCTCCTGGACCATTGCCTTTTTAACGGGCACGCCGGGCGGACAAGTGGCGCAGATCCTGGGAGACGACTTTGTCAGCGTCTACGTTCCCACCACACCCAACCCAACGTCCGGTTTTTTTCTGATGATGCCTCGGGCCGATGTGCACAAGCTCGACATGACAGTGGATGCGGCGCTTAAATATATCGTCTCCATGGGTGTGGTTAGCCCGACAGAGCCGATCGCTTTGCCCCCTGTTTCTGACCAGCCGGAAGGGCCCGATGGGGCACCACCCTTGGCTGGAATCTGAATTTTCCAATTTGCAGTTTTTACTATTTCGGAGTCATCCTAGATGCGTACGTGTTATACCGGCGAGGTTTCCAAAGAATACCTGGGCCAGACGGTCAATTTGTTTGGCTGGGTACATCGTCGCCGCGACCACGGGGGTGTGATTTTCATTGATCTGCGCGACCGTGAGGGTCTGGCACAGGTTGTCGTCAACCCTGACAACGTGCAGGCCTTTGAAGTGGCCGAACGTATCCGTAATGAGTACTGCCTGCGCATTACCGGTCGCGTCCAGGCTCGTCCTGACGGCACGGTCAACCCTGATCTGCGCTCGGGCGAGATCGAAATCGTTTGTGACGAAATCGAAATCCTGAACGCATCGGTTACACCTGCCTTTCAGTTGGATGATGACAACCTGTCCGAAACCACGCGTCTGACGCACCGTGTTCTGGATTTGCGCCGTCCGCAAATGCAAAACAACCTGATGCTGCGCTACAAAGTGGCCATGCAGTCGCGTCGCTACCTGGACGACCTGGGCTTCATCGATATTGAAACCCCCATGTTAACCAAGAGCACCCCTGAAGGCGCTCGCGATTACCTGGTGCCTTCGCGTGTAAACGCAGGCGAATTCTTCGCACTGCCCCAGTCGCCCCAGCTGTTCAAACAAATGCTGATGGTGTCCGGTTTTGACCGTTACTACCAGATCACCAAGTGCTTCCGCGACGAAGACTTGCGCGCTGACCGCCAGCCTGAATTCACCCAGATCGATTGCGAAACCTCCTTCCTGAACGAAGAACAGATTCGCGACATCTTTGAAGGCATGGTCGCGCACATTTTCCGCACCGTGCAAAATGTTGAGCTGCCCAAGTTCCCCACCATGAGCTGGACTGAAGCCATGTTGCGCTACGGTTCGGACAAGCCTGACCTGCGCGTCAAGCTGGAGTTCGTGGATGTGGCTGACTTGATGCGTGAAGTGGACTTCAAGGTTTTCTCCGCCCCTGCTAACGACCCAGCCTGCCGCGTGGTGGCGTTGCGCGTTCCCGGTGGTGGTGCCATGCCCCGTAGCGAAATCGATGCCTACACCAAGTTCGTCGGTATCTACGGTGCCAAGGGCCTGGCTTACATCAAAGTTAATGATGTGACGGCTATCCCTGAGGGCCTGCAGTCGCCCATCGTCAAGAACATCAATGTGGATGTGCTCAAGCAAGTTATGGAGCGTACCGGTGCTCAGAACGGCGACCTGATCTTCTTTGGCGCGGACAAGGCCAAGATCGTCAATGACGCGATTGGTGCCCTGCGTATCAAAATCGGCCACAGCGAATTCGGTAAAGAAAACGGCTTGTTCGAAGCGGGTTGGAAACCCCTGTGGGTGGTGGACTTCCCCATGTTCGAATACGACGAAGGCGAAAACCGCTACTTTGCCGCCCATCACCCGTTCACCAGCCCCAAAGACGGTCACGAAGACTTGCTGGAAACAGATCCCGGCAAAGCCTTCGCCAAGGCCTACGACATGGTGCTGAACGGTTGGGAAGTGGGTGGCGGCTCGGTCCGTATTCACCGTGCCGAGATTCAGAGCAAAGTGTTCAATGCCCTGAACATTGGCCCTGAAGAAGCTCAGCTGAAGTTTGGCTTCTTGCTGGATGCGCTTCAGTACGGTGCGCCTCCACACGGTGGTCTGGCTATGGGTCTGGATCGTCTGGTCACCTTGATGGCCGGTGCCGATTCGATCCGTGACGTGATCGCTTTCCCCAAGACACAGCGTGCTCAGTGTCTGCTTACCCAGGCCCCATCGGCTGTGGACGAGCAGCAACTGCGCGAGTTGCATATTCGTCTGCGGGCTGTTGAAAACAAGTAAGTCAGACCGGGGGACAGCGTGTCAGTGATTCGGGTAGTTAGCTACAACATTCACAAAGGCCGCTCGGCTTCGGGCAAACGGGAGTCCTTGGCGGATTTACGCCTGGGACTTTACGGACTGTCTCCTGACCTGTTGTTTTTGCAGGAAGTGCAGGGGCGTAATCAGCTGCAAAGCAGTCTGGACGCCCAGCACGAATCCCTGGCCGCTGCCTTGCGCATGAATACGGCCTATGGATGCAATGTGGTTCGTCCTCATACGGATCACGGCAACGCGCTCTTGTCGCGCTTTCCTATTCTGCAGTACGAAAACCAAGACATTTCCGACCATCGTATGGAACAGCGCGGTTTGCTCCATGCGATTGTGGATGTCGGTGGCCGCCCGGTGCATTGCATTGTGGTCCACCTGGGCCTGTTCAATGGGGGACGTGTTCGGCAGATTCAGGCCTTGCTCGATCGCATCAAGCGCATCGTCCCGGCGGACGAACCTTTGCTGATCGCAGGCGACTTCAACGATTGGAATAACCGCCTGGCGCCCATCTTTGTGCAGCAATTGAACCTGTACGAAGTGTTTTCCTTTTCGCCTCGTGGCCAGGTTGATAAGCGTTTCCGGCTGCGCCAGCCCATCCAGTGGCTGCGTACCATGCGTAAAAGCGGGCTGGCGGTGCCTGATCAGGGTATCCAGCTTGGCGTGAACGGGGCAGCCCGTATGACGCCACCTCCTCGGACCTTCCCGGCAGCGTTCCCCTGGTTACGGCTGGACCGTGTCTACCAGCGTGGTTTTGCGGTGCGTAATGCCCGTGTGCTGGTGGGTGAACCCTGGAAGCAATTATCCGACCACGCCCCTATCCTGACTGAGCTGGAGCTACCCTAAGGGGTAGCGCCTAGGCCTAGCAATCATGCCGAGTCTGAAGCGCGATCCACGTTGGCACGAAGGTAATCACATCACCTTGCTGCAGAATGGTCAGGAATTCTTTCCAGCCATTTGTGCGGCCATCGATCAGGCACAGAAGCGCCTGCATTTGGAAACCTATATCTTCAACCTGGATGACAGCGGCCATAGTGTGCTGGACGCTTTGCGGCGGGCCTGTGAACGTGGTGTGCGGGTGCGTGTGGTGGTGGATGGTTTTGGCAGCGATGTACACGCCTTGCAGATTGCCGAGCAGTTAAAGGCGATGCGCGCCCGCTACCGGATTTATCGCCCCAAACCCCAGGGTTGGCGTGATCCGCGCTTGTCCTTGCGACGCCTGCGTAGGTTGCACCGGAAAATGCTGGTGGTTGATGAGCGTGTGGGTTTTGTTGGCGGCATCAATATCCTGGACGACTTTGACGATGTTCCCTTGATCAACGGCGAGGGGAGACCGCGCTTTGATTTCGCCGTGCGTTGCGAAGGGCCGATTGTGGATGATATGGTGCGTGCCCAGCAGGCCTTATGGCTGCGTATGGCTTGGCGTCGACGCCAGGACTGGGACAGTTTTACGCAACGCTTCACCACTTGGCGTGAATGGCGCAAGCGGCGCCAGGCACGCAAGCAAGCACAACAGGCGGGTCAGGTATTTGAAGGGATACGGGCGAGTTTGTTGCTGCGGGATAATGTGCGCCATCGCCAGCAAATTGAGCAGGCCTATCTGCATTTGCTGTGCAAGGCGCAAGAGCAAGTCATCTTGGCCAATGCCTATTTCTTTCCGGGTCGTACCTTGCGACGACGTATTGAACAGGCGGCCGAGCGTGGCGTGCGGGTACGTTTGTTGCTGCAAGGACATGCCGAGTACTTCTTGCAGTACCGGGCCTGTCGATTCATGTATGGGAAGTTGCTGGATCATGGCATTGAGCTGTACGAGTACAAGGCCAGTTACTTGCACGCCAAAGTAGCGGTGATCGATGACTATTCCATGGTCGGTTCATCCAACCTGGATCCTTTTAGCCTGTTGCTGGCACGTGAGGCCAATGTCCTGATTCAGGACGCGCCCTTTACCCATAACCTGCAGGCCAAGCTGGAATACGAAATTGAGCACAATGCCACGCGGGTTAATCAGGAGCAGTATCAGCGCCTGGGCCTGTTCAGTCGGCTGGGGGATTATCTGGCCTATGGTATGTTGCGCCTGGGCGTGCTGTTAACGGGTAAATCGTCCTTGTATTGAGGCCCGTCGGGTGCTGTATGGCTGTCTTTATCCATACAAGGTGCAGACAGCCGGGCAGCGCCTTATAAAATACTCTCT
>JBQEAN010000043.1:5734-28125 GCA_052109075.1 Alcaligenes sp. | reverse complement strand
CTCGAACTGTCGACCAATGGATTAAGAGTCCAGTGCTCTACCAACTGAGCTAACGACCCCTCTTTCCTGCGAAGAAAAAGATTATAGAGCGAAATTTATGACGCACAAGGTATGGTTACATAGTTTTACGTTTATCAGGGGCTTGGGTCGGGGCGAGCGAAGGTATCGCACATTTTAAGCTGCCCCGTTTTGTAGCCTTCCATAAACCAGGCCATGCGCTGTTGCGAACTGCCGTGGGTAAAGGAGTCGGGTACGACATAGCCTTGGGATTGTTTCTGCAAAGTGTCATCACCGACTGCTTGGGCGGCATCCAGGGCCGAGCGGATATCACCGGGCTCCAGGATCTGTCGTTGGGCATCGGCGTGATTGGCCCAGATACCGGCGTAGCAGTCAGCCTGCAGCTCCAGGCGTACTGAGGCCTGGCGTGCTTGAGCGGCCGAGCCACTGCGGCGAGCCTCATCCACGCGGCGCATCATGCCTAGCTGGTTCTGAACGTGGTGGCCCACTTCATGTGCAATGACATAGGCGGGGGCAAAGTCGCCTTTGACGCCCATACTGCGTTCCATCTCGGCAAAAAAGCCTAGATCGATATAAAGCTTTTGGTCGGCGGGGCAGTAAAAGGGACCCATTGCGGATTGGCCTGAGCCACAGGCGGTAGGGGTGGCGCCACGATACAAAACCAGTACCGGGTCGCGGTAGCTGCCATTGGTTTGCTTGGCAAAAATGTCACGCCAGGCATCCTCGGTGTCACCCAGGATTTTGGCAACGGTTTGGCCTTGCGCATCCGAGCTGGCCACTGGCTGAGATTGCGGCGCGCTGCCGGGGCCATCCGCGAGGTTCAGCACCACACTGGGATCGATGCCAAAGTACATCGCCACCAGTGCCAGTACGATTGTCCCCAAGCCGATTTTGCCGCGACCTATGCGTGGTCCACTGGCACGGCGGTCCTCGACGTTCTGGCTGGAGCGAGATTTATCCAGACGCATCACGCTCTCCTTGTTTTTTAAAACGTCAATGTACTCTGATTTCAGCGTCTGGGCAGGAGCATTTTCGATTCTTGTCATCTCCTCTCATACCGAGGGCTTAAATTACCCCCTGATGACAAGTCATTGAATTATTTAATCTAATGTGACTTGTCCAAGGGCTATCCCCGAGCTTGCCCACTGAAAATGTGGATAAGTGAATAAGTAGGCCGGCTTGCCGCTGAGGTATGCTGTTTTTTCTCAGGGCGTACCCTACTGGAGAGCGAGTATGTTGGGAGGAACCTTGTTGGCCTTGCGCGACCATGCGCGTGTTCGTGCGATTGGGGCGGTTATTGCTCGATACGGGATGGGGGATGTCATGCATCGCCTGGGCTTGTCCGAGCTTTTGCCCGGCAGCAAGACGGCCTTGCCCAGTGAAATGCCGAAGCGTTCTGCACCCGAGCGTCTGCGACGTGCACTGGAGGAGCTGGGCCCCACTTTTATCAAGCTGGGTCAAATTTTGGCGACTCGCAATGATTTGCTGCCATTGGAGTGGACTCAGGAACTGGAGAAGTTGCAGGGACATGCCGCGCCTGTACCGTGGGAAAGCATGCGTTCCGAGCTGGAGTCCGTGCTGGGCCAAACGGTAGAGCAGGCTTTTGCGCGCTTTGATGTCCAGGTGCTGGCCTCGGCCTCGATGGCTCAGGTGTATCGAGCCTGCCTACAGGACGGCACCGAGGTGGTGGTGAAAGTACAGCGGCCCGGCCTGGAACCATTGATCGAGGCGGATTTGCGTTTGCTCAAACAGATTGCCCGTCTGGTACAACAACAAGGTTTGCTACCTGAGTACCGACCTTACGATATTGTGCGAGCCTTGGCCGACGCCATTGCGGATGAATTGGATTTCACGCGTGAAGCGGCCAATACCGTGACCGTACGCGAGAATATGGAGCCCTTTAAGGACATCGTGGTTCCGCGTGTTCATATGGAGTGGACCTGCCCGACGGTGATGGTGCAGGACTTCGTGCCAGGGGTGTCGCCCATCAACGAGTCGGAGCTGCTGGCTCTTGGAGCTGATCGCCCCTTACTGGCTCGCCGTGGTGCTTTAGCCTTTTTGCATATGGTGTTGGAAGACGGCCTGTTTCATGCCGACCCGCATCCTGGCAATATGATGGCCTTGACGGGTAATAAGGTCGCTTTTATTGATTTTGGCCTGGTCGGCCATTTGACCGAACGTCGGCGTCAGCAATTGCTGGTGCTCTTGCGGGCGATTGTAGATGGGCAGGCTGATGGGGTTGCCACCACCTTGCTCGACTGGTCCGGCGCGGAGGATTTTGACTGGTCTCGCCTGGAAGAAAGTGCGCAGCGCTATGTGGCCCGACAAAGCAGTGGGCTTTTGTCGATCTCGGCTGCGCTGTTGGATTTCATGGCCTTGGCGCGCGAGAATCATTTGATTCTGCCTCCGGATCTGGCTTTGCTCTTCAAGGCCTTTATTACGGCTGATGGGGTGCTAAAGCGCTTGGACCCCCAGTTCGATGTGGTCGAAGTGGCACAGCCCGTGATTATGGGCTTAATGCGTAAGCAGTATTCGCCCCGGCGAGTGTATGCCGACTTGCAGCGCAGCCTGCTGGAGTCGCGGCAATTGGCGATGGATGCCCCTCAGTTGCTGCGTTTGCTAATGCATCGGGTGCGACAGGGAAAAATTTCGGCGCGTATTCAAGTAGAGGGTATGCCGCGCCTGGCCTCCGCTCTGGAGAAGGCCGCCTCCCGTTTGGCGATTGCCATTGTGACGGCGGCCTTTGTCTTGATTCTGGGGCCTGTGCTGGTAACGCGCGGTCCGTCCTGGCTAGGCCTGACCATTTTCAGCTGGGCTGGTTTGTTAGCCGCCTTGCTGGGTTTGGTTCTGGTTTTGTGGGGATTTTGGCGACGGCGCTAAGAAAGCTGGCTGGGGCTGCCGCTTTTTGCGCACAGAGTGCTCAATCGGCTAGTCTCCGTCCAGTTTAAAAGACGGCTAGCAAAAATGCGGCTCAGCCCAAACAATCCCCGTGTTATCCCCAGGTTTATTCACAGCTTCTGGGGATAAGTCGGGCTTACATAAAGTCGTCCATCCCGCCACCCACGGGAGCCAGACCAGTCAAGTAATACACGCCCCAGCCAATCAGCGCAGCGATTATCAGAGCGAGAAAACGGGTTTTCCAGCTGTCTTGGCTGGCAGGCAGGCTAGGTTCAGTAGGTACAGGCATGCTGCCCTTGACCATGACACTGGTTAATTTCTGACCACGCAGCACGCGATACAGGAAAATAGCGACGATGTGCAAGCCAATAATGGTCAGCATGATCCATTCGTTGGCTTTATGCAGCCCGGTCAGGGTTTTAGACCAATCGCTGTTCAGGTAAGCCAGCGGACCCGTGGTGAAGATATCGTCATTGGCAAACAGTCCCGAGATGGCCTGAAAACCAAACACAAATAACATGATCCATACCGACCAGGCACCGATAGGATTGTGACCAGGGTAGACCGCAGGTTTGTCACGCAGATAACGCAGGCTGCGCACCGGGTTGGGGAAAAACTGGCTAAAGCGTGAATAATGACCGCCAATCAGGCCCCAGACCACGCGAAAGACCAGCAGCCCCAAGGCCAGCAGGCCAAAGCGGACATGCCAGTCCATCCACAGGCCACCCGCCTTGATGGTCACAAAACAGCCCACGACGCTGATGACCAGCAGCCAGTGGAACAAACGGGTTGGTAAATCCCAGATGAGTAAAGGGCGAGTCGAAGAGGGCTGCATAGGGAAAATCCGGAGAGACGTAAACATCTGATTATAGATGGTGTTCCGTTTGAGTCCGATTTCGTCCCCCCGGTTCCCGCTATTGGATGGCTTGGCGGCGTTTGCGCAAACTGATTTTGCGGCCGTCGTAACGGTACTCATCGATCAAGCTAGGATTGTCCAGACTGGGCGTTTCCATGATCAGGGTCTGGCCATGATGGCGTACCCGAATCTGTGCGCTGCACGAGCCAAAGGCCGGCGAGACGGTATAGCCCTTGGAGGAGACCGTGACCCAGTGGTAGTTGATCGAGCAGCCTCCCAAGCCATTGTCTACCGAAATCAAGGCGGTCTGATGGTGCTGTTGCTTGAAGGCGTAGGGGATATTGATCAGGCCCTTGAGCTCCGGGGCGATGATTTGCGCGTCCAGCTGCAATTGGGCTTCATAGACGTAGTCACTCTGGCTGACTTGCAGTTTGCCGTAAGGGCTATCCAAGCTTAATTGTGATGGGGGTTGGGGCCAGGTCTGGCTTGCTGAACTATGGGCGACAAAGGGCTGCAGAGCTAGCAAAAGCCCAATCGCAACATAACGGATAAAGACCTTGTAGGCATGCATGATCGATCAAGTCTGAGGATGTTCAGGGCTCAGTAAAAAACACATAACGCCATAGACCATCTGTATTTGTAAGTTTCATAACATTTTATGTATTTTCTTGTTGCGTAGAATACCGGATAGCAGGATTTTTCGCTATAAGGATAGGCACATAAGGTGGATGTTTCATTTATGTGTCAGGGGATGCGGATAGAATTAGCCCTGAAAAGCATTTCGTCCTAAGGCTAAGGGACTGAACTGAATTGAGCTATCATTACTAGGTTGCCCCGTATGGGGTCAAGCCGCATTTCTTCCTTGCAGCAGAGACTGATTATGCAATCCATCCCGGATGCCGCATTGGCACCAGAACCGGACTCCCCCCCTTCTACTGAACAGGCCAAACCCGGCGCTTTATTGGACTATGTCAGTTCCAGCCGATTGCCAACGCCGTGGGCTGTGTTTGAAATCCATGTGTTCGTAGAGCGCAGCAATCAAAAAGAACACGTCTTGTTGACTTTGGGCGACGTGGCCGATGGCCAGCCTGTGCTGGCCCGAGTCCATTCTGAATGTCTGACAGGTGACGCCCTGTTCAGCCTGCGTTGCGATTGTGGTCCACAGCTGCAACTGGCGCTGGAGCGTATTGCCAAAGAAGGGCGTGGCGCCTTGATGTATCTGCGCCAAGAAGGCCGAGGCATTGGTTTGCTGAACAAGATCCGTGCGTATCATCTGC
The DNA here is from genome assembly GCA_052109075.1 of Alcaligenes sp. GTDB lineage: Bacteria > Pseudomonadota > Gammaproteobacteria > Burkholderiales > Burkholderiaceae_B > Alcaligenes. The sequence goes on along the minus strand of JBQEAN010000043.1, from coordinate 23,076 downwards.
AAGATCAGGGAGCTGATACGGTCGAGGCCAACGAGCAGCTGGGCTTTCCGGCTGATATGCGCCGCTACGATATTTGTAAGGACATGCTGGAGCATGCCGGTATTCAAAAGCTGCGTCTAATGACCAATAACCCGCGCAAGGTAAAGACCTTGCAGGAAATTGGGATTGATGTGGTGGAGCGTGTGCCGCACCAGATTGAAGGCAACCCCTTCAATGCCGGTTACTTGAATACCAAGCGACTGCGTTTGGGCCATTGGCTGGAAACGGATGAGTAACATCGTCTAAATCGGGGCTGATGTTGCGGGTGTCTGCTCCGGTAAAATGGCCCAGGGCTGCTTGCGCTGGCAATGGTGTACCGTCTTTAAAAAATTGCCTCCTGCAAACACGGATCTAAGTCCTTGTTTGCAGGAGGCAATTTGTAATTGGGCCGAATAAATAAAAGCCAGGCCTGAAATCCACGTAGGGACTCCAGGTCTGGCTTTTATTGTCTGCGGCTAATGATTCCGGCCGGATGCTGGGTCTGGCGATCGCGGCCAGGACCAGCCCAGCCATTTGCTGTTTTAGGCGACGCTTTTTTCCAGCAAGGCGCTTACACTGGCTTTAGCGTTTTCGATAATCTGATCACGCAGTTCGGGCGCTTTGCCCAGGCCTTCGGCGTACACAATGCGCAGGTCGGTCACACCCATGAAGCCAAACATGACGCGCAAGTAGCTCTCCTGGTGTTCCATGGCCTGACCTTGCTCCGACTCGGAGTAAATGCCGCCACGGCTCAAAACCAGATAGACCGTTTTGTCGCCAGCCAGACCTTCTGGGCCATTGCTGGTGTAGCGGAACGTACGACCGGCTTGTGCCAGACGGTCCATCCAGGCTTTCAATTGGCTGGGAATCGTGAAGTTGTAGAAAGGGGCGCCAATCACAACCACGTCCGAAGCCAGGAACTGTTCCAGGTATTGTTCAGTAATTGCATTTTCGGCGCGTTGACGATCAGTCAAGGTGGCGGGGTCCAGACCCAGGCGCATACCCAGCGAGTCAGCCGAAAAGTGGGGTGGTGGGTTCAGGGCCAGATCGACGTGCTCGACTTGGACTTGATCATTTTGCTGACGCAGCTGATTAACCACAAAGTGGGTCAGTGCACGGGAAACAGAGTTCGCGCCGGTGATGCTGGAGTCGATGTGTAGCAATTTCATGATGTTTGGTGTCCAAAGCGATGAAGGAATGCTTGTCATTATGTTGGAGGAGCCAGACTTTGATAAGCCGGTTTTTCTGAGAAAGATTATTCTACTTTTGTCTGTAATCCTGGAAAACAAGCTCGTATGTATGACTTAAATGACATGGTGCTGTTTACTGAGGTGGTGCAACGCGGCGGTTTCAGCGCGGCTGCCCGCCATTTGGGTATGCCGCCATCGCGTCTGTCGCGGCGTCTGAGCCGACTGGAAGCCGAGGTTGGCGTGCGCCTGTTGCAACGCACCACGCGCAGCCTGTCCCTGACTCCTGCGGGTGAGGTGTTTTTGCGTCATTGTCAGGCTATGCGTGATGAGGCCGAGGCTGCGTATGCCGCAGTTGCCCAAGTACAGCAAGAACCACGTGGCCTATTGCGCATCAGTTGCCCCGTCACCTTGGCGCACACCGTGCTATCTACTGTGTTCGCTCAGTTCCTGATCCGCTATCCCCAAGTCGAGCTGGAGATGGAGGTGAGCAATCGGGTGGTAGATCCGGTGGCCGACGGAATCGATGTGGCCTTGCGGGTACGCAGTACCTTGAGCGATAGCGCCAGCTATATCGTTAAACGGCTAGGCGAGACGGGGGCCATTCTGGTTGCTCAGCCTGCCTTGTTGGCTCAGTTCGATCCTGTCCATGGACCGGCTGATTTGGCCCGTTTGCCTACCGTAGCCATGTCGGCCCGCCAAGGAATGGGGGAGTGGAAATTGTATGGCCCTGATGGAGCCAGTCTGACTGTCAGCCACAGGCCGCGCTATATGGCCTCTGATTTGCTGACCTTGCGTGAAGGGGTGGAACTGGGCATAGGCGTGGGCATTTTGCCGGACTATATGTGCTGCGATGCGTTGAAAGCAGGGCGCTTGGTGCAGGTCTTGCCGCAATGGGCACCGTTGCCCGGAATCATTCATGCAGTATTTGCCTCACGCCGAGGTATGGCCCCGGCGGTACGGCATTTCCTGGATTATCTGGGGGAGCAATTGCCGGTGCATCATCCCAGAATTTAGGCTGCTTAGGGCTTGTTGGAGTGATAGGGGCAACTGCGCTTGGCCGGTAGGATCGCCCAGTTCAAATCAATCATGGGGCTGCGCTCGGAAGACCAGCGTTGTTCTGCCAACCCCTTGGTAGGCGCTTGCTCATACAGGTCAAGCAAAGAGGTCGGCGGTGTTCCGCGTGTTGTCCGGCTGTAGACAATCAAGGCTCCGCACTCCAGGTCTTGCGGCAGTTTCAGCCAGGGTGAGGATTCTGGCTCTGCGTCAATAAAGACCATCACGTCCAGGCCCGCATGGACGGCGATATTGCCGCCCAACCAAGTATCGGCCACCACGACTTTTAAGGGAATGCCGGGCATGTGTTGTTTCCAGATGGATTGCATTTGGGCCGAGATCTCAGGGCCGGGAAAGGTGGAACGCGAGTCCCGTCCCTGTTGCCAGGCCAGCGGTCCACGAGCCAGGGCATAGCCTGATGCCAGCAGAATCTGCAGCACAATCACAATGATGGCTACACGGCGTAACTGGATTTTTTCACGGCCCTGCATCACCCACAAGGCAAAAAAACCAAACAAAACAAAAAAGGTAGTGGCCCAGGAAGCGACCAGACGCGTGCCTAGGATGGCCGAGATCAGGAGCGTGCTGATAATAGGGGTCAGACCCACCCACAGGAGAAACTGCTTGTCGGCGCGGGACAAATCATCAGCGTACCGGTAATTGCTGCGCAGGGTGGGATCTGCGGCAGGCTCATCCTTTTGGGCGCGGCGGTTCCAGACTGCGAGTGCAACCAAGGCCACCAGCATGGGGCTCAGGCGACCAAGCTGATCCAGGCTAAAGGCCAGCAGCTCTTTGTAGGCTTCCCAGCGGGTATGGGTTTCCAGCGAATCATCCATATAGTGGAAGGGGGAGAAGTCGTGTTGTGCCAACCAGTACAGGTGAGGGGAGAGCACCAGCACGTATGCAGCCAATGCCAAGGCCAGCCCTATCCAGGTTTGTCGCTGACGCCACATGCCGCTGCGCAGAAAATATAAGAAGAAGGCGGTGAACAAAATCACGGCGCTGTATTTGGTGACGGTAGAAAGCGCTGCAACCGCCCCTAGCCATAGCCAATCTGCCGGTTTTTGATCCCGGCTGGCGCGATAGAAAAACCAGGTGGCCGCTGTGACGGACCAGAGTTGTGCCGTATTGTGATTAAAAATGGTGCCGCGCAAGGAAAAGTAAATACTGACCGAACTGATCAGCAGGACCATCAGGGAGCGTTCGGGATTCAGAAACTCACAGGCCAGCTTCCAGATAAACCACAGCCCCAGAGCCGACACGGTAATGCCCGCTGCAAATGTCAGCCAGATGGGGCGGCCGAACACGCTGGTCAGGGCAACCATGACCCAGGACGGGAAGGGCGGATGTTTCACATAACCCAACTCAAAACTGGCGGACCAGACCAGCTCTTCCATGCCATCCAGATCGGGGGCCTTGTGGCTGATGGCCATCAAAATGGTCCACATCAAAACCATAAATAACAGATACAACAGCACATAAGGCTGGTAGGTTTTTGGCGCACTGGGGGCGGGGAATCGGGTGCTCATACAGACGGAAGAATTGTGTAAATAAGTAAGTGTAACGTCTGGGCGTTGAAAGTCTCCCTATTGGACAGGTGCACTAAACTGGGCTACGATGCGCTTCGTCATTAGGGAGTAGCCGCTTCGGTTCACCGAAGACCAGCATCAACATACTTGGCCTACACAGGGTCATGGTGCTGGTAGCAACTAGCCTGGCAAGACTTTTGACCATAGACCTTCGCGTTTGGCCGGGAGGGTTTGTGGTCATCTGTCTCTTATCCGGCCAGGAGTTGTTATGGAAGCGCTGTTTATCTCTACGGGTGTGGTTGCCTTGGCAGAAATTGGGGACAAAACCCAGTTGTTGGCCTTTATTCTTGCAGCCCGCTACAAGCGCCCTTGGCCCATCATTCTCGCTATCTTTATAGCAACCTTAGTTAATCATGGTTTGGCCGGTGCTATCGGTGCCTGGGTTCCTGCTTTGCTGGACCCGGAAGTCTTGCGCTGGGTGCTGGGTATTTCCTTCCTGGCCATGGCTATCTGGATTCTGATTCCCGACAAGATCGATGATGCTGAAGCATCCCGTACCCGCTTTGGGGTGTTCGGTACTACGCTGGTCACGTTTTTCCTGGCTGAGATGGGTGATAAAACCCAGATTGCCACCGTCGCGTTAGCGGCTAAATATCAAGAGTTCTGGTGGGTGGTCATTGGCACCACCCTGGGCATGATGCTGGCCAATGCACCGGCAGTGTTGTTCGGCGAGCGTATTGCCCGCCGCTTGCCCACTCAGCTGGTGCACCGGATTGCGGCCTGTATCTTTGCCGTCCTGGGTGTGTTGGCTTTGCTAGGGGGAGCGCAAAGCTTGGGTTTCTAGTGAGGCTAGGTGCTGGATGCCAATTGTCGTAGCCGTGGTGCTTGGCTGGAGCGATGACGAGCGGCATCCATATTGACGACAGGCGCCAGCGCTAGGGGAGCCGGTCTACGCTGCGGGTGGGTGTGCCCGGCATCACCATGATTCAATACACTGATGGCCTCTTGCAGCTCAGCACCGTTTTGGTTCAGTTCCTGAGCCGTTTCACTTAAGTCATGCACCAAAGAGGCATTGTCGCTGGTGATCTGGTCCAGCTGTTTCAATGCTTGGGTCAGTTGGCCCAGACCAATGCTTTGCTCGCCCGTGGCGGCCGAGATTTCTCCCATCAAACCGGAGACTTCCGATACCGAGGTCAGGATCTCTTGCATGGTCTGTCCGGCGTGTGCAGCATGGCTTGCCCCTTCGGCACTGAGTGTCTGGGTTTCGGACACCAGTTGCTTGATCTCATCGGCAGCCTGCGCCGCTTGTTGAGCCAGTGAACGCACGGCAGACGCCACAACCGCAAAGCCTTTGCCTGCCTCTCCGGCACGCGCCGATTCAATCGAGGCGTTAATCGACAGGATGTTGGTTTGAAAGGCGATGTTATTGATCATCGACACGATATTGCCTATATGTTGCGAGCTCTCCAGAATCTGCTGCATGGACGAGCTGACTTTCTGCACCGCTTCATTGCCGCGACCGGCAATCCCGGCACTGCGGCTGGCCAGTTCATGGCTGGCTTTGGCATTTTCAGCAGTCTGCAAGACCGCTTGCCCAAACGAGTTCATGCTGGCGGTGGTTTCTTGCATGGAGGCGGCTTGCTCTTGTGTACGTGCTTCCAGCAAGGTGCTATTGTCCGAGAGGTTGCGGGCAATCACCTGATTATTGCCACAGCTCTGGTCCACATCCGTGCTGATGCTCATCAGACTTTTGCGCATCAAATCCAGATTCTGGCCTAGGGTTTCCAGTTTTTTAACGTCAGGCCCGCGGGTGTTGACGGTTAAATTACCGGCTGCAATTTGTTGGGCAATATGCGTGGCTGTTTGAAACGAGCCTAAAACACGGCGCATCAAAACGGCTTGATACGCCAGAATCATAAACGTGCCTATGCCTAAAGCGCTGGCCAACAAAATCATGCTTTGTCGGGGCATTTCCGTATTCAGAACCATGGCGATAATCCCGCCGGTAATACCCAGATTCAATAGGCCTTTACGTAAAAAAGCGGCCAACAAACTGGGGCCAGCCAGAAACCGTAAACCTGTAAACGGACGTCGCCAGCTGCGGGCCGTGATTTGGCCTGCGCGTATGGTTCTCGATCGATTTCGGCCGTCACGCAATTCTTGATAAAACTGCTCGGCGGCTTGAATATCCTGGGGTTTGGCGCGTACCCGCACCGAGGCAAAGCCGGTTAATTCACCTTGCTCAATAATCGGGCTGGCATGGGCCAATACCCAATAAAAACCACCGTCTTTACGGCGATTTTTAACGACTCCAACCCACGAACGGCCCTGTTTCAGGGTATGCCACAAATCGGCAAAGACGGCCGAGGGCATATCCGGGTGGCGCACGATATTATGTGGCTCGCCGATCAGCTCCTCTCGGCTAAATCCGCTGACCTCAACGAAAGCAGGATTCGCATAGATAATGCGGCCGGCCAAGTCTGTTTTGGAAATGAGATATTGTTCGTCCAGCAGCTCGGTTTCGATGCCGGTGATTGGTAGGTTCTTGCGCATAGCCTTTCCCTTTGTATTTTTGTATCAGCAAAAGACTCAAGATAAGCGGATCGATTTCTTGTAGTGAATTTTCGTGAATAGTATCATTTGATTCGTTTTTATGTCTAAAAATAAAAAAATGATAATCAATTGACAATATTTGTCACAAAAAGACTGAAATTGAAAAAATCGATCCGTGCTGAAAAAGGGAAAAATGTGGGCTTAAGAAGGCAGGTATTGAGCGTGGAACGCTTCGCTGAGCAACTGCAGGAGCAGGGCGATGGGAATGGGTTTGGCCAGGGCAGTCGCGTTGCTGGGCAGACCGCCACGCGTGTGAATTTCGACCGCATTTAACGCAGAAATTACATAGATCAGAGTATGTTCTGTTTCTGGAGCGTCGGCCAAGGCTTTGAGCATGGCAAAACCATCGAGCTTGGGCAGGTTTAAATCCACGATCAAGACATCGGGGTAGAAGTTACCTGCTGCAATCAAGCCTTTTAGTCCGTCTTGCTCACAGCGTAACTCGACCGGAAACGGCAGATGCTCCATTGCCATGCGGTAAATAGCCAGCAGATCCAGATCGTCCTCGACAACCAGAACGCGCAGGCAGGGCTCGCCATCGCAAACAGGCATGTTGTGGCTGGTGGGATGACCCGGCACCACCGGGCTGTTTTGCCCTTGGCGCTCTTGCAAGATGGCTTGCACGGATTCGCGTTCAATGCGTCGGTGTCCGCCTTGGGTTTTCCAGGCTTTGAGGGTTCCAGCTTCTACCCACAGTTGGACGGTACGTACAGACACGCCCAATAAATCAGCAGCCTGCCGAGTGGAGTAAACGGCGTCGTTCATGGAATCAAAAAAATGAAAGCAGGCCAAACCGGGGGGAAGAGGGATGCTTGCCCCGATACAGCAGTGCAAAGTGTAGAGACGGCATTATTAAGTACAGAAAAACTAATAATGGCAAAGGGAAGCGGCCTGCTTATGCCCATGAGTAGGCACAGCGTCCGACAAACATGCTTGTAATAGCTCCGATTTTCAGATGTTCATGCTTTTCAGGGCACTACTTCAATTTAGCAAGCCTGTGAACCTGGGCTTGCCTTACTGATTTTACGCGTAACCCTTGTGCTAGCGTGTGACCGGACGAGCCCAGTGTAGATAGCTGGACACACTTGGGGGGCGCGGTGATACGAGCCTGTCCGGGGGAATGGCTGAGCTGTGACGGCCAAAAAAGGGTGTTAGCACCCTAGCATTGGTGTTTAGCGGTAGGCTTGATATTAATCAGATTTTATGAATTAGATAAGAATCTATTTTGAATAAAGCACTCTGTTGTCTCAAAGAATTTTTATGCGCCTTATGATACGTCTGTTTGTGGTTTTTAGCAGCTTAACGCGCCAATCAGGAGCCAATCTTTTAAAACTGTCTATTACCTTTCCCGAAGTTACGCTTAATCATTATTCCATTAATACATTAGGCGGTTAATCGTTTTTTTCACCTGAGCGGATGCAAGGGCATCGGCATATCAATAATCCCATTAAGAATAAACGTTGGCCCATTGTCTGGACCGGCCTTTTGAGTGGATGGTGATTGAAAACGCACTGAGTCAGGCTCAAGGCCTGTTTCCGGACGAAAAGGGGGGTTGGCTTGTTGCTCACACTAGTTACTGGTTTATTGATAGGGCAACATTTTTTACACAGAACACGTGTATCTAAGTGGCCTTGGTCTACTTATACGCAGGCGCGCCGCTTTGAGCGAATGCTGGATGCCTTGCCTGATGCAGTCATTATGTTTGATGCTAAAGCCCAGGCAGAAGGCTGCAATCGGGTGATGCGTACGCTGCTTGGAGATTCAGAATTACCTGCCTGTAGTGGGAATTTACTCAGTTTTTTTCACGGATTGGAGAAAGGAATACAGGCCGATTTAGACTACTTGTTGCCGGGAATTATTGAAGTCGTCCAGCGGACTCAACCCTCTTTTTTATATAGGCATAGCGATGGGGAGGGTGAGCAGGCCCGTGTGCTGGAATTTCATGCCTACGCCGCTGCGGCGCCCAATGCGTCCACCTTGTTGATGATTCGTGATGTCAGTGCCAAAGCGAAGCATGACCGCAATCGTGCCGACTGTTTCGCTGTCGCTGCACATGAAATACGTTCTCCGCTGGCTGCCATCAGTGGCTATATCCAGCTGCTGCAACTGGAGACAACACCGTCCGCTTGGGCAAGCAAGATTTATACACAGCTTCATGAAAAAGTCCGGGGTGTGGATGTGCTGCTGGATGATTTGACGCGTTTGAATCGTATGGAGTACGAGGCGGCGGGCAGTGAGGGGTGGCGCAAGCCGGATTTGCGGGCCGTGTTGCGCTTGAGCTTGCGGGCTTTCAAGGAGCAGCGTCATCGTATTTGCCTGGACTTGCCTGCCCATAGCATGCGGGCCAAAGTGGACATTATTCCCTTATTAGTTGCGCTGCGTAATGCGCTGGAAAATGCCCTCAAATATTCAGCAATGAGTACGGTGGTCACGCTGCGCTTGCAGTCAGGCCCACCCGGTTGGGCCTGTATCGAGGTGCTGGATCAGGGGCCTGGTATTGAGCCTCTTTATAAAGAAAAGGTGTTTGAGAAGTTTTTTCGAATACCGGGACAGCAGGAGCAGGGCAGTGGTCTGGGCTTGGCTATCTTGAAGTCCATCATGCAGCATCATGGTGGACAGGTTTATTTTAAGGATAGTCCGGGTCAGGGCGCGCATCTGGTCATGGAATTGGTTCTGCTGCCTTCCACGTCGTATAGACCTTAATATTCTCTAAAATAGGGTTATTTTCATATGTTTAAGTTTGATATAAGGTACAATTTGCGCTCTTTTCGAGAAGCGGGGTGATCGCCATTTCAGGTGCACCCCGCTTCAAGTTTTTACGTTGCGGTCATCTCGTTGGTGGGGAACGCAAAATCCGTTAAAGGAGCACACGATTATGCAAGGCTTGCACTTGACCGCAGACCTTTACCAATGTGCATGCAGCCCAGAGCTGCTGATCGATGCCCAGAAACTGGCTGATTTTTGCCGCCAGCAGACCCTGGATGCGGGTCTGACGATTGTTGGTGAAGAGTGGCAGGCGTTTCCCGAGTTTGAGGGGCAGCCTGGTGGAGTTACCGGCGTGCTGTTACTGGCCGAGTCCCATCTGGCGATTCATACCTGGCCAGAACGCAATGGCGTGACGCTGGACGTGTATGTCTGCAACTTCATGCAGGACAACTCCGGCAAGGCCACACGCTTGATCAACGGGATTGAGCAGGCTTTCAAGCCTGGTCAGGCTCAACGTAACCGACTTTGGCGTGGCGAGGCCGATGGCCCGGCCCATGCAGGTGAACTCCTTACTGAAAACCTGAACGTAGATGCCCTGTACGGTTTTCGCTTTACCGAGCGCTTGCTGGAGCGTCAGACGGCATTCCAGCGTCTGGAATTGCTGCGTTCCGAGACCTTGGGCAAGACCCTGCGTCTGGATGGTTGCATGATGACCTCCGAGGCCGAAGAGTTCTTCTACCACGAAGGACTGATTCACCCGGCCGCCATGGCTCATCCCAACCCGCGCCGTGCCCTGATTGTGGGCGGTGGAGATGGTGGGGCGCTGGAAGAGTTGTTGAAATATCCCAGCCTGGAGCGAGTCTGTCTGGTCGAATTGGACGGTGAAGTAATCGAGGTATCCCGCGAGCACTTGCAGTCTATTCATAAGGGGGCGTTTGATAACCCGCGCGTCCATATTCAGATTGAGGATGGTGCCAAGTTTTTGGCAAACACGCAGGAACAGTTTGATCTGATCTATCTGGATCTGACTGACCCTGAAACACCCGCCGGTCCCTTGTACACCGTCGCTTTCTTTGAATCCTGCAAACGTGCCCTGTCGGTTGGTGGCGCCCTGGTGCTGCACCTGGGCTCGCCTTTCCACGAAAGCCAACAGGTTCAGAACCTGAGCGAATCTCTGGCAGACGTATTCGCGCAAGTTCATGGCTATGGTCTGCATATTCCGCTGTACGGTTCTTACTGGGGGCTGGCGATTGCATCCGACGAATTGAACCCGCGTGCGTATTCGGCGGAGCACATTCAGGGGCGTCTGGAACAGCGAATGAGTACTGAGAACCAGGAATCCCTGCAGTTTTACAACGCTGATGTGCATGGTGCCTTGTTTGCCCTGCCGACGTTTTACCGCCGCTTGATGCCGCTTAACGAAGCAAGTCTGGAAGTAGCCTAAGCGGGGAGCGCTGAGGGTGGGGCAGTTTATACCTGCCATGCAATGAATCAAGCCCCTGATCTTGTTTGAGATCAGGGGCTTTTTTTGCCTTGATAATGTCAATCGTGTACTGGGTAGACACGGACTAGGGTCAGTACGCCCAGACCAAGCCCTTCGTGCCAGGTTATCCGGGTTTTATGCACCCAGAGCTCCTGGCCGGAGCACTTGGGAAATCAGTTTTTACTCTTTATCCGCTCCGCGATAACGCTGATAGGGCAGTACGTTCCAGGTACGGGTCTGGATCTGCGTGCTGCAGATAAGCCCTGGAATATTGTCCAGCAGTTTGCGTGCCGACTCCAACTCCCGGACAACCTCCTGCTTATCTTGGTACATGAACTCATCCGAGGCTTCTGCCGGAGCTTGGTGCAGCTTTTCTTCCAAATCCCCGATCAGGCGTTCTTGCTGGAAACGTAGGGCGGAACGGGCGTCTTCCACCCAGGAGGTGTGCATGTTCCGATTGTGATCCATGACAGCGCTGTATTCGGCGTAGACGCCGTTATAAATATCCCCCGCGTGATGTCGGACATCATGGCTGGCGATTTCCAGATCGCGCACCGTCAGCTGGCTGGGGTCCAGGGGCTCGCTACGGCGTGCACCGCCCAGGCGGGTGTACTGGGTGTAGTAAGGGAACATGCTCTGGATGACTTTGCTGACGGGCTGGATGGCTTGGCCTTCTTCGCACAAGCCCTTGGGCTGCACGCCTTGCATGGCAGGCAAGATGGATTCCGGACGGCAAACTTCCTTTGGGGGCATGATGCCGTGGCGCAGCATCTCGCGAATGCCGGTGCCGGAGATGGTCAGCCTGAAGCGATCATCGTGCGGGCAGGTTTCGGAGGAGGCATGGCTGGCGCAGCGAGTGCAGTAAAAGACTTCATGGAACAGGCGCACATCAATCCCCATTTCTTTGGGGCTGAACTGATCAAAAATACTGTGGCTAGCGTACTTGTCATAGTAGCTGCCAATACCGGCGTGGTCGCGACCAATCAGCGCATGCGTACACCCGTAGTTCTTCATGATCAGAGCGTGCAAAATGGTTTCACGCGGGCCTGCAAAGATATAGGTGACGCGCAGCGGCGACAAGATGGCGCGGTCTTTGGGGTAGTAGGTGTCAAGCACATTTCGGTACGCCATCATGCGAAATTCATGGCGTACGTATTCGCGCTTGGCCATCTCGACCAGCGGCTGCAGGAACAGGCCATCAATCCCTTCCAGGGCATTGCGGTGAATGTATTCGTGGCCACGATGTAGCGGGTTGGCACCGGTGATGAAACCGGCTACCGACTTGAATTTCTTCTCTTCGTAGAATAAGTGCCATGTGTCTTTGGGCTCACGGCGCAGTTTTTCAAACGGGCCCCAATCCACTCGCTGCAGCAGGTGCAGCGTACCGCCCAGAGAGATATCGCCCATGCGGCGATAAATGGAGTCAACGCCAGGGTGATTGCGGTCGGTTGTGCCGAACAGTTGCTGCGCGCGCTGCTCTTTGTCATACGAGAAAATGTCCTCGATGCTGAGAATGGCAACCGGCTCGTTCTGGCTATCGGTTAACGCTACCTCGGAGCCGACCGAGAGCTCTTTGATAATGTCGCGGTTGCGATCGCCAATAGGGGCGAAGCTTAAAGGCACAGGCCAAACCACGCCATTACTCAAACGACCCTCTTTGAGCACGGAGTTGTAGTCGGCCTCGTTCATGAAGCCTTTGTTGGGGGAGAGCACCCCTGTGGCAATCATCTCGATGGTGATCACCGCTTCCAGATCTACTCGGATGCTGGGCAAAGACCGGGCCCGCTCGATCTCGTCTTTGACCAAGTGCTCAGGAACGACCTGATTGACCAGGGTTCCGCCGTGCGGTTGCTGTGGGTAGCGATCAAAGTTCAAGGTTTGATGGTTCATATTTCCTCCTTTAGTTTTGCCCCGCATGACGATGGAAGATAGTTTTATTGTCGGGGCGTTTTCCGGCTAGGTTTTGATAGATATGGCTTTAAGGTTGAGCAGTCGCCTGCTTGTTTAAAGCGTTCTATTTCTCGTTATTGGGCCTGACGAATCGATTTCGTCCGAAGACCTGAAACTGCAGTTGTCCCATGCTGCTCTAGCCAGCTCACCGTGTTAACGCCGGGGTGCGGACTGGAGCGCGACCAAGGAATACATAGACAACAATGACAGGTTTGCGCCCGCTTATTGGCGAGGTGCTATTGATCATGGCTGTTCCCGCAGCTTGTACTGCTAGGCGCCAGAAGGATCAGCCTTGAAATTGAAAACGGTATAGGGAATAAGCCCTAGTCCGCAGAGGTGAGATCCAGCTGGAACTGTCTTAGTATTACTCACAATCGCGAGAAAAATCATCGCGTTATACCAAAGTAGGAGACAGTGCTGATGACACCGGTTTGGGTGGTCTTGGCTTCTTTAATTTACGCCGCCATTTTGTTTGCTATTGCCTGGTTTGGGGATCGAAATCCCTTGTATACCCAACGTCCTTGGCTGCGCCCCATGGTGTATAGCTTGGCCTTGGCGGTGTATTGCTCTTCGTGGACTTTCTACGGAGCGGTTGGGTCGGCAGTGCGCTACGGCATTGGTTTTCTGCCTATCTATCTGGGGCCGTTTTTGATGCTGCTATTTGGCTGGCGGATTATCGAACGGCTGGCGCTGGTGGCCCAGTCCCAGAACACGGTATCGATCGCGGACTTCATGGCTAGTCGCTATGGTCGCTCTCAGCGTCTGGCTGCAATGGTGGCTGTGGTCGCCGTGGTGGCGGCAGTCCCTTATCTGGCTCTGCAGTACAAGGCGGTGGCCCTGAGCTTGAGCGTCTTGGCGGACACCGAGTTTCATGCCAGCGTCCTGGGTGATCCGGCCTTGTATGTAGCCATCCTCATGGCCTTGTTTTCCATTCTGTTCGGCACGCGGCAAGTGGATGCGACTGAACACCGGCCAGGTTTGATGTTGGCAGTGGCTTTTGAATCGGTGGTCAAGCTGGTAGCGCTGATTGCGGTTGGTCTGTTTGCAGTTCGCTGGTTTGGCCAAGCCGATCTCAATATGGTGGGTGCCGTCAGCACTTTGTTCGAAAACAGTCCACCTGTCGGTTTTGTCGGGCAGACCTTGCTGGCTTTCGCCGCCATTATTTGTTTGCCTCGCCAGTTTCATGTGGCCATTGTCGAGTGTGGGGACGTGGTGGATATACGGCGAGCGCGCTGGCTGTTTGGCGCTTATTTGCTGGTGGTCAGTGTGATGGTGTTGCCCATCGCAGCAGCGGGAGTCAGCTTGTTCGGGACGGGGGCAGAGGGCGTGGCACCGGATAGCTTTGTGCTGGCATTGCCCCTGTCACAGAACCAGGTGGGTCTGGCCTTGATGGTGTATATCGGCGGCTTTTCGGCGGCGACCGGCATGGTTATCGTCACTAGTGTGGCACTCTCGACGATGGTCAGTAATGATCTGGTGATGCCTTTATTGCTGCGTCGGGGCTGGGCACAGTATCAACAAAGCACGGTTGCCTCTACGGTGTTATGGATACGTCGAGTGGCCATTATGGCGCTGGCTGGGGTGGCCTATGGCTACTACATGCTCAGCGGTAGCGATACGACCTTGGCAGCCTACGGCTTGATGGCTTTTGTGGCCGTGGCGCAGTTTGGTCCTGGCTTGATTGGGGGCCTGTATTGGCGGGGAGCCAGCCGGCAGGGGGTGGAGGCAGGCTTGCTATTGGGCTTTGCCATCTGGGTCTATACCTTGCTCTTGCCGACCTTGACGGAAGTCGGGTGGCTGGCAGATGACTGGCTGTATCAGGGGCCCTTTGGCCAGTCGTGGCTGCGTCCTTATCAGCTGTTTGGATTGGATGGCTGGGACCCCTTAACGCATGGCACCTTCTGGTCTTTGTTGTGCAATATCAGTGCATTTTTGTGGGTCTCCTGGCGCAAGCGCCCTGGTCTAGGGGATCGCTTGCGTGCAGAGCCTTTTCTGAACCCTTATGCAGAACGGCAAACCCTGGCCTCCCGGCATTCTTATGGGGATCTGTCGGTACACGATTTATGGCTTCTGGCAGAGCGGATTGTGGGCAAGAAAACCGCCCGGCGAGCTTTTGAAACGCAGGCCAGACAGCTAAATCAGGTGGTTGAGCCAGGGTTGCGTGCGAATAATGCGTGGGTGCATTTTACGGAGCTCTTGCTGGCAGCGGCTGTGGGCGCAGCCTCGGCCCGTTTGGTACTGACCAGCGCACTGCGTGGTTCCGGTATGGAGGTAGCCGCCATCATGGCAGTACTGGATGAAGCGGGCCAGGAGCTGCGTTTCAATCGGGATATTCTGCTGGCGACGCTGGAGAATATTGATCAGGGCGTCAGTGTGGTGGATGCTGATATGCGTTTGGTTGCCTGGAACCAGCGCTACCAGCAGTTATTCGATTATCCACCCAGCATGCTGTATGTCGGTAGATCGGTGGCGGATTTAATCCGCTTTAATGCGGAGCGCGGCAAAGTTGATGGGGTAGAGAGCATAGGTGTCGAGCAGGCCATCGCACGCCGTATTCAGTTCATGCGGGAAGGCTCCTCGTATGTGACCCAGCGCATGTTAAATGACAAGCAAGTTGTTGAGTTACGTGGACGCCCTTTACCGGGAGGGGGCTACGTCACCAGTTATAGCGACATCACTCAGTACAAGCGCGTCGAACGCGAACTGCGGGAGATGAACGACAGCCTTGAGCAACGCGTTGCCGTGCGGACTCAGGAAGCTGAAAAGGCGCAGGAGTCCCGCACTCGTTTCTTGACTGCGGTTAGCCACGATGTGCTGCAACCTATCAATGCCGCCCGCCTGTTTGCTTCCGCCTTGCGCGATACGCAGGACAGGGCAGAGATGCCTAATTTGGCCGAGCGGGTTGATACTTCCTTGCGTACCGCCGAGGAGCTGTTGGAGGGCTTGCTGGATATTTCCCGTCTGGACGCAGGAGCCTTGAAGCCGGAATTGGGTGTGATTAATGCCCATCAGCTTTTGCAGCATTTGGCCGATCAATATGCCCCCATGGCGGCGCGACGCGGTATCCAGCTGCGGATTCATGCCCGCCCGCGGCTGCTATATAGCGACCATCGCCTGCTGCGTCGGGTGTTGCAGAACTTCCTGGCCAATGCCTTGCGCTACACGCAAGAGGGGCGGATTGTGCTGGGGGCTCGGGTGCGTGGGGAGGAGCTGGAGTTTCAGGTCTGGGATTCAGGGCAGGGCATACCACCGCATCATATTGATCAAATCTATGCGGAGTTCCATCGCTACGAGCAGGCGTTTGATTGGGACGGTCGTGGTTTGGGCCTGGGCTTATCTATTTGCCAGCGCATCGCCGTGCTGCTGGGACACACGCTGGATGTGCGTTCAAAAGTGGGTAAAGGCAGCATGTTTTCAATTCGGGTCCCCTTAAGTCAGGCGTCTGAGGTCAGCAGCCATCAGGCTAATGAATCCACCAAGCCGCAGGATGGAATGGCTCTGACAGGTTTGCGCGTCCTTTGCCTGGACAACGATCTGGAAATCCTGGCAGGTATGGAGGCCTTGCTCAGCCGATGGGGGGCGCAAATCATTACCGCCAATACGGTGGATAGCGCACTGGAAAAGATCAACTTGAATCCCGATGTGCTGCTGGTGGACTATCACTTGCACGATCGTCTTGACGGTTTGCAAGCTTTGCAGTTGCTGCGTCAGTATTTACCGCATGCGCAGGGTGCCTTGCTAACGGCTGACGGCAGTGACGAACTTAAAGAAGCGGCGCGCCAGTATGGTTATCTGGTGTTGACTAAACCGGTTAAACCCGCCTCGCTGCGAGCCTTTTTAACTGCGCAGATTAGAAGGTACTAGTCGCGGAAGATTCGTCTTGGTTTAAGCCCAGATGGCTGGCCATCAAGACGGCCTGCGTCCGGTTCGAGGCACCTAATTTGCGCAAAATAGCAGTCATGTGCGCTTTGATGGTGGCCTCGGAAACATTGAGCTCGTAAGCAATCTGTTTATTGAGCTGACCGGTGCTAAGCATTTGCAGAACACGAAATTGCTGAGGGGTAAGCTCGCGTAATTTTGCGGCGACTTCGCGTTCGTCGGTGCTGATGCCGGGGGCGGATGAGCCTTGCTCTGGCAACCATGTGCCACCCTCCAGGACGACTTGCAGTGCGATGCCCAGCGTGTGTGAATCAATGGATTTGGGGATAAATCCCATTGCCCCATGATCCATGGCACGGCGTATAAATCGGGCCTCTTCGTGGGCGGTGACCAGAATAATAGGCAGCGACGGGTAGGTTGCACGCAAGTGGACTAAGGCGCTGAAACCAATGGCCCCAGGAATGTCCAGATCCAGTAGTAATAAGTCGGCGTCCGGATGGTCGTCGACCAGTGGATATAAATTGGAGATACGATCCGCTTCGTAGATAGCGGAATTGGGAAACAAGCTGGCTACGACCCCTCGTAATGCTTCACGAAATAGAGGGTGATCGTCAGCAATGAGCAGTTCAGTCATGAGGGGATTATGCCATGTCCAAGTTTCGGTAATGGTGCCTGCCAGGATGAGCCGCGTATCAGTGAAAACAGGGCACCGAAATGCCCTGTTTTCTATTCAGGCGAGCTGATTAAATCAGCTCAAAAGTCTTAGTGAGCGCTGGCCGTTGCTGCACCAATGCCGGTTTGACTACGTACTGTCAGAGCTTCAAAGGCCTCGCGCTCTTTGTCTGCGCGAGCACTCTTATCCAAGGTCGAGAACAACCAGATGGAGAAGAAAGCCAGGGGGATGGACAGGATGCCTGGGTT
>JBQEAN010000043.1:0-5634 GCA_052109075.1 Alcaligenes sp. | reverse complement strand
AAGTAGCCAATAAAGCTGCTGGCATAGATGACGGACTTGCGGGCTTCTTTGGCATCGGCCACGGTAAAGAAACGCATCAGGATATGGGGCAGGCCAGCGGTACCAAAGGCCAAGGCAATACCCAAAGACAGCACGTTAAGTGGGTTACTGCTGACGGCGGCACCCGGCTCAAGAATGGCATGTCCGGTGGGATGGGTGGCAACGGCTTCGGCCAGCATGGCGTCGACGTCCCAGAAGAATGCAGCCAGTACCAACAGCGTCATCAGCGTGGCACCCACCAGCATTAGCACGGCCTTGATAATTTGCACCCAGGTGGTGGCAGTCATGCCACCAAAGGTGACGTAAATCATCATCAGCGAACCGACAATCACCACGGCGATGTTGTAGTCCAGGCCAAACAGCAACACGATCAGTTTGCCTGCCCCCACCATCTGGGCGATCAGATACAAGGCAATGATCAAGAGCGACGCGCTGGCAGCCAGAATGCGCATGGGGGTTTGTGACAATCGAAATGAGGTCACGTCAGCAAAGTTGTAGCGACCCAGGTTACGCAGTCGTTCAGCGATCAGGAACATCACAACGGGCCAACCGAACATGAACCCGATGGCGTAGATCATGCCGTCAAAACCGCTGACGTACACCATGCCGGCAATCCCCAGGAAAGAGGCGGCGGACAGGTAGTCGCCAGCGATGGCCAGACCATTTTGAAAACCGGTCAAGCCGCCACCGGCGGTATAGAAATCCGAGGTGGTGTGCGTGCGACGAGCCGCCCACCAGGTAATGCCCATCGTCCCTGCAATAAAAATCAAGAACATCACAATGGCAGAGGCATTGGCCTGGCCCGGAGAGGCTGCCATTGCATTGCCACTGGCCAAGGTAAACAGGCCCAGACTTAGCAGTAGTTTCTTCATGTCACGTCCTTCATGATTTGAGCCAGCAAAGGATCGTAGACCTTGTTGGAAATGTAGACGAACGTGGAAACCAGCACGACGGCGCTGAGCAGAACAATCACGGCGCTGAGCACCCCAATGGTCATGGTCATGGACCCAACGGGACGGCTAAAGAGCTCCGGGTCGAAGGCCAGAGTCAGGATAAACCCGGCGTACACGACCACGGTAAGACTGAAAAAAATCAGGCTCATGCGGTTACGTTTTCTGAGTAATTCTTGATACGCTGGGTGCTGCGTCACTGCCGTTACGACAGGATTGGCTGAGGTCATCGTTATGTCTCCTTATTGGGTTGATGATTCTTAGCATCGAAGCTCCATAGGCACGGCCTGTGCAGATGGAGTTGGCGCTTTGGGGCGCTCTATGTACAGCATGTATAGAACGAATCAACGTTTCCCAACAGGCGACTTTGGTCGTAGATGACAGTTTTGGGGGAGTGGTTTCAGGTGGAAAGGGGGCGGCTACTTTTGCATTTTGGGCTTTATTAAAAAAGCTCGTCTGCCAAGGCAAGCTCTTGTGCTTGCTCCAGCCTGCGATTCACACCGCCTAGCTTTAGCACCTCGCACAAGAGCAGGTGCGACAGGCTGGCGGCAGCCACCGAGTTATCGGGTTGCTGCTCAAACCCCGCCTGACAGGGAAGAGGCCAGCGGGCGCGGGGGCGCTCTTTATAGTCCTGGTCCGTAATATGGACAATCTCCGGGCAACGCATTTCCAGGCGGCTGATTACGTCCGGTAATTGGGCGATACGCGGGACTAAGTCAAAAATAATGATCACGTCCTGGCTGCTGATATCGGCCAGATAGTCGGATAGGGTTTGACCTGGGCTGGGGATAAGCCGTACACCGGGAATAATCTTGGACAAATGCCAGTAAAAATGACCTGCCAAAAAGTAATTGGCTTGCAGGCCCAGCACCCAGATCTGACGAGCACGGCTGATGGCCAGGCTTGCCTCCTGCAAGACCGAGTGGGAGAGGTGTCGATAGGTATTGCTTAACTTACTGTAACTCTCTTGCAGGTGGGCATTTAGCGCTGCCTCGCCAGCGGATAGTGGTTGGCTGGGCGTAGGCTGGGACTCATCTTTTCTTTCTGTGCGAATCTGTTTGCGCGCCGCTTCGTAGTTAGCGTATTCCAGACGCTGGATCAGGCGCGTAACGGTGGCATTGGAGACTTGGGCCAGGCCTGCCAGTTCAGACGCGGTATAGCTGGACAGATCCCCTGAAAAATCCAGTGTGAATTGGGCCAGACGTCGCTCGGAGGCGGGTAGGGCAGTCAGAATGGCGCGTACTCGGTCAAGAAAAGAGATGTTGCTGATGTCTGGCATGATGCTGGGCAGTGCCCTGTCTTTTTATTGAGTCAGGCTAGATGATGCGTATGCCCATTTTTTGGGGCGATAGCGCTGGAATATGATGTTTTTCAGCGCTCATCATACCCGATTGCAATAAGCGTTTAATTCGTTTAATTCCAGTCTTTTTTTAATTTAGTTTATTGATTTTAAATAATAAATTAATTTAATAGCTAATCAGCCTATTGCTTTGAAATAATCCTGTGCCGCCCGCAAAGCATCAATAAAACAGCCCTGTACAAACTCCGTGCTGATGGCCACCATCAAATTGGATGTCAAACCAAAGTCTTCGATCAAGGCACCATGGCGATCACGCCAGATATGGGTGGCCGGGTCCAGTACAACCGGACTGTAATGTTCGCGAACGGTGTCCAGAACCGTATCGGCGGTGGAGCGATACGTGAAAACAGGTAAACCTTGGGCAACGGCATAGCCAATCTCAAAAGCGGTGCCCGTATCGATTTCAGCCCCTCTAAAGGGAGTGATATTGGCCAGCACGGCATCGGCCTGTTCAATCAGACGGATATTGTGGTGATAGATGGCGGACGCTTCAATTTCCTCCTGGTCAACCGGATGCAAGGGCTTGAAGCCAAAGTCGCGTACCAACTGCTTGTGCAATTTGGCACGCTCCGCAGCATCGGCGAAAAAAACGTCTGGACCTGCTAAATAGATACGTTTCATTTTGGCTCCTTGATGACTGCCGATCACTGTAGCTGTTGACCGATGATATACCATTCATTTCGCCTGAGAATCAGTGGCTCTCGCTGCGGCGATACAGGCTCAGGGCCACCGCCAGACCAGCCAGCATGCCGGCACACCCCCGGTTCAACCAGCGCATTGCCTGACCCGAAAGAAGGCGCATGGCATGATGGCCTCCCACGGCGTAAATACTCATCAAGGCAATATCGATGAGGGCAGTGATCAGTGCCAACGTGATGTACTGGGCGGCAATTGCCCCCTCGGGACGGATGAACTGAGGAAGAAAGGCGGAGAAAAACAGCAAGCCTTTAGGGTTGGACAGGGCCACCAATAAGGACCGTAGAAAGGCAGCACGGCCAGAAAGGGGTTCTTCCGATGCGGTATCTGTTTGGATGGGGCCGACAGGGGCGCGCCACAACGCGTAAGCCAAATACAGAAGGTAGGCCGCACCGATCCATTTCACCAGCGTGAAAAGCTGCTCAGAGGCAATCAGAAGGGCGCCCAGGCCACAGCCCACCGCTGCGATCAAGATCAAGTCCGAGAGCGCTGCACCGGCAATACCACATGCTGCGATCCGCTTGCCCCCATGGGCTCCATTGTTCAACGCAAGCAGCATGGTCGGTCCGGGCATGACGGTCACAGCAGATACGGCGATGATATAGAGAGAAAGGCTGGCTAAATCCATGGGAGACTCCTGGGCGACGGTCTGACTGTTGAAAAATGCACCAGGGCCGAGACAAAGGCATGGTTGCTTGTTTCTACATGAAGCGCTACTTGCTGAATACGGGGCAGCAAGGCTGCAAAGTGTGCAGGACAGACACAAAAAAGGCCAGCCTGAATGGCTGGCCCTTGATGCATCAAGGCGTCAATCAGACACGGCCTGGTTCAAGTGTTGCCGCAGCGGTAAACAAGACGTCGGTGGAGGAGTTCAGGGCAGTCTCTATCGAGTCCTGTACTACTCCAATTACAAAACCAACGCCCACGACTTGCATGGCGATATCGTTGGAAATCCCGAACATATTACATGCCAGTGGAATCAGTAGCAACGAGCCACCCGCCACGCCAGAGGCACCGCAAGCAGCGACCGTTGCAACCAGACTCAACAACAGAGCAGTGGGTAAATCAGCCGGAATGTCCAGCGTATGCACAGCGGCCAGTGTCAGTACGGTAATCGTGACGGCTGCACCCGCCATATTGATGGTGGCACCCAGCGGAATGGAGACCGAGTAGGTGTCTTTATTCAGGCCTAGACGTTCGCACAGGGCCATGTTTACTGGAATGTTGGCGGCTGAGCTGCGAGTGAAGAAGGCGGTAATGCCACTTTCACGCAAGCAGGTAAAGACTAGAGGGTAAGGATTGCGACGCAGTTTGACGAACACAATCAGTGGATTGATGAGCAAAGCCACTACCAGCATGCAACCGACCAATACCATGAGCAGCAAGCCATATTGACGCAGGGCATCAAAGCCGGAGTCGGCAATGGTGACTGCCACCAGACCAAAAATCCCTAGGGGGGCAAAGCGGATCACCAGACGCACCAGCGAGGAGACCGCATTGGACGTATCGGTGAGCAGGTCGCGCGTGCTTTGCGAGCCGTGCTTGAGTGCCAGACCCAACACAATGGCCCAGGCCAAAATACCCATGTAATTGGCGTTGAGCAAGGCATCAACCGGGTTCACCACAATGCTGGTGAGTAGGTCCAGCAGTACTTCAACAATATTGCCGGGTGGGTTTAAGGTGGAATCAGCCAGATCCAGCTTGAGTTTTACGGGAAAGGCAAAGCTGGCAATGACCGCAGTCAGGGCGGCAAAAAAGGTACCCAATACATACAGCAGCAAAATGGGTCCCATGCGGCTGGAAGACTGGGCTTTTTGATTGGCAATGGAGGACATCACCAGCATAAACACCAGAATCGGTGCAACCGACTTCAGGGCAGAAACAAAAAGCTGACCGAGCAGGGCGATCGAGTGGGCGGCGGCGGGAGCGAAGTGCCCCAGTAAAATACCGGCGATCAGGCCAATCACAATTTGAGTAACAAGACTGCCATGCAGGATAAAGCCTAATGGGCCTCTGGCTTGGTTGGCGGGATGGGCCATGGAAAGCGACTCCAGACAAAAGGGGTAGGTGTGAAGTACATGCAAAAACGCCCTGGTGAGGACTCAGCCAGAGCGCGGAAAAGCGCTATTCTAGCACCTTGGTCTATACATTTCTCAGTCAATGTGATATGGTATCTAATCCACTGGGGTCGACATGGCTTCGACGTGGGTCAAGAAACAGTGCAGGGCGTGTCGAGCACCAGTACGCTCGTAAATCCACTGGAAAACTATAAACGCCAACGACGAGCGTTTCGCTCTAGCCGCTTAAGGCTGGGCCGCTGCACTAACTTGTCTTTGGGTTAGGTAGGGCAACCTACAGCAGTGTTATTTACAAAGAATCGAATCGGCCTGTGCCACGTAGTCCGGTTCTAAAACTTAGTGGATCGCCAAGGAAAGGCCTGTCAATTGGCACAGTCCAAGGTTAAAACTTAAAATTAATTGACTACACATGTAGAACTGCCTGTGGACGGCTTGCGGACGGGGGTTCAATTCCCCCCGACTCCACCAAGATATCCTTAAAAACCAACGACTTAACGGTCGTTGGTTTTTT
>JBQEAN010000042.1:22349-28518 GCA_052109075.1 Alcaligenes sp. | reverse complement strand
AGCCTGGGCTTGACTTGGGATGTCGCGCAGGTGACAGGCTTGTCTCTGGATACGCAATTGCTGGCAACCGGTGCACGCTATGCCGATGCGGGTAATGCGATCCGGGTGCCCGGCTGGGTACGTTGGGATCTGGGGGCCAGCTATCAGCGCAAGGTCTCCGGTGTGCCTATGACGTTCAGGGCCAGTGTGGAGAATGTGGCCGATACGGCTTACTGGGCTTCGGTAGGCGGTTATCCCAATAATGGCTACTTGGTTTTATCGCAACCCCGTACCTTCATGCTGAGTGTTTCTGCCGAGTTTTAAGGGTATGGCAGGGGTTAGCCCCCTGCCTGTTTGCTGACGCCTTTTTAAGCTTGCGTTTTGTTACTGGCCGATAATAGAATTCATTCTCATTTAAAGAGCCTGTTCCAGCCTTGCCGATGTTACTTCAAGCCCATAGCTATCACTTTTACAAAATAAATGTCCGGAAAGTGGGCGCTCAAACGTCTCTATAAGGAAGGCCTGAAAAGGGTCGCTTGCCCTGTCTGCTTGACTGCACCGTTTTGGTGATGACCCTCGCTGTTTGTGTGGAGTGTTGAACCAGTTTCAGTGTGAGCAAGCGTCTGCCTTTTTGACCACTATTACTTTTTTGATCACTTGCCACGCATGATTCGGGCGGGTGTAGCGCTACGGTTTTAACGGGATGATTTATGAAGTCCAAAGCAGTAAAGCGCCGCTGGGCGTTGGCCATTGTGGCGGTGCTGGTGCTGGGAGCCTTGGCCGCGCAGGCCGGACGCTCGACAGAGCAGTTTGAAACGGTGGTGGTAGAACAAAGTGATATTCGTGCCACCGTTGCAGCGGTAGGCACCTTGAAACCCAGCAACTATGTGGATGTGGGCGCGCAGGTGTCGGGGCAGATTACGGCCTTGCCGGTCGCGCCGGGTGATCAGGTCCAGCAGGGGCAGTTGCTGGTCGAAATTGATCCCAGTGTGCAACAGGCCACGGTCGATGCCGGACGTGCTTCTTTGGCGGCGTATCGTGCTCAACTGGCCGAGCAGCAGGCGCAGTTGTTGCTGGCTCGTCAGCAACTGACCCGTCAGCGCCACTTGGAGCGTCAGCAGGCCAGCCGCCAGGAAGATATACAGATCGCCCAGGCTAATCTGGCCTCGGCTCACGCTCGGGTGGCGCATGTACAAGCGCAGATGGAGCAGACCCAGGCCACGCTGAAAGCGGATGAGGCCCGCTTGGGTTATACGCGTATCTACGCCCCCATGAGCGGTACGGTCATTGGTGTGCAGGCGCGTGAAGGTCAAACACTGAACGCCACCTATCAAACACCGAATATCTTGCGCATTGCGGATCTGAGCACCATGACCGTCTGGACCAGCGTGTCCGAGGCCGATATCCGACGCATCAAACCCGGTATGACCGTCACCTTCACGACCTTGGGCGAACAGGGTGAAACCCAGGCGCGTCAATGGCAGGCCAAGGTGCGTCAAATCATGCCTGCGCCAGAAGGCAGTACCCAGGAAGACAGCACAGCCACTGCATCGGCCGCCACTCAAGCCATCATGTATACGGTGCTGTTTGATGTGGACAATGAAGATGGCGAACTCATGCCGCAGATGACCGCTCAAGTGCTGTTTGAAATTGATCGTGCCGACCAGGCCTTGGTCGTGCCTTTGGTGACCTTGCGTGCCGATCCGCAGCGTGGTCCGGACGCTTACACCGTGCCGGTGCTGGCGCAGGGGAAATTGCAGGAAAAGCCGGTTAGCCTGGGCGTGCGTAATCGCCATCAGGTACAAGTTTTGGATGGTCTTAGCAAAGGTGAACAGGTCGTGCTGGCGGTGGTCATGCCTGAACGTGGCTGGCGGTGGTTGCAATGGTAGAGGCAGCGCCGCCTTTGATTGAGCTGCGCGACATTAACCGTATCTACGGCGGCCCGCCCAGCACTAAGCCCGCCGTGCAAGTTCTGTTCGATGTCAGTTTGAGTATTGAGCCCGGCGAGTTTGTGGCGATTGTCGGGGCGTCGGGTTCGGGTAAATCGACGTTGATGAATCTGCTGGGCTGTCTGGATAAACCCAGCAGCGGCACTTATCTATTTCAAGGTCGGGATGTCGCACAGCTCAGTCCAGACGAGCTGGCCCAGTTGCGCCGTGAAACCTTTGGTTTTGTGTTTCAGGGTTATCACCTGATTCCGACTGAAAGCGCCAGTGAAAATGTCCAGATGCCCGCCATTTATGCGGGAATGGATGAGGACGTGCGTGCTGCGCGTGCCGCAGAATTGCTCAGTAGTCTGGGACTGTCGGATAAGCTGGATAACCGGCCGAATCAGTTGTCCGGCGGCCAGCAGCAGCGGGTGTCCATTGCCCGTGCCTTGATGAACGGTGGCCGGGTCATTTTGGCCGACGAGCCGACCGGGGCACTGGATTCGCGCAGTGGCGCAGAAGTGATGGCCTTGCTGCGCAAGCTCTCGGACTCCGGGCACACCATTATCCTGATTACGCACGACCATGAGGTCGCAGCCATGGCAGACCGGATTATTGAAATCCGTGACGGCTGCATCCTCTCGGATAGCCGCTCTGAGATAGCCCCGGAGAGTAAACCCAAGCAGCCTTTGCCGCAGCCCGAGCACCGCCGTTCACCCTGGTTTTCGGAAATCAAGGATGCCGCCCGCAGCGCCTTGCGCAGCATGTTCATCAACCGTCATCGCACGGCCTTGACTTTGTTAGGTGTGATTATCGGGGTGGCCTCGGTCATCGTGATGCTGGCGGTAGGTGAAGGTGCCCGCCAACGGGTGATGGATCAGATGGGCACGATGGGTACCACCATTATTTACTTAAGCAGTTCTTCGCCACCCAATGGGGTTGCCAAGGGACAGCTGACCGAAGAGGATCTGGAGGCGATTGGCGAGCTGCCATTGATACGGCGAGTGATGCCGGTTATTGGTGACCCCATCACCGTGCGGCGGGGTAGTGTGGACCGCCAAGTGTATGTGTTTGCGGCTAATGAAAGCATGCCGGATATTCACCGCTGGCAGATGGCCCAAGGGCGTTATTACACTGATGCCGAGGACCGGGATCTGGCTCCTTTGGTGGTCTTGGGCTATCGCGCCGCTAAGCATTTCTTCCCGGATATGGAGGTGCCCTTGGGCCAGCAGCTGCTGATCGGCAATTCCCCCTTTGAGGTGATCGGTGTGATGCAAGAGCGTGGTGCAGACTCTGGTGCACAAGACTACGACGATATGGTGTTTGCGCCGTATCACGCAGCGCGTGCCCGTGTGTATCAGGCGCAGACGCAGCCCGATTACGTGGTGATTGATGCCCAGGACAGCTCCACGGTGCTGGAAGCCGAGCAGGACATGCGCCAATTGCTGACTCAGCGCCATGGTGGTCGGGAAGACTTTTCCATTGGTAATGCGGCTGCCCGTTTGCAGGCCGAAGCGTCCACCCGTCAGGCCATGAGCATGATGCTGGGCTTGATTGCGGCCGTGTCGTTGGTCGTGGGGGGGATTGGCGTCATGAACGTCATGCTGATGACGGTGCGTGAACGCACACGGGAAATTGGCATACGCATGGCAACGGGCGCACGACAAAGCGACATCATGCGCCAGTTCCTGACTGAGGCGGTCTTGTTGACGATTACGGGCGGATGCCTGGGTATTCTGGCGGGAGCCATTGTGGGCATTGGTTTGATTGTTGGTGGGGTGGATGTGGTGTTTTCCTTGCGGGCAGCCTTGGGCGCCTTTGGCTGCGCTGTTGTGACGGGCATGGTTTTTGGCTATATGCCAGCACGTACGGCGGCCGCTCTGGACCCCGTTCAAGCCTTGGCAGGAGAGTAAGCATGGCTCATTACCGATGGATGTTGGGGACCGTAAGCTGCCTCTTGCTGCAAGCCTGCACGTCCTTGTCCTCTGATCTGGAAAAGACCGCGCCCACCTTGCCGCAGGCGTATCAACAGCAAGGCAAGGCAGCTCCCAGCCCGGTGCTTGCCAAGGTGGAACCAGAGTGGTGGCGTGCCTATAACAGTCCGGCTTTGAATACCTTGATGCAGGAAGCGTTGGAGGATGTGGCTGTGCTGCGTCAGGCCCAGGCTCGTATCTTGCAGGCCCAGGCCCAAGCGCGGATTGCCGGTGCCAGCTTATTGCCCGAATTGCAGGGCAATCTGTCTGCCCAGCGAGACGCGCCGTTTTCTTCTAGTCATGGTGATAGCCGTTCGCAGTATGTGGCCGGTGTTTTCATGAGCTACGAGCTGGACCTGTGGGGACGTAATAGTGCCCAGGCCAATAGCGCTTTGTTCCAGGCCCAGGCGGCGGCATACGAGTTGGATGTGCTGCGTGTCAGCGTACAGGCTCAGGTGGTGCATTTAAGTCTGCAAGCCTTGGGTGATAAACAGCGCGCGGCTATTGCTCGTCAGAATCTGGCCGTTGCACAACGTTTGTTGAGTTTGCTTGAAGCACGTTTGCAGGCTGGGGCCGCGTCGCCCTTGGAACTGGCCCAACAGCGTCAGTTGCTGGCGTCACAGCAACGTAAATTATTTGTGCTGGAAGAGCAGGCCATACGCACGCGGGTGGATCTGACGACCTTATTGGGTCGTACCGAAATCATGCCCGAGCCACAGGAAGATATTGCCACGTTGCAGGTACCAGTGCTGGATGCAGGGCTGCCTTCGCAACTCTTGTCTCAGCGTCCGGATATTGCTCGTATTGAATCCCAACTGTCAGCCGCCCATGCGGATGTCCATGTGGCCCGCGCTGCCCTGTATCCCAGCCTGACCTTGGGCGTTCGGGCAGGAGCTTCAGGTAATCATTGGGAAGACAGTTTGCGCCATCCCGTTTACAGCCTGATCAGTGGTCTGGTTGCGCCTATTTTCAATGCAGGCCGTCTGGAAGCAGGCAAAGACTTAAGCGATGCCCGTCTGCAGGAATGGCTGGCGCAGTATCGCCAGACCATTGTGCAGGCGTATATGGACGTGGAAGGTGTGCTGGCGCGGTTGCATAGCCTGGATGCACAGGCGCAAACCATGGAGCAGGAGTGGGAGCAGGCGCAACTGGCGTTTCAACTGGCCGAAGCGCGTTATCGCTCCGGCTCGGAAACGCTGCTGTCCTTATTGGATGCACAGCGCACCTTGTATGCGGCTCAGGACTTGCGTGTCAGTTTGATGCAGTCCCGGCTACAGTCCCGCGCAGCGCTCTTTCGGGCGCTGGGCGGGGGCTGGCAAGCCGGTTCAGGCAGCCTGGCTGATCAGGGGACGGTGGCAGAGGTTGGGGTCTAGCAGGCTGGCAGCTGCCTCGTCCAGCAGGATGTGGGCGTTGGCGTGTTGCTTCAATGCCGTGAAAGGCAGTTCTGGGGTGACGCCGCCTTCCTGGTAGTTAAGCATGGTGCGGGCCTTGTGCTCGCCCGTTACAACCAGGGCAATTTCACGCGCACTCAAAATATCCGCGATACCCATGGTGATGGCCGAGGCGGGCACTTCATCCATAGAATCAAAAAAGCGGCTGTTATCGATGCGGGTACGCTCGGACAGGGCAACGACGTGCGTGCAGCTGTCAAAAGGCGTACCGGGCTCGTTAAAGCCGATATGGCCATTGGTGCCTACGCCTAACAATTGCAGGGCCACGCCACCGCTGGCCGCAATCGCTGCCGAATACTCCAGACAGTGTTGCTCCAGCTCTGTGGTCAGGCCATTGGGCAGGTGCAAGTGTGCGGCCTCAAAAGGCAACTGGCTGAACAAGTGCTGCTGCATGTAGTGCGCATAACTTTGTTCGTGCTGGCCGGACAGGCCTACATACTCATCCAGATTGAAGCTGTTGATCTTGGACACATCCAGTCCATTCGCACGTACGTCCTGTACGAAACGGGCGTAAATGGGTTCCATGGTCCCCCCCGTTGCCAGACCCAGTGTTGCTTGTGGGTCCTGACGAATAATGTCCTGGAGACGGGTGCTCAGGTGGGCAGCAATGGCGGTGGAATCGGGAAAGACTAAAAACATAATCTTATTGTTCGCATGGACTGAAATGAGTTGAAAAAAAACTTCGCCGCGAACACGGCGAAGTTTGATCTTTCGAAATTCTAATGGGACAAAGAGGTAACGTCAGTTTTTTTTTGCAAGCAAGTGACACCTATTCATCACTTTGCTTGCCGGTTTCACCCAGGAACCCGCCACTTTGACGCGCCCACAGACGCGCATA
>JBQEAN010000042.1:0-22249 GCA_052109075.1 Alcaligenes sp. | reverse complement strand
GGGCAATGTCCTGACCATCAATACGGATGGTGCCGCTATCCACATCATGGAAACGCAGCAACAGATTGACCAGGGTGGATTTACCCGCGCCCGAGCGTCCAATCAAACCGATGCGCTCGCCGGGTTTGATCACTAGATTGAGCTTGTCGATCACCTGACGGCTTTTATCACGGTAGGCAAAGCTGACGTCCTGAAATTCGATACGGCCTTGCTCGATTTGCAGGGGGGTGGCCTTTGGTGCATCGACCACCGTGGGTTCTTGCGTCAGCGTATTGATGCCGTCTTCAATCGTGCCCACGTTCTCGAATAGATTGGTCAGCTCCCACATCAGCCAATGGGAATGGCCGGACAGGCGCAGCGCCATGGCGATGACGGCGGCGACGACCCCGCCCGTTGTTTGGCCAACGGACCACAGATACAAGGCTAGGCCTGCCGAGCTGATCAACAAGAGCGTGGCCAGCACATGGTTGGCTACCTCAAACATGCTGATCAAACGCATCTGGGCGTGGCCAGTTTCCTGGAAGCGGCGCATTGCATTCTTGGCATGGTCTGCTTCACGGCGCGTGTGGGCAAACAGTTTGACGGTGTTGATATTTGTATAGGCGTCCGTGATGCGGCCCGTCATTAACGCGCGCGCATCGGCCTGGGCTGCACCGACTTTGCCCAAACGAGGCACAAAGTAGACGCACGCCAAGGCATAGCCCAGCAGCCAGAATAGGAAAGGCAGAATCAGCAGAAGGTCAAAACTGCCCGCCAGAATCAAAATGCCGATCAGGTAGGCGCTCATGCCCACGACCACTTCCACGGCCATGAACAGGGTTTCGCGCACCGCCAAGGCGGTTTGCATGATCTTGGTGGTGATGCGGCCCGCAAACTCGTCCGCGTAAAAAGACATGCTCTGGTTCAGCATCAACTTGTGAAACAACCAGCGCAGGCGCATGGGGAAGTTGATCGCCATTACCTGGTGCATTACCAGCGTATGCAGCCCAATCAGGACCACACTGCCTAGCAAAATACCGGTAATGCCCAATAGCGTGCTGCCATGCTGGCCCCAAAACTGGGCAGGCTCAATGGAAGGCAGCCAGTCCACGATAAAGCTGAGCAGGGCAAATAGCATGGCCTCGTAGGCCGATAGGCCGATCGAGGTCAGCGTCATCAAACCAATCCAGCCGCGCGAGTTTTTCGTGCACGCCCAGATAAAGGTGAAAAAGCCTTTGGGCGGGGTTTCTACATCTTGTTCGGGATAGGGGTTTAATCGACGTTCAAAGAATGACAGCACCGAATGGGCTCCAGCGGGCGGCCCTAAGGATGACAGGGCCGTTTAGACTGACAAAAAACCGCTTCTGGGGTAAGAAAGCGGCGATTTTTGATGGTACCGCAGCCGCTTGGTTTGGCTCTGGAAAACCTGATAAAAACACAGCCTTTGTGTCGTGGAAGCGTCAGTTTTTGACCCGAGTGTATGTTTTGAACGCCGCTACGCCTGCTCCTTCTACGTAAAGGACGGCGCTGGCGCTTGGTTTGAGCGGGGACTCGCGCTTGTGAAAAGCAGCCTGGGGGGGGGGCCAGGCTTAAAATGCAAGGTACAAGGCGATTTTGGGTAATGATCAGGCCTAGTAAGCCACAACCTGCCCATCTTTACGTGGGTCGGAGCCGCCCACGTAATGATGGCCCTGGCGCAGAATCAGTTGTGCACCACCAAAGGCGAATACACCGCTGCCGGGCTCGACCAGAACCTCATGGCCGCGTTCGCGCAGGGCCTGAATCAGCGCCGGGTCGAAGGTGGGTTCCACTGCGACGCCACGGCCCCCAGTGACACGCCAGCGTGGCGCATCGGCCGCCGCTTGCGGGTTTTGGCCGTAAAGCAGCACACGCAGAGCCATCTGCATATGGCCTTGCGACTGGAAGGGGCCACCCATCACACCAAAAGACATTTGCGGAGTGCCATCTGCATTCATGGCAAATGCCGGAATAATAGTATGCGAAGGACGCTTGCCACCGGCCACTTCATTGACATGACCGGGACGCAGGGTAAAGCCGTGGCCCCGGTTTTGCATGCTGATGCCCGTACCGGGGACAACAACGCCTGAGCCAAAGCCCATATAGTTCGATTGGATCAGGGAAACCATCATGCCGCTGGCGTCGGCTGCCGTGACATACACCGTGCCCGACGGGCCGGGCAGGCCGTGTTGGGGATCGCCCGCCTTGTTCATGTTGATCAGGGCTGCCCGCTCGCGCAGGTAGGCCGGGTCGAGCAAGTGCTCGGGGTGATGAATCATGTGTTCCAGATCCGCGTGATGCTCGTACAGATCGGCAAACGCCAGTTTCATGGCCTCGATGCTCAAGTGCACGGTGTCAACGTGATCCAGCGGCTGTTGGCCTACACCGGCTTGCTCCATGATGCCCAAAGCCATCAAGGCGGCCAGGCCCTGGCCATTGGGCGGAATTTCATGGATGACGGATTGCGCGAAGGGATGGCTGATCGTGCCGCACCAGTGAGCACGATGATCCGCCAGATCCTGCTCGTCCATCGCGCCGCCATGTTGGCGGGAGAAGTCAGCAATGCGTTTGGCCAGTTCGCCTCTATAGAAATCCTGACCTTGTGTGGCGGCAATCCGTTCTAAGGTATTGGCTTGATCCTGGTTTTGATACCACTGACCCGCTACGGGGGCTTTGCCATCCCGTAAAAAGGCTGCGGCAAAACCTGGTTGATCGCCCAGTCGCTGACGGCCCAACTCCCACAGACGGGCAATGACGGGCGATACCGGAAAGCCTTCCCGAGCGTAATGAATGGCAGGGGCGGCCACTTGTTCCAGACTTAGGCGGCCCAGCTTGCTGGACAGCTCGGCCCAGGCGGAGACCGCGCCGGGAACAGACACACTTTCCCAACCCTTGTCGGGGATGGTGTCATGACCTTTGAAACGATCTGGCGACCAGCCGCGAGGCGAGCGCCCTGACGCATTCAGTCCATGCAGCTCCTTGCCGTCCCAGACGATGGCAAAGGCATCGCTGCCTATGCCACAACCGGTAGGTTCGACGACGGTCAGAGCGATAGCAGCAGCCAGGGCGGCATCAACGGCATTGCCACCGGCGTGCAACATGCGCAGGCCTGCTTGGGCCGCCAAGGGGTGGGAGGTACTGACCATGTTTTGGCCAAGTACTGCAGAGCGGGCGGACGGGTAGGGGTTATGCCAGTCCATACAGGTGTCAGTCTTGTTCATTGAATCTGTATTCCAGTCAGTTTGATCAGGCCTTGCCAACGTGCGCTGTCCTCGCGAACCAGCGCAATAAATTCTTCGCGACTGGTGCTGCGGGGTTGGTCTACGCCCAATGTTTGCAGGCGTTCGCGTACTTTGGGGTCCTGAATGGCGTGTGTAAAAGCAGCATAAGCTTTGTCACGGATCTCGTCAGGCAGACCTGCAGGAGCGTACAGGCCAAACCATGTTACTGATTCATAGCCCGGCAAGCCGGATTCTTGAAAAGTGGGTAGATCGGGGGCCAGGGGGGAGCGCTGTTGGCCCGTCACGCCCAGGGCTCGCAATTGACCACTATTCACATACGGCATGCCGGTAGGAATAGCGTCCAGCAACACATGGATAGAACCACCCAGCATATCGTTAATGGCCTGGCCGGTTCCTCGGTACGGAACGTGGGACATCATGATATTGGCCTGATTCAAAAAGGCCTCGGTGCCCAGATGCACGATGGTGCCATTGCCGCTGCTGGCGTAGTTCAGCTCATCGGGGTGGGCGCGGGCGTATTCAATCAGTTCCGGCAAGGTTTGTGCGGGAACGCTGGGGTTCACCAGCAGGACGCTGGCTGCATCACCCAGGTGGGCGATGGGCGTGAAGTCTTTTTCGGCATCGTAGGGCAGGGATTTGTATAGGTGCGGCGCAATTGCATGGGTGCTGCTGGTGCTGAACAATAAGGTGTAGCCATCCGCTTTGCTGCGGGCCACTTCGGCCGAGCCAATTGTGCCGCCTGCGCCTGTACGGTTGTCCACAATAATGCTGGTGTTCAGCGCTTTGGCAGCGCTTTCGGCAATCAGTCGGCTGATCACATCGGTTGCCCCGCCGGTGGGGAAGGGAACGATCAGGCGAATGGGGCGATCCGGCCATTCGGCAGCCTGGGTAGCCAAGCCGCTGGCGGCTAGTACGGCACCCACTAGGGTTTGGGCCAGACGACGCCAGCTTGGGCGTGTCGAAGGGGGCTGCTCTGTGCTCTGGGCTATATATGGACGGGTCATGGCTATCTCCTCAATCAAGAGATGATAGGAAAGGCGGTGATGCCGAACCAGCAACAAATAAGCAGGTCAGCGTTGCTATTAAGGCAAAGCTAGGGGGTCGATTTCCAGCTGGGGCAAGAGATCGTCCAGAAAGCGGCGAACAATAGAGGGCAAGCGGCGGCCAGCCAGGGCCTGCACTTCAATTTGGCGGTTCAACAAACCGCGTTCATGGATGAAGCTGGCTTGCAGAAAACCTTGTTCAACCAAATGGCGGGCGGACAATAAGGCAGAGACGGTCACTCCGGCGCCGGATAACGCAAATTGATGCAAGGACTGCATGTGGTTGCTGCTAAATACCGGGGCCAGGCTTAGGTTCTGCGCACTGCAGGCTACATCCATCATTTGTCGCACGGTGGTGTCCGGGCCGGGCAAGGCCAGCGGATGGGCCAACAGACCCTTCAGACTGATGCGTTCGGTGCGTGTGACGGGATGCCCGGGAACGGCCAGTGCCATGACGGGGGCATCGCGTCGAAATAAGGTCTTGATGTCTTTTTCCGCTGTCTGGGTAAATTTGATGCCTATATCAATCTGCCCGCTTAACAAGAGCATGGTGATCTGGTGGGGTGGCAACACGTCCAGCTGAAAGCGTATGCCTTGGTGCTTCTGACGGAATTGGCCAATACAGTGGGGCAGCAACTGGGCGGCCAAGCCTTCAGACGAGGCAATGCGGATCAGGCCGGTTTGCAGCCCTTGCAGGGCGGCGATATCGTGCAAGGTACGTTCGGCATCCATAGCGCTGCGACGGGCGTGGGCTAATAACAGTTCGCCTGCTGACGTCAGGTTCATGCCACGGGCATGACGCTCGAACAAAGCCATGCCCAGGTTTTCCTCCAAGCCGCTGATCTGGCGGCTGATGGCCGAGGTAGCCACATGCAAATTGCTGGCCGCCTGCGAGATAGAACCACAACGCGCTACTTCCTGGAAGTAGCGCAGTGCGGTTTCTTGAAGATGGCGTGGATTCATACCAGACTGCCGCGCAGCTCGGCGGCAATCTCGTAGGAGCGCAGGCGCTTCTGGTGGTCAAAAATATTGGCGTTCAGCATCAGCTCGTTTGCACCTGTCAGTTGAATGAAGCCCTTCATCTGCTCAAGCACTTGTTCGGGATTGCCAATGGCCGTACAGCTGAGCAAAGAGTCCAGCAGGTGTTGGGCAGGTGGACTGCATTGCTCGTAATAGTCCAGAACCGGTGGAGGCAGTTGACCGGGGCGGCCACTGCGCAGGTTCACAAAGGACTGCTGCCAGGACGAGGCCAGTAGCTTGGCTTCGTCTTGCGTATCGGCAGCAAAGACGTTGTAGCCCAACATGACGTAGGGTTTTTCCAGGTGCACGGAGGGCTGGAACTGACGGCGGTAAACCTCAATAGCCTCCATCAGCTGAGCAGGCGCAAAATGCGAGGCAAAGGCATAGGGCAGACCCAAGGCGGCCGCCAGTTGAGCGCCGAACAAGCTGGAGCCCAGAATCCAGACCGGTACATTCAGACCACGACCGGGCACGGCCATGATGCGGTTGCGGGGCTCGTCGGACATATAGTCCATCAGCTCCAGCACATCGCGCGGAAATTGATCCGGGTCGCTGCTGAGATTGCGGCGCAAGGCGCGGGCTGTTTCCGGGTCTGAACCGGGTGCGCGGCCCAGGCCCAGGTCAATACGGCCGGGGTACAGGGACGCCAGTGTCCCGAATTGCTCGGCGATGACCAGCGGCGAGTGGTTGGGCAGCATGATGCCGCCTGCCCCCACGCGAATGCGGCTGGTTTGACTGGCAATGTGCCCGATCAGCACCGACGTGGCGGCGCTGGCAATACCGGGCATGCCGTGGTGTTCAGCCAACCAGTAACGGTGATAGCCCCACTGCTCGGCATGACGGGCAATGTCCGCCGAACAGCGAAAAGACTGGGCCGGGGTGGAACCCTGGACAATAGGGGACAGGTCTAGGACAGAGAGTGGATAGTTTGGCTTCATGGCATCAGATTCAAATTGGACTCGGGATATAGTCGATCCATCGTTAGGCAGCGTCAAGTAAACCCATAACATAGGCAAGGATGTTCAGATGAAAGAAACCAGTCGTCGCACCGTCAATCACTACCAGGACCATGCGCAGGCTTATCGGAACGGCACCTGGGATCATGACGTCAGCCAGAACCGGCAAGCCTTGTTGTCAGCCATCGCGACGCAGGGGCCGGTGGATATTCTGGATCTGGGCTGTGGGCCTGGCCGGGATCTGGTGGCGTTTCAGGCGCTGGGCCATCGCCCGGTGGGCTTGGATGGCTGTGCTGCTTTTGTGGAGATGGCCCGCAAACAAACCGGCCTGACCGTCCTGCATCAAGACTTTCTGGATTTGAAGTTGCCTGCGGCCGCCTTTGACGGGGTATTTGCCAATGCCGTCTTATTTCATATTCCCAGCGCCGACTTGCCGGGTGTGCTGGCTGCGTTACGACACAGCTTGCGAGCAGGTGGTGTCCTGTTTACCTCCAATCCACGCGGGCAAGGACAAGAGGGGTGGCATGGTCAGCGCTATGGCTGTTACTACAGTTGGGAGCAGTGGTCACAGCGCTTGGAGCAGGCGGGCTTTGACTATATCGACCACTTTTATCGTCCTACGGACAAGCCGCCACAGGAGCAACATTGGCTGGCATCGTTGTGGCGAGTGTCGGGCTCAGAATGAGCAAAATGGTGAATCGCTGACCTGCCTACTTAGGGGGTTGTTTTATAAAGGGATTTATTGTTAATACAGGGGTTTTCCCTATTTTTATGCACATCTTTTGTGGATAAGCCTGTTTTCAGCCGATTGGGCTCGGTTCGGCGAAAAAAATGGTAAAGAATTGTCGATTCTCTGATCAGCTATTTTAACTAGTTGATTAGATTGAATTAAATGCAGTGATTCACGGCTTATCCTGTGACTTGTCCACATTTTACGGGGATAAGGTGGCTCTTATTTTCCGATTTGGCTGTTTTCTGTTCGTCCTTTTTAAGTCGCTGATACTGCAGGCTGTTTTTATGATTTGCCCAGTTTTTCCTATGAGCTATCCACAGTTTTCGGGGATAAGATGGAGCGCCTGCCCAACTTGGGTTCAAGTGTGTCCCAAGGCTATGATGCGCACTAGCAATGTCTACCCTTAGCGGCCAGTCCCTTCGGTTCTTTGCCATTTTATTGAGGAGATTGAAACGTGGAAAAATTGCAAGCCTGGATGACGGAGTTCCCTGCCTTAGGCGCAATTGCGCTTAATGTCGTGATCGCTTTGTTGATTCTGATTTTCGGCTGGTGGCTGTCTGCCATCGCAGGTCGCGCGATCAAGCGCATGGCCAGCCGCTCCAATCGCATCGATCCCACCATCGTGCCTATGGCCCAGACGGTAACTGTGTGGACGATCCGTATCTTTGTGCTGATTGCCGTGCTGGCTCGGTTTGGCGTGCAGACTGCCAGTGTGATTGCCGTGCTGGGCGCGGCCGGTTTGGCCGTGGGTCTGGCCCTGCAGAACACACTGCAAAATATCGCAGCCGGCATTATGTTGCTGATGCTGCGCCCCTTGCGTGCGGGCGAGTTTGTGTCGGTTGTTGGTAAAGGCGACGGCACGGTGCTGGAAGTCGGCTTGTTCCTGACCCGCTTTGAGCAAGTGGACGGGATTCAGTTCACCTTGCCCAATAGCCTGATCTGGGGCAACCCCATTATCAACTACAGCCGCAATGCGACCCGTCGTTTGGATTTTGGCGTGGGTGTACGGTATGGTGATGATCTGGAACTGGCCATCCAGTTATTGCAAAAACTGCTGGATGAACACGCCAAAGTATTGAAAGACCCGGCACCGCTCGTTATGGTCATGGAATACAAAGACAGTGTGATCACCGTTAACCTGCGTGCCTGGATTAATGCGGCAGATTTCTGGGATGCACGCTTTGACTTGTTCCGTCGTGCGGTTCAGGTGCTTAACGAAGCAGGTCTGCAGACCCCGGTTCCTGTACGTGAAATCGTGCAATCGAGCAGCGAGCAGAAAGCGGCCTGAGTACCCGGCCAAGAACAAGGTACCGTGTTTTGAACGTGACGTTGTCGGTCTGAAACCTGCTTGGTTCTGACCTAAGATAAGGATGCCCCAAGCCCTGTTTTTAATGGCTTGGGGCATTTTTTTCGGGTTAGCCTGCATTGGACTTAGTTTAGGCTTCGCCCATACTGTATGCTTTGCTTCACCGCTGTTTTCCCCTGCCACCACGATGTTTCTGATCGACGAAAAAATCACGGTAAGACGCCTGGAAGTTCTGCTTGCCTTTTTGGAAGCCGGCACGATTGCCCGTGCCGCCGAGCAATTGGGCACCAGTGCTGTCAGCGTGCATCGGGCATTGAAAAGTCTGGAAGAAGGGCTGCGTTGCCCCTTGTTCTTGCAAGAGGGGCGCAATCTGGTTCCGCAGGAATCGGCCCGCGAGCTGGCCGAGGCCGCGAAAGAAACCATACGCACTTTGCAGCATGGTATTGATGCGGCCCGCGAAGCCGGTGGTTACTCCTCGGATCAATTGCGTATTGGTTCCATGTATTCGCTGACGATTCGTTTGGTGCCACGCCTGCTGGTGGAGTTGAAAGTCCACAAGCCTTTAATGCAGATTGATCTGGTGCTGGACTCTAACGAGAAGCTGCTGCAAAAGCTGCGCAGCGGTCATATCGATGCCGCCCTGATCGAGTTGCCGCAAGTGCAGCCGGAAGATCTGGAAGTGCTGCCTATTTTTGATGACGAACTCTTGTTTGCCGCTCCCATGGATTGGCAGGGCTCGACGTCGTCAGTCGTAGATTTGGAGCGCTGCTCCAAGGAACGATTTGTGTCGCTGACCGACGACTTTGCGACCGGGCGAGACATGCAGCGCATGTTGGCTAAAGCGGGTTTTGAAGCCGATATTGTGATGCGCACCGGGGATATCTTTTCCTTGATGAGCCTGGTCAGCGGCGGGGTAGGGTGTTCTTTATTGCCCGCCCGCGCGAAAGAGGTGTTCTCTGACAAGATTCAGTGGCTAAGCCTGGAGCCTCAGTACCGGCATTCGCAGCGTATTGGCCTGGTCTGCATGAAGTCGCGCGAGCGTAGTCCCAATGTCTTGAGCCTGTTGCGGGCGTGTCGGATTGTGCGGACTCAACTGGAGAAGGAAGCGCAGAAATCGGCTTGAGGCAGGATGGTTCTTGGATGTTTATTTGCCTGTTTTTCGGGGCAGACGAACGACTCCCAACCATGCTGTCCTGACTGGCCTCCCGCTCACCCAGCGTGCAGATGCCTACCTATCCCGCCCAGCGTGACAACCAGCGCTGCAAACCGTCCAGGGTTTGAAACTCATCCACACTACGCGCCGGAATATCGGGATAGCGTTGATTCCACATAGTCGCCAAGCTGCGTCCTGGCCCAATTTCCAGCACCACATTCGGCTGTCGTTCCTCGATCTGCTCCATGCAGGAATCCCATTGCACGGTTTGCATGATCTGCGCCGATAGAGCTTGGACGGCTGTGGCTGCATTGTGTACCCACACACCAGCATTCGTAGGCCAGGGAAGGCGGGGACTGCTCAGCTCGCATTGGTCCAGATGCACTTGAAAGGCCTGGGCTGCGCTACTCATCCAATGGGTATGGGATGCAATATTCACGGCCAATGGCGTGCAACGAGCTCCTTGTTCTTGAGCGAATTGCTCCAAGGCGGCAAGCTTGCTACGGGGCCCTGCACACACGGCGCTATCGGGACCATTGCGTATCGCCAATGCTGCACCGTGCGCCTCGCACCATTGCTCAATCGTCCGAATCGATACCCCACTGACGGCCAGCATGTTGCTGTCTTGTCCGGCCCCAGCTTGGTCCATTAGTGCGGCACGTAGTGCGGCCAGTTTGACAGTGTCGCTGGCTGATAGAACACCGGCCACGGAAGCGGCAGCCAACTCACCAATGCTGTAGCCTGCTACTGCCACCAAGGTTTGAACGGCAGGTTGAAGGGTGGGTATCTGTTCTTGCAGCTCTTGCCAGGCCGCCAGTGAGCAGGCGCTTAGTACGACTTGTGCATGGGCATTGGTACTGGCCCAGTGGGCATTGTGCATGGCTGCACGCCAATCGGGGACGTTCAATTGCTCCTGCATTTGCAGCAGCAAAGGGTGTGCCGGCTTGATCCAAGGCAGCATCTGGGCGTATTGCATGCCTTGCCCGGAAAACAGCAGGGCAATTTTCATAGTTAGGTTCCAAGAGGGCGGCGCTGGCTGGTGCAAGCGGGGGCACAGGCTTGCAAACGGTCCAGCCAGCAACAGGCCGACAAGGTATCGGCTGCACCACCGGGGGATAAGCGACGCTCCATAAAGGCCAGATGTATAGCGTGCGCGCGTTGCATGGCATCCGGGGTAAAGGCACTTCCTTCCTGCAGATACTGCGCGGCGCAGCGGCGCGCATAGTGCAGCCCCTCCAGTCCGCCACGATGGGCCAGATTACTATCGTCCAAGACCGCCATAACAGAAAAGAAAGTATGCAAACCCACGGTTTGCAACTGCTGTTCTGCCACTGGTGTGCTGTGCGGAGACAAAGTTTTGACAGCGACTTGCCAGGCGGGCCAGGCCGTTTCAAACAAGGTGGGAAAACCTTGGGCTGCTTCCTGGTTCGCGCCTTGCAAGCCATAGCGGTGTACCGCCCGTCCGCCCGGCAGAGCGGACGACGCTTGCAGGCTGCGCGCCTGTAAAGCGGCCCCCCATAATGTTTGAAGTTGGTCCCGAATCGTGGCGGGAGTCAGGGTGCGAAAAGGAAGACAAGCGCCTGCCGCTGCGCACAGCAGGCCCAGCATGAAAATGGCGCCTCTGTGGGTATTGATTCCCCTAGTCGCTGCCTGCATGCGAGCCTCCGCTGCAATCCCGCGAGTTTGCAGCTGGCTGAATGGAACACGCTGTTGGCCCAGGGCCGCCATATCAATGAAATAGTGGCGCAAGGCAAACAGACTTCGATAAAAGGTGCCGGCATCCATATCGTTGTGGCTACCGCTGTCGAGCAAGGAAACCAGCCCCGGTTTGGGGGCCAGAATCAGTTCGTCGTACAGCGCCAGAACGGCTGCCCGGCCGATGGCCGCGCAGCTCCAGGAGCGGGATGAATCGGTGGAGTCCAGACCCTGGGGTAGATTGGCCAAGGCCGTCTGTTCAATGACATCAAGCCGCATGAGAAGACTCCAAGGTGGCGGCGTGTTCAGGCCAGTCCGAGTGTGCCTGAATGCGTAAACCATCAGTGCGTTTGACCATCACTTTGTTGCTGGCCCCGTTGCGCCATTGCTGCCATTCCCGCCAGGCTATGGCAGCATCATCGGGAAACAACAGCTCGCCATCCAAGCGGGGCAGGCCAGCGATTTGGCTGGCGTGCGTCAGGATACGGACCAGACGATCTGCTTGCGTGGTGCTTTGTACGGGCAGCAGAAAATCCAGATCCGAGCCTTCGCGTACATAGCCTTGGCCCGTCATAAGCTCCCAACCGTAACTGCCATAGACTTGGGCAGCACAGCCCTGCGCTTGCAGGTGCTGACACAGGGACAGCCAGTCTTGCAGCAAGAAAAGGGGCAGCAAGGTTTGGGCTTCCTGTATCGGTGGAAAGGTGCCCCAAGCCTGGCTGTGGCTTTGAGGAACGATCAAGGACAGACGCTGTCGTCCCCAATCGGTAGGCAAGGGAATCCCCACTTGCAGCTGCCCGCTGCGCAGCTCTCCAGGCTGGCGGCTGACTACTAGCGGCCAGTGCCGGGCCTGCCATTGACGCAGGCACTGGTAGGCATGGCTGGACGAATCCAGATCAGCCAAAGCCTCGTCCCACGCGCTCGCTTCCAGCGTGATCAGATGATGGCGTCGGGCGGGCAGCGGGGCGTTCATCAGGACGCCTGCAAGACTTGCTCAATGATCTGTGCAGCCATACGGCGGCCACCGCGTTCCGCTCCATCACTGGCGCGGCGATCACGATCATTGGGTTGAGCCAAGGCAGCACGCAGAGACGCGCGCAGTTGGTCGGGCGAGTTGCTGTCCCACACAGACTGAATGCCACCCATGGCCACGTAGTTGTCGACGCCGGGTGCAAATACCGGGTTGGATTGCGCCAGTTCTTCCAGCATGGCTTCCGGCAGTTTGGTGACGCGAGCCATGGCAGGAATACGCATGACACGGATCTCGGCTTCAGGAACGGCATAGCAGGCATCGGCAATCAGGCCCGAGGTGATAAAACCACCGGACAAAGCTTGGTCGTAGACCAGACCAATGACCTTGTGGCCTTTTCGCCGGGCCAGATCCAGGCACATGCCCAGATGGGCCATGGCTCGGTTGATGCCCAGCAGTTCATCGCGGCGACGCAGTTGCTGGCCTTGGGTATCCACCAGCAGCAGCAGGCTGCGACCCGGATGATTTTTGATCGTCTCCAGTACAGCCTGGGCCTGCGTCAGCGCCAAGGCCACGCCGATGGGGGCGTGTTCCGTTGTGCCGATGACCGCTAGGGTCTGGCCATCAAACTCGGCGCTGCCTTGCAAAAACAAATCCTGTTCGGTGATGGTGTGCTGTTGGTCGAACAGCGATTGCACTAGCGTTTCCCATTTCATGACAGCACCTCCTGGCTGCGCAATGCTTTGACGGCCGCCGCATCCATCTGCCCAATTTGATCTGTTTGTTCCAAGCCCAGTGCGTGCCACAGGGTTTGGGCCTGATCGTCGGTTTGTTCCCATTGTTCGACAGGCAGCAGGGCAGCCCGGTGAGCAATCAGCCTATGCTCTTGCTCCAGCTCTTGCAGGGTGACCGGGCCACGAGCCGGGTTCTTCAAACCGTGCAGCGCAGCAATACGAAAAGCGGCCACGGTGTCGGACACCAGATCGTCGCAATCAGCCGTTAGCCAACGGTGTTTGCCACCACTGGTTTGCCAGACCAATGCACGGTCTTGGGAGTCATATTCTTCAACACCATGCGAGGCCTCAATGACTTCGGGGCCGGACATGGCCAGTCGGCCTACGTCGCTCAGGATCAGGTGGTTGGTGCAACGGGCCACAATGCCCATGCCACCAAAACAGCCATTTTGTCCGCCGACCAAGGCAATCACCGGGACGCCTGCATTGCGAGTGTCCAGCAGGGCACGCATCACTTCGGATACGGCGATCAAACCGGCATTGGCTTCGTGCAAGCGCACACCGCCGGACTCCAGCAGCAAGATGACGCCGGCAGGGCGGTCTATCATGGCGCGACGTAACAGGCCTACCAGCTTGGCACCGTGAACTTCGCCCACACCACCGCCCATGAACTCGCCTTCCTGAGCAGCGACATAGACGGTTTGGCCTTCCAGCAAAGCATGGCCGATGGCCACGCCATCATCAAAGGAAGAGGGCACGCCCAGTTGCGCCAGATGCGGGCTGCTCAAGCGTTGCGCAGGAGGCAGCCATTCGTGAAAGCTGTGAGCGTCAAACAAGGCCTGGACGCGCTGGCGGGCAGAACATTCCAGATAACTGCTCATGACTGCGTTCCTTGTGCTTGGCTGCGGGCCAGGGCTTCGCTGGCGGCCTGATCCAGACGCAGGCTGACCACGGCAGGGGTGGCGCCCATATCGTTAATGTCAAAGTGGATGCCTGCCAGCGGATGGCGCTGATGAAAGTCCCGCACCACCGCGTCCCAGATCGTGGAGAAACCGCGTGCCGAGGTGTGGATGTGGATGGTGCAGTCGGGGCTGTCTGTGGGTTCGGCCAGAACCTCCAGATTGCCCGAACCCACCACGCCAACCAGCACGGGCTGGAAAGTGCCGATGAGCGCGTGTCCTTTGAAACTGTAGGCTAGGGTTTCCAGGCCGTGAGGAATGTTTGTCATCGTGATCTCCTAATGCAATTCGCTGTGCGGGCCATTACCAGTTACGGAAGCGTGCCGGGGGTTGATACAGTCCACCGGAGGCTTGAACCAGATCGCGCATGCTGCGTGCGGCCAGTAGGTTGCGGGTGGCTTGGCGTGGGTCTATGCCCAGATCCTGGGGGCGACGGATAATGCCGCGGTCGCGCAGGTTTTCCACCATACGGACATCGCGGCCCAGGCCCACTTGCGTATAGCCCGCAACGCCGCGTATGGCTTGCTCGCGTTCCTCGTCGGTACGGCACAGCAACAGATTGGCAATACCTTCTTCCGTCAGAATGTGGGTGACGTCGTCGCCATACACCATGATGGGCGGCAGATCCATGCCGGTCTGCTCTTGCAGGGTCCAAGCATCCAAGGTGTCCACAAAGGCTGGGGTCATGTGTTCGCGGAACGTTTCCACAATTTGCACCACCAGTTTTTGACCACGCGGCGTACCAGCAGCGCCTTGACGCCCTGCACGGGCCTGTTGTCCGGCCTTTAACCAGGCGGGGCTGGCATGGCGACGGCCACGGGCATCGGCCCCCATATTGGGTGCACCACCAAAACCGGCAATGCGGCCCAGTGTGGCCGTGGAACTGTTGCCATGCAGATCAATCTGCAAGGTAGAGCCGATGAACAGATCGCAGGCGTAGTGGCCCGCAGCCTGACAAAAAGCACGGTTGCTGCGCATGCTGCCGTCAGGGCCGGTAAAGAACACATCGGGGCGGGCACGCAGATAGTTCTCCATGCCCAGCTCAGAACCAAAAGAGTGCACCGATTGCACCCAGCCTGCTTCAATGGCAGGGATCAAGGCCGGGTGGGGATTCAAGGCCCAGTGCTGACAAATCTTGCCTTTCAGACCTAGCGATTCGCCATAAGTGGGCAGGAGCAATTCAATGGCGGCGGTATCGAAACCAATGCCGTGGTTCAGGCGTTGCACGCCGTATTCCGCATAAATTCCTTTGATCGCCATCATGGCCATCAAGACCTGGATTTCGCTGATCTGGGCCGGGTCGCGGGTAAATAGCGGTTCAATAAAGTGCGGGCGTGAGGCAGGCACTACAAAGTTCACCCAGTCGGCGGGAATATCCACGCGCGGCAGGCGGGTGGTCTTACTGTCGACCAGTTCATT
Organism: Alcaligenes sp.; assembly: GCA_052109075.1. Classification (GTDB taxonomy): domain Bacteria; phylum Pseudomonadota; class Gammaproteobacteria; order Burkholderiales; family Burkholderiaceae_B; genus Alcaligenes. The sequence goes on along the minus strand of JBQEAN010000042.1, from coordinate 7,022 downwards.
AACCTGGGCGATCACAATGCCGCCGGAAAAGGCGGTGGCTTCCACAATGGCAGGGGTGTCTTCGGTATTGGGGCCGGTGTATAGATTGCCGTGCTCATCAGCAGCCTGGGCCGCGATGAGGGCGACATTCGGAGTCAAATCGACAAAGTAGCGGGCAAACAATTCCAGATAGGTATGTATGGCACCGATATTCAGCCGCCCTGCCGAGGCCAATCTGGCCAGGCGTGCGCCCTGTGGGCCGGAAAAGCTGAAGTCCAGGCGACTGGCAATGCCTTTTTCAAACACATCCAGATGCTGGGGCAAAGCCAATACGGATTGCACCATGTGCAGGTCGTGAATCTGCGCCGGATCAACGCCCAGCAGCGCATCGGCCAGAAAGTCGGCCTGCTTCTGGTTATTGCCTTCTAGGCAAACTCGATCCCCTACTTGTAAAACGGCCTCCAGCAAGGTGCTTGCCTTATCCGTGCTGCATATTTTGCCTTGCAAAGAGTCTCCCAGTGCGCGGCTGGCACGTTGCAGTCTTTGCTGGCGGGCTTGATTCTTAAGATTCCAGTTGCTGTCCGTCATTGGGTTCCCTGTCATACCTCTGTCGATGTGATCCGTTAAATAAGCTGCCCGATGTATCAGGATCGGAGTTCAGGCAGCGCGATAGTGAGTGTGCCCAGGCGATGGGCGATGCGGGTAGCCGCCTCCAGCAGCAGGTCGTCCTGTCCGGGGCGGGCGGCCACTTGCAGCCCTACAGGAAGACCGTGGCTGCCAAAGCCAATGGGCAAGTTGATGCATGGAATACCCAGCGCAGTCCAGGCCCGGCACAAGACCGGATCGCCGGTAGTGTCGCGTGTGGGGGCCTCGCCTAAGGCTGCGGCACTCAGAATCAGGTCCGCATCCCCAAAGATCAGATCGGGCTGGTGTTTGACTTGATTGATGGTGCTTTGCGCCTGGATCAGTTCGGCAGGGTTGGCCTGGGCGCATTTGTCCAGATAGGCATGTAAAACGGGCGAGAGTTGGGCAGCGTGGTGTTGGCGCTCCTGGCTTAAATGGGCCAGAACTTCCGCTCCCATCACGGCCTGCTGGGCATGGGTGAGGGCGCCGAACACGTGGTCCTTGTCGCTGGTTTTCACTTCAAACTGGCTGCTGTCTGTTTGCAGATGGGCCACGGCGGCGTCCAGCCGATCCCGTAAGTCGATCGCAATGTCCGGCCACCAGGGTGTGTGTAAAAAGCTCAGGCGCAACGGCGCTTGCAGCAAGATGTGCGGCACCTCTGTTGTTGTGCGCAGTGCATTGAAAACATGGCGTATATCCTCCAGGCGCTGACCCAAGATGCCCAAGGTATCTAAAGAGGGGCTGATTGTTTTCAGCCCCTCCGTGGGCAGGGTGCCGAAGCTGGGTTTGAAGCCATAAATGCCGCAGAAAGTAGCCGGGCGCACGACTGAGCCAGCCGTTTGCGTACCCAAGGCGACGGGAACCACGTTTGCGGCCACGGCAGCAGCAGAGCCCGAGGAGGAACCACCCGGCGTATGTTCCAGGTTCCAGGGGTTGCGGGTCTTGGGTGGGCTGAACAGTGCAAACTCCGTGGTTACGGTTTTGCCGAAAGGTACGGCTCCCGCTGCACGTAGCGCCTGCACAATGGCCGCATCCTGCGTGGGGCGGTTGTCCTGATAAATGGGCGAGCCATAGGTCGCCGGCGCATCGGCAGTATTGATCAAGTCTTTGATGCCAACCACCAGCCCCTTCAAGGGGCCGGTGCTTTGCTCTTGATCTTTGGCGACGCGCCGCACTTGCGCTTTGTCCAGATGGGCAAAGGCCTGAATCAGACCCTCGGTTTGCTCGTAGCGGGCAAGCGCGGCTTCTGCGGCCGCTTGGCTGGATGTCTTGTTTCGGGCGGCGAAATCAGTCATAGACATGGCGGGTCCTTAGAGCGTGAACGGCGCAATAAAAATAGCAATCGTCAACACGGCGGTACCAATCAGGAAGGCCACAACGGTAAAGCCCATTACCTGCCGCACATTCAGGCGTGCAATGGCCAGGACGGGCAGGAGCCAGAAGGGCTGGATCATATTGGCAACCGCTTCGCCAAAGGCAACCGCCATGGACATCAGGCCCAGATAGGCGGGGCTGTTTTGGCCAATCGCCAGAGCCGACTGGACGGCGATGGGGCCCTGTACCCCCCAGTGCCCGCCACCCGAAGGCACAAACAGCGAGATGATGATGGAGGCGACAAAGGTGAAAAAGGGCAGGGTGTATTCATTGGCCCCAGTGACCAGCGCGGAGGACAGGATTTCTTCCAGTGCACGGCCACCGTCCATGGGGATGTAGGCCAGCAAACCCATAATGCCGCCGTACAGCGGATATTGCAGAATCAGCGGACCGGCGGTCTTGGCCGACTCTACAAAGGCTTTGATAAAGCGGATAGGGGTCCAGTGCAGCAGGGCACCGGTTACGGTGAACAGCATGATCATGGATGAGATGTTCAGTGCAAAGCCGCTGCGCACGAAGTAGTACATACCCGCAGCAAAGAACAGCACATTCAGAATCCACAGGTTCTCCAGCTTTTCGGCCGGGGTGTTGGGTTTGTTTTTGGGTAGGTCTTTTTCAATATCGGCAAAGACGGCGGGGTCGGGCGGCAGGGCGTAGTCCGGCTCCATTCGCCAGATGGTCAGAAACAGCAGGATGATCAGGGCCAGGACCGGTATCCAGCTATAAGGTTGGAAAATAGTCAGGCTAAAAGGAACCGTCATGCCGGTCAGTTGATGGATGACGTTGATAGGGCTGGTAGGGTCGGTGTTGGCCAGGGCAATGGAGCTGGACAGGCCCTGAGTCCAGAGCAGATAGCCCATATAGCCCGAGGCAATCAGATAACCAAAGTGCACATTGGGCAGACGGCGGGCCACTTGGCGGGCGACCAACGCCCCGGCAACCAGTCCCAGACCCCAGTTCAGCAAGCAGAAAATGGCCCCTACGGCAAAACACAGCAGGGCACCTTCAACTTGGGTACGAGCGCGGGACGCCAGCCAGATAATGGCGCGTTTTAACGGGGGGGCTTCGGCCAGGGTGTAGCCCGTCACCAAAATCAGCACCATCTGCAGGGCAAAGGTGAAAATGCTTTTAGGTCCCCATACGCCGCGATACCAGGCATCCACCATTCCTCCGGGGGTGGAGCCGTCCACGAACAGGGCAATCATTCCAACAACCAGCACACTGAGGATGACCGCAAAGAGATAGGGGTCGGGCATCCACTTTTCTACGTAACGCACGCAGATATTGGTAAAGCGAGTCAGCAAGTTTGGCCTGGGTTTGGCCGTGATGGTAGCAGTGGTGTTCATAATGAACTTATCCTTGTTTTTGTCTCCCCGACCTGGCTAGTGGGTCGGCTTCTGGGTTCGGATGCTGGATACACAGTCCCGCTAGCGCGCACTCCTCGGTGATGACTGTTGCCTGTATCTCGCCTTCCTTGTTTTTTTATGGTGTGCCCGTTAGTGGGCTTATCGTTGTGCTGACAAGATAGCGATAGGCTTGGGCGCAGATCAATAAAGCAAATGTGTGTTTATTTACGCAGGGCGAAACGATGGCGCGTTAACCCTAGGAAAAGAGGGGCGTGCAGGCCTGTGTACAGACGGTTTTGGGTATAAGGCGAGCTGTTTTTAGGCGGTGGGGGAATTTATCTAAAACAAACTGATTAGAGGAGCAGTCCGAGTCTGGGATCGAGGCTTTAGCCATAACAGGCTAATGCTTGTAGCTCGACCTGAGTCGACGGGTAAAGATGGGGAGAAAGAGTGAGCCATCACCCGAGACGCAAAAAAGCACACAGAAAATTCTGTGTGCTTTAGCGGGTATGTAAGGTCGTTGAAGCGCAGCGAACGGGACCGGACGACTGCCCAGACTTAAAACTTGTCGGCGACCGAATCCAGTGCATCGCGTAGCAAACCGGCAATCTCTTTTTGACGAGGAGCAGGCATGCGTTCGGTGATCGCCGTGACACTCATGGCTAGAATAGGGCGGCCTTTGTGATCACATAGGGCACAGCCTACGCCCAGGGCACCACGCACGGCATAGTTGCCGACGACCGAATAGCCGCGAATACGGGTATTAGTGACCAGCTGGCGCATTTCGCGCTGTGTCATGCCGCCGTACTGATCCAGCTGATTCGCATTGCGCTCGATAATCTGTTCGATGGCTTCGTCACCCAGCGTGGCCAGATAAGCCATGCCACCGGAGCCCACGCCCAAAGGCTGGCGCTTGCCCACGTAGGTCGCCAGAATTTGGACCGGATAGGGGCCGATCTCGCGCCACAGGCTGATGGAGTCGTCGCCATCGCGTCCAACCAGAAAGACCGCATCGCCAGTTAGCTGCGCCAGCTCTTGCATGATGGGCTGCATGATGGTGACACGCGGGTCCAGTCCAAACAGGCCCTGATCCTGGCGCGTTGCGCTGTAGCGGCGGCTATGGCTGCTGTTCTGGACCAGACCGTGATCGATCAGGGCGGCTAGCAGGCGATAGATAGTGGGGCGCTGCAACTGGGTGGCGCGCGACAGGTCAGTCACACTCAATCCTTTGCCTTGATGATTCTGCAAAGTCTTGAGCACCAGCAGGCCGCGTTGCAATGTACGCGGCCCAGCCTGATCCTGCGGTTCTACGGTCTCGGGAGTGTTCATGCTTGAAAACAGCTAATGCTTACCGAAAAGTAACTCAGTAAGAATATACGCCAGCCGTCAAAGTGTCCACTCTGTGATCGCTCGCCAAGCGCGAATGCCCGCTGGCTGCGGCGGGCCGAGGGCATAGGCTGGACGGTCGCGAGCTTTAATGGCGCTCAGGACCTGCCGAGTCGTCTTTGCGTTGCTCAGGAATGGGGTGGCCTGCGGTCTTTGCGGTTTTGATCATGGCGGTACACAGACCACGCAGCATATCGACTTCGTCCAGGCTGAGCTGGGCGCGTCCCAGCAGGTGCTGCATGCGGGGCACCAGTTTCTTGGGGTGTTTGGGATCCAGGAACTTGACGCTTTCAATGGCCTGTTCCCAGTGCTGTAGCAAGGCTTTGACCTTGGCTTGTGGAGCCAGCTCTTTGCCGGGGTCGGCTTTGCCCTCGGTATTGGGCAGCAAGCTGGCACCGCTTTCGGCCAGTAGGGCGTAGCGCAGTTCCCAGGCAGCCAGTTGAAGGGCCTGAGCCACATTCAGGGAGCTGTATTCAGGGTTGGCCGGGATATGGCAGAGATACTGGCACTGGCTGATGTGTTCGTTAGTCAGTCCCACGCGCTCTGTTCCCAGCACAATCGCGACAGTGCCGGTCTGTTGGCTCAGGTGAACGCGGCTACGTTCGGCGGTCTGTCGTATATCGGCAGCAGGTGGTCCCAGATAGCGGGGGCGGGCGGTCAGGGCAAAGGCCAGCGTGACGGGTTCCAGCGCGTGTGCCAGCGTAGGAACAATCGTAGCTCGCTCCAAAACGTCCACTGCGCCGCTGGCCAGCGAGATCGCTTGAGGGTTTTGTGCAACGTCCGGGTCCAGCGGGTCGACCAGGCATAAGTCGCCAAAGCCCATGGTTTTGATCGCTCGCGCGGCCGCGCCGACGTTTCCAGGGTGGCTGGGTTGCACCATAATGAAGCGAACCCGGTGAAAATTATCATCAAATGCCGATGCTTGCGTCTGAGTCATTTAAAATAGCTACTTTGAAGCTACGCTTCCTGTGTCTGCTCACGCGATTTTGCCCTGCAACAGGGCACGCCAGGCAGGCTCAATTATTGTTAAAAAACGGAATTTCCATGCACCCGATGCTCAATACCGCCATCAAGGCGGCTCGCCGTGCCGGCACCATTATCTCTCGCGCCAGCCTAGACCTCCAACACCTGTCGGTTGCGCGTAAAGGCCCTAAAGATTATGTCACGGAAGTGGATCGCGCAGCAGAGGAAGCCATTATTGAAGTGTTGAGCGAAGCCTATCCTGATCATGGCTTCATCGGAGAGGAAACCGGCGAGCGCCCTCCGCTGGAGCCTGCAGGTGAAGGTACCCCCGAGTACCAGTGGGTGATTGATCCGCTTGATGGCACCACCAACTTTATTCACGGTTTTCCTTGCTACGCAATTTCCATCGCCTTGTTGCACCGTGGCCAGACTGCCCATGCTGTAATTTACGACACAACGCGTAACGAGCTGTTCACGGCCAGCCGTGGAGGCGGTGCCTTCCTGAATGATCGTCGTATGCGTGTTTCGGGTCAGACCCGTTACCACGACGCTTTGATCGGTGCTCACGTGCCTGATTCGGGCGCTGGCGTGAAAACCACCTCTCCTTTTGCCGATATGCTGTCCGAATGCGCGGCTGTTCGTCGCGTCGGTGCAACGGTTCTGGATCTGGCTTATGTGGCCAGCGGTCGTTTGGACGGTTTCTGCGCGGTTGGCCTGAAGCCTTGGGATTTGGCTGCCGGCACTTTGCTGGTTACCGAAGCCGGTGGTCTGGTGGGCGACTTTGAAGGCGAGCAGACCTGGAAAGAAACGGGCAATGTGCTTGCTGCTAGTCCGAAGATCTTTATCCAGATGTTGTCGCACCTGCAAGATTAAGAACCTAGACCCCGGCACCGCCGGGGTGTTCTTTTAATGACAGCGCCAAGGAGCTGAGATGGAGTGGTTGATGGACCCGACCGCCTGGGTTGGGTTACTCACACTGGTTGTTCTGGAAATTGTGTTGGGCATCGACAATCTGGTGTTCATTGCAATTTTGGTCGACAAGCTGCCTCCGGCACAGCGCGACCGGGCTCGGGTGCTGGGCTTGTCTTTGGCCCTGCTGATGCGCCTTGGCCTGCTGACGGTCATGTCCTTTTTGGTGCAGCTGACCGATCCTTTGGTGTCTGTCTTTAGCCTGGATTTTTCAGGCCGCGATCTGATCATGATCGTGGGTGGTTTCTTCTTGCTGTTCAAAGGCACGCTGGAACTGCACGAACGCATTGAGAACCGTAGCGCACACGCGTCTGGTTCTCGCATGTACGCCAGCTTCTGGGTCATCGTGGCGCAGATTGTGGTGCTCGATGCGGTGTTCTC
>JBQEAN010000041.1:25648-29739 GCA_052109075.1 Alcaligenes sp. | reverse complement strand
CCACATAAAGATTATTCCTAACAACTACGATAAAAAAACACCCACCATCAACAAAGGAAAACTTTGACACTTATTTTCCTTTACCTTGATTCCGGTCATGCCAATTAACTATAGACTCATGCCGTATCAAATTACTCACAGGGCAATATCATGTCTTTACTTAAACGGTGCACCGCAGAAACGCTGGGCACTTTCTGGTTGGTATTTGGGGGCTGCGGAAGCGCAATCTTTGCCGCTGCATATCCGGAACTGGGAATTGGTTTTGCAGGTGTCGCCCTGGCCTTTGGCCTTACCTTGCTGACCATGTGCTATGCCATCGGCAATATTTCCGGTTGCCACATTAACCCCGCTGTAACGCTGGGGCTGGTTGCTGGTGGCCGCTTCCCAGCTCGCGAGGCTGTTCCTTACATCGTCGCGCAAGTGATCGGCGGTATTCTGGCCGGCGGCGTGCTGTACCTGATTGCCAGCGGTAAAACCGGCTTTGATCCCCTTGCTGGCTTTGCCTCCAACGGTTTTGGCGAACATTCGCCAGACAACTACAGTCGCAACGCCGCCTTGATTGCAGAGATTGTGCTGACGGCCTTCTTCCTGTTCATCATCATGGGTGCCACACACAAACGCGGCCATGCTGGGCTGGCCGGTGTGGCGATTGGCCTATCACTGACCTTGATTCACCTGATCAGCATCCCCATCACCAACACCTCGGTAAATCCTGCCCGCTCTACCGGCGTTGCCTTGTTCCAGGGCACCTGGGCCATAGAGCAACTGTGGTTGTTCTGGGTGGCTCCATTGATTGGCGGCGTTATCGGTGCATTAGTGTATCGCTTTCTGCACTCCAACGACGACTAAACGTCACTGATCACTGCACGCAAGACTAGTGAGCCGCATCGGCTTGAACTGGGCTCCCAGCCAGTTCAAAGCGATGCGGCTCAATGCTATTCAGGAAGCACGCACATCATCAACAAACTCTTGTTCCGCAAACAGATCGCAAAGCCCAAGGCGAGACTCTCTTATAGAGTAGGATTGACAGCTTGTCCTTGAGCAAAACACAAAGACGCAACGCGGTCCGCTACGCCCTTCCCTGGGCGCTCGATCAAGCCAAATACGAGCAAGAGAGCCCGACCAAACCGGAGAATTACATGAAGAAAGCATTGAACACCGGCCTTATCGCTTTAGGACTTAGCGTGATGGCAAGTATCTCTTCCGTACAGGCGGCCGACTGCGACAACCTGACCAACCAAAGCGCAATCAATCAATGCGTGAACAACGAATACAAAAGCACAGATGCTGAACTCAACAAACTCTATAAAGAAATCAGCATTCGCCTGAAAGACGATGGCGACAACCTGAAGGCATTACGTAGTGCTCAACGTGCCTGGGTCAGTTTCCGCGACGCAGAATGTGACTTTGCGGCCTTTAACACCCAAGGGGGCAGCGTGCATCCCATGCTGATCACCAGCTGCCGCAACGAGCTCACTCAAACTCGTGTCAACGACTTCAAAAACTACTTATCCTGCCAAGAAGGCGACTTGGGCTGCCCGGTTCCACCGGAAATGTAAACCTTGGAATAGTGTCCTAGGCCTTATGCCTCTTGACGCTGACAAAATGCCCGTCGTCAATCCGCGGCCTTGTTAGCATAGGGTCCTGACCATCCTATACGTATTAGCCACAGGCTCTCCCACATGCCTGACACCAAACTCCAGCCCATGCGCGATCTGAACGACCTTTATTACTTGGTGCAAGTCGTGGACCACGGTGGGTTTGCGCCTGCCGGACGAGCCTTGGGCATTCCCAAATCCAAGTTAAGCCGACGCATCACCTTATTGGAAGAGTCCTTGGGCGTGCGCCTGATCCAGCGTTCCAGCCGCCATTTCAGCGTGACGGAAATTGGCCAGATGTATTACCAGCGCTGCCTCGCCATGCTGGTGGAAGCGGATTCTGCCCAAGAGATTATCGAGCGCCATCGCAGCGAACCACAGGGCTCGGTACGCATCAGTTGCCCATTGGCTTTACTGGATTACGGGGTCAATGGCTTGCTGGCCCGCTATATGGCGGAGTATCCCCACGTCAAACTGGAAATTGAAAGTACCAACCGCCGTGTAGACGTCATTCGCGAAGGCTTTGATGTGGCTCTGCGCGTCCGCTTCCCTCCCCTTGAAGATAGCGGTCTGGTCATGAAGGTCTTGGGCGAGAGCACACAGTATCTAGTCGCCAGCCCCGCCTTGATAGAGCGTATGGGCGGGCTGCCCAAGCTGGATCTACTAGGAAGCTGGCCTGCCTTAAGCGACGAGCACCTGCTACGCAATCCCATCTGGCAGCTGCAAACGCCAGAAAACACAGTGATGGACGTACCGTATCACCCCCGTCTGGTCTGCGATGACCGTATGACCTTGCTGCAAGCCGCACTGCAAGGCATTGGGGTGGTGCAAATGCCTGCCATGCTGGTCGCTGCGTTTATGCAAGATGGCAGGCTGGTGGATGTCGCTCCCGGCTGGAACCCCCGCCCCGGTGTTGTGCACGCCGTCTTCCCATCACGCCGAGGTTTGGTGCCAGCAGTACGGGCCCTTCTGGACTTTCTGGGCCAGGAATTCGTGACAATTTTGCGTGCTCCTACCCCTTGATACTCCGCAGCTACGTCCCATACAAAGTAGCTGCATAGTCGTTCTAATTATGGAACGCTGATGACCATATTCCCATCTATCCAAGCCATCGTTGCACTTCTATAGTTTCCTCAAGCAACGATTGATAATGGGAAGTGCATCGACATGAACGCCAAACTGGCCGCGGCCATTGCCGCTATTCTCTGGGGCTTTACCTACATACTGACCACCACTTGGCTACCGCCTAACCCCTTGTTCCTGGCCGCTGTCCGGGCGTTGGGTGGTGCCATCGTCTTGCTGGTACTGGTCCGCAGCTTGCCCCCCCGTGCTTGGTGGGGACGTCTGGCCGTGCTGGGCACCTTGAACACCGGCCTATTTTTTGGTCTGTTCTTTATTGCCGCCACTCGCCTTCCCGGTGGCGTGGCCGCCATCTTCCAGGCTTTGACTCCGTTGGCTACCATTTTTATCGCCTGGGGAATTCTGGGTGCTCGCCCTGCCTTGATGCGAATTGGCGCCGTCCTCTTGGGCGCATTAGGCGTGTCCTTGGTGGTGATGTCCAGTCAGGCGCACCTGGACATGATCGGCATTCTTGCCGCCCTGGGTAGCATGCTGTCCATTGCCACCGGCGGCGTCTTGATGAACAAATGGGGTGCGCCACCGATCCCGCTGCTGAGTTTTACCGGTTGGCAATTGCTGATTGCTGGCGTCGAGTTAAGCCTGATTGTGCTGCTGACCCAGGATATTCCTACCCAGATCATTCCGGTGCATTGGCTAGGTTTGTTCCTGCTGGCAACCGTACTGACAGCAGGCCCCTTCGCCCTGTGGTTCAGTGCCATCAAACAGCTGGGTGCGGTCACCGTGGCTCCCTTCATGCTGCTGGTACCCGTGACCGCTTTTATTCTGGACGCGCTCATTAAAGGAGTCTGGCCCACCTCCTTGCAACTGGTGGGTGTCGTACTCGTCATGGGGGGGCTGGTCATGAGCCAAAAAACACTGGCTGTGGCACGTTCAACGCTGGAAACCTCCGTGCATAAACCATGAACTGAACCTCCAAGGAGGGGCATCATGCATCACCTCTTACAAGAAATACTGCGGTCCCGGCTGTTTTACCTGCTGGCCTGGTTAGGCGCCCTGATGCTCAGTGTTTTTACCTTATCCACCATTCCCCTGGCACATCGCTTCTGGGAAATGCAAGGTCTGGAGGCCTTTCTGGAACAGGTGCTGGTGCAAGACCATATCAGCGTAATCGGTGGGCTACTGGTCGCCGCCGCACTGGCTCAGGTACACCGTCAGTCACGTAGCTAAAACCTGTATTGATGCAGCAGCTATCCGGCAGGCATGGACTCTATGCCTGCCACTTTCTTAACTGGCGCTACCCTGTGCCAGATCCCGTTGCACATCAAAACCTGCAGCCTGCCACGCTTCCAGGCCCCCTTCCAAAGGACGAACCCGGCTATAGCCACTTTGCAACAGGCGCTTGGAAACCAGTGC
>JBQEAN010000041.1:24412-25548 GCA_052109075.1 Alcaligenes sp. | reverse complement strand
GCCCACAAGCTATACCCGCCAGACTCATGCAAAGCGCCTGTGACCACCAGGACGGGATAAGCAGGCACGGGAGCACCCGCCTGTTCCACCAGAACGTTGAAAAACACGATCAACAGACCGTGTTGCTCGATAAGTTGCAGAATAGATTCGACCATATTGCCAAGCGCAGAAATTGCCAGGAAGCGCGTATTGTAAGCTGGCTAATCTTAGCTTACCTGTATGTTTTCAATTCTCTGCCTCCAACCCAATCGCTCTCACCCTAAAAAACGAATATTTTCGCTAAACCAAAAACCAGCACAAAAACACACTATTAATATAAATCGTATCGAATCAATACTAAATTTGAATGAAAAAATAAGCCAAATAGTATTTAAAAGGCATGCTAATCGTTTCCTGCTCATGCATTTCCTGACATTCCGACGAGTTATAGACTTTCACCAGAGTGTATATTTTTCTTTCCAATCGTTTGTTATACAACGACATTTCATCCCTAACCTCTTGCCCTAGAAACATCACATCTCTTGCACTACCATCCACCTTGTGTTTATCAACATATTGCGACATCTTAATTTTTATTTTTTTTGATGCTGTGTTTTGTTCAAGCTGGTTAGCGGCAATACCGCAGCGAAGAAATGACTTCATATCACTTTTTACAGAACCACAAGAGCTCAATAAAAACAAAAAAACAATCGGAACAAAAATCTTTAGCCCTTTCATAACGCCCTCTTTATCTAAAAACACCGAGAGCATTACACTTGCTTACAATTAGAGTCAACCGATTAACCACACGTACAGAAAAACAATAGCCATCAATAAAACCAAAACCTAATACCATAAAAAAATTAAAAAAAATAAAAAACCTTCAAGCTCTAACTCGCATAGCCAGCGACCTACAGGTTAACGATGGTAGCCAGCACTTTTTACCTGTCTATACACAATACCCGCGTCAATAACGGTTCAGGTGAACGTCTTCATTTGATGAAGCACCGCCGGCACAACGACCCGGAGCCTATCTATAAACAGATGGTCAGGTGCCATTTTCTGACCACCTGACACACATCACCTATTCCCATTTCTATTCGTACACAGGTCGGTTTTGACATTTCATGTCGTCAGAACAAGGAGGACTGCTGTGC
>JBQEAN010000041.1:18105-24312 GCA_052109075.1 Alcaligenes sp. | reverse complement strand
AGTTGACGTAAGGGTAAACCCAAGTTGTGACCAGTCGGAGCTTGCACATAGACTAAACCTGCTGTGCGGCCAATAAAAGTACACAAAAGGGACAAGCATGCTTTTGCGTCTAATCGATTCAATCAATGAATGGATAGGAAGGCTCATTTCCTTTATCGCCATCCTTTTCTCCACCATTATTATTTATGAAGTGTTCATGCGCTATGTGATGAATCAGCCCACTCGCTGGACTTTTGACGTCACCAAGCAGCTTTACGGATTTTACTTTCTGATGCTGGGTGCCTATGCGCTTAAACATCAAGCCCATGTACGGGTAGATTTGCTGATACAGCGCTTCTCACCCACAACCCGCAAGTGGACAGAGATCGCTGGATATCTGATTTTCTTCTTCCCATTTGCGTGGATATTCCTGGCTCGCAGCTACGATTTCGCCATGCGTTCTCTGGCGCAAGGTGAAACCACTTACGGTGCGGTTCAACTGCCCGTGTACCCGCTCAAGCTATCCATGGTTCTAGCCGCCGCTCTGTTGCTGCTCCAGGGTGTGGCTGAAGTCATTCGTTTGCTGACCCAGAAGGAAGCCGCCCATCATGACGCCTGAAATGATTGCACTCGTCATGGGTGGCCTGCTGTTGCTTGGGCTGTTCATGGGCCATCCTTTGGCCTTTGTTCTGGGTAGCACAGCCGTTATGGGGGCCTTGGTGGCGGGCAAACCCATGGTTCTGGGCATTGTGGTCAACCGTATTTATGGCGATGTGCTGGACAACTACACGCTGATTGCCATCCCTTTATTTATTCTGATGGCGCGCTTTCTGTCTGATTCTGAGGTGACCGACAAAATGTTTGAGGCCTTGCGCCTGCTGATGTCGCGGGTGCGTGGCGGGCTTGCGCTGGCGGTGGTGTTTATCTCTATTTTGCTGGCGGCTACCACCGGCATTATTGGGGCCTCCATTACCGTGACCGGCATGATGGCCTTACGCCCAATGCTGCGATACGGGTATTGCCCCAAACTGACCACAGGGGTGATCGCCGCTTCGGGCTGCCTGGGTATTTTGATTCCACCGTCCATCATGCTGATTCTGATGGCCAGTTACTCCCCCCTGTCCATCGGTGAATTATTTGCCGGTGCCTTGATACCCGGCGTATTGCTGGGCCTGCTTTATGCCATGTGGGTAGTGTTCGTTGCCTGGCGTCACCCCGAGCGGGCACCTTCAGTAGAACCCGACGAAAAGATATCCAAGCCCGCCTTGATCCGCATGCTGCTTGTGGAAGCCGTGCCCCCCATTTTTCTGATTCTAGGCATTCTAGGTTCCATGTTGGCGGGCATTGCCACAGCCACAGAGGCATCAGCCATTGGGGTACTGCTCGCCTTGCTGATCGTTGTTTTCCGGGGGAAATTCAAATGGTCCATTTTCCTGAATGCCCTCTACGAAACCGGCCGCACCTCCTCCATGATTTTGTTTATCGTTGTGGGAGCTACCGCCTTTACCGGCGTCTTTAACATAACCGGTGGTCTGGGCGCTGCACAAGACCTCATGCGCGGTTTGGATATGGAGCCCTGGCTACTCATTTTGGTCATGCTGCTGATTATCTTTATCCTGGGTTGTTTTTTAGACTGGACGGGTATTGTCCTGCTTTCCTTCCCCATTCTGCTGCCTATAGTGCAAGAGATGGGGATCAGCCTGCTTTGGTTTGTAATTTTAGTCTCCGTGGTTTTACAAACCTCTTTCCTGACCCCTCCCTTTGGATATGCACTTTTCTATCTGCGTGCCATCACCCCTAAATCCGTCAAGACCATGGAGATCATCAGCGGGGTGGTTCCTTTCATTTTCTTGATTATTTTGATGTGCGTCTTGCTGGCTATTTTCCCTGGTCTGGCCACATGGCTACCAAAAGTGTTGTACGGAACGTAATAAAACAAGGAGACACAATAATGAAGTTAACAAAGAAGGCAGTCTACGCGTTAACGGGGCTGGCCCTGCTGGGCATGACAGGCCTGAGCCACGCTGCTTCCCAAAAATGGACCATGACCAGCACCTGGCCCGCCTCAATTGAACTGGTTGAACTGGATAAGAAATGGGTGGAACTGGTCAACAAGCTAGTGGGTGATGAGCTTAAAATCGAGTTCTACGAAGGCGGCGCACTGGTTCCTACCGGCGAGGTCTTCAGCGCAGTAGAGTCAGGCACCATACAAGCAGGCGCTGACTGGCCAGGCTACTGGGCAGGCCGCAACCCAGCCTTCTCCCCTTTGGGTACGCATTCAAGCTTGTTTAACGCCATAGACTATGCCAACTGGATCAAAGAATGGGGGGGAGCCGAGCTCTACAACGAGATCTATGGCAAGTACGGAATGGTGTACATCCCCTACGCTATTACCAATAATGAGTCCGGTTTTCATACTAATGTCCCTATCCGCAATCTAGAAGAAATCAAGGGAAAACGCCTGCGCTTATCTGGACTGGAACAGGGCAAGGTGCTTGAGAAAATCGGGGGTACTCAAGTCTCCATGGCAGGCCAGGAACTCTATCAATCGCTCGAGCGCGGTGTTATTGAAGGTGCCGAGTTTTCCACCCCTAACGTGGATGTCTCTGCGGGCCTGCACCAAGTCACCAAGCACTGGACTACGCCAGGCTGGCATCAATCTGCTTCGGTCTTTGGCGTCATGATCAACAAAACCGCTTGGGATGCACTGAGTGATTCGGCCAAGGAAAAACTCAAAATCGCTGCGGATGCCACCATGATGTGGTCCATCGCCTTCACAGAAAAGAAAGCGACTGAAGGGCTACGCACCTTCCAAAAAGCAGGGGTTGAAATTCACCGCATGGATGATGAGAGCCTGAAAACGATTCAGCAGGTGACCAACGAGGTGATGATCTCCATGGCCTGCAGCAACCCTGATGCGGCCAAAGTGTACGTCAGCCAAATGGAGTACCTGAATGACTATAAGGACTGGCGTGAGACGTCCATGCCCTTTAACCTGGGACGCCCTATTGACGGCCCCGATCTGGAAAAAATAAAGGCCTGCATGAAATAAGGCGAACCCCACTCCTGTAACCCTCTAAAACGATAGTGCTCCCCACTATCGTTTTTTTATAGGCTAAGGAAACCTGAGCCAGACGAGCACGATAAATCAGCGTGCGGCCCCAGAGCAAAGCATCGCTAATTACTAATAGCCCCAAGCGGCAAAGCAGGGATCACGAACGGTGCCCAGATAATTGTTTCAACCAGATTAGGCGTGGTGCTGAGACTGCCTTTCATCTGCTCCACCTTGGTCTCGACAGGTGAAGAAAACTGAACCACTTTATGCACTGGTGGCACTTGATCGACCACGCTGCCCTTGCTGATTCTTTCCTGCTTGATATAGAGCGTATCGGTGTGCTGCAGCGCTCTGGCCAAGGCGGGGATACGACGCACAAAGCTGACGCTATCCGGTTTGAACACCTGGAAGTGGTAGGTTTCCAGCAAGGCTGTTTTATCCAACTCACTCAGTTGATGCGCGGCAATGTAGATATAGAAAGTCGCCCGCACTTCCTTGTTCGGAAACACATGCACGGCACTGGAAAGGTGGGAAATCTGCGTGCCTAAACGGGACTGCCAGAACTGAACAAAGGGCGCTAACTCCGCTTCGGGGAAAACGTACGAGGACTGATCCGCCGTCAGCAAGTAGAGCCCGCTTTGATCCTCAGCGATAGCCGTTATGGTTGTGTTGTCGGTTTTTTCTGAAGAATAAATCGTCGAGCAACCAACCAGAAAACTCAGCAAAAAGATCAGACCATACTTGAACATACGCGTGATACCGCCCTGAATCATGAATGCCGTATCCATCCGGCATACGCACCTCCAGTCCCAAGAGGCATCATAAAAAAGCGCAGCGTATCAACGCTGCGCCTGCAAAGCCCAAGTCTGAGCGCTTAGGCTTTCTTCAAATACATGGCCTTCAACAAATAGCTGATGCCATCAATCTTGCAATCGACCTCATGGTCACCACGAACCAGACGTATGCCTTTGGCCTTGGCACCTTTCTTCAAGATATTAGAACCTTTGACTTTCAAATCACGAATCAGAATTACGTCATCGCCCGCCGCCAGTAAATTACCGTTGCTGTCTTTAACGATCAGCTCATCGCCATCGATTTCAGCCTCGGCAGCGGACTCATTGTCTTGCCATTCGTAGCCACAATCGGCACAGACCCATTGCTCAGTGTCATGGTAGGTATTCTCCAAGGTGCACTGGGGACAAGGAAGCGGTGTGCTCATATTTTTTTCCTGAAAAAACTGGGTGCTGCTGCACCAGAAGTGCGGCCAGTTTAGCCCTTTGCATCAGGAAGGCCAAAAACGCACCGTCCCGACTGTGTAGGCAGGGACGGTGTGATGAGCTCAATTACATCGTGGGCATCAACAATTCAGGCAACCACGTGGACAGGATAGGAATATAAGTGACCATTCCCAGCAGTACCAAAAGGATCAGGAAGAACGGCGTGGTGCCCCGTATCACCTGAGACAAAGGGACTTTGCCTATGTCTGACACCACAAATAGATTCAGACCCAATGGCGGACTTAACAGCGCAATTTCCATGTTCACCACCACCAGTACGCCGAAATGGATGGGGTCGATTTTCAGGGGCTCCAGCAGTGGCAGCACCAAAGGCATCATGATCATCAGCACCGAGAGCACTTCCAGGAACATGCCCAGAAACAACAAGGCCAGGTTCAAGAACAGCAGGAACTGCCAGCCCTTGATATCCCAATCGTTCAGTTGGGCCACCAGCTTGGCACCTAAACCACTTTCTGTAATCCAGTGACCAAAGGGCAAGGCCACCGCCACAATAATCATGATCACCGCTGCGTTGCGTACCCCAACAGCCAACACGGATAAAGTCTCTTTGACCGTGATGCCTTTGTAGACAAACAACGCCAGAAAATACGCCACCACGGCGGAAACCGCAGCAGATTCAGACAAGGTCATGAAACCGCCGTACAAGCCACCCAGAACGAGCAAGGGGATTAGCAAGGTCGGCAAGGCCAGCATTGTTTTATGCAGCTTTTCACCTCGGGTGATGGTGCTGCTATCGATGGCGTAATTATTTTTGCGGCTAAACCAGATGATGTAGCCCGAGATCAGCAAAATCTGCAAAATGGCCGGGATGACACCGGCCAGGAAAAGCCGGGGGATGGAGACATCCGCCAAGACGCCGTAAATAACAAAGGCCAAAGACGGAGGAATCAAGATCCCCAGCGTACCTGCCGAGGCCACCACACCAGAGGCAAAACCACCGGAATAACCGCTGCGCAACATGGCGGGAATCAAGATCGTGCCCATAGCAATCGCGGTCGCCACCGAGGAGCCGCACATGGTGGCAAACAAGGCGCAAGCGGTAATCCCGACCAGGCCCACGCCCCCACGAATCTGCCCTACCCAGGCTTGGGCGGCATCGACCAAAGCACGTGCGATACCACCACGCTCCATAAAGGTGGCGGCAATCACAAAGTAGGGAACGGCCAATAACGGAACCGAGTTCAGCTCATCAATCAAGCGTTGGGCTAAAGACAGCAAGGCGTCGTCTTGGTAGAACAACACCACACCCGTGGTGCCCAAGGCCAAGAAGATGGGGGCACCGATGGCCAACAGCGCCAGAAACCCTAGAAAAACAATCCCGATCATCGTTGCTGCTCCTGGCCAACAGGATGGCGCACACAACGAAGCAGCAAGAGTAGATAGCGCAGGCTCATCAAACTCATACCCACCGGTAAAGCGGCCGTATAAATCCACAAGGGAAAGCGCAAGCTAGTCGAGGATACATCCCCAAACTCGTAGGCTTCCATGGCGATTTGCACGCCCAGATAGCTCATCAGCATGGAAAACAACAGGCCCAGCAAGTAGCTAAATAAGAACGCCTTGTGCTTGAGGCCGGGAGACAAATAGTTCAGGACGATATCGGCCTTGATGTGCCGTCCCTGTGCCGTAATGACGCCCAGGGACAAAAATACTGCCCAGACAATCAAATAGACCTGAATTTCATCGCTGGCCGTGATGGCGTGGCTGCTGCTGGTATTGCGCAGGATCACGTTATACAGACAGACCAGTACAGCCAGTAGCCCTAGTAAACCTACGATCACATCTTCGACTCGCTGCAGCGCAGAGGGAGGCGTGGCCTCCCCCAAGGCTGGCGTGTCCTTATTGGTACAGGTATTGGACATGCTCAAGCCTTTT
>JBQEAN010000041.1:16404-18005 GCA_052109075.1 Alcaligenes sp. | reverse complement strand
ACAGCCACTTGCCAGGCTTCGGTAATCGCAGTCTGAACCTCGGGGCTTTGTTTTTTCCAGAAACGCTCGCTGACCAAGGGAACGTACTGCGCCATCATCTGATAATCGTCAAAGCTGTACTTCAAACCAGAGTCCCACAGCTTGGCAGTTCGCACACCTTCCCGGCTGCTGGCAATCGCGTCAATGGCACCTTGGCTCATGGCCATAGGCAGGTCAGAGAATGGAATCATCACCGGTACGCCACCCAAGGCCTCAATACGGGCCGAGAAAGTCGTGCCACCCGAATACTGAATCTTCATGCCTTGCAACTGGTCGTAAGAGCGGACGTCTTTCCCCGTGCTGTAGAAGTGAATGGAACCGGCATCGGCCCAATTACCCAGTACTTTTACACGCAAGCGATCTTCGATTTTCTGGTTAATCAGCGCCCCCAATTTTCCATCCATCAAGCGATGCGTGATCTCGGGATCGACCCCGTAAAACATGGGTAAGGCAGTGACCGCGGCACTAGGCTCACTGCCTTCCAACTGCCAAGTTCCGGGCAGGCCCATTTCAACGGCCCCCTGGCGCAGGGCCTTGGGAACATCGCGGTCCCGGAACAGCTGGGCGCTGGGGTAGACCTCGACAATCAGTTGGTCCCCTATTCTTTTTTGCAGCTCTGCCACAAAAACTTCCACGCCTTTATTGCGGACATGGTTGGGGTTGGTATCCAGAGAAATCCGGAATTTATCCGCAGCATGGGCAGCAGGAGCCAGTGTTAGGGCAAGGGCAGCTAGCCCCGCGCAACGCAAAGGAGATACGCGATATAGCGACATGATTTTTTTCCTGGTGGTAGAAGATAGTTTCTGCAGCGAGTCGTTTTAGTTTTTGCCGAACAAGGCATGCCCTGCGGCTTCCAAACGTTGAGCAACAGCCAGCAAACGCCAGTCGTCACCCTGTTTGGCAATCAGTTGCAGCCCAATCGGTGCACCATCTTTAGCCGTACCCCAAGGAATGGAGATGGCGGGCGAACCAGACAAGCTAAAGGGCATGGTCAGTTGCGTGACGGCGGTATGCAGAGGGTAGGTTTTCTGACCTATCTGAACCTCTGACGCCCCGACTTTGGGAGCCGGGCAACGCATGGTGGGGCAAATCAGAATGTCGACGTGCTCAAACAAGGCATCAATGTGGGCATTGAATTGCGTACGCAGTTTTTGTGCGCGTATATACCAGGGGGCAGGCAAAAAGTGCCCGATTTCCAGCCGGATACAGATTTCTTCACTGATCTTGTCAGCCTGTTCCTGAAGGCGATCGGTATAGGACGCGGTAGCCTCGGAAGTGATAATCATGAACTGCAAGGCAGCCGCCATATGGGCCTCAGGCAACATGATTGACTGCACAGCGGCCTGATCCTGTTCCAGGCTACGGCAAGCCTGATCCAGCGCGCCCAGTACTTGTGATTCCAAGGGGTCCACGAAGTAACCACCCAAGCGCCCCACGCGGATACCGTCCAAATTATGCACCGCCCAATTTGGCTCTTGCGGCAAATCCAGTAACCCCGCATAAACCAGGGCGCAATCTTGCACGTATTTTCCTATGGGGCCCAAATGGTCCAGGCTGGGGGC
>JBQEAN010000041.1:8581-16304 GCA_052109075.1 Alcaligenes sp. | reverse complement strand
GGGCGCAATCTTGCACGTATTTTCCTATGGGGCCCAAATGGTCCAGGCTGGGGGCCACATCAATCGAGCCTTCCCGTGGGACGCTATCGTAAGTAGGTTTGAAGCCTACTACTCCACAACAAGCAGCCGGCAAACGGATGGACCCACCTGTGTCAGTACCCAGCGTAGCGCGACAGACATCCGCCGCCACGATCGCAGCAGAACCGCCGCTGGAACCGCCGGGAATATGCTCGGGCGAAGCTGGATTGATCACCCGGCCATAACGGGGGTTATTGCTGCTGGCCCCAAAGGCCATCTCGTGTTGATTAGCCATGCCGATCACCACAGCCCCTTTGGAGCGCAACCGCGCCACGCTTAAGGCGTCGTGGGTCACTGGCTCAGAATTGCCTGAAGCACTACCGGCGGTGAGAGGGAAACCAGCCACCGCTGTCATGTCTTTTACTGCAATCGGGAGATTATGCAGATAACCCGCCTGCCCGCTGGGTGCGGTGTCAGCCAAGACCGTAAACAAATGCAGTTCGGGATTCAGGTCTTTGGCACATTTCAAGGCTTGGTCCGGTTCTGCAGGAATAGCCGGCAACGTAAACTGTGCTCGCGGCACCGTTCCTTGCGCGGCTTTTATCTGAACAAAGCTGGCTTGATACGGTTGAGCCGTCGTGTTGGGCAAGCTCAGGAAGTGTTGGATTTCCGCTTCATTTATGGCTAAACGTTGTACCCATTGTTCAGCCGTGTTGGGCTTGCTGACAGGCTGTTGTATCCAGCCTGCGTACTGCTCGAATGTATAGCGTAGGTCCGCCTGCATAGTGCTGGCCATTGTTTTGTCCCCTGGGCATATTTTGCCGTAGTTTCACCAGATGAAACTCGTGTATTATTTTCATAAAAATCTATCAGAGGAGTTGGGTGATGTCAAGAAAGGACAGTCCTGAACAAGCCGTACAAAAACAGTCTGCACCGGCTGGTGTTGCGGCTTTGGAACGCGGTCTATCAATCTTGCGCACCCTGGGGCAGCAAGAAGGATTAAGCCTGACGGAGATCGCCCAGCGCAGTGATCTGAATAAAGCCACCGCCCTGCGACTGCTGCGTACTTTGGAGCAGCAAGGCTTTGTATGGAGAGACGGGCGGCAGCTGTATTACTTCGGCTACGCACTGGCCGTCATCACCCGCAATCTGAGCATGGAGAACTGGCTGGCCAGCAGCATGCAGCCGGAACTGGATTTGATGGCCAAGCAAACAGGCGAGACCGCTTCATTTTTCAATTGCAGTGGCGAGCAGCGTTTATGCGTCGCGGTTGCGATGGGTTGGCGCGATGTGGGACACCGCTTATGCGCGGGGGATACCTTACCCATGACAGGGGCCAGCGGGCATGTTTTGGCTGAATTCAGTGATGGCAGACCCAAGGATTATGAATTCAACGTCTCCCAGTCTTTGGGAGAGCGAGTGGCTGAGTTGGCTGCTTTGGCTGTGCCGGTGTTCAGTGGGGATGGAAAGCTGCTGGGAGCGTTGGGCCTGTCGGGAACACGGACGCGGTTTCAAGAGAATGACTACCGCAAGGAACTCTGTGCTCACTTGGCCGCTTCGCTGAAACGCATACACAACGCAGTACCGTAATACTGACGCAGGCAGGCCGCGTCATGACGATAAGGCCTGCTCACCCAGACATCCTTGAACCTAGGTTGCTATTAAGGCTCCACCAACGCGGCATAAGGGGCTTTTGCAACCGTGCTCTCAGAGCGCATGGCAACTTCGACTCGATCTCGGCCCCCCGCCTTGCCTCTGTAGAGTGCTGCATCGGCTTGCCGCAACGCATCGTCCAAACCAGAGGTTCCATAAAAAGCCGGTGAGATCCCGATCGTGACAGTACAACGCAACGGCTGACCCACACCAGGCAGTGTGATCGCATTGCTTTCCAGCTGGGAGCGCAGACGTTCTGCCAGAAGCATTACCCCCTGCTCGTCGGTCTCCAGGCAAACCGCCACAAACTCCTCTCCCCCGATACGGCCCGTCAAATCGCCACGCCGCACAGTGGAACGAATCAGGCCAGCCACATGGCAAATCACCCCATCTCCTGCCTGATGCCCGTAGGTATCGTTAATTTTTTTGAAATGGTCGATATCAGTCAACAACAAGTAAGCAGGTACGGCACTGCGCGTAGTGAAGTACTGCTGCAGCGCGTCTGCCAGCCCCCGACGATTGAGCAGATCCGTCAGGGGATCACGCGCAGCCCTATTACGCAGATCATCTGTCAGCCGCCGCAACACCAGCCAAACAATAGACGGCGGCACAATGGTCGCCAGTGTAGACATATAGATGTAGAAAACCATTTGAAAGCGGCTGTCCATTTGCAGCGCATCCAAACCACCATCCATGATTTTCAGGAACTTCAGCGCATTAAGAACGCAAATCCCGCTGATCAGCAGCGCGAAGAAAATCATCTCCCCGTGCAGGTCCTTTGCAAACGTGCGCACACCGTAAATCACGGTGATCGTCATCACAAAAAACAGCAAAGACGCCATCCCCGCCAACATCGCGTAACGTGCCGTGGGCCCAAGTCCCCACTGCACCAGCCATTGCAGCAGCCCATAGAGCACACAAAACAGAATCAAGGGGCGCAGCAATCGCACCGGTCGCCCAAAAAATCGCATGGCACCAAGCCAATAAGCAATGGGCGAAGCCAGCGTCAGGTTGTGATTGATAACACTGACCAGACTCCAGGCTGGACCTCCTTCAAGCAGCTGCAGAATATAGGCCAAGGCCAATAGAAGGTTGCCAGCCGCAAAGAAATCCATCCCCATCCTGTTGCCAGGCAGGCGTCGACTGATCAACAGAAACATGACTGAAAAGCACAGAAGATGTGCGCACAGCATGCCAACCAGAACAGAAGCGACCATAAGAAGACGTTAAGAGAGAAAAAAGCATTCCTGCGCTGGACACGCGCGGGGGTGCCCGAAACACATAAACAAGGGATTGGGGTCGGCTCTTTGACTAGCCCCAAAACGATGGCCTCAACCCCAACGCAAAATGTGCTGCAGTGATAGGCCCCGTGCTTGATTCTTATAAGGGGGATTTTCATCTGCGGCTATCTGTACAGGGCAGCCTCTAGCCGAATGGGCTGATTGTAAGTGTTTTTTACTTTACAGCTTCTTTATGTGCCTAAATCCCACAACTGCGTCAATTTAGATACGCAATGGCCGGGGCTGCCCAGTCAAATCTTGGCTTAATAGCAATCTATGCTGGCACCAATCCCAGACAGCTTCGACAGACGCCCTGGCTGCTATTGAACGCTTGCGTATCAAATAGAAATCTGCGCCCAAAGCCCCCGCCTCCGCCACCTGCACTAACCTGCCCGCAGCCAAATCGGCAGCCACGAACGCCTTGCACGCCAAAGCCACACCTTGACCGGCCATCGCCGCATCCAGCGCCAGTGTTGTCTGGTTGAACACAGCTCCCGGCAACTTATTGTTTGACTTCAGAAACCTGGCCCAATGATCATGTGCATCATGTAATAAAGGCAATGCATGCAACTGTTCAAGAGAAAGCGGGGGCATTAAATCTCCCAGCAGATAAGGACTTGCCACCGCCACCAAATCTTGGCGAAACAGCAACTGCGCTTCCAGGTCTGCCGCAAACGGCGGGCGAGCCAGCCGCACAGCAATATCAACCTGATCACGATCAAAGTCCGACAAAGCCTCGGTCGCGACGGTGCGCAATTGCACACCGGGTAGCTCCGCCTGCAAATCCCCCAAGCGCGGAATCAGCAGCTTGGTTGCCACCGTGGGCGTTACGCTAATGGTCACCGTATCAGGGCGAGCGAGCAAGCGCCCTGTCGAATCCGCCAGGATGTCAAAAGCACGGGTGACATCAGCAAGATAGGCAGCCCCCGGCAGAGTCAGCAACAACCCACGCGGGTGGCGCTGAAATAGTGCGATACCCAGATGCTCTTCCAGGGCTCTGACCTGTTGCGCCACAGCGCCTTGGGTCACGCCCAGCTCGTCTGCAGCGGCACGAAAACTTAGCCTGCGGCCTGACGCCTCGAAGGCCCGTAACGCGTTCAGTGCGGGTAAGGTACGACGGGATTTTCTCATGCCATAGATAGTAGTTTTTCTACATTCTACTGCGCTTATTTAACGCATGCATTTTCAATTTAGGGCTGAAATAATAGTGTTAAACCAAACACATGGAGGTTCTTATGGTGGTAGAAAAAGTAGCACTAATTAGCGCAGGTGGAACCGGCATTGGTGCCGCTACGGCACGCAAACTGGCTCAAGAGGGTTATCACGTTGCAATTCTGTCCTCCTCCGGAAAAGGTGAGGCACTGGCCAAAGAACTGGGCGGTGTGGGCCTGACAGGATCAAACCAGTCCAACGATGACTTAACACGCCTGGTGGATCTGGCGATGCAACGCTGGGGACGAATCGATGCCTTAGTCAGCTCTGCCGGCCATGGCCCACGAGGCCCCATTTTAGAAATCAACGATGCGGGTTGGCACGAAGGCATGGAGGTCTATTTTCTGAATGCTGTGCGTCCAGCGCGCTTGGTTGCGCCCATCATGGCAGAGCAAGGTGGCGGAGCCATCGTCAACATTTCTACTGCCTGGGCGTTTGAGCCAGCCGAAATATTCCCCACTTCCGCCGTATTCCGCGCCGGGCTGGCTAGTTTCACCAAGATCTTTGCCAATACCTATGCCGCAAAGAATGTCCGCATGAACAACGTCCTGCCCGGCTGGATTAACAGCTTGCCCGCAACGGAAGAACGACGCGAAAGCGTGCCGATGGGGCGTTACGGAAAGGCAGAGGAAGTCGCAGCCACGATTGCTTTTCTGCTATCGGATGGGGCTGGGTACATTACGGGCCAGAATATCAAAGTGGATGGCGGGCTGACTCGGGCGGTATAACGATCAAAAACGGATCAGGTTGCCGTGCTCACACTGAATGCCAGGGTTGGAACAAAAAGGAACGCCGCCAGACTCTGGATAAATTTTCGGGTCTGTATCGGCAGCAGGACAGCAAAAAATAGTGGCGACAACAAGAGCAGGGATTCCAACAGACAAGGTGAGCAGCCCGTCGGAGGCCAAAATCAGGTTAGGTACTGGTTC
This sequence comes from Alcaligenes sp., assembly GCA_052109075.1. Taxonomy (GTDB): domain Bacteria; phylum Pseudomonadota; class Gammaproteobacteria; order Burkholderiales; family Burkholderiaceae_B; genus Alcaligenes. Next base: position 11,212 of record JBQEAN010000041.1, on the reverse strand, counting down.
TCGATACAAAATATGCAGGGCCGCACCAGCAACATTCAACCCTGAGTTACCCCCACCCGCAGAAAACAAAAAAGCCACCCGATTGGGTGGCTTTTTGGTCCTGATTTAACAGGGGTATTCTGGTGGCGCATCCCTGATTCGAACAGGGGACCTGCGGATTATGATTCCGTCGCTCTAACCTGCTGAGCTAATGCGCCGAAGAAGAAATTATAGCAAGGTTTCGTCTTTTGGCAAGCGTTTGCTGTGATCTTTTATCCTGTTTTTAACGATCTTCCCCTATGAAACCGCTAAACCCCCGTATTCATTAGGTTTTCCACTTCCCCCAAGTTCGCCCCTTCCTCAACACTTGATACGAAACGTAAGCAAAATAGGGATTCATGCCTCCACGCTCAGCAGACTCCCCCTTGCGCCCCATCAAGTCTCGTTGTCATCCCCTGTTGCTACACTGCCTGCTTGGCGCTAGATCCGCCTTTGTTTATTGATATCCGTGATCCGGACTTTCCACAGGAACTTCGTTTATGGCCAGTACGCTTGCTATCGTTGTCTCGCTTTTATTGCTGATGTTTTTTGCCTATCGGGGGGTAACGGTTCTGTTGCTGGCCCCATTAATGGCCGCCCTGGCTGTGCTGCTCTCGGGGGACGCCGGGTTTTTATTGCCCATCTACACCTCCACCTTCATGAGCGCGCTTAGCAGCTATGTGCTTCAATTCTTGCCCATCTTCTTATTAGGTGCCTTATTTGGTCAGTTGATGGCGGACTCGGGAGCGGCTCAGGCGATTGCACAGTGGATTACGCACAAGCTGGGGCATCGTCATGCTATTGCCACTATTGTGATGGTGTGTGGCGTACTGACTTATGGTGGTGTGTCTTTGTTTGTGGTGGCCTTTGCCATCTACCCGATTGCCAAGGATCTGTTCCGCGCAGCGGGTATCCCTAAGCGTCTGATTCCTGCCTCGATTGCACTGGGTTCGTTTACCTTCACCATGACGGCGCTGCCCGGCACGCCTGCCATTCAGAACGCGATCCCTATCCCTTACTACGGCACTAACGTGTTTGCTGCACCTGGATTGGGGATTATTGGTGGCTTGATCATGGCTTTTGGTGGTCTGTGGTGGTTGCAGTCGCGTGCTCGCAAGGCCGCAGCCAAGGGTGAGACCTATGGCGATCACGGCCAGGATATTTTGGATGCCAGCGCCGATGTCAGCACGCATGAGCAAAAGCCCATGCCTATCTCCTTGGCCATCTTGCCGCTGATTTTAGTGATTGGTGTCAATGCCTTGTTCACCTACGGCATTTTCCCCGGCACGAATTTCAGCTTCATGGCTGAGCGCTTCCCTCAGGTTGATCCTGCCAAAATTACCGGTTTGTGGGCACTGATTATTGCCTTGATTAGCGCTAACTTGGTGTTGATTATCAGCCGCCTGGGTCACTGGAAGAGCCTGCGCGAGAGCATTAACAAAGGCGTGTTTGGTTTTATGTTGCCTTTGTTCAATACCGCCTCGGAAGTAGGTTACGGTGCGGTCATTGCCAGCTTGGCAGGCTTTGCGATTATTCGGGACTTCGTGCTGAACGTGGCCCCGGGTAATCCTTTGATTTCGGAAGCGGTAGCCATGACGACGCTGGCCGGGATTACCGGTTCGTCCTCGGGTGGGTTGAGTATTGCTTTGCAGACTCTGGGGGCTGACTATTTGGCGATGGCTCAGCAGGCAGGCATCAGCCCCGAGCTGCTGCACCGTGTGGCCGTGATGGCTGCAGGTGGGCTCGATACCCTGCCCCATTGCGGTGCAATCATTACTTTGTTGTCCATCTGCAAGCTGAACCACCGTCAGTCTTACGGCAATATCGCCATGGTGACGATGGCCACTCCTATCGTTGCACTGATCACGGTGATTACGCTGGGTACGATTTTTGGAAGCTTTTAAGTAAGCTCTGGAAGTTCGCTGTAGATAAATAGCTGTGTGCGAGTTCTCGCCCGCAGCTATTTTTTATGAGCCATACACTCCTGCCTGCTCTTCTCTCCAGGTTTTTGCCATGGCTAAGACTTCAGTCGCTTATGATCGAACGCGAATTCTACTGCGAAAACCCGTAACGCTTTGGCATCCGCCATACCTTCCCAGCGTGCTAGGATTTAGCCATCTGGTCCCGTATGGTCACGATCAATAATCAGGAGCACACCATGAGCTATACCTACACCCTTAATGAGTTAGGCACTGAGGCCATTCGTCAGTTTGTTCTGGACCGTGGTCAGCCTGATCTGAACCTGCAGGCGTACATTGCGGCTGCTGAAGTCGAGGCTGATAATTTCAATACGGGTGAGAGCCAGCGCGGCCAAATCGAGATCGACACCCATTGCAGCAAGGACGGTTTGACGCATACCCTGCTGCTGGAAAAGCATTGGTTTACCACTCAGCCTGTACCTGAAGCCCCTGCTGACGACAGCTTCTTCTAACCAGGAGCAGGGTTTGTCTGTGGGTTCCTAATCTTAAAACAGACAATCCCGCCCCCAGCTAGTCCTCTATATAGCCAGTGACTCAAGCAGCCGACAACGGCTGCCGTGGCTTGGCCTCAAAGCAAGCCCCCCCGTCTTAATCCACCTGCAAGCCAATCTTGTAAGCCAAGGCTCCAAAACGG
>JBQEAN010000041.1:0-8481 GCA_052109075.1 Alcaligenes sp. | reverse complement strand
CCCCCCGTCTTAATCCACCTGCAAGCCAATCTTGTAAGCCAAGGCTCCAAAACGGTCGATATCATTCCAGATCATGGCCTTGAAGCCACTGGCCTGGGCGGACTCATTTCCTTCTTGCGGCGTATAGCCCAAAGCCAGCAATTGCGATTGCATGGCTGTATCGGTCAGCGCTTTTTGCACCACGCGATTCAAGGTATTAATGATGTGTTCGGGGGTATGAGACGGTGCCAGCAGCCCATGCCATTGATCCAGCTCGAAACTGGTGTCACTGACTTCGGCCACGGTGGGCACATGGGGCAGAACGGGGCTGCGCTGAGCTGAAGTGACGGCCAAGGCACGCAAGTGCCCGGACTCAATCAGGGTTGCCGCGCTGGATAAGGTGACGATGCCAATAGGTACCTGCCCGGCCACCACATCATTTAAAGCTGGGCCGCAGCCACGGTACGGGATGTGCAACAAAGCCGTACCCCGCAAGTCGTACAACATTTCGCCAGCCAGATGCTGGGGCGTGCCGTTTCCACAGGACGCATACGCCAATGACGGTTCTGATTGCTGCTCCAGCACTTGTTCCAGACTCTGGATGTCCGAGCCCTGCCCCGTCACGATGACTGAAGGCACGAACCCGATATTGGCGATAGGCGCAAAGTCTTCTTTGGGGTTGAATCCCAGGTTACGAAACACGCCGGGGTTGATCGCAAAGGAGCTGTTGGCCATCAACAAGGTATAGCCATCGGCACGGGCATAGGCCACTGCTCGCGCACCGATGTTGCCGCTAGCGCCTGGACGGTTGTCGATGATGACGGGCTGGCCTAACGCTTTTTCCAATCTTGGGCCCAGTTTGCGAGCCAGCAAGTCTGTCCCGCCGCCTGGCGGAAAGGTAACGATCACGGTAATTGGCTTGACCGGGTATTTGACGGCCTGCTCGGCCACCTCGTCCCTTGCCTGCGCTGCCTGACTGCCCAGGCCCAGCGCTACCATGCCCAGCAAGGCGACTGCTGTCGCCCGCTTCCCCACCTGAAAAACCGCCATCACACCCAACACGTTTATCTACTCAAGCATCCAAGCCAATATCCAGCACACGGGCACTGTGGGTGATCCAGCCCACAGCGATTCGGTCTACGCCGCAACGGGCAATGTTCACCGCGGTTTCAGGGGTGATACGGCCAGAGGCTTCAGTTTTGGCACGGCCTGCAACGCGAGCTACGGCCTCGGTCAAGGTGACGGTATCCATATTGTCTAAAAGGATACTGTCCACACCCAGTTCCAGCACCTGATCGAGCTGCTCCAGCGTATCGACTTCTACTTCGATGCAAACCAAATGGCCGATATAGGCACGAGCTGCCTCCACGGCGGCTTTGACGCCCCCAGCAACCGCAATATGGTTGTCTTTGATCAGCACCGCATCGTCCAGCCCAAAGCGATGGTTGCTACCGCCCCCGACTCGAACCGCGTACTTCTGCACGGCACGCAAGCCGGGCATGGTTTTACGGGTGCAAGTGACTTTGGTGCCGTACGGTGCAATAGCGCGGGCAATAGAAGCGGTTGCCGATGCCACGCCACTCAAATGTCCCAGAAAATTCAAGGCACTACGCTCTGCCGTCAATATGGAACGGGCCGAACCGCTGATGACTGCAATCTGCGCACCGGGCGTCAGCACATCCCCATCTTGCAGCTGGGCTTCAAATCGTAGCGTAGGGTCCAGCAAGGTAAAAGCCAATCGAGCCAGATCCAGACCGGCCAACACCCCTGCTTCGCGGGCGACCAGACGCATTTGTGTGCGTGTTGCCGCAGGAACAATGGAGTCTGTCGTTAAATCACCGGCACGGCCCAAGTCTTCTTGCAAGGTGGCGCGCACCAAGGGTTCAAGAATGACATCAGGCAAGGAAGGAACACGGTGAGCCGTTGTCTGTGCAGCTTGCACTGCCGGCTGAGGGGCATTAATTATGCTCATTATGAGTATTTAAATCGTTAAAAATAAGGCCTACTGGCACGGTGTATTTATGCTATTCCTGAGCATAAGCACTGTCAAGCCATAGGCCCTGTTTTTAGCGCGCCTGTTTAGCCAGCGGTAATTTACTGCCTGAAATAGCCCGCTCAAATAACACATCCCCACGAAAGCGGAACAGCTTGGCAGGTCGACCCGAACCGCCCACACTCATAGCGCCGGTTTCTTCGACTAGAGCTTGCTGTTCAATCAAGCGTCGGAAATTCTGTTTATGCAGTCCACGCCCCGCCAGGGCCTCGACGGCCTGCTGTAATTGCAGCAAGGTAAATTCTGGCGGCATCAGCTCGAACACCACAGGGCGGTATTTGATTTTGGCACGCAGACGCGCCAAGCCGGTAGCCAGGATACGGCGGTGGTCGTGGCGCATGGCCAACCCCAACTCGTAATGCTTGCCCTGCTCCTGTTGCTCTTGCTGACGACGGCGACAGGACTCGGGCAACAGCTCTGCCTCATAGAGCAGCTCATAGCGCTGCAATACAAAATCTTCGTTCCAGATTGCGCCTTCCAGCCCAAAGCTGTAATTGACGCGCTGACGGCGCAAGGCCCGCAAGGACTCGCCCTGCTCACACCAGTTCAGTAGTGCCGGCACGATGGTTTCCTGAATAATATTGGGCGCGCCATCTCGTCGGTCTTCCCACGGGAAGTAGCGGTAACAATCCTGCCAGATCACTTGGGCGACATCCGGCTGGCCCACTTCCCGCGTCAGCCCCACATAGCTGACCGACACAATACGCATTCCCTGCGCGTCAAAACGATCCCGATCCGCAAAGGTATAGAGCTGCTCCACATAGCCCACAGGATGATGCGTTTGAGTTTCCACCCAATCGCGCAGCCCCGTTTGCAAAGAACGGTGTGTGCGCTGGAACGGTCCGGCGGGCAAGGCTTGGCCGGCATCCGTGGTTAACACACGGGGCTCGCCGTCGCTGACTGCCACTAAAACAGCCACCAGTTCAGCACTGACTACAGGTTCCTGCGTATCGATCACATATTCTCCTTCTAAATTGCGCCAACGCGCGTCTGGCGGATTATAAGCGAGGCCCTGCCCGCTCCGGCTTGCTGCGACGACCCGAACACGAAATACAGTCAGTACATTATTTTCAGATGATCAAATTATGACCCATGAACATCTAAGCCTAAAGAAATTCGTCCAATGGACGTTAAGCGTTTGAACTGTATGTGTTTGCCATAAATGACAAGCAAGCGTTCAGTCAGAGGCCGGATCAGTCAACAGTTTCACGCTTTGCTCTGCTCCGCCATTCGCAAAAATAGAAGGTTTCTGACAATTCAGGTCGATCACGGACAGACAGAAGCCAATGCCCCTTTTTTTTGCATGGCCCCTGCGGGCTTGACCGCTCACCGCATCCCCTTTGTTGTTCTCCTCCAGGATGATGAATGCGTAAGAATTTCCCCATTACCCAGGACGAGGTTCGTGTCCGGGCCGATCAGTACCTTATTTCAAAAACCGACCTGAAGGGCCGGATCACCTACGCGAACGCAGCCTTTATCGCAATCAGCGGTTTTACCCGTGAAGAACTGATTGGCAAAGCACACAACATCGTGCGTCACCCCGACATGCCGCCCGAGGCTTTTCAGGATCTTTGGGACACGATGCAAAGCAAGCGTCCCTGGATGGGAGTGGTGAAGAACCGGCGCAAAGACGGCGGTTTTTACTGGGTTTACGCCATGGCGGTGCCTATTTACGAAAATGGCACGGTGGCAGGGTATGCCTCGGTACGCGTCAAACCGACCCAGGAACAGATTGACGAGGCGGAGCACCTGTACGGCACCATTAATGAAGGCCGCGCCAAAGGCGTGCGCCTGCATGAAGGTCGTGCCGTCCCCACTGGCTGGCGCAAAATGTTAAACCAGCTGCGTCGCCCTTTTAGCAATTCGCTGCGCGCCAGTCTGTTCCGCATGGGTACGCTGGCGCTAGCCACCACTGGCACGGCGCTGTACTTCGCCCTGACCGGTGGCGTGCCCCAAGGTTCAGGCATGTGGCTCACGGTTGGGCTGTGTCTGGCCAGCGCGGTCATGATGGCTTACGGCTGGTTAATTGCGCAGCGCGTAATTCGCCCGCTGGATCAGGCTTCTTTAATTGCCCAGCAAATTGCGACCGGTAATCTGCAGCTGGATATTGATCTGCACTCCAGCGAAAGCAATTCAGAAATTGGACAGCTGTACTTCTGCCTGGATCTGATGCGCAAGAGTCTGGTGGGGATTGCCAGCGATGCCCGCAGCGGTATTGATGCGTCCATCAATGCGGCCCGCATTCTGGAGGTGAACAATACCAACCTGGCCTCGCGCACCGAAGATCAAGCGGCCTCCTTGCAGGAAACCGCTGCCAGCATGGAAGAGCTAACCGTCACCGTGCGCCAGAACGCCGACAACGCGAATCAAGCCAGCCAATTGGCAGATGCCAGTATGCAAATTGCCCAGCGAGGCGGTGCCGTGGTGAACGAGGTGGTGCAAACCATGCAAGGCATCCACGATAGCTCACGTCGTATTGGCGATATCGTCACCGTGATTGAAGGCATTGCCTTCCAGACCAATATCCTGGCCCTGAACGCCGCCGTCGAATCCGCCCGTGCGGGTGAAGCGGGCCGTGGCTTTGCCGTGGTCGCCGGTGAAGTACGCAGCTTGGCACAAAAGAGTTCGCAAGCCGCTGGCGAGATTAAAAACCTGATTGATGCCTCCGTCAGCCGCATGGCCGTAGGGGCCGAGCAAGCCGCTCGAGCCGGTGCCACTATGGGCGAGGTCGTGGATTCGGTTAAACGCGTCACCGATATTATTGGCGAGATCTCTACCGCGTCGATCGAGCAAGCCAGCGGTCTGGATCAGATCAACGAAGCCATGGCCAAGATGGATGGCGTGACCCAGCAAAATGCAGCACTAGTGCAAGATCTGGGCAACACCATGAGCGATCTGGCCTCTGAGGCATCCGAGTTGGCCGATGCCATCAAAGCCTTGAATACGGGCTCGGTAGATTCCGCTCACAGTGCCCCCGCCTTGACTCAACTGACCCAGGCCCCGAGACTGCAGGTGCTGTCTTACCAAAACGCACCGCCTTTTCAGGCCAATAGTGCGAAAACAGCGAACGCCCGTTTAGGCGCGATTCGTCGTTAAAATGTAAAATCGGGATCGGCTGGCGCAAGGTCGATCCTGATATAACTGACAGCTAGACAAAAGAATAAACCCGGGAATCCTCAACGATCCCAGCATTTATAAAAACAATAAATAACAACAAAATCAATGCAGTAGCTGATCCCAAAGCCCCTTTTAAACCTCGGTATACTGATGTCATCACGGAGACACATTTAGACTCTAACGAATATATTAAGTAACAAAATTGAGTCGATATGCAACATAATGATCTGTGCTTTTTCGCCTACGTCTTTAACAGGGCCAGATCATGCGTGAAAACCAACCCATTACATCTCATGAAACTCAGGTTCCCGAAAAAACCTATTTAATCTCTAAAACAGACCTGAAGGGACGCATTATCTATGCCAATCCGGTCTTTATCGAGGTTAGCGGCTACAGCCATGCAGAACTGATCGGTGCCCCCCACAATATCGTGCGCCACCCCCATATGCCTGCGGTAATTTTTCAGGATTTATGGCAGACCCTCCAGCAACAACGATCTTGGTCGGGGCTGATCAAAAACCGCTGCAAAGACGGCGGATTTTATTGGGTCAAAGCGCGCGTCATCCCTTTGATAGAAAATGGTCGCGTCAGTGGCTATGCCTCGGTGCGGGTACGCGCCCAGCCCAAGGAAATCAAAGAGGCGGAGTATCTCTACCACTCCATCCAGCAACAAGGGCTGCGCGGCTTTCGTCTGCACGAAGGTCAACTGCAAGCGCGGGGCTGGCGCTCTGCCTTGAAAACTCTGCTCCAACCTTTGAACCGCAGTCTACGTGCCAGCCTGCTGCGTTTTGGCTTTCTGACTGCTTCCTTAGCCGCTTTGAGCGCAGGCTTATTGCTGGGCAGCGGCGCATCAGGCACCTACTTGACGGCCGGGCTGGCCTTGCTGGGCGTAGTCAGCCTGGCGACCTTGAGCTATGGCTGGATTGTGACCCAACGCATGATACAGCCCCTACACAGCGCCACCCACATCGCCCAGCAAATCGCCACCGGCAATCTGCTGGTCGACCTGCCCCCACAGCATGTTCGCAGCCAGGAAGTTGCACAGTTGTACTTCTACCTGGACATGATGCGTAAAAGCCTGCTGAGTCTGGCGCGGGACGTGCACCAAGGCATCCAGGCTTCATTGGATGTATCCACCCAGATTGAGGACGGCAATCGGCAATTATCCAACCGCACCGCCGCCCAGTCCGGCTCCTTGCAGCGTACTGCCGCCAATATGGAACAGCTGACCATGAATGTGCAGCAGACGGCGGACAATGCCAGACTGGCCAATCAACTGGCCGATCAAAGCCTGTCTACCGCCCGTCGTGGAGGCGAGGTTGTCCAGGACATGGTCAGCACCATGCAGGACATACACAATAGCTCCGAGCGCATTGGCGATATTGTGTCGATTATTGAAGGCCTGGCCTTTCAAACCAATATCTTGGCCTTGAATGCCGCCGTCGAATCGGCCCGCGCCGGGGAAGCAGGTAAAGGTTTTGCTGTAGTGGCGGGCGAAGTACGTAGCTTGGCTCAGAAAAGTGCCCAGGCGGCTGGGGAAATCAAAAACCTAGTGGAAGATTCACTGAACCGTATGGCAACCGGTGCCCATCACGCCAAACGTGCCGGTTCCACCATGGATGAAATCATGCAGTCCGTCTCGGACGTCACACACCTGATCAGCGAGATTTCCACGGCCTCCAATGAGCAAGCCACTGGCTTGGCGCAGATCAATGATGCCGTCTCCACCATGGATAGCGACACCAATGACAATGCTGATCTGGCCCGCAGCCTGGGCGTGACCGTGCATGAGCTTAGCCGTCAGGCTCAAGAGCTGAAGCTGTCGATTCAATTGTTGAATACCGGTGTGACTGGCCGCTCTACCTACGTGCCTGACCCCAATGCCACCGAAGAACCCGTACCGTTGCTGAAAGTGGCCTGATTTACACCAAACCCAATAACAAGATCGCGTGCAGGCCCACGCCAACCAAACCACCCACCACTGTGCCATTAAAGCGTATGTATTGCAGATCGGTGCCCACAGTCAGCTCTAGCTCGCGCACCAATTGTCTGTCGTCCCATTGGCGCACGGTGCGCGAGATGTGCTCTTTAGCACCTTCACGCAACTGCTCGGCCAGACCAGCAGCAGCGGACAGCATGTGCTCGTTTAAGGTGGCCCGCAACGAGGCGTCATTATTCAGGCGTGTGCCCAGGTCCTGAGCCACTTGCCGTAAATGAGCCGCCACGGCTGAATCCTCTTTAGCCAGATCGCTGCGTACCACGCGCATCACATCGGTCCAGACACCATCGATGTATTCACCCACCTCTTTATGATGTAGAAACCGCTGCTTGATGACTTCTACCTGCTCCATCAAGTCCGGGTCCTGACCCAGGCGCTGTATATAGTCCTGCACCCACTGCTCGTAGTCTTTGCGCAAAGGATGCTCCGGTTCACTCAGAATAGTTTGCACTTCATCCACCAGCGCCCGCGCCAGACGATCGGCCATTTTGCCCGATAGTTCGTCTACCGAGGTCATTACACCTACCATCGCCAGCAGCTTGGGCCATTCACGCTGGGCGTAACGCACCAACACATCGGCGACGCGCTGTTTGACCGCCTCGTTGGACAGATAGCCCCCCAGTTGCTGCAAGACCTCATCCAGCAAGCGTTGGTGGCGTGCATTACGCGTCAACAAACCCAGAATTTGGGACGTGGAGCCAGCCATATCCACCCGCATCAAATAGGCTCGTACCCCATCCGTCAGAGCTTGTTTGACGCTGCGCTCATCCAGCAAACGCAGGGCCTCAGCCATGGCAGTTTGCAAAGCGCGGCTGACACGTTCACTTTGCTCGGGTTGCGACAGCCACTGCCCCAAACGGGCTGCCGGGTCCAGGCTACGTAACTTTTCCAGCAACATGGCGGAGTCCAGAAAATGGTCACGCACAAAAACACCCAGGCTTTCACCCAGACTGTTTTTCTTGTTAGGAATGATGGCAGTGTGCGGGAATGGTAGACCCAGCGGGTGCCGGAACAAGGCCACTACGGCAAACCAGTCTGCCAAAGCGCCCACGGTAGCCGCTTCGCTAAAGGCACGCAGCCAGGGCCAGAGTGCCGCAATGGGAGCGGTTTCGCCTTGCCGCATCATGGCGTGGCTCAAGAGAAATAGGCAGATGGTCAACGCCAACAAAGCCAGGGCACTGCGCTTCATACGGCGCAGGCGGCGTTCGGGCGAGTCAGGGCGAGAGGGCGAAGTAGGCATTTCCACAGTCTATGCGTAGTTCAACAGAAAAACCGCACTGAATAGTGTCACCCCAAGTGGCGCAAATACACGAGGGCGCGGCCTCCTATTGTG
>JBQEAN010000040.1:18402-30290 GCA_052109075.1 Alcaligenes sp. | reverse complement strand
GACTTTTAAAGACGTTTACACAAATAATCGACAATGCGTTTGCAAGAGTCCCCATCACCGTATGGATTGTGAGCATAACTCATTGCCTCATAAGCAATAGAATCGTTAAGTAAATTCGCCAATTCAGCGCAAATTAATTCGGGGGAAGTTCCAACCAGTTTTACTGTTCCTGCGCTCACTGCTTCGGGCCTTTCTGTAGTTTCTCTCATTACTAAAACAGGTTTACCTAAAGAAGGAGCCTCTTCTTGAATACCACCAGAATCCGTTAAAATAATGTGTGAACGGTTCATAAGATACACAAAAGGCAAGTAGTCTTGTGGCTCTAATAAATACACATTTGGAACATCACTTAACAAACGAGCAACAGGTTCCTGTACGTTGGGATTTAAATGAACCGGGTAAACAAAGTCCACGTTCGGGAAGGTCTCAGCACTCGCACGTATACTCTGGCAAATACGTTCAAAACCTCCGCCAAAGCTCTCACGTCGATGCCCAGTAATCAAAACCATTCGACGAGTCTCGTCCAGGAAAGGAAAGCGCTGCGTCAAGTCTTGCAATAAAGAGTCATCTGCTCGAATTTTTTTCACAACAGACAAAAGAGCATCGATAACTGTATTCCCCGTAACGACAATCGTCTCTGCTGCCACTCCCTCTCGCAGCAAGTTCTGCCGAGATTGCTCCGTGGGCGCAAAATGCATACAGGTCAGTACGCCAGTCAAACGTCGGTTTCCTTCCTCTGGCCATGGCGAATAAATATCCCCAGTACGCAAACCCGCCTCAACATGTCCCACAGGAATCTGGTGGTAGTACGCGGCCAACGCTGCAGCAAAGGTGGTCGCCGTATCCCCATGCACTAACAATAAGTCAGGCTTGAATTGTGTAAACACATCGTTCAGCCCAGCCAAGATAGCGCCCGTAATTCCTCCCAGGTCTTGCCCTGGCTTCATGATGTTCAAATCAAAGTCTGGCTTCAGATCAAACAGTTGCAGAACCTGATCCAGCATCTGCCTGTGCTGTGCGGTTACACATACTCGGGCGTCAATGCCTGTGCGGCCTGCCAGCTCCCGGACTAAAGGTGCCATTTTTATTGCTTCTGGTCGAGTACCAAAAACCGTCAGAACCTTCATGAAACTCCCTTAATGCATCAAAATTGGGGGCCACTCCATTAGCAGTTACAGTGGCCCCTAGTTCATATCACTTTACACGGTTAATAGACCCATCTTACGACCGCCAACAACAAGAGGTATCTATTCCTTATAAAGCTCACATACCAAACACGTCAGCAATAAATCCTACCTAACTATCGCATCAAACTTTTAACCGTCGCTCTGTAGCACGATCACTCAGTGTTCTAGACTATGTCGGCCCCAAACATCAAACCACTTGATGATAGAATCGAATCACCAAGGGCAGGTACTCTTGGCGTTATTACAAACATTGAACCGGAGACCTCAACCATATCTGCCCACAAGCATTAAACGCAGTTTAATTCGAGCCTATCCAAGACACACCGTGCTCGTCTTGAAGCACCACTTTCCCCTTATGCTGTGTCAATCCGAATCACGGCTCCACCTATCCCTCTTTCGCAGACCGCCCTCGCGCCTTTGTCTCCTCCTATGAGCGCCCCAAACCCCATATTTGTCAGCGTAGTAATGCCAGCCTATAACGCTGCCAACACCCTACCCGACTCTCTCGCCTCTGTATGTCAGCAAGATTACCCATACTGGGAGTTACTCGTTGTTGATGACGGCTCAAATGACAGCACCGCCAATATAGTTACCGAGTACGCTCAGAAGGATCCCCGTATCACGCTCATCCAGCAACCCCGCAACCAAGGCGTTGCAGCCGCCCGCAATGCTGGTATTGCTGCTGCTCAAGGCCAATACATCGCATTCCTGGACGCTGATGACCTGTGGCTGCCTCAGAAGCTAAGCCGTCAGTTAACTGCAATGCAGGAGAACAATGCCGCGGTGTCCATGACCGCGTACTATCGCTTTCACCAAGCACCACAATGGCAAAGCAGCACAACCCCTCCGCGCTGGGTCGATTATTCAAACCTTCTTAAGGGAAATTCGATAGGTAATCTGACCGGAATGTATGACTGCCAGAAAATAGGGAAAATATATCAAAAACCAATTAGACATGAAGATTATCTAATGTGGTTGGAAATTGTACGCAAAGCAGGACGCGCGTATGGTCTACAGGAAGTATTAGCCGCCTACAGAGTTAGCGCTGGCAGCCTATCCGGTAATAAAATCAAATCCTTGCAGTGGACATGGCAGATCTATCGACACCACCTGAAACTGTCCGTTGTACAATCTAGCTCTCTAATGCTTCACTACATAGTGAAAGCAGTTTTGAAGCGGGCTTAGCTAACCATGAATCACGTCGTTCAGTCTGCACCTTGGGTCGACTTCATTCTGGTTAACTACAATGGTGGCAAAAAAATTGTTGATACCATCAACAGTATTAAGCAATTCAGCACTAAACACTGCTACACGATCACTGTTGTAGACAACGCCTCTACAGACCAAAGCTGCAGCCTGATTGCCCAACAGCATCCCGATGTTCATATCCTCCAAACCAATAACAATCATGGCTTTGGCAAGGCTTGCAACATAGGTGTAGCGCACACGCATGCCCCTAATATTTTGCTGATCAATCCTGATGCCAGGCTACAAACCGATGTGCTGAGCATCTTTGCGCAGTTCCTGGAGACCTACCCGAACTCGCCCGTCCCTATTCTGGGTGGCTCGGCTTTAGGTATAAAAGGGCAACCTGATTTTGCTTTCGAGCGCTTCCCAAACTGTTACACCCTGCTGCTCAAGGCAGTAGGCTTAGGTAGGCTATTACGTAGCAAACAAACACTAATCGCCCCCACACAAGTCGATCATGTCTCGGGAAGCCTGCTTTTCATCAGCCGTGAGCACTACGAAGCCTTGGGAGGCTTTGACGAGCAGTTCTTTCTGTACTTTGAGGAAACGGACCTGCAGTTCCGGGCGCGTGAGATGGGAATCTTGTCCTATCACCTCCCAACGGCACATTACTTCCATGAGGCGGGCGGCACTTTTACAGACCATTCGTTCCGTGGCCAGTGCTACAGCGCAGGCATGAAAATCTACCTGAAGAAGCGCTACGGCACAGCCGGTGCATTTATATTTATTACTTACGATGTACTGGACAGGTTGACACGCCCCATGCGTCACCTTGTAAAGCGCCTATTGCGCGAACACAATCCTAACGCGCCCCAAAGCCAGTAAGCATTGTCTTCACCGTCAAAAACACGATATATACGTCCAGCATGACCGAGCAGTGCTTGATATAGTAAAAATCGTGCTCGATTTTTACCCGAGTGTCATCTGCGTTAGCGACATAGCCTTGGCGGACCTGCGCCCAGCCGGTAATGCCTGGCTTGACGACATGGCGGTAGCTGTAAAACGGAATCCTTTTATCGAACTCCCGCACGAAAGATGGCTGCTCAGGCCGAGGGCCGATTAAGCTCATTTCGCCACGCAACACGTTATAGAATTGCGGCAACTCATCAATGCGCAACGTACGGATAATCTTGCCGACTCGAGTAATACGAGGGTCGTCTTCTCCCGCAAACTGCTCGACCGCGTCTTCTCTATCAAAACGCATGCTGCGTAGCTTATAAATAGTGAACTCGCGGTTTCCCAAGCCAACCCGTTGTTGGGAATAGATGACTTTACCTGGGCTTTCCAGACGAATAGCCAACATGGCCAACAAGCAAATTGGCACCACCACCACAGAACTGAGAATGACCATCACGTAGTCAAACATCAGCTTCAAAATTTCGTAGCCCCGTGACGGTAGCAAAGAACCGATTGTGTTCTCCGACATACGATCGATCTTGACCCTCCCAGTCAAGGACTCAAAAACCTGCCTGGAGTTGTATACGGCAACCCTGTCCAAGGCGCAGCGGGTCAAGAAACGCTCTGCATCTGGCTGCACAGAGGAAAAGTCCGCTACCACTCCATCGTACCGATAACCCACCAGATCATAGTTTTTCAGTAGACGGCCATCCAAACCTGGCAAGTCCAGCAAGGACTCAGCCTCTCCACCCGGCAAAATAGCCAACTTCAGGATTCGATAACGACTGGTAAACAAGCTTTCCAGCAAGAACCAGACCAAGGCGAGGAACCCGCTGCTCAATAAGAGAGCTCGCGAGACGTCATAACGGAAAATAAAGCTAGCAATGTAAAGGGCGGCGTAGGTCATCCCCACCGTAGGGATAATCAACCAAGCACTACGGGCCCCAGGGTAGCCCTGCTGACTTTTATCAATCAGCAGCTTACACACCACAAATGCCACCATCACCAGCATCAAAGCCGTGCGTTGGCCATCGTCCAGGTTCCATAAACGGTCCCAGCCCCATAACAACAACACAGGGGCCAATGCCACCACCACAAATCCAATCAACCACGAGCTTGGCCCGGATAATAGGAGTATCTCGTGCAACCGCTTAAACCGCCTGATTTTAATTTGATTCATCGAAGCACTAATAACCTAAAATAGACCATTTACGCGCCAATTATACGTCGCGCCCGTGTAACACTAGACAGCCTGATCGGATTTACTTCCCGCGTTTGACTCGCCATTCGGGTATTTTTCGCGCTCTCTATTCCATCTCTTCTATCCCAGCATACTTTTTACCTTCCGTCTTATGTCTGAGCCCGTATCTAAGTCTGTTTTTTCATTCAATGCGGCCGCTCACTTGGGCGTAAGTCTGTTCTTCATCAGTTTGCTCGCTACTCGCACTCTCTATTCGGTGGGAGTGATCCTTCTGCTGTTGACAGCTCTGGCATGGTATTTAGCGCCTTCTGGCAAGCGCCAGCCTCTGCAAAGCACCAGCATCAGCCGTGGCTTGTACATAGTACTGAGCCTGACATTCGCCAATGGACTCCTGATCTGGTTCTTACACCAGAACCCCAGTAATCAGCTGGATCTGCTCAGTCGCTACCTTTTACTGATCCCCATCCTGTACATGCTCAGCTCTATTCGGCTGCACAGCGTTGTACTCTGGATTTGTTTTGCATTGGGCACGCTGTCGGCCTTATGGATTATTCCTGCACAATACGGTGGCCCACTACATGATGGTCGGATCTATGGCTATACAGGGGCCATCCAGTTTGGAAATATCGCGCTCAGCCTCGCCTGTTTTTGTCTGACTGCTCTGCTGAGCCAACTCAGCCAGCAACAGCGTTCGCGCCCCATTCTTCTTGTTTCCGCTCTAGGCTGCCTAGCTGGACTCATCCTCTCGCTCTTATCAGGCAGCCGCGGCGGTTGGATTACCTTGCCTGCCGTGTTGTTGATTCTTGCCTACGCCTACTTGCCCAAGCGACACTTTCGGCGAGGCATGATAGTTCTTTCCTTGGCCGCAGCACTGAGCGCCAGCCTTCTGTGGCAGACCGACACCATCCAATCACGTGTCAACCTAGCACAGCATGACATTGAGCAATTTGAAGCGGGTAATTCCAACACCTCGATTGGTGCCCGCTTGGCAATCTGGCAAGCTAACTGGACGTTGATACGGCAACGTCCCTTATCAGGTTGGTCCTTTAATCAACACGAGCAGGCACTGACTAAACTGGTCAAAAATAAACAGGCAGATGCTGTTGTCCTGAACTTGGCCAACTCACATAACAATTACATTGAAACCTGGATAAATTTAGGCCTGGCGGGTCTGTTGCTGCAGTGCTCGCTCCTGCTCTATTGCTTTTATGGTTTCATTCGTCACGTGCATGCCCCAGACCCCCACACTCGCGCGTACGCTGTCTGCGGCAGTATCATTGTTACTATTTACACGCTGGCCAATCTGACCCAGAACATGATGGAACGCAACAATACGCTCCTGTTTTTCCTGATCAGCGTAGCCGTGTTCTGGAGCCAGATTTATGTCAATCACGCCAAGCTTCGGTCTGTCCCCTAGGCCATGTCTGCCAAGAAATTACTAGGTAATTCGTTCTGGAACCTGAGCTCCTATATGGTGCTCATGTTCGCCTTCCTGCCCTCCATGGGAATGATGGCGCGCCTGCTAGGCCTGGAGCCTTTTGGTATCTACACCCTGCTCTTTGCCTTGATCGGCTATGCCAGCCTGTTTGACCTAGGGATCAGCCGTGCCTTAATTCGCGCTATCGCTATGGCTGGCAAACAAACACAGCCAATCCAATCCATTTTAGGGACGGCTACCCTACTGATACTACTCAGCAGCTGCATCGCTGCCGCACTGGTTTATCTTTTTAGTCCCGTATTGGTGCAGTGGCTCAATATTAGTCCCGCGCTACACGCAGACAGCTTGTTCGCTTTTCGCCTCCTGGCTCTGACCTTGCCTTTCTTGCTTTTACAAGCAGTTTGGTTGTCTTATCTGGAAGGCTTATCCGACTTCAAACAAGTCAACATACAACGCACTCTCAGTGGACTACTGCTTGCTGTGCTGCCCTTGCTGGCCATTCTCTACCAAACCACCCTCAGCTCCGCCGTTTTGGGTTTGTTTGCCGGGCGTCTGATCAGTTGCCTGCTGGCCTATTTTTGGGCACTGCCAAGCTCTATTCGACGCGGAATGTGGCACTGGAACCGTCAACAGGCTCATGCTCTGCTGCGCTTTGGCGGCTGGCTCACGGTCAGTAACTTGATTAGCCCGCTCATGGTGTATTTTGACCGTTTCTTACTGTCCAACCTGAACGGGGCAACCACAGTCAGTTTTTATACCGCGCCTTCAGAAGCGATTACACGCCTGCTGAACATTCCAGGAGCCGTCGTCCGCGTGATTTTCCCTCTGCTTAGTGCCCAGAAAGACGCTCGCCAAGAGACACGGCTGACTTACCTGCTGCTACTGGTAGTCTGCGGGCTAATCAGCCTACTTGGCATTGCAGGAGCAAAGTGGATTATCTTGCTCTGGCTGGGCGAAGCCTATGTAGAGCAGTCCGTACCGCTACTACAAATTTTGTTAGTGGGTTTCTTTTTCAACGCAATTGCCCAAATACCCTATACCGTGATCCAAGCCAAGGGACACGCGCACATTACCGCCTATATACACTTGGCTGAGATACTGCCCTACATAGGCCTGCTCTACCTCCTGATCGCCCAGTTTGGCCTACTAGGTGCAGCAATTGCCTGGACCAGCCGGGTTATCGTAGACTGCCTTGTCCTACTAATTTTGGCTAAACGTTATCGCTAAGCCTCTCGGAACGCTCCTTTACCGTCATGCAAATCCTCGTTACCGGTGGCGCCGGCTTTATCGGCTCAGCCCTGATCCGTCATCTGATCCACACAACCGAGCACCACGTGCTCAATGTCGACAAATTGACGTATGCGGGCAATCTGGAGTCGCTGGCTTCGATTCAAAACCATCCTCGATATCAGTTTGCACAGCGCGATATCCTGGACGGGCAGGCCATTCAGGCATTGTTCAATCAATTTCAACCAGATGCCATCATGCATCTGGCTGCCGAGTCTCATGTGGACAGATCCCTGGACGGCCCAGCTGCATTTATCCAAACCAATATCGTCGGCACGTACTCCCTTTTGGAATGTGCCCGCCACTATTGGAATGAGTTACCCGAGCCCAGAAAGTCCAGCTTCCGCTTCCACCACATCTCGACTGACGAGGTGTATGGAGATCTGGACGACACCACGGAGCTGTTTGTCGAGACGACACCGTACGCGCCCAGCTCCCCGTACTCGGCCAGCAAAGCGAGCTCGGACCATCTGGTCCGAGCCTGGCAACGTAGTTACGGCTTGCCGACTTTAATCAGTAATTGCTCCAACAACTACGGCCCTTACCACTTCCCTGAGAAGCTCATTCCGCACATGATCTTAAATGCCCTCCAAGGGCAGGCGCTGCCAGTGTATGGGGAAGGCAAACAAATTCGTGACTGGCTGTATGTCGAGGATCATGTACGCGCGTTGTTGACGGTGCTGGAAAAAGGGCAAGTGGGCCAAACCTACAATATTGGCGGCCACAACGAGCAGCAAAATATTCATGTAGTGCAACAAGTCTGCGCCTTGCTGGAAGAGCTAGCTCCAAAAAAACCCGCTGGTTTGGAACAATACACAGATCTGATTACCTATGTTCCCGACAGACCCGGGCACGATCAGCGCTACGCCATCGACGCTCGTAAAATCGAGCAGGAACTGGGGTGGACGCCGCAAGAAACCTTTGAGACAGGCTTACGTAAAACCGTGCAATGGTATTTAGAAAATACGGGTTGGTGGGAACACATCCTTAATGGCCACTATCAGCTACATCGCTTAGGTCAGACAGAATCATGAAAGGCATTATTCTCGCCGGTGGATCCGGCACACGTTTACACCCGATTACCCTGGGCGTGTCCAAGCAGTTACTGCCTATCTACGACAAGCCCATGATCTACTACCCGCTATCGGTACTGATGCTGGCAGGTATACGAGAAATCCTGATTATCTCCACCCCGACAGACCTGCCCAGCTTTCGTACTTTGCTAGGCGATGGAAGCAACTTTGGTATCCAGCTTAGCTACGCCGAACAGCCCTCTCCCGACGGTCTGGCCCAAGCCTTTCTGATCGGTGCCAATTTCGTGGGCACCGACCGAGTCAGCCTGATTCTGGGAGACAATATTTTTTATGGCTATGGCTTTAGCCAAACGTTGAAAGAAGCAGCCCAGCGAGAACAAGGAGCCACAATATTTGGCTATCAAGTCAGCGACCCTGAACGCTTTGGTGTCGTGGAATTTGATGCCAAGGGCAAGGCAATCTCAATTGAAGAAAAGCCCAAGCAGCCTAAATCCAATTTTGCAGTGACAGGCCTGTACTTCTACGACAACCAAGTAATTGACATCGCCCGGCAGGTACGCCCTTCCGCCCGTGGCGAATTAGAAATCACAGACGTCAACAACGCCTATCTGCAACAGAACAAACTGCATGTCAGCCTGTTAGGTCGGGGATTTGCGTGGCTGGACACCGGTACTCACGACAGTTTGCAAGAAGCCGGCAGTTTTGTCCGCACTATCGAACACCGTCAAGGTCTGAAAATCGCCTGCCTGGAAGAAATCGGTTTCAAACAAGGATGGCTGGAGCACGCCACCCTGGAACATCAAGCGCACGCTTTGGCAAAGACAGAATACGGCCAATATTTGTATCGACTGCTCCAAGACCCGACCGCACCAGGAAAAGCATCCTAACTAGTCCGTAAAGCTTGGACTTTAAGCAGGTACTTCCCTGCGTAATGCTGGTCAAAGTAATCCGCATACTGGGCTTGCCATACCTGACGCGCGCGGTCAGAGGCCTGCTGAACCTGCTGCATATCCAAACCATGCAGCCAGGCCTCAATCGCCTGTTGGCCTTCCTCGACCGCCCAGCCTGTTTGATGCTCACGTACCTTGGCGGCAGTAGGAATACCTACTGTCGTAAGCAAGGCTCGTCCCAACATCAAATGCTCGTAATACTTATTGGGTGCCGCAAATAAATGGTTGGGGACAGCCTTGTAGTACATGCCAACCACGACCTGGCAAGACTGCATCAGCTTGAGCCCCTGAACCGAGCTTTGCGCACCGTAGTAATGGATATGGGCATGCTGCTGCGCAGAACGCGTAAACATTTCCGTTAGTGGCCCATAGCCCGCCACGTGCAACTCACAGCCGGGGAACTGTTCGCAAGCGGCCAGCAAATCCTCCAGACCACGGTTCTTTGCTTCCAGCACACCAAAATAGGCAATCTTTACTGGCTGCTGATCAGACACGGGGACGTAATCCTGCATCTCGGATTTTTGTGGCACGTTCTCCAGCACCATGACAGTTGGCGTTGTCGGATCAATGCCCTGCTGCTCGAAACGACACGGGTCGGCCAAAATGCCCACATCAGCCGTGGTCAACAAGTAGTTTTCCAGCTTATCTACCCATTTCCCCAAGGCTCCGGGAAAATAACGCAAGGAGCTGTACTTATCGTAGACATCAAAAATCCATGGCTTACGGCATAGAACTGCATATACCTTCACGGCCATTGCAGTATCCAGATCTATCACATGCACGAGACCAATCTTGCGGTTATTCTTGAGCAGCCACCACAACACGAATAGATTCCACAGGGCAATAGCAATCAGGCTGCGCCACCCCGCTCCTAAAGCGGCCGGGCGTGAGTAGTATGTATCGTTGCTGTTTTTCTGTGCTGGAACCGTACCACGCTCCCAACCCACAAAGTGATAAGGGATTTTTGCCTCGTCCAATACTTTGAGGTACTTAGCCAGCTTGCCATCCACATGGCGAAGGTAAGAGCGTATAAAAACGACCATTCGTGATGCATCCAGTATTTTTCCTAAGCTATCCACGATAGCCAAAAAAAGGTCAAATAGATACAATTTCGGGCATTAAGCCTATCAGCCATATACTGCTCCAAGCCCGTAGATGGTCTATTTTCAGGCCCTCTACGGCCACTTGCCCAACCTAGACGCGGCAACGCCAAGTTCTCCCAACACTTTCCACAATGACCATCTATCCAACCCGCCTGCCTGGCGTTCTGATTATTGAGCCTACTGTTTTTGGCGATGCCCGAGGTTTTTTCAAAGAAACCTTCCATCAGCAACGCTATCTGGAACAAGCTGACATAGACTTGCCCTTCGTGCAGGACAACTTTTCTCGCTCCGAAAAAGGGGTGTTGCGGGGCCTGCATTTTCAGAAAAACAAACCTCAAGGCAAGTTGGTCAGTGTGAATCGGGGAGCGGTATACGATGTTGCCGTGGATATACAACCCAACTCCCCCACTTTTGCGCAGTATGTTGGGGTTGAGCTAACTGATACCAATCACAAGCAGCTCTGGATTCCTCCGGGCTACGCACACGGCTTTTGCGTGTTGTCCGACACAGCTGACTTTACTTACAAGTGCACCGACTACTACTGCCCTGAGGATGAGGGTGGGGTGGCCTGGAATTGCCCTAAAATTGCTATTCCCTGGCCGGTAGAAAACCCACGTTTATCTGCAAAAGATAAGCACTATCCCACACTGGCTGAACTTGTTGCTCAAGCCACTAAGCCCAAGAAACCTTAATGCCAAGCCCTACTCACGTCCTGATTACAGGCGCCCAAGGGCAGCTTGGTCAATCATTTTCCTATCTGCATGGGCTCGCCGAGCAAGGGCATAGGATTACCTTGTTGGGCCACCAAGAGCTCGACATTACTGATGCCCATTCCATCGCCCAAGCGTTGGATCAACATCGGCCTGACATCCTGATCAACGCCGCCGCCTACACCGCCGTTGATCGAGCCGAGTCTGAACCAGAGCGGGCATACTTGGTCAATGGTACAGGCCCCGGCTTAGTGGCCCAGGCATGCGCACGATCAGGCACACAGCTCATCCATGTCTCGACAGACTATGTATTCGACGGGCAATCCGAACAAGCTTATGCAGAAAATGCCCCAACAAGTCCTGTCAGTGTGTACGGCTGCAGCAAGCTGGCAGGCGAACAGCGGGTGCTGGAAGCCTTACCGGAGGCCGTAATCCTGCGTACCAGCTGGGTATTCAGTCAGTTCGGCAATAATTTTCTGAAAACCATGCTGCGTCTTGGACAGGAACAGCCAGAGCTACGTATTGTGGCCGACCAGTTTGGTGGGCCAAGTTACGCCGTGCATATAGCACGGACCCTGTTAATGCTGGCACAGCGTATGCAAGAAAGTCCAAAGGCACCACAGGAAGCGAGGACTGATATTGATGTCACACCGGTTTCGCGACCAGCAGGAATTTACCATTTCGCCGGTGACCCCATCGTTAGCTGGTACGAGTTTGCCCAGGAAATCTTCAAGCAAGCACAGGAGCATGGACTTATACAAAATGCGCCGAGGCTGACCCCCATCAGCACAAGCCAGTACCCAACTCCTGCTTGCCGTCCGGCGCAGTCGGGC
>JBQEAN010000040.1:1326-18302 GCA_052109075.1 Alcaligenes sp. | reverse complement strand
CTCAGCTTCCACAACGGCGATATCGGCTTTGTCCTTGGTGTTGCGCAGGGCCTCTTCCGCATGTTTGCGGGCTTCCAGAGCCTTTGCTTCATCCAGGTCGTTAGCGCGAATCGCGGTATCCGACAATACAGTGACTTTCCCTGGCTGAACCTCGAGTATGCCGCCGGCGACAAAGATGTGCTCTTCGCTACCATCGACCATAACGATCTTCAGCGTGCCGGGACGAATCCGCGAGATCAGTGGGGTGTGACCGGGCAAAATACCCAGTTCCCCAGCCTCGCCGGGCAGCGCCACGAACTTTGCTTCACCAGCAAAGATCGATTCTTCGGCACTGACCACGTCAACATGAAGCTTAGCCATGAGCAATCCTTATTACTGAATAGTCTTGGCTTTCTCGAAAGCCTCGTCGATGGAACCGACCATGTAGAACGCCTGTTCTGGCAGAGCATCACACTCGCCGTCGACGATCATCTTGAAGCCGCGCAGGGTTTCAGCCAGTGGCACGTACTTACCAGGAGCACCGGTAAACACTTCTGCTACGTGGAAAGGCTGCGACAGGAAGCGCTGGATCTTACGAGCACGAGCAACAGCCTGTTTGTCTTCTGGAGACAATTCGTCCATACCCAGAATGGCGATAATATCCCGCAGTTCTTTGTAGCGTTGCAGTGTTTGCTGAACGCCACGAGCCACTTCGTAGTGCTCTTCACCCACAACTTGTGGATCAAGCTGACGGCTGGTGGAATCCAGAGGATCCACAGCGGGGTAAATACCCAGAGCAGCAATGTCACGCGACAACACAACGGTGGAGTCCAAGTGCAAGAAAGTTGTAGCAGGCGATGGGTCAGTCAAGTCATCGGCTGGAACGTAAACGGCCTGGATGGACGTAATCGAACCGGTCTTGGTAGAGGTAATACGCTCTTGCAGCTTACCCATTTCCTCAGCCAAGGTAGGCTGATAACCCACTGCGGAAGGCATACGACCCAACAGAGCGGAAACTTCGGTACCGGCCAAAGTGTAGCGGTAGATGTTATCCACAAAGAACAGGATGTCACGGCCTTCGTCGCGGAACTTTTCAGCCATGGTCAGGCCGGACAGTGCCACACGCAGACGGTTGCCTGGAGGCTCGTTCATCTGGCCGAACACCATGGCCACTTTGGACTCGCTCAGGTTGTCCAGCTGAATAACGCCGGCATCAGCCATTTCGTGGTAGAAGTCGTTACCTTCACGGGTACGCTCACCCACACCAGCAAATACGGACAGACCGCTGTGTGCCTTGGCGATGTTATTGATCAGCTCCAGCATGTTCACGGTTTTGCCCACACCGGCACCACCGAACAGACCAACCTTACCACCCTTAGCAAACGGGCAAACCAGGTCAATCACTTTAATACCGGTTTCCAACAGTTCCACCGAAGGCGACAATTCGTCGAACTTAGGGGCTGCCTGGTGAATAGCACGACGCTCTTCGGACTGGATAGGACCGGCTTCGTCGATCGGGCGACCCAACACGTCCATGATGCGGCCCAACGTACCCAAGCCCACGGGTACGGAGATCGGTGCGCCGGAACCGGCCACTTCCATACCACGACGCAGACCGTCGCTGGAACCCATGGCGATGGTGCGAACTACACCGTCACCCAATTGTTGCTGTACTTCAAATGTCAGGCCTTTTTCTGCGAAAGCCGAACTTTCGTCCACGAGCGTCAACGCTTCGTAAACTTTAGGGATGCTGTCGCGGGGGAACTGAATATCCACCACGGCGCCGATGCACTGAACGATGGTACCGTTGCTCATGTTGAGTCCTTGCAATATAACTTTGATGGTGTGCCTTGCCGTGGTTACACAGCAGCGGCACCCCCCACGATTTCAGAGATTTCTTTCGTAATCGCTGCCTGGCGGGTCTTGTTATAGACCAGCTGAAGATCACCGATAACGGTCTTGGCGTTGTCCGAAGCGGCTTTCATGGCCACCATACGGGCAGACTGCTCAGAGGCCATATTTTCGGCAACGGCCTGATACACCAGACCCTCTACGTAACGCATCAACAAGTCGTCGATAACCGACTTGGCATCGGGTTCGTAGATGTAATCCCAACCGTACTCGGAAGAATTAGCCGTGGCTTCAGCTTCTACGTGCTCGCCAGCCTGGAAAGGATCTTTCAGACCGGAAGGCAGAGGCAACAAGCGAATAAATGTTGGGTCCTGCTTCATCGTATTGACAAAGCGACTGGCCGCCAGATACACCGCATCAATGCGGCCTTCCACGAAGTCGTCGATCTGCACTTTGATCGCGCCAATCAGACGTGCCAGGTTAGGCGCATCGCCCAAACCCACTTCCTGAGACACCAGATTGGCACCAACACGCGCCAATGTTCCAGCTGCTTTACTACCCAGAGCCGTTGTCTGAACCGAAATCCCTTTGTCTTCAAACTCGCGAACACGCGCAAGTACCAAACGCAGGATGTTGGTGTTCAAGCCGCCACACAGACCTTTGTCCGTGCTGACAACCACAATACCAACCGATTTAACTTCGGCAGGCTCAACCATGTAGGGGTGAGTGTAGTCGGGGTGCGCCTGCATCAGATGCGAAGCAATCTCGCGCACCTTGTCTGCATAGGGACGGCCAGCTCGCATCCGCTCTTGCGCTTTGCGCATCTTGGATGCCGCCACCATCTCCATGGCTTTGGTGATCTTGGACGTGTTTTGCACGCTCTTGATCTTAGTACGAATTTCCTTGATTCCGGCCATCACACTTTCCTGTAAAGGCATTATCGGGAGCCAAACTAGGCTGTCGACTCCCGCTAATCATGACGCCGGGGTTTCCGGCGTCTGCCAACAATGATTAGAAAGCGCCGTGCTTTTTGAAGTCCTGGATGGCTGCAACCAGCTCAGCCTCGTCTTCTTTAACCAGTTCCTTCTTGCTTTCGATACGCTCAACCAGAGCTGCGAACTTGCTGCGCAGGTGATCTTTCAGACCTTTCTCGAAAGGCAGAATCTGAGCGACTTCCAGATCGTCGAAGTAACCGTTGTTCACAGCGTACAGGCTCACGGCCAGTTCCCACACAGCCAAAGGCTGATACTGGGGCTGCTTGAGCAGTTCGACCACGCGCTTACCACGCTCCAACTGGCGACGGGTTGCGTCATCCAGGTCGGAGGCAAACTGAGCAAACGCAGCCAATTCACGATACTGAGCCAAGTCGGTACGAATACCACCGGACAGCTTCTTGATGACCTTGGTTTGAGCAGCGCCACCCACGCGGGACACCGAAATACCGGCGTTAATAGCGGGACGAACACCAGCGTTGAACAAGTCCGATTCCAGGAAGATCTGGCCGTCGGTAATCGAGATCACGTTGGTTGGAACGAAAGCGGAAACGTCACCAGCTTGGGTTTCAATGATAGGCAATGCGGTCAACGAACCGGTCTTGCCCTTCACTTCACCGTTGGTGAATTTTTCTACGTACTCGGCGTTCACACGAGCGGCACGCTCAAGCAGACGGGAGTGCAGGTAGAACACGTCACCTGGGTAGGCTTCACGGCCTGGGGGACGACGCAGCAACAGGGATACTTGACGGTAGGCCCAAGCTTGCTTGGTCAAATCGTCATAAATGATCAGGGCATCTTCGCCACGATCACGGAAGTATTCGCCCATGGTGCAACCGGAGTAAGGAGCCAGATATTGCATGGCGGCGGACTCGGAAGCCGAGGCGGCCACAATAATCGTGTACTCCAGAGCACCGTGCTCTTCGAGCTTGCGCACCACGTTGCTGATCGTGGAGGCTTTTTGGCCCACGGCAACATAAATACATTTAACGCCATTGCCCTTTTGAGCAATGATGGTGTCCACAGCCACGGCAGTCTTGCCGGTCTGACGGTCACCAATGATCAGCTCGCGCTGACCACGGCCAATTGGCACCATGGAGTCCACGGCTTTCGTGCCGGTCTGCATAGGCTGAGAGACGGACTCACGGGCAATAACGCCAGGAGCCACTTTCTCGATGACGTCAGTCATCTTGGCGTTGATCGGGCCTTTGCCATCGATAGGCATACCCAAGGTATCAACCACACGGCCCAACAATTCGGGGCCGACGGGCACTTCCAGAATACGACCAGTGGTTTTAACTGAGTCGCCTTCGGAAACACCTGTGTACTCACCCAGAATCACGGCACCGACAGAGTCGCGCTCGAGGTTAAGGGCAAGACCGAACGTGTTGTTCGGAAATTCGAGCATTTCGCCCTGCATCACATCGGACAAACCGTGGATGCGCGTAATACCGTCGGTTACGGATACGACCGTACCTTGTGTACGAACGTCAGTCGACGCACCCAGGCCTTCGATGCGGCTCTTGAGCAGTTCGCTGATCTCGGACGGATTAAGTTGCATGTTCAGACTCCTGAAATCCTGTTTACTGACTCGCGCTATGCGGTCAGAGTATCGCGCATGCTGGCCAGCCGGGCCTGCACGGAAGTGTCGAGCACCTGGTCACCAACAATCACCCGAATACCGCCGATCAAATCAGCGTCGACGGTCACAGTCGGTTTTAGCTTCAGGCCAAACTTTTTCTCCAGCCCAGCGGTCAGCTCAGCAATCTGAGCCTCAGCCATCGGGAAAGCACTAATAATTTGTGCTTGCGCCGTGCCTTCGAGTTGGTGTTTCAATAGATCAAACTGTTCTGCAATCTGTGGCAACAGCAAGATGCGCTGGTTATCCACCAACAATTGAAGAAAGTTGCGAGCCTTTTCGGTGACCGGTGACTTAACCAGGCCCGTAAAGAGTTCGAGTCGCTGCCCATTATTCAGGCGCGGATCGTTCAGTGCCTCGCGCACATCGTGAAGACCGGCCACCTGAGCCATTTCGGACAACAGGGCCGACCACGATTCGAGACCCTGGTGCTCGTCGCTTAACGCGGCGAACAGGGCTTCGGCGTAAGGTCTGGCAATAGTCGATAGTTCAGCCATGGCCTGCCTTGATGTTAAAGTTCTGCCTTGAGCTGCTCGAGCAGCTGGGCGTGCGCATTCGCGTCAACTTCGCGTCGCAAGATTTGCTCGGCACCCTTGACAGCCAACGCAGCCACTTCGCCACGCAGACTTTCACGTACGCGTTGTACTTCTTGGTTAGCGTCTTGCTGGGCCTGCGCAATAATGCGGGCTTTTTCGGCTTCGGCTTCACGACGAGCTTGCTCTAAAAGAGTAGTCGCCTGTTTTTCAGCGTCAACAATGCGTTGATGGTTGTCGGACTTAGCCGAAGCATCCATCAGGCTGATACGCGCTTGGGCCTGTGCCAGATCGGCCTTGCCTTTGTCAGCAGCAGCCAAACCATCAGCGATTTTCTGACGACGATCATCGATTGCTTTCGTCAGTGGCGGCCATACGAATTTCATCGTAAACCAGGCCAAAACGAAAAACACGATCATCTGAAAAAAGAGAGTCGCGTTTAAATTCACGGTCGTATCCCTTCAAGACCACGTGTGTAGGAAGCGGTATGCGTCCTGACACATGTATGTTCAAGTCGACAAGCGGTGCATGATCAAATCGAGCAACACACCGCTAACGACGACTGCCTGCCCGTTTGCCAAAAGCGGCAACGGACTCGCCTTATTACCCAACAAACGGGTTGGCGAATGCAAACAACATGGCGATACCGACACCGATCAGGAAAGCAGCATCGATCAGACCGGCCAGCAGGAACATCTTGGTTTGCAGAGCGTTCATCAGTTCTGGCTGACGAGCGGATGCTTCCAGATATTTACCACCCATCAGGGCGATACCAATGCAAGCGCCAAATGCGCCCAGACCGATGATGATACCGCAAGCAAGAGCAACGAAAGCTACGTTGGTCATGACAACTCCTTGGTTAAAAATCAGGTGTAATTCAAAAAAATCAAAGCGTTAGCAGGCCAAACCTGCTCCCCCCAACCAGACACCATTGTCCAGTCGGAATCGGATTAATGGCCTTCGTGTGCCTGTCCAATATAGACAAGGGTGAGCATCATGAAGATGAACGCCTGGAGCAACACAATCAGAATGTGGAAGATTGCCCACACAGAACCGGCCAGAATGTGACCGATACCCAGTCCCAGGCTGGCGCCATTAAACCCTGTCCATGCACCACCCAGCAGAGCGATCAGCATGAAGACCAATTCACCAGCAAACATATTGCCGAACAATCGCATACCCAACGACACAGACTTGGCGGCGTATTCGATGCAGTTCAGCAAGAAGTTGAAGGGCGCGAGCACAACAGCCATCAGGCCAGAGGCTGCGAACGGTGCAGTAAACAATTCTTTGACAAAGCCGCCGGGGTGCTTGATTTTGATGCCGTAGTAGAACATCAGCAGCAGCACGCCCATGGACATGCCCATTGGCACGTTCAAGTCAGCGGTTGGCAAAATACGGTGGTAGTACAGGGGGTCGCCGTGTTCGGCAGCCAGACCGGTCTGGATGAAGATCCAGCCCAGGCCATCGACGGGCAGCAAGTCCAGAATGTTCATCATGATGATCCACAGGAACACGGTCAGCGCCAAAGGCGAGACAAATTTCCGGGACTCAGCGTTAGGAACAATGGACTTGGCCTGGTCTTCGACCCAGTCGACCAGCATTTCTACAAAAGACTGCAAGCGGCCTGGTACGCCTGCTGTTGCGACCGAAGCGGCGCGCCACAGAAAGAAAACCACAACCAGACCCATCAGCAGGGACCAGAACATGGAGTCGTAGTTAATGACACCGAAGTTGGCCAGAACATCCTGTTTTTCACCCACGTTATTCAAGTGAACTAAGTGATGCTGGATGTACCCTGACTGAGGCGAAATATCACTAGCAGCAGCCATCTGTATTTACCCTGTGATGTATATGTTATGGGACAAGCCCGTGAAACAAAATTCGTTATGGCAGTTTGCGAAAAAACAGCAGCAGCACATATCCCTTCAAGACACATAGCAAGCCAAAGAGCAAGGCAGGCCAAACTAACCAGCCCGTATTTGCCATGGCAGCCATCGCCAGTGTCAATACCGCAAAACCAAGTTTGAACGCTTCACCCCAGAAAAAGGAGAGAGCACCGGCGTTACCGCCACCCATCAAACCCAGCAAAAGACGCAATGCGAACAATGCGTTAGGCACAAAATAAGCAGCCGCACCAATCAGTGCTGAGGCTGCTGCATATGCGCCGGAAATCCATGCCGACAGAGCTACCGCCAACAGGCCCATAAAAGCCTGGGCAACAAGTGTGCGCACAATTCCTTGCCCTGCCCGGCGAGCCATACGGCTACGTTGCTCAGGCGTAAGTACTACGGGTTCGGAAATTGGCGGCGTGTCCCTTGCTGCCTGCACCGTGGCTGTGGTGCCTGTCTGCTGATAAAACGGCTGATTCATAGTAGGAAACAATCAGATAACGTTGTGTGGGTGGATGTACTGCAAAGGCATTTAGCCAATCCATCCGCGCAATATTATCGGCTCCTTTCAAAAGCCGGTGTCGTCAAACCCATAAAGTATAGCGTCTTTTTTTTGTTGCAAGCAAATTCAGCCTCGCTTGTTTGATACTTAATGCAAGGCTGATTTCCGCAATCTCAATGGCATCAAGGGATAAGCTTATTTTGTAACATTGCAGTGCAGCAATTTTACAACACACCCCTTGGTTTATCGGCTGTTGAGAAACTTAGCGGTGCTTGAATTCAGGCTTACGCTTCTCAACGAAAGCGTGCATGCCTTCTTTCTGGTCGTCGGTTGCAAACAAGCCATGGAAATTACGGCGCTCGAAAAGCAAGCCTTCCTCCAATGAGGACTCAAACGCCCGGTTCACACATTCTTTAGCCATCAACACGGACGGCAAAGACATGCTGGCAATAATCATTGCGGCCTCCAGTGCCTCGTCCAGCAATTTGTCGGCGGGCACCACGCGGGACACCAGGCCTGAACGTTCGGCCTCTTCTGCATTCATCATGCGGGAGGTCAGAATTAAATCCATGGCCTTGGCCTTGCCCACGGCGCGAGGCAGGCGCTGTGTACCACCAAAGCCGGGAATCACGCCCAGTTTGATTTCGGGCTGACCAAATCGTGCGGAGTCGGCAGCAATGATGAAATCACACAGCATGGCCAATTCGCAGCCACCGCCCAAGGCGTAGCCAGCAACCGCGGCAATAATGGGTTTACGAAAGCGGCGCAGTTCTTCCCACTGACCACCCAGATAATCCTGGGAGCTGACATCGTGGTAATTCCAGTCTTTCATGGCGCCGATATCAGCACCAGCCGCAAAGGCTTTTTCATTACCGGTCAGCACGATACAACCGATTTCATTGTCGGTATCGTATTTCTTGAGCAAGGCATACAACTCGGCGATCAGCTCGTTGTTGAGCGCATTCAAAGCTTTAGGCCGATTTAATGTCAATAAAGCAACACGACCATGCACCTCTGCTTTGACTAAGGGTTCGTTCATGCTGACTCCCAGAAAAATTAAATAGAATAGGGGAATGGAACCTACACCCGTACTTTACCGTGCCGAGCCGACAGATCTCGCCGGCCACCGCCTGACTGTCCAGATACAGATCACTTCCCCCCAAACAGATGGCCAAGTCCTTAGCCTTCCGGCCTGGATTCCTGGCAGCTACTTGATCCGCGACTTCTCGCGTCAGATCGAAAGCATAGCCGCCTTCAGCGGCGAAAAACCGGTTTCCATCCGCAAGCTGGACAATCATCGCTGGCAATGTGAACCCTGCGAAGGCCCTTTAAGCGTGCACTACCAGGTCTATGCCTGGGACTTGTCCGTGCGGGGCGCGCATATTGATCAGACTCACGCTTTCTTTAATGGCACCAGCGCCCTGCTGGCCGTGGAAGGCCAGACTGAACAGCCTTGCCTACTGGAACTGGCTGCCAACGAGGACATGGAGGACTGGCAGGTCTACACCAGCCTGCCTGAAGCCACCGGCCTGCCCGGCGCTGCTGAACGCTATGGTTTTGGCCTGTACCGCGCCAGCAACTACGATGAGCTGATCGACCACCCCATTGAAATGGGCACGCCCCAAGTCATCAGTTTCTTTGCTCACGGCGCGGAACACGAACTGGTCTTTACCGGCGTCATCCCCAATCTGGATTTGCCACGCATCGCCCGTGATGTAGAAAAAATCTGCGCCGAGCAAATTGCTTTTTTCGAGCCTGAAACCCGCCGCGCACCCTTTCTGGATTGCAGCTCGCGCTACGTATTCATGACGATGGTGACTGATGACGGCTATGGCGGCCTGGAACATCGCGCTTCTACCGCACTGATGACCTCACGTCGTGACCTGCCCACCCAGGGCCAGGACAAATCAGTCAAAACGGCTGGCTACCAAACCTTTTTAGGCCTGGTCAGCCACGAGTACTTCCACACCTGGAACGTCAAGCGCATCAAGCCCGCCGCCTTTGCGCCTTACGACTTGAGCCGCGAGAATCACACTCGTTTGCTATGGGTGTTTGAAGGCTTCACGTCTTACTACGACGACTTGATGCTGCTGCGCTCTGGCGTGCTGGACGAAACCGACTACCTGAAGTTGCTGGCCAAGAATATCAATGCCGTTGAACGTGGCCCTGGCCGCTTCAAGCAGTCCACCGCCCAAAGCTCTTTTGATGCCTGGACGCGCTACTACAAGCAGGACGAGAACTCGCCCAATGCTTTGGTCAGCTACTACAGCAAAGGCGCTTTGATCGCACTGGGTCTGGATTTATGCATTCGCAGCCTTACTCAACAAGCCAAGAGTCTGGACGATGTGATGCTGCTGCTGTGGGAACGTTATGGCCGCGATTTTTATCAAGGTAAGCCACACGGCATTCCTGAAGACGCCATGCCAGCTCTGATTCTGGAAGCGACCGGCTATGACGCGACGGACTTTATCGCCCGCTACGTGGAAGGCTGCGAGGATCTGCCCTTGAAACCCTGGCTGGCCGAGCAGGGACTAAAACTGGAATGGCAGGCTGCCTCCAAGCTGCCCAGCTTAAATGCCCGTTTGCGCCAAAGCGCTGGCCAATGCCAGCTGGCTACTGTCTTTACCGATGGAGCGGCTCATCAGGCAGGCCTGTCCGCCGGTGACGCCCTAATCGCTATTGACGGGCTGCGCATCAGTGACACCGCCAGCCTGGAGCGCCTGCTAGCCGCTTACGAGCCCGGCCAAACGGTTCAGGTCCACGCCTTTCGCCGCGATGAACTACACTGCTTCACGCTGCAACTGGCGCGCCCTGCGCGGGACGAATGCGTTCTGAGCCGCCAGCCCTGATCTTCTTCACAGGCCCGCCACACCCGGCGGGCCTGATACTTTGTTTTTGCCATGACTATTCGCCGTATATTCATTAACAATCTGGTGGTTCAGGCCTCGATCGGCATGCTGGACCACGAGCTGATTCACCGCCAGCCGCTGCATATTGATGCCGAGTTCGACACGCCCATTACACAAGACGTAAAGGACCAGGACATAGGCACGGTACTGGATTACCGCCTGCTGCGCGAAGCGCTGATTGAGGTCAGTGGCACTGAGCACACTAATCTGTTGGAAACACTGGTAGAGCGTTTGGCCGAGCGCATCCTGAATCAGTTTCCCAGTGTGGAACGCGTTAAAATCCGGGCCAGCAAACCCGAGGCCTTTACCGACTGCGACTGCGTCGGTATTGAGATCGAACGCAGCCGCTAAGCCCCGCCCCGCTTCCTGCCGGGGCCACGATGACACTTTTACCTGCTTTTCCTTATGTCCCTAGACACCAGCCCCCCATCCGCCTCTGAAACCGATAAGCCCGTGTTCGCCACCAAGGCGGAACGCAAGCAACGCGTGCATGACAACAAGCTAAGCAAACGCATCATGCGTGAAGTGGGCCGAGCCATCGGGGACTTCAACATGATCGAAGACGGCGACAAGGTCATGGTCTGCCTGTCTGGCGGCAAAGACTCCTATGGTCTGCTGGACGTGCTGATGACCATGCAAAAGCGCGCCCCGATCAAGTTCGATATTGTGGCCGTGAACCTGGATCAGAAGCAGCCTGGTTTTCCTGACCACATCCTGCCCGAGTATCTGGAAAAGCTGGGTGTGCCCTATCACATCGAAACCCAGGACACGTATTCCGTGGTAACGCGCGTCATTGCCGAAGGCAAGACTATGTGTTCGCTGTGTTCGCGTTTGCGTCGTGGCATTTTGTACCGTGTCGCCAAAGAGCTGGGCGCGACCAAAATTGCCCTGGGGCACCACCGTGACGATATTCTGGCCACTTTCTTCCTGAACCTGTTTTACGGCGGCCGGATGAAGGGCATGCCACCAAAACTGATGTCAGACAATGGCGAGCACATCGTGATTCGCCCTCTGGCTTACGTGCCCGAGAAGGATCTGATTGCTTACGCCAAGCTCAAAGAATTCCCTATCATCCCCTGTAATTTGTGCGGCTCTCAAGAGAACCTGAAACGCCAGGAAATCAACCGCATGATTGCCGAATGGGACAAAAAACACCCCTATCGCTCCTGGAATGTCTTTGGCGCCCTGACCCGTGTGGTGCCCTCTCATCTGATGGACCCCAAACTGCATAATTTTGCCGATATGAAGGTGACTGGTCAGGTTGATCCGGAAGGCGATAAGGGTTTTGATCAGGATTACTTTGACGACCACCTGCCTGAGAGCCTGCTAGCAGCAGGCGGTCTGGATGAAGAAGGTGAAGAAGCAAGCTCCACAGCCCGCCAGGATGCGTTCACCCCAGCCCAGGCAGCCGCTTCCGGTGAACAGCAAATTGTTTTCATGAGCAAACGCCGTTCAGGACAGTAAAGCAAACTATGTATGCCTAGGAGCAAGCACCGCTTGGGGCTGCAAAACGAATTACTTTAGTTAGATAGTGACACCCAGGGTCAGCCTGATCCTAGATATACGCCAACTCCTGGGTAAGCTGGTGAGCGTAGCGCTGAGCACAAGCAAACACACAAACAGCGGACAATAAAAAGCCCCGAGATAAACCGCCAAAACCTGGGTTTCAGTCCAGACCTTGGCGGTTTATCTCGGGGCTTTTTATACGAACCAGACTACGACCAGGTCTTAGCTTGGTTTTTGCGAACCATCCCAGCGCTCGCCGGGCACTTGGATATCAAACAGCTCCAGCACCCGCATCACCGTGTGATCGACAATATCGTCGATGCTCTTGGGACGCAGGTAAAACGCAGGCATAGGCGGAAAAATAATTCCGCCCATTTCCGTAACCGCCGTCATATTGCGTAAATGCGCCAGATTGAACGGCGTTTCACGCACCATCATGACCAGACGACGACGCTCTTTCAAGGTGACGTCGGCAGCTCGGGTAATCAGGTTATCGGACAAGCCGTGCGCTACGGCAGCCAAGGTGCGCATCGAACACGGTACAACCACCATGCCAGCAGTCGGAAAACTGCCACTGGCCAGCGTTGCACCCACGTCGCGAAAGCTGTACACCTGATCGGCCAGAGCCTGGATATCGTGTCGTCCGATATCCAGCTCGTATTTGATGTTCAGCACCCCGGAAGGCGAGATCACCAAATGGGTTTCCACATCCGGACAGGACTGCAGCACTTGCAGCAAGCGCACGGTGTAGACCGCTCCGGTGGCCCCGGTCATACCAATGACCAGGCGTCGCTTGGTGCTCACTCCAGAGCCCCAGCCTCGCGCAACATGGTTTCCAATTCGCCGTTTTCGTACATTTCAGACACAATGTCCGAACCGCCGACGAATTCACCCTTGATATACAGCTGAGGGATGGTGGGCCAGCTGGAGAAATCCTTGATGGCCTGACGCACTTCAGCGTCGTCCAGCACGTTAACCACAACCACTTGGTTCAGGCCAACAGCACGCAAAATCTGCACCGTACGGGCGGAGAAACCGCACTGAGGAGCTTGAGCGGTGCCTTTCATAAACAGCACAACTGGGTTTTCCGTCACTGTTTCGCGGATGAAATCTTGAACTTCACTCATGATGTTCTCTTAAGAAAAGAATTAACACTGTCCACCTGTGACCCGCCGGATTCCTGCCAGATCTTCATAACTGATGACCTGCTTGAACCCTGCCTGCCGCAGCATATTTTGCACATGGTCGGCCTGATCCCAGCCGTGTTCCATGAGAATACTAGCGCCAGGACGTAGATACGGCCCGGCTCCCTGAACTATTGTACGCAAATCCGTCAAGCCGTCAGAGCCATCGGTCAGTGCCTGACGCGGCTCGAACCGCACATCGCCCTGGCCCAGATGTTCGTCATCCACTGCAATGTATGGAGGGTTGGACACGATCAGGTCAAAAGGTTCCTGGCCTGCCACGGCATCGTACCAACTCCCCAGGCAAAACTCGACTTTCCCACACAAACGCTGAGCATTTAAGCCTGCCTGCGCCAGCACCAAGGTACTGATATCGCTGGCGACCACCTGCGCATCGGGGCGCGCCAGGGCTATCGAAACAGCAATCGCGCCACTGCCGCAGCCCATGTCCAGAATACGGGGCGACGGGATATGCTGAACCCGCTCCAAGGCGCGCTCGACCAGCGTTTCCGTATCGGGACGCGGGATCAACACCGAGGGTGACACCAAAAACTCGTGGCCCATGAACTCACGCACGCCAACGATATATGCCATAGGCTCGCCCGCGACACGTCGGGCTTCCAAGGCTTGATAGGCCTGAATTTTGTCCAGCGGCAGCTCGTCCGTGTCATGCGCAATCAGCCAGGAACGACCGACGTCCAGCACCTGCATCCACAGCATGTCGCGCTCCAGGCGCGGCAAAGGACTAAGCGGCTGCAAGGCTCGCAGAGTACGGGAAAAATCGGCAAGTGTGCTTGCTTGAGGCATCCCCTGCTCGCCAGATAAGCTCATGCTCACGCCTGTGCCAGATCAGCCAGCAAACCGGCCTGATGTTCGGACAGCAAGGCCTTGATCAGCTCATCCAGATCGCCGTCCATGATGTACGCCAGCTTGTACAAGGTCAGGTTGATGCGGTGATCCGTCATACGACCCTGCGGGAAGTTATAAGTGCGGATACGCTCGGAGCGGTCCCCCGTGCCCACCAGGCTTTTTCGCTCAGCGGCCTCTTTATCGGATTGCTCGCGCTGCTGCTTGTCTTTCAGACGGGCAGCCAACACCTGCAAGGCTTTTTCGCGGTTACGGTGCTGGGAGCGGTCGTCCTGGCACTCCACCACCAAGCCCGTGGGCAAGTGGGTCAAACGCACGGCGGAGTCCGTTTTGTTCACGTGCTGACCACCGGCACCGCTGGCGCGGAAGGTATCCACACGCAAATCAGCGGGATTGATGGTGATTTCGGCCAATCCTTCGGCCTCGGGCAGCACGGCCACAGTACATGTAGAGGTATGGATACGGCCTTGCGCTTCGGTTTCGGGCACACGCTGCACACGGTGCGCACCAGACTCGAACTTCAGACGACCATACACATCCTGGCCTTCAATACGCACAATCACTTCTTTGTAGCCGCCCACTTCCGAATCACTGGCAGACATAATTTCCGTGCGCCAGCCACAGTTTTCGGCGTAGCGCATGTACATGCGCAGCAAATCCCCGGCAAACAAGGCGCTTTCATCACCACCTGCACCGGCGCGAATTTCAATGAATACGTTGCGGGTGTCATCCGGGTCACGCGGCAGGAGCAAAATCTGCAGTTCGTCTTCCAGTTGGGCAATACGCTCTTTACCCAATTTGTATTCTTCCTCGCCCATTTCTTTCAATTCGGGGTCGGACATCATGTCTAGAGCCGCCTGCAAATCACCTTCGGCCGCTTCATAACTTTTGAAGGCCGTGACAACGGGGTCCAGCTCGGCACGCTCGCGCGACAGTTTGCGGAACTCATCCATATTGCTGGCAATTTCAGGCTCGGCAAGCATGGCATCAGCTTCAACCAGACGACGAGCCAATTGCTCAAGCCGACTGCGCATAGAGTCTTTCATAGGGAACAGCCTAAAGGGAAGATCAGAGGGTCTGGGCGCAGTTAAAAGCTACCGGGCTGCACCGCAGGAGAGTCGGTGAACAGACAACAGCCCAGACGCTAACGTCGACGGGTGGTCGAGGGTAGCAAACGAGGCAGCAAACTGAGCAACTGCTCGCGCTCGGAGCCTTCGCTGCGCGTCAATTCAGCCATAGGGCCGTGCATGTACTTTTGAGTGAGGCCATGCGCCAGCATTTCAATGACTTCAGCGGGATCATCACCACGAGCCAACATGCGGCGCGCGCGTTCCAGCTCGTGTTGACGTACTTTTTCGACCGACTGCTGCACATCCAAAATGGCCGGCACAATCGCACGGGTGCTAAGCCAGTGCATATAGTGCTGTACCTGGGTGTCGATAATGGCCTCGGCCTGAACGACGGCGGCCTGACGGGCATCGGCACCCCGTTGCACAAAGCGACCCAAATCGTCGACGGTATACAGATACACGTCATCCAGGCGGCCTACTTCGGCTTCAATATCACGTGGCACAGCCAGATCGACCATAACCACGGGGCGGTGACGGCGCGAGCGCACTGCACGCTCCACCATGCCCAAGCCCAAAATGGGCAAGGTGCTGGCCGTACAGGACACCACCACATCAAAATCGGCCAGACGATCTGGTACATCGGCCAGCTTCATGGTGCTGGCCATAAAACGCGAAGCTAAACTTTCCGCCCGTTCCTGGGTTCGGTTTGCGACCACGATGCTACAGGGGTTCACCGCGGCAAAGTGCGTGGCACATAGCTCAATCATTTCGCCCGCGCCAATAAACAGCACTTTGGCTTGGCTAAGATCGCCAAACACACGCTCGGCCAGACGAACGGCTGCCGCTGCCATGGACACCGAGTGGGCGCCAATCGCGGTTTGCGTACGAACCTCTTTGGCCACCGAGAAGGTGCGCTGGAACAATTGATGCAGCAAGGTGCCCAGCGAGCCAGCTTCATTAGCGGCACGCACGGCATCTTTCATCTGACCCAGAATCTGTGGCTCGCCCAAGACCATGGAATCCAGACCGCTGGCAACACGAAATGCGTGGCGCACGGCTTCGTTCTGGTTATAGCGATACAGATGGGGGGTCAGTTCGGCAGAGCGCAGGCTGTTGAAGTCTGCCATCCACTCTGGCAGGCGTTCCGCCACATGGGGCTCGGCTGCACAGTAAATCTCGGTGCGATTACAGGTAGACAGAATGGCTGCTTCACGGACACCGGTACCGAAAGTGGCACGCAAGGTATCAAGCGCAGGCTTTAACACATCGATCGGAAACGCAACGCGCTCGCGCACGGCAACCGGCGCGGACACATGATTCAGACCGAAGGTTAGAACATCTACAGACATGAGCAGTACAGGCCATAGCCCTGAAAAGACCGAAACAGGCAATCTTGCTGAAGCAAAATGCATGAAAGTTAAGTGATTTTACGCCGCAAGCGCGGGTTTTGCCAAAAATGTTACTTGGATTGCCTTTTTGTGATTACAATTGCCCTCCTTTATGCGGTCCACTTTTCGCTGAGAAGCGCATCCCCCTAGGGGCACGGCAAATTTGACGTCGAAAGGATGCATAAAATTTTTGTTGTACTATGCTCACAAATAAAAAAACGTGGTATAGTTCTATTTTTACCGAGCAGTACGTGCTGGCCTGGTAGCTCAGTCGGTAGAGCAGAGGATTGAAAATCCTTGTGTCGGCGGTTCGATTCCGTCCCAGGCCACCAAAAATTCAAACAAAAAGCCCAGTCAAACGACTGGGCTTTTTGTTTTTCTGTTCAGTTATCGGCCCAGGCCAATAGCCGCCAAACCCTTGAGAGAAAAACAGCCTTCAAGAAGGCTAGATGGGATATCGAAAAGCCCCGCACACATCGGCCACCAGAGTCGATTGATACAGGGTTATTGCCATCACTTCCTGGTTCCTGCCAGTGCGAAGAAAACACGCAAGCCGTCTCCCCCTCGTTTAGCTACGCTGATACTGCAAACAGCGCCCCTTGTAGGACAACTCCTTGCCTTCGGGCATCAAAATAGGTCGGTCGCGCAAGCAGACTTGTCGCAC
>JBQEAN010000040.1:0-1226 GCA_052109075.1 Alcaligenes sp. | reverse complement strand
ACTCCTTGCCTTCGGGCATCAAAATAGGTCGGTCGCGCAAGCAGACTTGTCGCACCAGCTCAAAGCCGTAGCGCTCCATTTCCTGGGTAAATTTATTGCGGTGCCCCCGATCCGGGTCAACCACCCAGACCTCGGCCTGCTCTTTGGCTCGCTGATTCACCAACTCTGCCAACTGAGCGGGGGTATTGCCCTCGTAAAGCAGGTCGCTGCCCACGATCAGGTCGTAGCGCTGTCGAGCAGGATTTAATCCCAATGACGCCAGCAAGTCGGGGCAGGATTGCTCCCCCCACTGCGCATGCACATAAGGCAGGTCTGACAGACCATTCAGCGCCTGATTGAGTTTCAGAAAATGCGGCACCAGGGGATGGCAATCGCTGGCATGGATGTGCGCGCCGCGCTTGTGCATCAGCAGGCTGGTCAAACCCAGGCCGCAGCCTAATTCCAAGATACTTTCATCCGCCTTAATGGGACGATTTTTCAGTTTGCGAGCCAACTGGATGCTGGACGGCCACACCAGGCCAAACAAGGGCCACACCGCTGGGCCTATACCTAGCGCCTGTGCGTGCCCCAGTGGATCGGCATATTGCATATGATCGGCCAAGGCACGAATACGTAACGATTCTCTGGGCGAGATTCGTATATGCTGAAGACGGGTTTTCAGCTTGGCAGAAGCGGGGGAGGTAGAGCCATGGAAGTCTGACATAGACTGATGATCGTCTATATAGACACAAAAAGCGAACTTAAGTCATTTTCGCAGTAGTTTAAACTATAGATAATGAAAATTACACGAATTTCGGCTTAACACTTTCACTAGGATTTCTATTGTTCAGAGACTTGATGAGCGACTTAAACGGCTACTCCATTGAACCCCACATCTTTTTAGATGT
Source organism: Alcaligenes sp. (assembly GCA_052109075.1). Classification (GTDB taxonomy): domain Bacteria; phylum Pseudomonadota; class Gammaproteobacteria; order Burkholderiales; family Burkholderiaceae_B; genus Alcaligenes. Next base: position 339 of record JBQEAN010000040.1, on the reverse strand, counting down.
GCCTTTTGTGCCCAGCGATGACCGTGTCATCGATGCCATGCTGACGATGGCGGGTACCGGGCGTGACGATGTGCTTTACGACCTGGGCTGTGGCGATGGCCGAATTGTTATTGCTGCCGCCAAAAAATACCTTACCCATAGCATTGGCGTAGAGCTGGACCCCTTGCGCATCGCTGACGCCATGGAACAAGCGGGTCTGGCCGGCGTTGAATACATGGTGGATTTCATTGAAGAAGACATCTTCGACGCGGACTTCAGCAAAGCCTCTATTCTGACGCTTTACTTGATGGACTCCATCAACGTGCAGCTACGACCACGCATCTTGAAAGACATGCGCCC
>JBQEAN010000039.1:30296-31815 GCA_052109075.1 Alcaligenes sp. | reverse complement strand
GCAGCGCTCAGTTCTTTGATCTGCTCGCGAAAGTAGGCCAGAGCGGCTTTACCGTCTACGCCTTTCTTGTCGGCGACCTTGATCCAGTTTTCTTCAACAAAAGCCAGACGCTCTTGCAGTTGTGTGGCGGCCTCGCCTTCGATACGCAGAGTCTTCAGGTCAGCTGCGGTGTGCTTTTCAATGGCTTGCTGTTCGGCAACTTGCCATTTGGTGCCGAAGTCGTTGGCAATCCATTCGCCGCTGATTTTTTCGATGGCAGCACGGTCTTGTTCAGACAGGCTCTTCCATTTGCGTTCGTTCATGAACATGTACTGGCTGGATTTGCCAAAGCCACCGTCTACAGACACGGCAGTCTTAACCAGCTTGTCCAGTTTCCAATTATCCAATTGGTCGTACTGGAAGTACATGCCATCGATCACACCGCGCGACAACATTTCGTAGCTGTCCGATGCCGGTGCGTTAACGGTCACGATGCCCAGGGCTTTGCCGATGGCATCAAACAGGGGACTGGGCGAACGCAGTTTTTTACCTTTCAGGTCGTCAATGCTTTGCACATTGTCTTGGCTAGTGAAAATCACGGTGGCAGGGCTGGTCCACATGCCCAGCAACTTCACGCCTTTGTGTTCGTCCGCACCCATCATGAATTTTTCGTAGGTGCGCCAGTAGGCGACCGAGTTCACGCCACCGTCATCGGTGGTGAAGGGCAGTTCGGCAATTTCGATCAGCGGGAAGCGGTTGGCCGTGTAGCTATGCACCGACATGCCCATATCCGCAATACCGTTACGCACCAGATCCAGGTGAGCTTGAGGTTTGCCCAGCGCGTTGATGAACTCGACTTTCACACGACCTTCAGTGGCTTTTTCCACTTCCTGAGCCCAAGGCTCGAACATATTGGTCACGATGAAGTGGCCAGGCGGCATCCACTGGGAAAACCGCAGGGTGGTGACCTCAGCGGCAACCGAAGGCATGGTCGGTGCCAGGGCGGCGGCGGCCAAGCCCAGGCTCAAGGCTAATTTCTTAAAAACACGCATCTCGACTCCTCGTAAATTATTTTGCTGCCGGGCCATTACAGCCCGACGTCTTGACCGCTTGAAAGATTGGCAACAAGGCTTAGGCCTGCATGCTCTGCGGCTTGATTACTACCCGGATCACACCTGCATCCGGGCCAGGTTTACATACTGTTCGGGATGACCAGAACAATCCAAGGGACAAACACAAGCAATAACAAGCGCAGGATATCCATCATGACAAAGGGCGTAACACCACGAATGATGGTGCCCAAGGGGACATCAGGCATCACGTTCTTAATCATGAAAATATTCAGGCCCAGCGGCGGGGTAATCAGGCTGATTTCCGCGGCCACCACCACGATGATGCCGAACCACACCAAATCAAAGCCCAAGGAGGCCACGATCGGGTAGAAGATCGGCACGGTCAGCATGACCATGGACATGGTTTCCAGAAAGCAGCCCAGAACCAGATAAATTGCACAAATGATCAGGATCACCACGATGGGCGA
>JBQEAN010000039.1:26168-30196 GCA_052109075.1 Alcaligenes sp. | reverse complement strand
AGCAGCCCAGAACCAGATAAATTGCACAAATGATCAGGATCACCACGATGGGCGACACATCAAGGCCCTGAATAAAGCCCAGCAGTTGATTGGGCAAACCGGCCACGGTCAGGAAATTGGTAAACACCAGCGCGCCAATTACCAGAGCAAACATAATGGCCGTGGTTTGAGCGGCTTCAATCAGCACGGTCAGGTACATGCGTGGCTGCCAGCCACGGCGCTTCAAGGTCAGCAGGAAGGTCGCTGCAGCACCGATACCAGCCGCTTCTGTTGGGGTAAAGATACCGCCATAGATACCGCCCATGATGACAATAAACAGCACGGTAATGGCCATCACACCTTTGGTGGCCTCAAAGCGCTCACGCCAGCTGGTTCTCTCACCAGGACGGCCCAGGCTAGGATTGATTGCGGTAATAATCATGACCGTAATCAGGTACATCAACATGGCGATCATGCCGGGCAAGAAGCCGGCAGCAAACAACTTGCCAATGTCGGTTTCGGTCAATATTCCGTAAACCACCATCATCACGCTGGGCGGAATCAGAATGCCTAACGTGCCGCCAGCAGCAATACTGCCCGTGGCCAGACGGTCGTCGTAGTTGTACTTGCGCATATTGGGCATGGCCACGCGACCCATGGCCGCGGTGGTAGCCATACTAGAGCCACACAGCGCACTAAAGGCACCACAGGCAACAATGGTCGCCATGGCCAGACCACCACGCAAATGACCAATAAAGGCGTTAGCGGCTTTGTACAGGTCTTTGGACAGGCCCGAGGCGTTCACCAGATTGCCCATCAGAATAAACAGGGGCAACACGGTAAAGCTATAGCTCATTGCCGTGTCAAAACTGGTTTGAGCCGCCATGCTCAAGGCCGCCTCTATGCCGGTAAAGTAGGCAAAACCCAGCGTGCCAACCAGCAACATGCCCCAGGCAATGGGCAAACCCAAAAATAAGCTACCCAGCAGGACAGCCAGTCCGATAATAGAAATCAACATGAAAAACTCCGTCTTTATCGGCGGGAAGAGCGAAAAACCTGAAGCAACGCAGCCAGAGTGGCGATGCCGGTCATGATGGCGATAATGTAGGCGAATGGGGCGATAGGCACTTGCAAGGCATTGCTCATATCGCCGTAGCCAGCCAGCTCATTGGCGTGATTCCACAGGTACACGGTCAACACAGCCAACATCACGGAGGACGTGATATTGATCACGAACTGCTGGATACGGCGGGCCATGGGGCCCAGCCAGGCATCAATCAAACTGACGGTTAAGTGCTGCTGGTGCCAGGTGACACGCGGCAAGGCCGCGAAAATCAGTACACCCAGCAAGAGTTCGCTGGCTTCATACGCACCCAATAAAGGAGCATGGAATACATACCGGCCTATTACATCCACGGTTGTGATCCCTGTCATCAGGACCAAGATGACCACACAGGCAGTATCCAGAATTGTCTCTACAACTCGTACCACTCCACGTGAACGCACCAGCTCCATTCCTGGCAGATCGTCGTTCATTACAGCTCCACTCATTTTGGCCCGGACAGACCAGTTTTTTTGGATCATCCTGCGCCCCTGAAAATAGGGACGCATTGTTATATTTCTGTTCTAAATAGTTTACAGATGAACAAATCCAGGTAAATAGAAAGAAACCCTTAATTCCATCCAAAATCATGGATTCGAGGCTGCGGTCTCACATAGCAAGAATAAGATCGCAAACCACCACTATCACCCTATTTAAAAACCGGGGTAAACCCGGTGGAACCAGCACGCGCACTGGCTTCAACCAATATCAAGCAAGATAAAATTAACGCGGATAAGCGGCAAAAAAAGGCCACTAACAAGGCTTTTTAGACCCATGCCGAGCCACATCGAAACAGTGGTGTCAGTTTCTTTCAGACAACAAAAAAAGAGTACGTGACGAAAAGGCCCCTCGGAAGTTGGGCATAGAGCCCTTACCCCTGGGGAGCCGTTCAGCCCCATCCTTGTATTAAGACCGCCTCTGGCGTACGCCCCAAGGCCCAAACAACAAACCCCTTGGTTATGAACTGATCCCAAAGTTAGAGCAATGTCTAACTGTTGAAATCCAGTGCATGTCCCAAGGGGTTTAATGCCGTGCGTCACGATCAGAACAGAATCAACGCACAATCGGGCCTGATCAGATCGTCAGCGTACCTACGCTGGCACCACCGCAGACATACAGCGTCTGACCCGTGATGAAGCTATTTTCAGGGTCCGAGAAAAACATGGTGGCGCGGCTGATATCATCCGCACGGCCCAAACGCTTCACAGGGATGGAGGCGGCCAGCTTGGCTTCGCGTTCGCTGCCTGCTTCGACCACGTCGTAGAACATATTGGTGGTGATGGGGCCGGGTGCAATCACGTTAACGGTAATGCCTTGGTCCGCCAATTCCAACGCCCAGGTGCGGGCCATGCCCAACATGCCTGCCTTGGTCGCGGCATAGGCGGTACGGGTTTGCAGACCCAGCGCGCCACGCGAGGACATCAACACAATGCGGCCAAAGTGGCGCTCGCGCATGCCGGGAACCACGGCCTGGGTAATCTGCAAGGCAGCGCCCAGGTGAATCTGAGTCAGGCCCTGCAAGTCTTCCAATTTGACCTCATCCAGCAAGGCAGGCCAGATCACGCCAGCGTTGTGGATGAAGTGGGTGACTTCAAAGCGTTCGGCAATATCTTTAGCGGCTTTTTCGGTTGCCACGGCATCCAGCAAATCTACTTGCACGCAGTGCAGACGCTCGTGCGTCCAGGGCAGGACGTTACGCGCCATGCAGACCACGGTGTAACCCTGATCCAGCATCTTGCGGCAAATGTCTTCACCAATACCGGTGCTGCCGCCCGTCACGATGGCGGTGTATTGAGCTTGTGTCATCTTGATTGTCTCCAGGCAAATTCAGGGTGCGGGGCGCGCCACCAGCACGGCTACGCCACCCGCATCCAGCTCCAGACTCAGACGCACGTTCTCATCGGCCTGCCCGCCTTCGGGCAAATGGGCGATGGCAAACGGGCCACAGTCCAAGGCAACAGTGCCGATACGCCAGGGCAGTCGTGCCTGAAAGTAAGGTTCGTTGCTGTGATGCAAGGTGGTCGTGGCACGCAGCACGCCGGTATCAGCGACGGCTTTCCAGTTCAGCGTGGTATGCAGGCAATGGCCGCAAACATCGCGTGCAGGGTATTGCACCGTGCCGCAAGACGGGCACACTTGCAGGGCGAATTCGCCGCGCTGGGCGGCCTCGGTCAGTCCGATTGCCGTGGCGCTGCGTGCACCCGGTGGCAAGATTTGGGTATCGCTCATCACTGCCCCCGTTCCAGCAAGGCCGCAGCAGTACAAATGCCACGGTCGTAGTTAATCATGCCAAAGCCAGACACCAGACCGATGCGGGCATTAGCCACTTGCGTGTCACCTGCGGTATCAGTCAGTTGGCGCAGGGCCTGAACCAGCCCCAGATAGCCGCCGGCTGCACCGGCTTGGCCTACCGACAACTGGCCACCACTGGTATTGAAGGGGAAGCTGCCATCTACGGTAAAGGTGTTCTTGCGGATGAAGTCAGGGCCTTCGCCCTTGGCGCAGAATCCCAGGTCTTCAAACTGCAGGACGTTGATAACGGGGTAGTCATCGTAGGTTTCCATGAAATCCACGTCTGCCGGGGTGAGGCCCGCGTGTTCGTAGAAAGCATCCTTGTCCATGGCCCAACCACCGCGATGCTGCACAGCGTCTTCAGGGAAAGCGTTGTGACGCTCGATGGTGGAGCGGATACGTACATAAGACAGGCCCAGTGCTTCGGCCTGCTCACGGCGCATGACCAGATAGCCTTCGGCTCCGGCGCAGGGCATCACGCAATCGAACAAATGGATGGGGTCGGCAATGACGCGCGCCTCCATGTACTGTTCCAGCGTCAGTGGCTTTTTCATCAGGGCATACGGGTTGCGCAGCGCATTATCGCGCTGGGCCACACACAACTTGCCGAAGTCTTCACGCGTGGCACCGTAGTGACGCATGTAGTAGTCCGTCA
>JBQEAN010000039.1:0-26068 GCA_052109075.1 Alcaligenes sp. | reverse complement strand
GTGTCCGAACCCAGCGTGAAGCTGGAGACGCAAACACCGTCCACATCGGCTTTCTTCAGGCCGGACTGGGCCAGCAACTGGCCCAATGCCGCACCCAGCCACCAATGGGCCGTCTGCTCGGAATGGCGCTCGTAGGGGATGGTTACCGGAGCAACCAGCACCACATCGTCGTAGCCCAGGCGGGCTTGTTGCGGCAAGGCCATGAGCTTAGGCCTCCTGACGTTTTTTCAGGTGATTGGTATTGACGCAGTCAGGATTTTCCAGTGCTGCCAATGCCACAGTTTTCAGCTCACCGCGCTGAATCTTGTTGGTCGAGGTCAGTGGCAAGGCATCCACAAACAGAACGTAACCGGGCACCTTGAAGTAGGCCAGCTGTGTCAGACCCCACTGCACCATTTCCTGGGCAGCCTGTTCGCGCTGTTCCTGGGTTTCGATTGGATTGTGAGGCACCACCAGCGCCATCACTTCGTCACCACGGATGGCATCGGGCACAGCGGCTACGGCAATGGAGCGCACCAAGGGGTGCTGCTGCATGATGTTCTCCACTTCGACGGCTGCGATATTTTCGCCACTGCGACGGATCACGTTCTTTTTGCGGTCTACAAAGTGCAGGTAGCCTTCTTCGTCACGACAAACAATGTCGCCCGTGTGAAACCAGCCGCCTTCCCAGGCTTCGTCGGTCGCTGCCGGGTCTTTCCAATAGCCGGAGAAAAAGCCGTAGCGTGGGTTCTCGCCCGCCGAGCGCACCAACAACTCGCCGTTTTCACCGGCTTGAGCGGGTTCCCCATCGTCTTTACGCAGCAACACTTCCACGACGGGCATTTCCTTGCCGAAGCAGGAGGTGCCGATGTGACGTGGCTCGTGGTTGGCGATGATGCTGGCACCCGCACCGGTTTCGGTCATGGCCCAGGCTTCCAGCAGAGGGAAACCAAAGCGCTCTTCAAAGATAGGATGCAAGCCACGGTCCACACCGGCGCCAAAACCAAAGCGCACGCTGTGTTGACGATCGGCTTCGCTGGCCGCAGCCTTCATCAGAATGGCTGGCATCACACCCAGGTAATGCACCACGGTCGCACCGGATTCGCGCACCGAATCCCACCAACTGCGTGGGTGAAAGCGGTCCAGAGAGATCAGGCAACCGCCAGTCTTGATCATGGCCATGGTCGAGCAGGCCATCGCATTCATGTGGAACAGGGGCAGTGGAGTCAGCATGCGCTCTTTGCCGTGCTCCAGCGAGACCAGACCACCAATGTCCCGATACCATTCACCGGCATAGTGGAAGTATTGGTTGGCCAGCATGCAGCCCTTGGGGCGGCCTGTGGTGCCGGAGGTGTACAGCAGGGCACATTCGCTGTTTTCATCAGGAATGTCGCAGGAGCGGGACGCGGCGCGTTCCACCATGGGGGGCACATCACCATCGGCCATGATGGCAAAAGGCTGGCCTGCACGCTGAGCCGCTTCCACCAGATCCTGGTGACGACTGGGCAGGGCAATGGCCATGATCATTCCCGAATGGCCGATCAGGTAGTCCAGCTCGGCAGCGCGCAGATCCGGGTTGATCGGCACAATGGACACGCCCAGGCTGTTCAGTGCAAACCAGTGCAGGAAGAACACCGGACGGTTTTCCAGCAGGATACCGACACGGTGACCGTGGCCGTAACCAGCGGCGGCGTAACCAGCACGCAAGGCGTCGATACGTTCCAGAGCCTGACCGTAGGTCAGCTCGCCCGCGTCAATACCGTAGATCTCGGCGGTCTCAGGCAGGGTATATACAAATGGCTTGTCGCCCCATTGTTGGGCGGTGTCTCGAAAAGCCTGGTAGACCGTGGTGTTGGCCATCAAAAATTCTCCTGTCCTGTCACATAAACAACTGGATATTGCCGAAAGGCGCGTCGCAATTAAGCAGATCCACCCGTTTCAGGCGGATCTTCAAAGCGTCGTCCTGGCGCACCAGGGTATAGGTACTCCAGCCTACATAAATGTCTTGGCTGTCGCCGCGCGTTTCCGTGTAGTGGAAAGCGCAACGCACCGTGTATTCGCCTTTTTCCTCGTCCAGGCTCTCTACAGTGGGCTGCTGGATCAAGTGATGGCTGCGGCTTTTGGGCTGCTGAGAAAAGGTACGGCGGCCTGTCAAACGTTCCACACGGATACGCAGCAAGAGCTTGTCCTCATGCATCAGGGACGCATGCAAACGGGCGTCTTGCTGATCGTGCACCAAAGGCATCCAGTAATAGCCATCCTCAGTGAACAGGTCGAGCCATTGCTCGTAACGCTGTTCGTCCAGCAGGCGGCTTTCCGCATACACAAAATCGATCAGGGCCTGACGGCTGATTTCGCTCATGGTCATTCCTCTTCTTGTTTAGCCTGCTGCTCGGGCAGCATAAACTTCAACCAGGCACGGAACTGGGCGCGCATCTGCATTTCGCTGGTGCCGTTGATCACCACGTTCTTTTGCTGGTCTTCGTCTTTTTCCACCAGACGGGCCAGGTTCATCCAATCACGACCACGCGATTGCAAACCTTGCTGGGCACGTTCGTACATTTCCAGGTCATCGTGGCCAACCATCGAGGTCGGTGCGTTGATCAGGCGGTTGTACATCAGGGTGCGTTCCAGGAAGGTGTCGGGCGCGCCCACCAGGCGGAAGGTCCAGGACTCCACCAGGGTTTTATCCGCTGCAATGGGTTTGAACAAGCGCAAGGTCTGGATCGGACCCTTGACCATGATGTTGGGGAAATAACAGGTGTTGTGACGCGTATCGCCCAAAATAGCTTTGGCACGTTCTTCACCGTAGGTTTCAACCATCTGATCCCAGTAGCCCGGAATTTCCGAGTAATCAGCATGGATGGAATTGCTCACGCCGGTATGGCCATGCCCGTTTTCCCAAACGCGGATACCCATGCCTTCGTAGAACTCGTAAGGCGACATGAAAGGGGCAAACAACTCGACAGCCATAGGCTTGGGGGTGCCCGCAGGGGCCGCTTCCCAGGTTTTCACAGCGGTACCCGCCGAGGACTCGTGAGCCACCATGGGGTGACAGGTATCGGTCTGGTTATCGACCAGCATTTTCCAGTTGCACTGGTGCATGTAGCGCATCACGCCACCGGCCACTTCCAGACGGCCTTCAGGCGAGCGGTCCACCATATTGTCGATGGTGCTCAAGGACTCGCCAAAGAAGTCTTCAAAGCTCACGCCTTCGTCAGCCAAGCGACAGAATACGAAATCGCGGTACACCTGCACGTTCTGGACAGCGGCCATGCCTTTGCTGCCTTCGGTACATTCAAAGCCGGTGTTTTCGTAGCCTTTCTTCAAGGGGATGGACAGCAGGGAGCCGTCGGTCTTGAAGGTCCAGGCGTGATAAGGGCAACGGAAGAATTTGCCCGTGTTGCCACAGGTCTCGCCAGCCACTTGCACACCTTTGTGCGGGCAACGGTTGTAGAGCACGCGGATGCTGTCATCGGTATGACGCACCATAATGACGGACTCATTACCGACCGTAGTAGTGTAGAAGTCGCCTTTATTGGGCACTTGGCTGGCATGGCCAACGTAGACCCAGGTATTGACGAACAGCTGCTCCATCTCCAGTTCAAACAGTTCCTGGTTGATGTACAAATCCTTGTGGACCTCAGCTTCGCGTACTAATTCGCGGATAGCCTGGGGGTTCTCACGATATTTTTCCATCATGTTCTCCGTCGCCCTTGGGCTTTATAGATCCAGCACCAGACGCGGGGTCTTGGCGCGGGAAATACAGATCTGGATGACCTTGTTGCTGGCTTTTTCCGAGTCACTCAGGAAGTAGTCGCGGTGGTCAACTTCGCCTTCGATCACATCGCAGGTACAGACGCCGCACTCGCCGCGCTTGCAGTCGATCATGGGGTCCAGGCCCTGCTCTTCCATCACATCCACAATGGTCTTGTCGGCAGGGATCTGCAGGGTCACGCCGCTTTGGCGCAGTTCCACTTCAAAAGGCTGGTCGCCTTCCTGGGGAGCCGCCGTAACAAACAGCTCAAAGTGAACATGGTCGCTTGGCCAGCTACGCTGTTTACAGGCCTCGATCACCGCATCAATCATGCCCTTGGGGCCGCACACATAGATATGCTGGTCTTTGGACAAACCATCCAGCAAGGTATTCAGGCAGAAACGGCTATCGCTGTCGTCGGCATAGTGGCGCAAGGCCGGGCCGGACAGGGCGCTCAGCTCATCCAGAAAGGCCAGCTGTTCCAGGCTGCGACCGGCATAGTGCAGTTGGTAAGGGCGACCTTGGTGATGCAGGGCAGCAGCCATACTGGCAATCGGGGTGATACCAATACCACCGGCAATCAGCACGGTTTCGGTTTCGCCATTGGCAGCCGCATGCAGGGGGAAGTCGTTCTTGGGGCCAGCCACGCGCAGCGTATCGCCCACTTTCAGGCCGTGCATGAAGCGCGAACCACCCGAGCTATTGTCTTCCAGGCGCACGCCCAGACGGTAGCGGGACGGACCCGACTCGGTGTCCGCTTCCAGCGCAATCAGGGAATAACAGCGGTGATCGTTCAGATCCGGAATCTGCACCTGCAGGTGCGAGCCAGGTGCAAACGCGGGCAAGGAACCAGCCTGGGCAGGCTCGAGCGTAAAACTGCGAATCAGCGGGGATGCGTTCTGGATGTCCCGGATGACGAGTTCAAAAGTATCCATCATGTGCCTACCATTGAGCATAACTACATCAATTACCCAGCCGAAAAGGCCAAGCCATGTCATGATGTAACGCCTAGTGCGGCAAGGGGACGGTATCGCGGACCCAAGGGGCTGCGTGTGGCTCGTCGGCTGTCTCCGCTAAAACCGGCTGTCTGACACCAAAACTGGCTGTACGGCTGGATCTCTATTCATTCTTGTAAATTTATTTTATTGATGAATAGTTTACGAATCAATATATACCGCTGAATATAATGGAAAACCACTAGGTGAGAAAACAGCAGAACCGTGCTGCGCACCGTTCCGCCACTTCCCCACCATTTTCAGCTTACTGGGCGACCAGTGCAACCACGCGCAATGGGCTGCCGGAACCGCCTTCAATCTTCAGAGGGGCCGACATAATCAGTGCACCTTGAGGGGGCAACTGATCCAGATTGCACAGACACTGCAAACCGTAGCGGTTGGCACCGTGCATCAGGGTGTGGCAAGGGTAGCCAACGGGCCAGGCGTAGGATTGGCCCGCATCGGTGTTGATGGTTTCAACGCCAAAACCGTGAACCTTGCGCTCGTGAATCATCCACTCCACCGCTTCCTGGGCTGGACCAGGAGTATGAGCACCGTCTTCGCGCATGTTCAGGAAGGCCGCCGCGTCGTTCACACGCTTGGACCAGTCGGTGCGAAACAGCACCCAGGCGCCTTCAGGGATACGGCCATGTTTGGCTTCCCAGTTCAACAAGAACTCGGAAGTCAGGATGAAGTCTTCATTCTGGGCCACTTCCGCGGAAGCATCGACCACAACGGCCGGGCGCAGGAAGTTGTCGACCGGAATGGTATCAACGGTGTTGTCTGGATGATCCTTGCCGGAGATCCAGTGCGCAGGTGCGTCAAAGTGGGTACCCGTGTGTTCGCCACAGGTGAAGTTATTCCAGTACCAGCCTGGGCCGTTTTCGTCGTATTGGCTGATGCGCTCAATCGAGAAGCCAGCAGTCTGGCCAAACTGGGGGGGCAACTGCAAAGCAGGGAAGCTGGGGGACAGAGTCTGGGTCAGGTCTACGAAACGGACCTGCTTGCTGTCAATCGCCTGGATCAGGCCTGCCAATGGGTGCTTGTCGCTCATTTCATCTCCTATGTGGATCTTATGTCATCGTTATCGTTGCCTGCCCGGTGCGCATGGCGCCCTGCAGGATAGGGAGCTGCTGTTCAAACAGCCCGGTCCCTCGTCCGGTGCTGCCCGGCCTAAGACGAGCAGCTTGCATCCGTAACCACTGCAGCCAGGCCACAGCAGCAATCTTGACAAACCCGGCACACGAGCAGGGTCTGTCAAAAAACGGTCCCGATCCATCTCTGGAAAGGGACCGTCTTGAACCTTCTTACACTTCCTTGTCGTCCAGAACGGAGAACTCGGCAGGATTCAGGTCTGGCTGGGACGCTGCATCGCCTTCGTAAAAGCGGGCAGGCGTCAGTGCCTTGCGGTTCACACGCAGGTCGAACACGTCAAAACGGTTGTAGTGACCGGTAATGTCGTGCATTTGACGAGGCTGGATGCAACGCGACAGATCGATGTCGGCGTAGGCAATGCCTTCCTTGTCGATCAGTGCTTCGCCCTGAACGCGGCCGTCGGGGCCAATAATGCCCGAGAACGAGCTGTTGGGACGAGCCAGCAACTCGCGTGCTTCGGGGTGGGTAGCAGACATCGCATCCATGATTTCTTCGGACACAGTGGAGCACGCCACAACGGTAAACACTTTGCCTTCAAAGCAGTGAGCTGCCGCACGCAGGCGGATCGCTTCGGCCATGTCGTAGTCTTTTGGTGCGACGGGCAAAGAGATGTAGCTGGCAACGTGTACCAGTTCACCTTGCGCCAACAGACTGAAACGAGCCAGCGTGTTGGTGTTTTCGCCGCAAGCCAACGCACCCAGCGGGCCGATGGTGGTGTCGTGAACACGCATCGAGGAGGCGTCGCCGTTGGCCCAGGTCAGCTTTTCAGCCCAGGTTGGGACCAATTTACGGTGACGGCCCAGAATGCGGCCGTCAGCACCAATGGTGACCAGCGTGTTGTAAAGGGTGCCGATGCCAACGGGACTGCGCTCGTTCACACCCAACACCACGTTGACCTTGCGCTGACGACAAACTTGCGCAACCTTCTGGATCTCGGGACCGGGAACTTCGATGGCCGATTTGCACAGGCGCTCGAACCACGGGCTGCCCTCGATCGGGTTCATCACCCAGCTCCAGTAGGGGTAACCGGATACGAACACCTCGGGGAAGGCGATCAGCTCAGCACCGTTGTCGGCGGCTTCATTGATCAGACGACACACTTTCTCGATAGTCGCATTCGTATCCAGGAACACCGGCGCTGCCTGAACGGCGGCGGCCTTGAACTGACGCAATTCCAGCATCATGCTCTCCTTTACTTAGTTTTGGGGGGTCACGTCCACGATGGGGTGACGCAGTTCGCCAATGCCTTCAACCACAGCGTGCACGACGTCACCAGGCCACATCCACTCTTGAGGAGTACGGCCAGCGCCCACGCCTTCTGGGGTACCGGTCGCGATGATGTCACCGGGCTCCAGCGTGATACCGGCGCTGATGTCAGCGATCAGGTGGTTCACGTTAAACAGCAGGTGCTTGGTGTTCGAGCTTTGCTTGGTCACACCGTTCAGAGTCAGGCTCAGGTTCAGGTTGTGCGGATCGGTCAGCTCATCAGCGGTCACGATCACAGGACCGAAAGGAGCGAAGGTGTCCTGGCCTTTGGAGTAGATCCACTGACCGGCACGACGGCAGTCGCGGGCGCTCACGTCGATCATGACGGAATAGCCAAACACGTACTTCAGGGCGTCTTCTTTAGCCACGCGCTGAGCACGGGTGCCCATGATCACGGCCAATTCCACTTCCCAGTCCATTTGCTGAGTGATGTTCTTGTTGTGCTCGATCGCATCGCCAGGGCCAACAATGCTGGTTGGTGGCTTGGAGAAAATCACAGGTTCTTTAGGCAGCTCTTTGGAGGTATCCAAAGTGCGGCTGGATTCGGCCACGTGTTCCACGTAGTTCAGACCGATACCAAAGATGTTCTTGCGTGGGCGTGGGATAGGAGCCAACAGCTTGACGTTAGCCAGTGGCAGAGCCACACCAAAAGGCATATCGTCGGCGTAGGTTTCCAGCAAGCGAGCCGTGGAGGTCACAGCAGCTGGGCCCAGGTCGATGAAATCAAGCATATTGTCAGGCAGCATGTGGCCCGTGGCATCACCCAGGTAACCCAGGTCAATCACCAGATCGCCCACAATGGCACCCAGGCGGCCAGCGGCAGCAACTTCACTACGGTACGTTACAAGACGCATTTCTATCTCCAGATTGGGCCATCTATGCGGATGGCTTAAGTAAATCAGGTCGACCCGCCGGAGCAGGCCGTTCACATAGCTTAATTAAGTAGTCTTACAGCAAGACTTGGTGGCCGCCGTTCTCGGCCAGCGCTTCTTCGCGGTACAGATTCAAGGCACGCATCACAGGCAGATCGTGGAACGAGAACAGGCAGGCGTCATCAGACGAAGACCCGTTCACGTGCTCGTGGAACATCCAGGATGGTACGCAGAAAATGTCGCGTTCGCGCCAGTCAAAACGTTTGCCATTGATGATGGAATAGCCTTCACCCTTGGCACATTGGTAAATAATGCTGCCCGTGTGACGGTGCGCCTTGGTGTGCTCACCTGGACGCAGCATTTGCATGCTGGCGCCAATGGTGGCCATGACAGGGCCGCCCGTCAGCGGGTTAATGTAGTCCATGATGACGCCATCAAACGGGCTGCCATCGGTCACTTTGGCGTAGGCCGACAAGGCTTCGTAGGTTGGCTCCCACTCGTACTTGAGCAGGGGCGAGTACGGTTTTTGCCAGTCGTGCAAAGTCGGTTTCAAGCCACGGCCACCCCAGATACCCACTGCATCATTGACCGGATGGGTCACTGCCTGCGACAGATCAGGATGAACAACGTAAAACCCGGCTTCCAAGGCATTGACCAAGGGAATATCCAGACCGTCTTGCCAAACGCAAGGCAGGCCATCGGCTTCCACGCCATGTTCGTGCCAGCAGCCATTAGGCGTCAGCACGAAGTCGTTGGCGCCCAGCGTCATCTTGTGGCCATCCACGATGGTGTAGGCACCACGGCCTTCCATAATGAAACGCAAGGCCGACGCAGAGTGCGCATGCGCGGAAGCGGCTTCGCCCGGTTTCATGACCTGCAAACCAGAATACAACCAGCCCACTGCCGCCGCTACATCCTGACGACCGGGGTTGTTCAGGTAAATAACCCGACGACCCGCCTTTTCAGGGCTAACCAGATCCACGGAACGCAACACGTAGTCACGCAGATCGCGGTAGCGCCACACAACCGGCACGGACTCGGACTTGGGTTCCCAGGGCTCAATCTTGTTGGCAACGGTCCACAGGGCAGCGGCCTCAAATTTAGTCAAATCCTGGTAGTACTTCACCAATTCGGGCGTGTCCTCAACATTCGCACGACCGAGCACGCTTTCGCGGTGGGAGTCAAAACGTTCTTCCGACATGATGCTGTCTCCTTTCGTGTTTTATGACTTGGCAGGGCCGTCCTGGGCCACTGGCGCACGTTTGGTCTGACGCTGCAACCAGTCCTTGCCCCATTCGTATTGAACAGGCCAGGCCAGATCCGTGTAGCCCAACTCCGCAGCCTGACGTTGTGGCCAGTTCGCATCGGCCAAAAAGCCACGCGACAAGGCGCACAGGTCAGCACGGCCTGCAGCAATAATGCTGTTAGCGTGATCCGCTTCCATGATCGAGCCCACCGCCATAGTGGCGATCCCGGCTTCGTTACGGATACGGTCAGAAAATGGAGTCTGGTACATACGGCCGTAAATTGGCTGCTGCTCCAGCACCACTTCACCCGAGGACACGTCAATCAGATCGGCACCGGCTTGCTTGAACAGGCGGGCAATTTCCACACCGTCGTCTGCCGTGTTACCGCCTTGGGCCCAATCTGTTGCCGAGATACGCACCATGATGGGCTTGCTCTCTGGCCAGACGGCGCGGATAGCCGCAAACACGTCCAGCGGGTAAGCCATGCGATTTTCCAGACTACCACCAAATTCGTCACTACGCTGATTAGTCAGCGGCGAGATGAAGCTGGACAGCAGGTAACCGTGGGCGGCTTGCAATTCGATGCAGTCAAAACCGGCTTGATCAGCCCGTTTGGCAGCGGCCACAAAAGCGTCACGGATCTCGTCCATCTGGGCACGGGTGATCTCGGCAGGCACCGCTGTTACTCCAGCCTGGTATGGCAAGGCCGAGGCCGACACCAAAGGCCAGTTGCCGTCAGCCAGTGGCTTATTGGCTTTTTCCCAGCCCAGCTGCGTCGAACCACGGCGGCCGGCATGACCCAGCTGCACGCCAATCTTGGCACCTTGTTCGTGGGCAAAGGCCACGACCGGTTTCCAGGCATTGGCCTGCTCGTCATTCCACAGACCGGTACAACCGGGAGTGACTCGACCTTCAGGTGTCACAGCCGTCATTTCAGCCATGATCAAGCCAGCACCACCCATGGCACGGCTACCGTAATGCACCTGGTGCGTGGCACCGGGAACACCGTCTTTGGCGCTGTAAATCAGGGTCGGCGAGAACACGACACGGTTCTTCAACTGCATATCGCGCAGCTTGAAGGGGGTGAACATGGGCGAGGGGGCTTTTTCACCGTCAGCCAGTGTCATCCCGGCTTCGCTTGCCATCCAGCGCTCGTATTTTTCAATCCAGGCGGAATCACGCAGGCGCATGTTCTCGTGCGAGATACGCTGCGAGCGGGTCAGCATGGAGTAGGTGAACTGCTCGGGCTTCATATTGGCGTAACGGGCTACGTTCTCGAACCATTCGGTTGAGTTGCGGGCCGCATTCTGAATACGCAATACGTCGATGCTGCGAGCAGCTTCGTAATCTTTCAGGGCCTCTTCCATCGACTCGTGGTCCATGTGCTTGGCCAGCGTGATGGCATCTTCCAGAGCCAGCTTGGTGCCGGAACCGATCGAGAAGTGGGCAGTGTGGGCAGCATCGCCCATCAGCACAACAGGAACCTGTTTACCGGTACCGTAATCTTGCCAATTTACCCACTTGTTGCAGATAACGCGGGGGAAGCGGATCCAGATAGCCGAACCGCGCAGGTGCGTGGCGTTGCTGATCAGCTTGTTGCCATCCAGATGGTCGGCGAAGAGGTTTTCGCAGTAGGCAATGGCCTCTTCCTGCGACATCTCGCCAATACCAGCTTTCTGCCAGGTTTCTTCAGGCGTTTCCACGATGAACGTGGACAGCCCGTCCTGGAAGCGGTAGGCGTGAGCCTGGAACCAGCCGTGCTCGGTTTCAACAAAAATGAAGTTAAAGGCGTCAAACACCTTTTCCGTGCCCAGCCAGACAAAGCGGCAGTTACGGGTATCAATGTCAGGCTGGAACACGTCTTCGTGGCGCGTACGAACCGCACTGTTGATGCCGTCAGAAGCAATCAGGATATCGGCGTTGTACTTGCGAGCCAGTTCAGCTTCGTCCGTGACCACGGTCTCGAACACCAGGTTGACACCGACTTCTTCACAGCGGGCTTGCAGGATGTTCAGCAATTTCTTGCGACCAATCCCGATAAAACCATGACCGCTGGAGCGTACGGCGCTACCTTTGAAATGGCACTCAATGTCGTCCCAATGGTTGAACGCATCACCGATGGTCTGCGCGGACACAGGGTCAGCTTCACGCAGGTTTTCCATGGTAGCGTCCGAGAACACCACACCCCAGCCAAAAGTGTCGTACGGTCGGTTGCGCTCGACAACAAAAACCTCGTTCTGAGGATTCTGCAACTTCATCAGCAAACCGAAATATAAACCGGATGGGCCGCCGCCAATACATACGATATTCATGATATGTCCGTATGGTCTGAATACATGCTTCTGAGCATAGTATATTTATTAATAAATATTATACAAGTCAACTATTTAAGTCAAAAAAATAGCCGACCTGCATACTGCCTGCCACTACATCAAATTGCGTTATGCATTGCTGTTTTCTTGCTCGGCAATCACATACGCTTGCATGGGATCACGCAGGAAATCAGGGATCGCAATACCCAGGTGCGTCTCCAGCGAGGTGGTCACCACGGTCTGGCGCACTTGCATGCGCAACACACCGTCTTTACCCGTGCAACGCAAACGCAGCTTCAAGGAGCTGTTGCCAATGCGTTCCACACCCAGGCTCATCACCACATCATCACCCATACGGCTGATGGATTTGAACTCGGCCTCAATGTGCACCGAGGGCATACCCACCCGTTTGCTGGTGATCATGTTGTGAAAACCCTCGGGGACCATGGAGTCAATCCACGCTTCCATCAGGTCGTTAAACATTACAAAATACTGCGGATAAAAAACGATACCCGCTGGATCGCATTCCGAAAAACGAATGCGATGCTCTTGTTCGTACAGCTTGGAAACCATGTTGTAGACACCTTTTTAGCAAGTGTTTTGTGCGCCTGTTTGCGGCGCTATCCGCATCCTGCCTGGTTCACAGACCGGGCAGAATGCACCTTATGCTAGCTGGCCGCGCTTTGCAGATGCACCCGTAACAAGCCCAGGTGCTGATGGATGTGCACGACTTCCTCGGTACCCAGACCTTCGAACATTTCTGCAATCCAGTCGCTATGGGCCTGGGCCATTGCCTCGAAACTGCTTTTGCCCTTGGGGGTGAGACGCAACACCCAAGCACGTCGATCTGTGGGGCTGCTCTGGCGAGACACCATGCCCTCGCGGGCCAGCTCGTCAGTCAGTCCGGTAATATTGCCGCCGGTAACCATCAGATAGCGCGACAACTCGCCCATCTTCAGGCCCTGGGGGTAACGATACAGCTGGGCCATATAGTCAAAGCGGGCCAGCGAAATATCAAAATTCTGGCGTAGGCGGCGACGGATTTCGTCTTCGATCTGCTTGGTGCAGGTGAGCATGCGCAACCACAACTTCAGGCTGGCGGGATCCTTGGGGCCGACACGGCCTTCAAACCCGGCGTCGGCCGGCTCTACCAGGAATTCAAGTGCTGATTCGCTTTGATTCATATTTTTTGTCCCCCAAACCTTGGCTAATTCGTTTGACCAACCGGCGGGATATTCTTGCTTGAACAAGTGGCCAAGTAGACACATGCTGTATGGCGCTAAAGGCCTTGATTGCAGTGCCAATTCGAATTTACATTCTACTATGAATATTTTAGAAATAAAGTATTTGGCGGGTTAAAAATACATCCTCAAGGGTTTTCACCAAGGCCGCTCAAAAGCGGCCTGGTGAGCCCCTTACACCAGTGCGTGCTGGCGCAATGCAGCTTCCAATTTCGTCCCATGCTCGTCGGCCAAGGCCGCATCGCGCAGGGTGCCCAGCAAGGCGGGCGACATGGTGCTGGCGTTACGGTCCAGGGCCGACATCACGGTCTGGTAATTGCGTAAACCACGGGCATGCGTATCGCCATAGCCTTTGACCAAACGCTGACACTGGGCAATTTCCAGGGCCAGAGCCGGGTGAGCATCAGCCACCTGCTCAATCTGCTTCAACCAGCTTTCAATGCGCTGCTGTTCAGCCTGGTAACGCAGCGTGCGACGACGCCAGCGCTTAAAGCCCGACAACAGGTACAAAGGCATAAAGCCGCGCACGGAACTGGTTTGAATCACACGACCGGACTTGGTCTGGGACTTGACCAGCTTGTTGCCCCAGGTGGGACGCATCAACCAACGGCCTACGCTCGCAAAAGGCAGGATTTCGCTGATTTCTTCCACACGAGGATGCATGTATTCATTGATCGCCACGATCTGGCCATCAGCCGCACGCACTTCTTTGTGCACGCGGTCAAAACGGCTGGAACGGGTTTTCAATTCGGCCACACGAATGGCGTCCTCGTAGGACATCCATAGCGCCAGATAACGACCGGTTTCACGGATCAGGGCCACATCGTCAGGGCGTGCGGACTGGCTGATCTTTTTCAGGCGGTCCAGGTACACATTGGCGTAGGCCACGTCCTGGAAATCCAGTACACGACGCACCCCTTCCACCACGATAGGCTGGGCCTGCGCGGGCACTTCGGCACGCACACGCTCAATCAGCTTGGCCACGGCAGGATCGCGGGGAGCCAGGGTGGCCATATCAACCGGCTTGTTTTCCGACTCGGCCTTGCCGGCATCACCTTCGGCCACGCGGGCATAAGCAGCGCCAAACGCCTTCAAGCTGGGCTTGACGCCCACACCACCGCGTTCGATGGTTTGCTCAAACTGCGAGCGGCTAAAGGGCAGCACACCGGTGCTGGCCAACGCGCCAAACAACACGGCGGAAATCACGCTACCCGAGTCTTCGGCCGCTTTTTCCATATTGAAGTACACAAAGCGCTTGGCAGCCTGGCTGGCGTGAGCGATCAATGCGTCGTCATCCACACGGCCATCACCCATGGCCGATTTTTCGGCGATGGAATAAACCCGGTGAGTCGAGGCGACCAGCGTGGTGCGGTCATCGGAGACCAGGCCTCGTTGGACAGCACGACCGGCTTCCATCAACTCGGAGGCCAGCACCACATCCACGTCACCGGGCATGGGCATCAGAGCCAGCACGGGCTTTTTGCCATCTGGCACGGCCGAATGCGGGAACAGCTCCACGTAGTAAATGGTGGCGCCCGTACGTTGGGCCACACCGGGCACTGAGGTGGTCTGTGCGAAGTAACCGTTTTGTTCGCCCAGGTTGACGATCCAGTCGGCCAACACGCCGCCGCCTTCGCCACCCATGGCCAAAATGGCAATCTTGATTGGTTTGATCTGCATGATAAAAATCTCTACGGATGTGCTTAGAAGGCCAGACGGTCACGACGAGCAGCTTCACGACGCTGCAACCAACCGATAAAGCCACGGCGGGTTTTTTCGCGGAACTTGTCCCAGCCTGTTGGGTTGCTGACCACCTGTGCACGGTAGAAAGACGGGCACAGAACCGCGGCGTGGGAAACCTCGCCACACAGACCGCAACCGACACAACTGTTCATGACGTGCGCCACCGGGTCCTGACGCAGGGCGTCCGGATTAGGGCGGATCGACAGCGACGGGCAACCCGACAAACGGATGCAGGAGTGATCGCCCGTACATGTATCCGGGTCCACACCAAAGCGCTCGCGCACCACACGTTCGCCCGCAGCCACGGCTTTGCGCACCTGGCCTTTCTCGCGACGCTGGCGGTTCAACATACATTCACTTTGCGCCACCAGCACCTTGGGACCTTTTTCTTTGGTCGTCAGGGCTTCACGCAAGGATTTGGTCATGGCTTTCAGGTCGTAGGTATTACGGACCATATGCAACCACTCAACACCAACACCGCGCGCTGCTTTCTCGATCAGGTGACCTGTGCTACGGGTGTCGTTCTTGGCTTTAGAGGACAAGATGTCCTGACCGCCCGTCGCTGCCGTGTAGCTGTTGTCGATCACAATGGTCAGGTTATCGCTGCGGTTAAACACCGAGTTAGCAATACCACTGGTCAACCCGTTATGCCAGAAACCGCCATCGCCCATCACCGAAATAGCACGCTTGTCCGAATTCACGTTCAATGCGGCTGAACCTGCGCCACCCAGACCGTAGCCCATGGTGGTGTTACCCAGGTTGAACGGCGGCAGAATGGAGAACAGGTGACAGCCAATGTCGGCCGATACGTGGTGCTCGCCCAACTCGCGCTCAACCATCTTGAGCGCCGTAAAGATAGGACGCTCCGGACAGCCAGTACAAAACCCAGGAGGACGGGCGTGGACGTTCTCATCCAGGCTGCCCATGGGTTTGATCTCGGCCGCTTCCACCAAGCTGGCTTCTTCCGCTTTTGGACGCTCCACAGTCTCGACTTTCATCGGGATGACGCGTGGCTTGCGAGCTGGCAGGGGTTCGACGCGCTCGTACTTTTCCATGAAGGCGCGCAGGCCTTTGAGCATGGTGGCGGTATTGTATTCACCGGCCAGCGGCAACAGATCCTTGCCGTGCAGCGTTACGTCCACCTTGTGACGACGCACGATGTCGGAGATGTTCTGCTCAACAAAGTTGGGCTGACCTTCTTCCAGCACCAGCACCGCACGCTTGCCTTCGCAAAAGCGAACGACTTCGGACTCGATCAGCGGGTAGGCCACGTTCATGACGTACATAGGCACTTTGGATTCGCCAAACACGTCGGCCATATCCAGGTGCTCCAGAGCACGAATTACGGTGTTGTAGCCACCGCCTTGAACGATCAGACCAACGTCATCGGTACCATCCGCGAAGAATTCATTGAGCTGACGCTCTTCGATGAACTTGACGGCGTTAGGCCAGCGCTGCTCGATCTTTTCTTTTTCATGCATGAAGCTGGCGGGCGGCAACACAATGCGATTGATATCGCGTGTGGGCTGCTCCATGGCTTCTTTAATAGTGAACTTGGCACGACGGTTATCCGAAGCCACAAACTGACCATGCACGTGACAGGCGCGAATGCGCAGCTGCAACATGACGGGGGTGTTGGACGCCTCAGACAGATCAAAGCCGTCTTTTACCGCTTGCACAATACAGGGCAGGTTAGGACGCGGGTCCAGCATCCACATTTGCGATTTCATGGCAAAAGCGTGGCTACGCTCCTGCATGATGGACGAACCTTCACCGTAGTCTTCGCCCACAATGATCAGCGCACCTCCCTTGACCCCACCGGAGGCCAGGTTAGCCAGCGCGTCCGAGGCCACGTTAGTGCCGACCGTCGCTTTAAACGTGATGGCACCGCGCAGCGGGTAGTTAACCGACGCGGCCAAGGTTGCCGCCGCGGTTGCTTCGCTGGCACTGTTTTCAAAACGGATGCCATTCTCTTGCAGGATGTCCTGGGCATCGGCCAGCACGTCCATCAAGTGCGAAATAGGCGCACCTTGGTAACCGGCCACGTAGGACACGCCCGACTCCAGCAGGGCCTTGGTCACCGCCAGGATGCCTTCGCCACTGAATACGTCTCCGTCACCCAGGCGCAGCTTTTTGACTTCTTCGACAAACGATCGCTCAGCCATTTTTCTTTCCTTACTTACCGCTCATTGTGAACATGGTATTTATTTTCATATGAATATGTTTATATCTCAACATATCCATCCTCATGGTTTTCCCTAGTAAAGTCGGCAAATTATTTGCGACACGCAAACGAACAGCTTGGTTATAGTGAGCCCTGTTGCCGCCGCGCGGGGCTCTCCAACCAGATGTTGCGCCCCTGCCTCAAGCCCATGAAGCCTCGCGGCACCCACTAGCCCGTAACGACAATAACGCACCATGAGCCCCACCGAACACGACAGTGTCTTCGTCGAAAACTATCTGCCCGCCTTGCTTGCCCAGGCCAGCCAACTGATCTCTGCCGAGTTCCACGAAGTGGTACTGAGTAACGGTTTGTCCATTTCCGAGTGGCGTGTCCTGTCCACTCTGTCCGGCGCAGGCGAAGTCAGCATTGGGCATCTGGCCCGTATTGCGACCACTAAACAACCCACCGTCACCCGCCTGCTGGACCGGCTGGAAAAACAGGGTCTGCTGCGCCGCGTGGCCCACGACGTGGACCGCCGCATCACGCTGGTACGCATTACCGAAGAAGGTCAAACCCTGATCTCGGGCCTGATTGCCAAGGCTCGCTTGCACGAACAAGAAGTGGTTCAGCGCTTGCAGCCGCTGGACGTCAATGCGCTCAAGACCACCTTGCGGCGTCTGATTTCCGAGCAGCACGACTACAACGAACAGTAAAACGCAGCACGCCCGGCCGCACTATCGGTTCTAACCCGCATCGTGCGGGCCCAGGCTTTCCGAGCCCCGTCTTTAGCACGGCCCGGATTCAAGAAACACCACACACGCCCCGCTCAGGCGGGGCGTGTGTGGTGTTTCTTTTTTCGTTCTACCCTTGCGACTTCACAGAGCCATAACCGCCAGCAGTCAGGCTGCTGGTCGGATACATGGCTTTGCCTGCAACGCTCTTATTCGGGCTGAATACCCAGGGTAGGAATCAGTTCGGAATAGACCTTGGAGTCGTTCTGCACGCGCTCCAGCGTCTGGGCCGGGGTAGTGAAGAACTGGGCCAGACCACGGTTCTTGAAAGCAGCCTGCATCTCGGGCGTCTTCAAAGCCGCATCTACCTTTTCCTGAATTTCCTTCACGGTTTCATCCGGTGTGGTGCCGGGTGCAAACAGGGCAAAGGTGGTGGTCGGGATACTGTTGGCGTGGCCGCCTGCTTCCTGCACCGTCGGCACGTTCGGCAACAGCTCAGTACGCTTGTCAGCGCCTACCGCCAGAACTCGCACCTTGCCGCCATTGACGTGCTGCGAAGCCAGAATGCCACCCACCAGCATGGCATCGGTTTCACCACCCAGAATCGCGTTCGTGGCCGGGGCCATGCCCTTGTAAGGGATGTAGGTGAAATTCACGCCTTCCTCGCGGGCCAGCAAGCCCATGCCCAGGTGTGTCACGTGACCGCGCCCGCCTGTGCCCACATTGATGTCACCATTGGCTTTCTTGGCCTGAGCAACAAACTCCTTGTAATCCTTGGCCGGAAAATCATTACGCACCAGCAGATACAAGTTGACGCCTGCCACCGTCGTGACCGGCTTCAGGTCCGTTTCCCACTTGTAGGGCAAGTTGCTGTAGAGCAGCGGGTTAGTGGAAACAGCTAGGCTATCGACCATCAGCAAGGCGGCACCATCGCCCTTGGCTTTGGCAATATTGTCGGTGCCGATAATGGCATTGGCACCCGGACGGTTCTCAATCACAAAGACCTTGCCAGTGGCTTTATTCAGATGCATCCCCAGATCACGAGCCAGGATGTCAGGCTCGGTTCCGGGTGGGTAGGGCACCACAATACGTACTTGATCACTGGTCGGCCAGGCGGCTTGCGCCATCATCGGGGCCAGGGCTCCCACGCCTGCCAACAGCAGGGCCAGCGTTGTATTTTTAAGCTGCTTCATTATGTCCACTCCTTATCGTTATTGATTGCGGCCAGCCACCCACAGGTGGCCTCCGCAGCGCACTTACCATCGTCCAATCAAGATATTCATCATGCGCTCGTGCGCATTGGTACGATCCTCTACCGCAGCCCAGCCCTCGCTGGCACGCCCTTTCAGGGTGTCGTGCCAATCCAGCAGGCCTTCTTTCATCCGTCGACATACTGCCGCACGCGCCGGGTCTGCGCCCAGGTCGTGCAGCTCGTCAGGGTCTTGCTTCAAATCGAATAATTGCGGGCGGTAGCCTTGCCAGTGTATGTATTTATAGTCAGTATCGCGCAGCATCAGGCCCCGACATTCATCCACACCACGCCCTAGAATCTGGCGTGCTTCCCGATAGGCATAGTCCAGGCTGGCCACCGTGTATTCACGCGCCCAATCCGATTGGCCATTCAAAAGGGGAATCAAGGAGCGGCCTTCTACCCGGTGTTCCTGGGCAGGCAAGTGCAGGGCATCCAGAATAGTGGGGGTCACATCCACACATTCCACAAACGCGTCGCTGCTCTGGCCCCGCGTGGCATTGGCCGACGTCCGCGGGTCAACCACGATCAGCGGAACGCGGATGGCGTTCTCGAAGAAATACTCTTTCTCGCCTAACCAGTGGTCGCCCAGCAAGTCGCCATGGTCCGAGCTGAAAATGATCAGGGTGTCTTTCAGGCGATCCTGCTGCTGCAGCATGTCCAGCAAACGCCCGACCTCGTCATCAATCTGCTGGACCAGGCCCATATAGACGGGTTTGATCGTGCGCCAGACCTCGTCCTGGGCAAACGACTGAGACTCCTCATGCTGCTGATACGCCGCATGCACCGGATGCGCATCGTGGCGCTCGTGCTCGGCGCGCAGCGGCGCACAGGCGTCTTCCGCCCCAAAGCGATCATGGTAGGGTGCCGGTGCTTTGTACGGCCAATGCGGTTTGATGAAAGACAGATGCAAGGCCCAGGGTTCCTGCCCCTTGGCCGTAATAAAGTCCATGGCCCGCTGCGTGAAATAAGCGGTTTCGGAGTCCTGCGCCTGCACCCTTGCGGGCAAATTGGCATTACGCATATACCAGCCCGAAGCAAACTGCCCCTGCGCATCCTGGCTGCCAATCACATAGTCTTCCCAAGGGCGCTCGCTGTTGTAGCCCTTGGCCTGCAGATACTGGCGGTACTCGCTATCCGGCCCCATTTCAAAGTGGCCGTCATAGCGTTCAATAGCGGTAAAGCCACCTTGCCAGAAACGCTCGTCACCCTCGGGCTGAACCTGAAAGCGGCGTGCATTGGCTCCCGCCGGGTCTGGCACGTGATGGGTCTTGCCTAGCAGATAACAGTCTCGCCCGGCCTGGGCCAGATAATCACCCAGATACAGCTCATCAATCGGGTGAGGGACGCGGTTCCAAGTAACCCGGTGCGATAAAGGGTAGCGGCCGGTGTAATACGAGGCCCGCGACGGTCCACAGACAGCGGAATTCACATAGGCGCGATCAAAGCGCACACCCATGGCCGCCAGACGGTCCAGATTCGGTGTCTTTAATACACCGTCAGGGGCATAGCAGGACAGGTGGTCCGCACGCAGCTGGTCACACATAATGAACAGCACATTCTTGATATCTGAAGACACCTGACTGGGTTCTGCCTGATCCATGTCTGCCTCGAAAAAGGCCGGGCAAGGTGACAGCATAGCCCGGCTGCAAAAAGGGAGCGTTCACATGCAAAAAATGCACGGTGACGCTGTTGATTCTTAAGATTATTACCGCATTCTGAGAATAATTTCCGAATAACACGAAGGTTTAGGTGTAAACCAGTAGGTCGGGGCAATGCCCGCTGTTGCGCTCCACTGACACGCCAGAGCGTGGTTAGAATAGAGAATCAATAACTCCGTTTCTACGAGGGCACATGAATAGTCTAAGACGCATGCTGCAAATTCTGGACTTGTACGGTGCACACACGCCGGTTCTGGATGTGGAGACTATCTGCACCCGCCTAAGCTACCCTCCCGCCACCACCTATCGCTACCTGAAAGAGTTATGCAATAGCGGCCTGTTAATACGTAGCCCTGAAGGTTATGCACCCGGCCCCCGGTTTATAGAAATGGATTTACTGATCCGCGAATTCGATCCGCTGGTCAGCCGCTGCCGCCCCTTGTTGCGCTCCCTGGTGGAGCAGACCGGGCTGGATGTGCTGATCGGCCAGCAATATGGCGAACGCATCCTGACCACCCATCAAGAAACCGGTCCGGAGCGATTTGAACTGCTGTTTGGCCGGGGCCGCACCATGGATATGTTCCGCAGCTCCACGGCCCGCATCGTGACCGCCTACCTGCCCACCCGTCACCTGCGCCGTCTGTACGAGAAGAATCAGGAACTGGATTATGTGCAAAGACTGGGCAAGGATTGGCCCGCCTTTTCCTCTCATATGCAGGAACTGCGTCGTGCGGGCTATTGCGTCACCAAAGAACAGATCAATCCGGGCATAGGCGGTATTTCCGCAGCTATTTTTGACGATTCCAAACGTATCTTCGGCAGCCTGACCTTGCTGGGCAGCCTGGAGCGTTTTGATGCCATCAACCCCGAGGCGCTGGCCAGCTTGATCCAGCCTGCCGCCCGCGCCGTCAGCCGTTCCCTGGCGCAAGTCTAAAGACACCGTGCCACTACGATCCAGCCGCGTCTGATTCCAAATCAGTTCGCGGCTTTGTCTTTGGCGAATCTGACCCCTGATCTATTGCTTTGGTTTTGGCTGCGTCTTTTTCCGGCTTTTCTTTTTCTCTGTCGCCACCACTTCTGTACGCGGACGGTTAACTACCCCGAACGGGATATGCACAGACGGCAATGTCAGTGCCGTGGGGATCAAGTGCGTGGTCTGGTCATCAAAGAAAATATGCGGCTGCAAGACTTCCAGCACACGCCGTTTTTCAATACCGCCCAAAAAGAAGGCTTCATTTACTTCAATGCCCCAGCTGCGCATCGTGTTGATGACCCGTTCGTGGGCCGGTGCGTTGCGCGCCGTCACAATCGAAATCCGCAAACGCGGCACGTAGTCGCCGTTCTGCTCCCGATGCTGTTGCTCTACGGTTTGAATGTGTGCCAACTTCTTCAAAAAAGCCTGTAACAAGCCGGGATTGTGCGGCTTTTGCACCAAACGCACTTCATGCTCGAAAAAGGCGGGCAAACCCCCTTCTTGCTGATAGACGCGTTCGGACTCGTCATCCGCAATCACCCCGTCAAAATCAAAGGCCACGCGGATAGGTTGATCGTCGTAGGCGTCCTCATACGAAGAGTTCAAGACCTGACCGGCTGGATAACCTTGCTGCACCGCCCGGTGTACATCATCCTGGCTAGCCGACAGAAACAAACTGATAGACAGCGGCTGGATATAAGGGTTGGGATCGCCCCCTTGCAGAAAGACCGCCCGCGTAATGTCCAGATCGTGATGACGGATGGAATTCATCACCCGCAAGCCTGTATTGGGGTCGTTCCGCGAGAGCAGCACCACCTCGACCAGAGGATCATCTGGGGACAAATCATTCAAGGCCAGCAAACGCCGGATAAAAGAAAAGGCCACGCCCGGCTTCAAGGGGTCATGCTCGCGCGCCAACTGATAGTCGCGGTAAGCGGCCTCACCTTGTTCCAGAAAGACCTGATGGGACTGGCTCAGATCAAATAGGGCGCTGGAAGCCAGCCCAATTACCAGTCGTTTTTCCAGGTCATATGCCATGGACAACTCCACAAATCAGCAAAAAAATAGCATACCAAAAGGACCAGCAAGTTCTGGTACTACCCAAGCAGAACAAAGCCTACTACAGTGCAAACATCACCACCTTCGTGAAACCGTGCCGCCATGACCCCCTCCAAAAGCTATACCCTGATTCTGGGCAACCCTCACTACTCATCCTGGTCGTTGCGCCCCTGGTTACTGATGAGCCACCTGGGCATAGCCTTTGACGTACGTTGGTTCAACTTCGGCCCCTCCTTTAGCACCTTGGTCTTTCACGAAATGGCTCCGGCAGGCCAAGTGCCCGTCTTGCATGCCAATGGGCAAATCATCTGGGACAGTCTGGCCATTGCCGAATACCTGGCCGAACAACACCCTGGCGTCTGGCCGATTGATCCCCTGACTCGTGCCTGGGCCCGTAGCGCCAGCGCGGAAATGCACGCCAATTTTTCCCACCTACGTAACCTGTGCCCCTTTGCCGTTGCCCTGCGTGCCCACCACCATCAGCACGATATGCGTCTGCAAGGCGAGCTAGAACGAGTGCAAGCTCTGTGGCAAGAAGGGCTGAGCCGTTTTGGTGGTCCTTTCCTGGCTGGCGAACGATTCAGTGCGGTTGATGCCTTTTATGCTCCCGTGGTATTTCGCCTACAAACCTATGGCCTGAAACTGGATGAGGTCTGTCAGGACTATATGAACCGCTTGCTGGAGCTACCCGCCATGCAACGCTGGCATCAAATGGCCTGCGAGGATGCCTGGCGCGACCCGGACCACGAGGCCGAAATTTTGCGTGTGGCTGATATACATCTGGATTTGCGCCAGCCAGCCTAGTGTCAGCGATTTGCCATGTCAGTGCAGACACGAAAGAGTATCCTTGATGGTCCCGAATGATTTCGCTGTCAAGGATTGCGCCGTATGGGCGATACGTACTTTCGCACTACAAACTACCATTTCTCCGATCTGGGCTCACAGGAGCAGGACGCCTATGTACGCTCGCTGACTGAACAAGCGCGCGCCAACAGTGCCTGTCTACGCTTTGATGTATTGCGCAAAGACCAGCCCCCCGAACAATGGGTCTTGCACGAAAGCTGGCAGGATTCGCGAAGCTGCAAAGACTTTCACGCCAGCGCGGCCGCCCAAGCATTGCAAACAGCACGGGTGGAGCAAAGCCTGAACCATCCGGCCCTCCAGGCCGCCGCCGACAAACCAGCGGCTGCACGCCTGGCTTGCAAGAAAACCAAGTGGAACCCCTACGTCTGGATCAGCATCGCCATGTGTATCGGGGTAATGGGTACGGCGCTGGCCAGCCCGCTTTATCCCCTGTACCAGGACCGCTGGGACCTGAACGCCAGCCACATCACCCAGCTGTACGTGGCCTATATGGCCGCCGGTCTGACGGGCCTGCTGTTCCTGGGCCGCTTGAGCGACCTGAAGGGCTTTATGCCTGTACTGCGCACGGGCCTGATTCTGGTCACCAGCGGAGTAACCCTGTCGGCCTTTGCCTGGGACGTGGGCAGCTTTGTATTTAGCCGCATCATGATCGGGATGGCCTCCAGCATGATTGTGACCTCGGCCTCCATCGGCCTGGGGCAAGTCAACCGGGGCGGAGACGTACAACGTGCGGCCGCCACCACCTCGCTGATGCTGGCCTTCGGCTTTGGCCTGGGCCCGGTCGTAGGCGGCCTGATTGCGCAATGGATACCGAATCCGCTGTTCTCCAGCTATATCCCGTCCATGCTGCTGGGCGTGCTGGCCATTTACGCGCTGTTTCAGATCAAGCCACCCGCCAACAAGCAGCCGCTGCCCCAGGAAAAGAGCAGTTGGCGCACCTGGATGCCGCGCCTGACTTTGCCCGCTACCCATCTACGTCGCCCCTATCTGATTGGCTGCTTATCCGCCTGTTGCGCCTTTGCCATGTTCAGCCTGTTTGCGTCCCTGGCACCCAGCTTCATGGCACAAATGGTGCCTTGGCATGGCCCGGCAACCAGCGGCTTATCCATCGGGATCATCTTGTTCCTGTCCTCGGGTTTCCAGTTGCTGATTCGTCGTTGGCCCGCCAAGCGCAGCGTCATTGTGGGGCTGCTGGCCTTCACCCTGGCCTGTATCGCCTTGCTGATCAATCTGTGGGCCAGCTCTTCGCTGCTGTTCATCCTGTGCGTGCTGCTGACCGCCTTTGGTCATGGCCTGTGCATGTACGGCGGCATGTCCATCGTGCAACGCGTCTCGCCCCCACATCAACGGGCAGGGCTGACCTCCACCTATCTGATTACCGGCTATCTGGGCGCCATTTTGCCCATTCTGGGACTGGGCTGGCTGGCCGACCATCTGGGTCTGGATCAAGGGCTGGTGCTGTTTTGCAGCCTGATCGCCATTGCCGCACTGACGGTCGCCATCATTGCCTACCTGACGCCGGTACTGCATAAACCAGCTGCCACCTAAGCAGTCATTCCGGCAAGCCGCAGCCTCTGGCGACGGCTTGCCCCCCCTCCCGCCCCCGTATATTCCCCTAGTCGATTTAGGTCCCTTACTAGGGTTAGACCTGAAAAAGAAACGCGCCTACCCTCAGTAGAATAAAAGCCACTCCCGCAGCGCGTGGCAACACAAAGCGACCGGACCCAAGCATCTCCCAAAGAATAAGCAATCCTTATCAAGGAGGCACCATGGCTGTTGCATTAAACAAGCTGTTTGTCAGTCTGGGCGCGGCACTAGCCTGCTCAGTCACCGCACAGGCAGCTGGCTACCCGGATCACCCCATCAATATGGTTGTACCTTTTGCCGCTGGCGGCCCCACGGATAACGTGGCACGCGCCCTGGCCGAAGCCATGCGACCGGTCTTGGGTGAAACCATTGTGGTCGAGAACAAAGGTGGGGCAGGTGGCTCCATCGGCACCTCCCAGGTAGCACGCGCCAAACCGGACGGCTACAACATCCTGCTGATGCACATCGGTTTTTCCACTGCACCGTCGCTGTATAAAAAACCCGGTTACGACGCCATCAATGGCATGTCACCCATTGGCCTGGTGGTCGATGTGCCCATGACCATCATTGCTCGCGAGGACTTTCCACCCAACAACATCCAGGAACTGGTGCAGTACCTGAAAGACAATCAGGACAAGGTGTCCCTGGCCAACGCCGGGATTGGTGCAGCCAGCCACCTGTGCGGCACTATGCTCACCGAAGCCCTGGGAATCGAGCTGCTGACCGTCCCGTATAAAGGAACGGCCCCGGCGATTGCCGACCTGATGGGCAAGCAGGTGGACGTCATGTGTGACCAAACCACCAACACCACCCAACAGATCAAGTCCGGCAAAGTGAAGGTCTACGCCGTCACTAGTCCAGCACGCGTCCCTACCCTGCCGGACGTCCCCACCATGCAGGAGTCCGGTTTCAAGGACTTTGAAGTGGGTATCTGGCATGGCATGTGGGCTCCTAAAGACACACCCCAACCCGTAGTGGATACCTTGGTGAAAGCGTTGCAGACCGGCATGGCCGACAAGGATTTCCAGAGCCGCATGGCTACCCTGGGTGCCACGATAATGGAAAAAGAAGCCAACCCGGCCGCCTTGCAAGCCAAGGTAGAACAACAAGTGCCCCAGTGGGCCGCCTTGTTTAAGAAAGTGGGCGTAGAGCCCCAATAAAACCTGTCAGCCCAAGGGCTTTTAAAAAGGACGCTGCGGCGTCCTTTTTTTCT
>JBQEAN010000038.1:25343-33425 GCA_052109075.1 Alcaligenes sp. | reverse complement strand
CCGCCCGCACCGGCACACTGACAAGGGCACCCACGCACAGCGTGGGCAAGGGCCCCGCCAAGACAAGCCGGACAGGGGCCCCACAAGAAAACCATCCTCGCCCCCACACAAAGCCCAAACAGCGCGACCAGAAGTAAGCCCCTCATCCAACAGCCTAGCCACTTCACGTGGCTGACCATCCCAACTTAAACAAACCAGCCTCAAAATCCCACCGAAGCAAACTAAGCGAAAAACAAAAGCGAATGATTAATCCAAACTAATCCCCGCCCTTTTCACAATGTCGTGCCAGTAATCCGCCTCAGCCGGCAATCCCGCCCGAAACTCATCAGCGGAAACCTTGGACAACAAATACCCCTGATCCAGCAACTTGCCTCGAATCACCGGGTCAGCCAGCACCTTATCCAAAGCCCCTTCAATCTTGCTCACGATTTCCGTATCCGTGCCTGCAGGAACCGCCAAGGCCCACCAATTACTGATGATCACATCCTTGTAGCCCAGCTCCTCCATCGTGGGCACATCCGGCAGAGCAGGAAAACGCTCCGGCAACGCCACAGCCAAGGCCTTCAAGCGCCCCTCCGGCAAGAAAGCTGCCCCCAAACCATAGCTGCTGACAAACATCTGCACTTCATTGCTCAACAAAGCCTGAATACCAGGCGCTGAACCGCGGTAATGAATACCCAGCATGTCGCCCTCCAAAGCCTGGGACAACTTCCAGGCCGACAGCTCCGGCGTTGTCCCCGCCCCCGGCGTCCCGTAATTCACCATCCCCTTGCGCTGCTGAACATAATCCCGAAACTCGGCCATATTGTTGACCGGCAACTGCCCATTCACATAAACCAACGCCGCCGCATCGGCCACCTTATTGATCACATACAGATCTTTGAATGGGTCATAGCCCATGCTCTTGTACAGGAACTGATTGATCACAAAATTATTGGTCGCCGAAAATAGCAAGGTATAGCCATCCGGCTTAGAGCGCGCCACCATTTGCGTGCCAATATTACCGCCCGCGCCGGTCTTGTAATCCGTAATCACCGTCTGCCCCAGCTCACGGGACAACTCAGGCTGCAGAATACGGAAAATAATATCGCCCGCTGCCCCCGGCGGATAAGGAATCACCACCCGCACGGGATGATCCGGATAGTCCGCCCAAGCCGTGCCCACGGCCCCCAGACATAGCGCCGCCAACAGCCCCGTCAGTGTTTTTTTCATAACTTGCATCTTGTCTCCCCCGCGCGCCTTTTATAGGTCTATGCGCATTAAGTCCGTTGCCAAGCGCAGATCGCCCTTGTAGCTCTTGCGGATATCCCGCGCGACCTCATCCAGACGCTCCGGCCCCATTAAATCTACCGGCAAATGATTAGCGGCCGCACGTTTAATCACCGGGCTGGTTGAATCGTAATGCCCAAAGTGCGTGGCCACTAAACTCTTAACATTGGCACGGCGGGCAATCTCGCCCAGTTGCAAAGGACTGGTATGGGCAAACGTACCCACACCCGATTCCGCGCGGTGCTTTAGGAAAGACTCAGGAAACGTACACTCGTGAATCAGCAAATCCGCATCCTGAGCCAGACGAATCATGGACTCGCAAGGAGCCGTATCACCACTGAAAGCCACCACTTTGCCTTCGGCTTCCATGCGGATACCAAAGCAATCCGTGATCTCGGTAGGAATATGGTCCACCACATCAATGTAGATCTTGACGTCCTCGTCCTCGTACATCAGGCCGGGCTCAACTTCAAAGACCTCGGGACGCACCGCTTCAATGTTCTTCTGACGGGCGGGATAGGCTGCGCGGGCCTGAATATCCACCCGGAACGCACCGTTCTCAAAAGAGTGATCCACAAAGTCCTGAGTGCCCTTGGGACCAAAGACTTTCAAGCGACCTTCGCGATTAAAGACCCAGCTGGACAGCACAAAAAATGGCAGGCCGCACACATGGTCATAGTGCAGATGACTTAAAAACACCCACGGCACATCGGCCGGGTTGATATTGGCCTTCACCATCTGACGCGTGGAACCTTCGCCGCAATCAAACAGGTAATTCTTGCCGTTATCCAGCGTCACCAAAATAGAGGACTGAGCACGATCAGGATCAGGCAACGCAGCGCCGGTGCCAAGCATGGTTATCTTCACGTAAAACTCCTTCAAGCAGATAAAAACAGCCGACACCAGGACAGTGCCGATTTCCATAAAGTCATAAAGTTCTATTTTTAGGACTTTATGGAAAAAGTGTACACCTCGCCAACAAGACCGATAACCTGGTGTTTTTACCTAGAAGTGTTGTGAAGGCGCAGCGCGCCTGGGATAGCAGGCTTAGGGGCCGGGGGAAATTTCGGTCTGGATGCTCAGATACTTGGCAGGGTAAAAGACCTGGGCCGCATAAACCAATTGCTCAAAGCGGTTCAGAATCAGGCGGATTACTCGTACAACCGGCATTCCTATATCCATATTCAAGTGGCGCGCCAAATCCGCATCGGCTACCCGCACCGTCAGAGTCTGGCGAATAGTATGAATCTGCTCGCGCCCCAGTCGATTCAACACCAGCAACACAGGTTCCCGGCTTAATTCAGGCTGTAAAGTCTGGGCTACATGATCCAGCACATAGACCGTATTGAGGCTGTACGCCACGCCATCCGCGTAATTGATACGACTGGTCCACCAGTATTCATCGGGCAAACTCTGCCCTGTAATCTCGATGGGCAAGGCACTAACACCATGGCCTAGTTCCACCATGACCGAATCCAAACGCGTCAAATGTTCGATAAGCGCGTCCCAATTAGTCGGCAACATCAGCCAATGATCCTGCGCCACATCCCCAATCACGAACGTGCCCTTGCCACGCGTTCGCTCAATCAGCCCTTCATTCTCCAGCTCGTCCAGAGCCGCCCGCACCGTGGCGCGTGATACCCCGTATTCCTGCATCAGTTCTTCCAAGGTGGGAATACGAGTTCCCACCGGCCATTCGCCACGCTCCAAGCGCGCTCGCAAGGTATATTTCACCTTGAGCGACAGAGGCAATTTGGACTGTTTGCGCAGCGAAGAACGTGTGGGATCGGCCATACGAAGAGGCGATGAAGCACAGAGAAATGACAAGCTCACATCATAGCCTGCGACGGGATAAGCCGGCGAAATCCCAAAAAGGTTTAATCTTGAACAAGCAAGGCGTTTATTTTCGCAAGAGTTAGTAAACAAAAATTAAACGGATCGGATACATTATCCCAATCATTGCTTAACTCTTGATACGAGCCCGAGCCCATGGATGTTTTACCTTCCTCTGCCTCGCACTTGGCCCAAATTTACCTGCTCGGTACTTACCGACTGCTGGTACAAGGACAATCCCGCGCACAAGTCATTAATTACGATAAAGCGCGTATTTTGTTGTCCATGTTGGCGTTAGCGCAAGGCAAGCCCCTCAGCCGCAGTCGGCTGGCTGAAACAATCTGGCACGAAGATCCCATCAGTGTGGGTCGTGCCCGTTTGCGTCATGCCCTGCATGCCTTGCGACGCGCCTTTGAGGGCTGTGATCAGGCCCTGCACATTACCAACGACACACTGGCGCTGGACCCTAGCCATGCCCAGGTCGATGTACTGAGCCTGCTGCAACACCCCAGCCAGCCTGCACTAAGCGATCTGGAGCGCCTGAATCTGTATCAGGGCCCCTTACTGGGACAGGTCAAACTGCATCATGGCGAACAGTTACAAGACTGGTTACAAGATACACAGCAAAACATTCGACAAACTCTGTCGCAATGTCGTGACCGTTATATACAGTCCGGCCTGAGCACACTGCCTGCCCCGCAAGCAATCAGCTACTTGAAACGCTGGCTCTTGATCTGGCCAGAAGAAGAAAAGCTGCACCAGGAGCTGATTAGCCTGCTCAAGCAAGAGAACCAGCACGAAGCCGCCCTGCACGCTTACGAACAGTGCTCGGTCCTGCTGGCAGATCGCCTGGGCTGTGAGCCTAGCGCCCAGACACGCAGCCTGGTGGACTTGCCTCTGCGCCCTCTGACGATGACCGCCACGGCCTTGCCTACGCCGGTCATGCTGCGTCTTCGCCCCCTGGCCGCTGTTGGCTTTTGCTTGCGCTTTGAGCCCAGCCATCGCCATGCCCGCGAACAAGGCGGCACTCTGCTGGAACAAAACCGTCAGGCCTTGCAACGTTTAATTGAGCATCACGGCGGCTGGCCTTGCGAGGCTGGCCCCAATCAACTGATCGCCTATTTCGGTTATCCCGAACTGCAGGAGTCGCCGGTCAGCCAGGCCGCTGAACTGGCGCGTGCGGCCGCCACACTGCGCATGGACGAGCACATCAAAATAAGTATCGCCATTCATGCAGATTTAGCGATGGATGACCAAAGTGCCTATCCCGACCCCTGGGGCCAACTGGCGCAAATTGTGCTGCCCTTGAGCTGGGATTCTGTCCCCGGTGCACCACGTATCAGCCCACAAGCGGCACTGCGCCTGGACACCAAGAATATTCAAGGCCCGCTGGGCCGCCAGAGCGACGCGCTGTGGCTGAACCTGAGCCCTTCGGAAATTGACCATAGCCGTTTGACCAGCCGCGTGTATGGTCGCTCGCAAGAGTTCGACCATCTGGTACTGGCCTGGTCCAACATCGGGCCTAACCGCGCTTTGCATCATATTGCGATTCATGGCCGCGCCCATATTGGCAAAAGCTTGCTGGTGCATTCGCTGGCCGATTATGTTCAGAAAACGGCACACCACTGCATTCTGCTGCACTGCCGTGAAGATAAACGCCGGGTCGCCTGGCACCCTATTCGCCAGTGGCTGCACAAGCAGATTGCCGACCACATCACCACGCAAACCAGCAAGCCCTGCGATCCCTTTTCAATACAGACCTTGCAAGCGGCGCTAGACATTGGTCCCAAGCAGGCCCAGTCCTTGCATCAGTGGTTGAACAGCGGCCCCGAAGAACAGGAGCTCAATGAGCCATCCACGGCGCATATGGATTTGTTATTCAATCTGCTGAGCGGGCCGGGCAACTCGCCCCGTCGCCGTTTGCTGATTATTGAAAACGTACAGTGGGCCGACCCGCCTACTCACCGCCTGATCCGTTTGCTGGCCCATACCGCTCCGCGTCATCCGACCTTGCTGCTGACTACCAGTCGCAAGCCCGGCCACGGTCTGGAGCGGGCGGAGCACCTGAGCCTGCGAGCGCTGGATCGTTCCAGCATCAATAGCTTGTTAAGTGGTCAGCGCGCTCAACGCTTGGCCCGCGACAAACGCAGCCGTCTGGTTAAATTAAGCGCGGGCAATCCAGGCCATGCCAATGAGTTGCTGCGCTGCCACGAGCTGAATATCGAGTCCAGCGATGCCTGGTGCCTGACAGACCTGATCTGTACCCAATATCACAGCCTGTTGCCCGCCACACGCCACATTCTGGCCAGCATTGCTTTGTCTGAGCAAGCCACAGCCATCGACGAGCTGGCCCTGATGCTGCGCCTGGACCAAACCGCCCTCAGCAGCGGGCTGGACACGCTGGCAACTCTGGACCTGATCGATCTGCAGGACAAACAAGTATCCTGCCTGCCCCTGGTCGCACAGGCGCTGGAACGTGTAGCCATGCAGGACGAACTGCGGCAAGCCCACCATGCCATCGCCCAACACGGCATACGCCGTCGCCATCCGCCCGAACATATTGCAAAGCATTTATGCGAGGCCGAAAGAGCAGAAGCCGCTTTCTGGTGGCAACGTGCTGCCCGAGAAGCGCTGGCACAAAACGAGCTGCGTCAGTCCAGCCAGTACCTGCAACGCTCGTTGAATCGCAGCGAATTGATTGATGACTTGCAAGTACGCCAGACTCTGCAGTTTGAGTGCCGCATGTTGCAAGGCGCCATTGAATCCTCGCTATACGGCCCGGCCTCCGCCTCCACCGCGATGGCCTACGAGCTGGGGCACGAGCTCAAAGACGAACAGGACTCGGACCAGGTGATGATCAGCCTGTGGACCGCCTGGTCTGCTTTTCAAGCACAAGGCAACTTTGAACAAGCCTTGCAAAAAGCCCGCCAGCTACTGGCCCTGGCCAATGAAACCAGCCATGACCAGAACCGCAGTTGGGCCTTGTACGCCATTGGCCAGCACGAGCTGTGGAAAGGCAATGTCAACAACGCCATCCAGACGCTGAACCTGAGTCTGGCCGTGTTTGACGACTTGAGAGAACAGAACAACCGTCAGGCCATTGCCGAACATTTCCCCCAATCCATTACCTTGGGCACCTTGAGTGTCGCCCTGGCCTTGAAAGGCGATATGGATGCGGCCCAGCAGCACGCCGTTCTGGCCCTGCAAAGCCTGCGTTCGGATACCGCTTTTTCACTACGCGCCATCACCCATCTATTTGTGATGCAGTCGTACTACCTGATGGAGCAATTGGATGACTGCCAGCAAGTGGCCGAGCTGTCCTTGCAAGAGCTGCAGCAATCGCATAACCCTGAGCCCTGGTCAGCGTTAAGCCGCTCCTTCCTGC
Organism: Alcaligenes sp.; assembly: GCA_052109075.1. Lineage (GTDB taxonomy): Bacteria > Pseudomonadota > Gammaproteobacteria > Burkholderiales > Burkholderiaceae_B > Alcaligenes. The sequence continues at coordinate 26,938 of JBQEAN010000038.1, read as the reverse complement.
ACTACTGCCAAGTTATGCTGCATGGTCGCGAATCCAGCCTGCAAGCCTTGCTCGACTGCGTGCAAACGGCCCAATACGGCCTGCCCATCAGTACCGATGGTCTGATGAGCCGTATTGCCCGCGCCTTGATTCGCCTGGGCCGCAGCAACGAGGCCATGCCCTGGCTGGACAAAGCCGCCGCTCAGGGCCTGCGCTATGCCATCAACATCCTGAGCTCCGAGCTGCACTGCGTGCGGGGAGACGCCTGGATGGCATTGGGCGAGAACGGCCACGCTTTACAAGAATGGAATCTGGCCGAGCAAAGCATGGAAACGTACGGCTTATATCGCTACGCCGACTGGATTCAGGTACGCCGCACTGCTGTGCAAAAACTGAATGTCTAGCAATCCAACGTAGCGTCTTGAATTGCAATGCCCCCTGATGAGCTACAGCAACCACTCAATGGGTAAGATAGACAAGAAGCCCACCCCGGCCCGCCGCCAAATACTGGCATCGGGTTCGGTATGGAACAAACGCTGGGTGCCGTCTTCGTTCAATTGAATCCAGACCAGCTCCCCTTGTTCATCCAGTTCCACTCGATAGCTGCGGTAAGGCAAGGTCTGGTCGAACCCCTTGGACAGGGCCTGGGCCATTTCCGGGCTTTCAATAATAAAACCCAACTCAGTATTCAAATTGACCGAGCGCGGATCAAAGTTAAACGAGCCCACAAATAAGCGTTTGCCATCCACCGCAAAGGTCTTGGCATGCAAGGCCGAGCCGGAGCTGCCAAAAGGCCCGGAGCCATGGCGGGTCGGTTTGTCCAGGGTAGGCCGCAATTCCCACAGCTGCACACCCGCTTCCAGCAAGGCCTTGCGGCGTTTGGCATAGCCCGCATGAACCGCAGTAACGTCAGTGGCGGCCAGCGAGTTGGTCAGAATACGTACCCGCATTCCTGGCCTGGCCATCATGTCCTCAAAGGCGCGTACCCCTGCCGCAGTTGGTACAAAGTAAGAGGACACCAGATCCACCTGGCTAGTGGGTTTGCCCAGCAAATGGTCCATTTGCCAGACCATTAATTGTTCGGGATTCACAGGACCCAAGGCCTTGGCCGGATCATCGCTAACCATAGAGGTGCGCGCCCACTGGAAATCCAGCTCGCCCTGCACCAGATTGCTGACCAGGTCCGATTCACGCAGTACGGTCTGATAGTCTTTGGCGCGCGGTTGGGCCTCTGCTTCATCCAGTTGGTTCTTGAAAGACACCAGGGCCTCCGGGCCGCCGGTATTGATCAGTCTGTCTACCGGATAGGCAGACTGGCTGGCCCAGTAACGGTCAAAATCCTTGGACACGTCCTGCACCACAGAACCAATGGCCATTACATCCAGGTCTGCAAACAAGACGTCCTGGGTAGCACCAAAGTACTCATCACCCACATTGCGTCCACCAATAATGGTGACCTGGTTATCCACGGTGAAAGACTTGTTGTGCATACGCCGGTTCAGGCGGGAGAAGTCCGTCAGAAAACCCAACGACTTAGGCCAGCGCAGCACAAAAGGGTTGAACAGTCGTACCTCAATATTAGGGTGCGCATTCAAGGCGGCCAAGGTATCGTCCAG
>JBQEAN010000038.1:16476-25243 GCA_052109075.1 Alcaligenes sp. | reverse complement strand
CTCGGTGGACATGGATATCGCTCCACATAGTAGCACCGCCACCTGCTCGGGCCAGCCGCCTCTTTTGACAATCAGCACTTGCGGCAAGTGACAGGCCGGACAACAATAAAGCACCTGCCCATACTTTAAACTTGAAACAAGTAGCATGCCTCCCGCAACAGCCTCCGCTTTACTGCCCCGCCACCTTGCCATCATGCTGCTGTTATTGCTGGGCAGCTCCTTCGCCGCCAACCACATTGCAGCCAAAGTAGCGCTGGACCACGGTACCGGCCTGATCATCTCGGTTATTTTCCGCTCGGCGGCAGCCACCCTGGCCCTGACCCTGTTGCTGATCTGGCGCAAGCAGGCTTTGTATGTCCCACGCCCCTACATAAGCTGGCAGTTGCTGCTTGGTGCCCTCATCACCGTGCAGTGCATGCTGATTTACTCCTCGATTGCCCGCATTCCGGTGGCCCTGGCTTTGCTGGTCGCCAATATGTACCCGATTCTGCTGGCCATTTTGACCTGGGTGCTGGGTGGACACCGGCCTACTCGCAAGACATCGATCATCATGTTGGCCATTCTGGGCGGCCTGCTGCTGGCACTGGACGCACCCAGCCTGATCTCGGGTGCAACAGTAGATTCCCAATGGATATTAGGCGTGGTGTGCAGCCTGCTGACCGCGCTAGCCTTTGCTATTGGCCTGTGGATTACAGAAAATAAACTGGCCCCCTTGCCCGGTCTGGTACGCAGTTTCTGTACCATCAGTCAGACACTGGTGTGTCTGATCGCACTTAGCCCGTTGGGACTGCTACCAGGCGGCTCGTCCCTACCCAACGATGCCATCGGCTGGTTCGCCCTGTCTCTGGTGTGTGTGCTGTATAGCACCGGTTTTGTGACGCTGTTTGTGCTGGCTCCACGGCTGGACATGACTCGCAACGCCCCCTTCATGAACATGGAGCCCGTCGCTTCTCTGATACTGGGCTGGCTGATTTTGAAGCAAACCCTGAATTCCACCCAATTGCTGGGCGGAGCCGTCGTGTTAAGTGGCATTGTGGCGCTGGCCTATCAGCGCGCACCCCGCAAGTAAAACGCAGGGCCTATTCCATTGCCAGGAGCCGCTGCCAGACACGCGGCAAAACCTGCAAAAGGTCCTCTGGAATCAAACCAGGGCCAAACTCCAAAGCGGCCTGCGAATGCAGCCAGACAGCGGCACCCGCCGCCTCAAAGGCAGGCATGCCTTGAGTCTGCAAACCACACACCAGCCCTGCCAGCACATCACCACTACCACCGGTAGCCAGCCAGGGCGGCGCGCAGGCATTGATCAAAGCCCGCCCATCCGGTGCAGCAATAATCGTGTCCGCCCCCTTCAACACCATCACAGCCCCGCATTGCCGAGCCGCCAGACGCGCTGCTTCCAATCGATCCAACTGCGCATCAAACACACGGGCAAACTCCCCCGAATGAGGGGTCAAGACGCAATGCTCATGCACCGCCTCCAGCAATTGCTGGGGCTGCGCCGCAAAACTGCTGATGGCATCTGCATCCAAGACACAAGGCCGCCCTGTAGCCAGCAGCGCCAGCGTCAAGCGGCGGGTTTCTTCGCCCAGCCCTGCCCCTGGCCCCACCAACCAGGCACGAATGCGCTCGTCCTGAGTGATGCTCTGGTCCAGGGGAGACACCATGATGCTGTCCAAGGCTGAGGCATACACAGGCCAGACCGATAGCGGCACAGCCATGCTGACCAGCCCTGCCCCAGCACGTTGGGCGGCACGGGCCGCCAGACGGCTGGCTCCGGTCATGCGATCGCCACCGACAACCAATGCATGGCCGCGTGTGTATTTATGGCTATGGGCGCCTAACTGCGGCAAATAGCGGCGCCACAGCGTCGGTTCATTCAGCCAGGTAGTGGCCTCTTGCAAAGCCGGGGCGGGCATACCAATATCAGCCAGCTCCAGCTTTCCGCACAAATCCCGCCCTGGATACAGCACATGCCCCGGTTTGTAGCGCACAAAGCTCACCGTCACGGAAGCTGGGGCAACAAGACCACGTACCTGCCCGTTTGCCCCATCCAGCCCTGAGGGCACATCAATCGCGCAGACGGGCACCTTGGACGCGGCCAGGGCCTGTATCAGGGCTGCTGTCTCGCCCTCCACGGGGCGGTCCAGACCCGCGCCCAGCAGACCATCCACCACCACCGAAAAGCGCCGAAAATCCGGGCACTGGCTTTCCCAACGGCCTTGCCATTGTGTTTGCGCCCAGGCCGCGGTCCCTTGCCGTGCCGACGGATCGACCAAGCTAAAGACAGAGACGACCCGCCCCTGTTCGCGCAATATCTGCGCGGCCACCAAGGCATCGCCACCGTTATTGCCCGGCCCACATAAAAACAGCACCGCCCCTTGCGGCCAATGCCGTTGTACAGCGCGCGCCACAGCATGGGCGCAAGCCTGCATCAACTGCTGGATCGAGACCCCAAAACCCGGTGCAGCCGCATCCATGCTGGCGCATTGCACCGGGCTGTACAGCGCCTGCTTTCCCGGGGCTGCACTCAGGGGCAAAAAACCATACTGGGACACGAAAGACATGGCAGGCTCACAAGGACAGAAATAAAAACGTCTTACGCCGCGCAGGCTAACGCCTGCCTGCAGCCCCGGGTGGAAACATCCTTAGTCTTGGGGCGGCCCGGCAACAAAAAGAACGGGTCACGCCCGTTCTCTTATCTTAATGTGAATCCCCGGAATGCAGAACTGTGCCTGCTGGCGTGTCCCAATGCCTAGACCGACTGTTGCTCCTGCCTGTCCTTAACCGACCCGACCGACAATTCACGCGGCACATCCACCCCATTTTTAATAGCGATGATCTCGGCCATGATGCTGACAGCAATCTCTGCCGGGGTCTTGCTGCCTATATATAAACCAATCGGACCTTTGAGCCTACCGATTTCCTCGGCCGTCAGGTCAAAATATTCAGCCAGCCGTTCGCGCCGGCTCTGGTTATTACGCCGCGAGCCAATCGCCCCCACATAGAAGGCACTGCTCTTGAGCGCTTCCAGCAAGGCCATATCATCCAGCTTGGGGTCGTGCGTCAAAGCCACAATCGCGGTGCGCCGATCCGGCACGCACGCAATGACCTCGTCATCAGGCATGCCAGTGACCACACGCGCCCCAGCCACGCTCCAGCCTTGAATATGCTCGCTGCGCGGGTCGCACACCGTCACATCAAAGCCATTGAACAGGGCAATGGTGGCCACATATTCAGACAACTGCCCGCCCCCGATCAGCAAAAGCCGATACGCGGGACCAAACGTTAACGATAAATGCTCCTGACCAAGATGCAAGGCCGTTGGCACCCGCGTGGCGCTACCCCAGGCCTGGCCTGTTTGCAGATCCACATGGCGTTGCACCAGATGGCGCTGATCCAGCAAGGCCAGCACGTGCGCCAACGCTTCTGGGCAAGGATTGAACTCCACCAGCAAACGAATCGTGCCACCGCAAGGCAGGCCAAAACGATGGGCTTCATCGGCACTGATGCCATAGGTCAGCAACTGGGGACGAGCATCACCGTGCAAGCGCGGGTCAGCGCCTTGGGGATCGTGATAGGCGCGAATCAAATCGTCCTCGATGCAACCACCCGAGACAGACCCGACCACGGCCCCGGCCTTTTCCAGCGCCATGATGGAACCTTCAGGCCGTGGAGACGAGCCCCAGGTCTGCACAACCGTCACCAGAATGGCGTCGCGACCTTGTGTGCGCCAGTCATGCAACTGCCGCAGTACCCTAACATCCAGGCTCTCCATGCTCGTCTCCTACCTTTCCTATGTTTACTTGAATACCGGCATGCCGCCATCGCCCGAATCATCGAAGGGATTCATGTCAGCGCCGTATTCGTCCTGCATTTCTATGGTGACCGTGCTGGGGTCCACTTTGGCTCCGGTCCCTTTGTAGTGCGTCACCATGCCGGGAAACAACAGCACAATGGCAATCATCACAATCTGGATGCCGATAAACGGCACGGACCCCCAGTAGATGTCGCCGGTAGCCACCCCTGCGATCTTCTTTTTAGTCACTTTGTCGATGTAATCGTCTTTAGGCGCCACCGAGCGTAAATAAAATAGTGAGAAGCCAAATGGTGGATGCATAAAGGATGTTTGCATATTAACGGCTAAGATCACGCCGAACCAGATCAAATCGATACCCATCTTGTCGGCTACCGGTGCCAGCAAGGGCACGATGATGAAAGCCAGCTCGAAGAAATCCAGAAAAAAGGCCAACACAAACACCAGTACACTGACCAGGATCAGGAAGCCATATTCACCGCCGGGAAGGTCAATCAGCAAGTGCTCTACCCACAGGTCGCCATCCACGCCACGGAACGTCAGCGAGAAAATGGTGGAACCGATCAGGATGAACATCACAAAGCAGGACAGCTTGGCGGTGGTATCCATAGCTTGCTTGAGCAAGTCTATGCTCAGGCGACGACGGCTAACCGCCATCAGGATGGCACCCACTGCGCCCATCGCCCCGCCTTCGGTTGGCGTGGCAATACCCAAAAAGATCGTACCCAGCACCAGAAAGATCAGACCCAGTGGCGGGATCATCACAAACACCACGCGCTCGGCCAGAATCGACAGTAAACCCAGCTTGAGCCACTTATTGAGTAAGGCCAGCAAGAAAGCCACGCCCCCGACCAGCAAGATGCCGATGATGACTTTCTCATCAATCGGGCCATTGGGGTCAATCCAGAACTCGTCCAGTACATAGCCAGCCACCAGAGAGATCAACAAGAGCACGCACAAGGAGCGGGCACCCGAACGTCCATTGGGCTCGGAATAGGTACGGTGTTCAACTGGGATCGGCGGCACATCCTTGGGACGCAGCACAGCCAGAACCAGGATGTAGGCCAGGTAAGTACCGGTCAGCACCATACCAGGCACCATGGCACCACGGTACATATCACCTACCGAGCGACCCAGCTGGTCGGCCAGCACGATCAGCACCAGCGAAGGCGGAATAATCTGCGACAAGGTACCCGATGCAGCAATGACGCCGGTTGCCAGCCTACGACTATAGCCGTAACGCAGCATGATGGGCAGGGAAATCAGGCCCATGGAGATGACCGAAGCCGACACAACGCCGGTGGTCGCGGCCAACATGGCACCTACGGCTACCACGGCAATAGCCAAACCACCCGGCATAGAACCGAACAACTGGCCAATCGTGTCGAGCAGGTCTTCCGCCATGCCCGAACGTTCCAGAATCAAACCCATAAAGGTAAAGAAGGGAATAGCCAGCAAGGTGTCATTGGCCATGATGCCAAACACCCGCAGCGGTAGAGCCTGGAACAAAGACCAGTTAAACAGGCCCATTTCCACGCCAATCAAGCCAAACACCATGCCATTGGCGGCCAGGGCAAAGGCCACCGGGAAACCCAGCAGCAGGAACATAATCAGTGATGCGAACATCACCGGCGCCATATTGGCGACAAATAAATCCATCATGATCTGGTTCAGCCTTTGTGTTGATGCTCGAACTTGGCTTGTGCTTGCTGCGCAATTTCTTCAGCCAGCAATTCTTCCGGTGTTTTTTCCTGCAACTTCTTGTTGGGGTTGGGGCAGACACCGCGCAGAAAACCGATGCACTTGATCAGGTGTGAAATCCCCTGCAGGGTCATCAGGGCAAAACCAATAGGAATAATCAGCTTGGCAGGCCAGCGGATCAGGCCACCGGAGTTCGAGGACACTTCCTGGCTCAGATAAGAGTCCATGAAGACCGGCCAGGACAAGACCATGATGGCGATACAGGCAGGCAGCATGAACAGCAAAACACATATCGTTTCGATCACGATCTGTTTGCGCTCGGACAGGCGCGAGGCCAACACATCCACGCGTACGTGTTCGTTACGCAAAAAGGTGTAGCCACCGGTCAGCAAGAACAAGGCGCCAAATAGGTACCACTGCACCTCCAGCCAAGCATTGGAGCTGGAGTCAAAAAACTTCCGTGAGATAGCGTTGTAGGAGCTGATCACCACCACCAGCAGAACCAACCACATGACCGTGCGGCCACATAGTCGATTCAGGCTGTCGATCGCCCTTGATAATTTGAGTAAAGATTGCATCAATCCCCCAGGTTTTCTGCGTTGAAGTTGGTTGAAATCTAGTTGGACCGAAAACGAGTAGCGCGCTTTTCAACTGCATCAAGCAGGAAATACAGCACCAATCCCATGACGGCCAAAATAAACAGGGCGGAGAACACCCGCACTGTGTCGAACACCCCTTGGGCGCTCATAATCACAAAGCCCAGACCGCGCTGCGAGGACACAAACTCACCCACAATGGCCCCCACTAAGGCCAGGGACAGGGCCACTTTCAGGCCCGCCATGATGGAAGGCAAAGCAGAGGGCAAACGCACTTTGAAAAACAAGGCAACAGGTCCGCCTTTCAAAACCCGGCCCAGGTCCAGAATGTCGGGGGAGACCGAGCGCAGGCCCTGCACTGTATCGACAATCACAGCAAAGACAGCAATCAGAAAGGCGATGGCCACTTTGGGCTCGTAACCCGTTCCCATCCAAACCACAAACAAGGGGGCCAGGGCAACTTTAGGAATACTGTTAAAGCCCACAATCAGGGGATAGCAAAACCGCTCGAACAGGGGCGAGCCCACCAAAGCAACCGCAATCAGCACGCCACCTACGGCGGCCAATACAAATCCAGCCAAGGTGACGCCCAGCGTGTAAAGCGCCTGGCCCATATACCAACCCAATTCACCATACAAATCCTTCAGAATCAGCGAAGGGCGCGGCAAAATAACTTCACGCACCTGCCCCAGCCAACAAATTAGTTCCCAAGCCAGCAGCACCACGACCGTAGAAATTAAAGCCGCCAGCCAGGAGGGGATAGAACGCAACGCTTTATTCATGACTGTCTCCCGCAGCATCGGCAATGCCGAACAATTGACGGATGTGCGCCACGTGGCGTCCAAACTCGGGAGTCTCACGCAAGGACAGAGGACGTGGACGAGGAAAATCGATCTGGATTTTCTCCAAAATGCGCCCTGGACGAGACGAGAACACCAGCACGGTATCGGCCAGAAACACAGCCTCGGCAATGCCGTGCGTCACAAACAAGGTGGTGTTGCCCGTTTTCATCCAGATGCGCTGCAACTCTGCGTTCATGTTGTCGCGCGTCAAGGCGTCCAGCGCACCGAAGGGCTCATCCATCAGCAACAAGCGCGGATCGTCCACCAATGCACGGCAGATCGACGCACGCTGGCGCATGCCACCCGATAACTGACGCGGGTAGCTATCGGCAAACTGAGACAGGCCCGTTAAGGCTAGCAAGGAGTCCACCTTGTCCAGATAGTCCGCCGTGCGCTTGCCAGCAAACTCCAGCGGCAAAAGGATGTTGTCGCGAATAGTGCGCCACTCCAGCAAGGCATCTCGCTGAAACACCATGCCCACCTGATCAGGTGGGCCAATGACAGGCTGTTGATCCACCGTCAAGGAACCACTGCTAATGCTTTCCAGCCCCGCCACACAGCGCAGAAACGTGCTTTTCCCGCAGCCGCTGGGGCCCAGAATACTGATGAACTGACCGGGTTGAATATCAACGTTGATGCCATCCAAGGCCAGCACATCTCGCGTGCCCTCAAAGCGCTTGCGCACATCTTGAGAAAGAACCCGCGCTGCCATTACTTCAGCTCCAGACTGCTTAAGGATTGCGGGGTGACCACGCCGGACTGGTAGTAGTCCGTGACTTTCTGGCCAGAGGGGATCAGCTCCACACGCTCCAGAGTCGCAATAGTCTTGTCCCAATCAGCAGCCTGGTTCACACCAATACTGCCCTGCTCCACCGCCGGACCAAAATAGGTTTTAAGAATGTTCAGCTGGTCCAGCAAAATGGCTTTATCCAGACGCGCATTGGGGCGCTGGGCCACAATCGCGTCCACCGCCTCTTGCTCGTGACCGCTGTAAATGTAGTTCCAGGACTTGGCCACCACATTGGAGAATGTTGTCAGTTCGGGCCCACGGCTGGCCAGCTTGGATTCGCTGGTGAACAAGCCAAAGCTGACCATATCCAGGCCATGTCGGGCGAAGGGAATCGCATTGGACGGACGCTGACGCGAGACCGAGGCCAATACAAAAGGGATGGTGGAGATGACCGCATCAGCCCGGCCCACCGCGTAGGTCGCCGCCTTGCCAGCCGCATCCACGCTCAGCAAATCCACATCACTACGACGCAAGCCGCCTGCCGCCAGGAACGCATCCACAAACGGTGCTTCCAACGAACCGGCGGTGTAGGCGATCTTGCGGCCCTTCAAGCCTTCCGGACCGGTGATGTCGGAATCCTCGGGTACCAAGACGCCAATATCGCTGGACGTGGCAAACGTTGCCAGCCCTTTAACCGGCAAGCCCTTGCTGCGGGCAATTACCATCGAGGCCAGCGCGGCCTGGCCCACATCAAAACGGTCGCTACCGCCAACGATCTGCACGGCTGTTACCGAACCATTGCCATCTTCCAGCCGCACATCCAGGCCAGCCTGTTTGAACCAGCCTTTCTCCACCGCCAGATGAAACGGTGCATGAACGGCCCATGGGGTCCAATCCAGCTTCACATTCAGCGGCTGTGCGGCGACCCCCCACGTGCTCAACAACAAGGTGGCCCCGATTGCGAGGCGAACACGTCCCCCCAAAGCATAGTGCTCTGTCATCTCCTTACCCCCGTTCTATTTATCGTCTTGCGTCGTCTATGCGCTTATGAGCGCCGGAAAAGTCCCTTGAAGCGATCCCACAA
>JBQEAN010000038.1:0-16376 GCA_052109075.1 Alcaligenes sp. | reverse complement strand
TGCGTCGTCTATGCGCTTATGAGCGCCGGAAAAGTCCCTTGAAGCGATCCCACAAAATGCTGAAGAACATCTTGACCGGATTGAACTCGGCCACCACCGGCTCCTCGCCTTCGGCCAGCGGTTTTTCCAGGCGCAGGTTCACATTCTTGCCAAACTCTGCAATCATGCGGCGCACGAAATCCTGAACCAGGCCGGAACGCGAAAACTGTGCCAATGGCCCTTGCAGCGAATACACCAGTTCCACTTCTACTCGGCTGCGATCATCGCCTTCGGGTAGAACCTGGTAACTGACATCGCCACGGGCACGCGACTGGCTCAAGGAATCCACACCCTCGCCACGCAACACCGCCGCGCGGCGGTCGTTGTCTTCTTCCAACGTGGCATTGCCCTTGAAAGCCGCCGACATGGGGCCAAACTTGATAGCGATCTTGCCTTGTACCGTCGCCCCTTCCTGGGATTCAATGATGGCACCGGGCAAACACCCCGCCACCTTGGGCAGATCTTTCATGAAGGCCCAGACCTGGTCTGCCGGGAATCGGGCTTCAAAGCCACCCTGAATCGCCTGGCCCTTGCCTTTGTCAGCACTACCGGACGCCGCCGGAGCGGCCGCCACTGGAGCAGGAGCCTGCACCTCTTCCTGCACGGCCTCAAACGTGGTGAACCCGTTTTGCGTCCAATCTTGCTGCACATCCTGAACGACAGCAGCCCGCAAAGCCTCAATCTGGGCATCCGGCTGATCGCGCAAGGCTTGCAGCACAGACAGAATCGCGGCCGTAATGCCTTGGTAGCCAGTGCAACGGCAAATATTGCCGGACAGTTCAATACGCACACGAGCTTCGTCGGCATCAGGCAGGCGCAACACAATGTCGCGGCTGGTGGCCAACATGCCGGGCGTACAAAAGCCGCATTGCAAAGCGTGTTTTTCCGAGAACGCCGTACGCAGACGGCTCATGATCGGGTCGTCGTTATAGCCCTCAACCGTGGTGACGTCATGCCCATCGCATGCACCGGCAAAAGTAATGCAGGAGCGCACCGGACGGCCATCGACCAGTACCGTACACGCACCGCACACACCGTGTTCACAGCTTAGATTGGTGCCAGTCAGCCGGCTTTTCTCGCGGATGAAATCACCCAGATGGGTACGTGGCTCGGCCTCATGCTTTTGCTGGCGGCCATTAACTTGAATCGAGATTTCTGCCATGTCTTAACCTTTCACGCCTAGCGCCTGCTGCACGCTGCGCTCTACTACCGTACGGAACAGCACCTGATGGGCCTCGTCCCTGTGTGCCAGATACGGCTGCAAGGCCGTTGCAATTGTGTCGCCTGCCAAGGCGGCTGCGCCTTGCGAGGCTACCTTCACGGCCAGCTCGGGTAAGGAACGCGGTGCGCCTTCCATGGCTCCGATCACCACTCGCGCCGTGCGCGTGGCCGAGTCGAAATAGCAAGCACAGCTGGCATCCGCGAACTCACCCACTTTGCGGGTGAATTTGTAGTAGCCCCAACGAGCCGAACCAGACACTTCAGGGACGTCTACCGACTCGATAAACTCACCCGCTTCCAACACGGTGGTGTAGGCGGCCACCATGAACTCGCTCATGGGAACGGTGCGGCTGCCTTGCGGACCACGCACATTGACACGTGCACCCAAAGCGGCACAGGTCAGCACCCAGTCTGCGGCTGGATCGGCATGGGCCAGACTGCCGCCCAAAGTGCCGCGATTACGTACACCCCGATAAGCAATACGGCCTGCCACTTTTTGCATCATGTGGCCACGCAGCAGCTCGTGAATGCCGTCTTCGATCTGGGCATGGGTGACCGCTGCGCCGATGCGCAGCAAGCCATTCTTGGCCGAGACCTGACGCAATTCTGGCACGGCCGACACATCCAGCACGCGGCCTGGACGCACCAGACGTAAATTCAGCATGGGGCCCAGGGACTGGCTCCCCCCCATCAGGCGTACCGCCGACGGGTCACTGCCAAAGGCATCCTGGATCTGTTTCAGGCTCTGGGCCTGTTCGTATTCAAACTTGGCGGCCTTCATGCCTGAACCTCCGACACGGGCTGGGTTGTTTGCGCAGCTGCGGCACGAATCGCGCTCAGCAGTCGATGCGGTGTGACCGGGGTATGAGATACCTTGGCACCGGTGGACTTCAAGGCATTATTGATAGCGGACATAATGGCGGCGGGTGGCGCAATCGCCCCCCCCTCGCCCATGCCCTTGGCACCAAATTCGGTATTGGGCGACGGGCTTTCCATGTGTTCGATATGAATATTGGGCACTTCGCAGGCACCCGGCATCACATAGTCTGCCAACGTGGAGGCCAGCGGCTGGCCAAACTCGTCGTACGGCATCTCTTCGTACAAAGCGGTGCCAATCCCTTGCGCAATCCCGCCTATGGTCTGGCCTTCAACAATCATGGGGTTGATCATGACGCCGCAATCCTCGACCACAACGTACTTCAACACCTCCACGCCGCCAGTGCGCGGGTCTACCGCCACCACGACTGCATTGCTGGCATAGGTAAAGCTGCCGGTATCGACTTTAGGCTTGTAGCCCACAGACAGTTCGAGCCCTTGCGGGTCGACATCGTCAGGTAAATACTGCGGGTTGATATACCAGGCATCAGCCACTTGCGAAATGCTGATCTGGCGGCCATCGGCGGTAAAGAGATCGCCTTGATGCTGCAGGCTGTCTACCTCCGTCCTTAGCATGTGAGCAGCAATCTTGCGTACACGGGGCAGCAGCTCTTTGCAGGCCTTCGATACCGCACCGCCAGACATCACCAGGGAACGCGATGCGTAGGTGCCGGTAGAAAATGGCGTGCGGCCCGTATCACCATGAACCACCTTGATCTTGGCAACGGGGATACCCAGGATTTCACTGGCGATCTGTGCGAAAGACGTTTCCATGCCCTGACCGTGGGAATGCACCCCAACGCGCACTTCCAGGCCACCGTCCGGTGTCATGCGTATGAAAGCCTGGTCAAAGCCAGGAATCACCGCCGTGCCCCAACTGGCAAACACGGACGTGCCGTGTGCCGACTGCTCGGTGTAGGAAGCCACGCCCAAGCCAATCAAGCGACCATCGGGCTCGCCCTGGGCCTGACGTGCCATCACGGCATCCACATCCACCGCCGCCAAGGCGCGACGCAGGCTTTCTGGATAATCGCCCGAGTCGTAATGCTTGTTGGCAACGTTGATGTAAGGCATTTGTTCGCCTTGCACCAAGTTCAACAGACGCACTTCCCAAGCCGGTTTGCCGACCGCCAAAGCGATCTGGTCCATCATCTGTTCAATCGCCAGACACACACCCGTACGGGCTACGCCGCGATACGGCATGAAGCCAGGCTTGTTAGTGCCTACACCGCGCGTACGGCAGCGGTAGCCACGAAAATCGTACGGTCCGGGCAAGTTGCCCAAGGCTTGGCCTACTTCCAGACCCACGGTAAAGGGCCAGACAGAATAAGCACCACCATCAATATCAATTTCTGCATCCAGCGCCAGCAAGCGGCCTTCATTGCTGATGTGGGCTTTCAGGCGGTACTGGTGTTCGCGCGTATTGGCACCGGCAATCAAGTGCTCGCGGCGATCTTCCATGAAGCGGAACGGCTTGCGGAAGGTCTTGGCCAACCAGGCCACGCACAGCTCTTCCTGATGCAAGACGCATTTATAGCCAAAGGCACCGCCCACGTCGGGTGAAATCACGCGCACCTGGGCCTGATCCATCCCCAGAAACTGGGCAATGCCCGTACGGTGCATATGTGGAATCTGGCTACCGCAATACACCACCAACTGGTCGGCCTGGAAGTCCCAGTAAGCCAGCACGGCTTTACCTTCCATCGGCAACATGCACTGGCGCGACAGGCTGACCGAGTGCTCGATCACCTGATCCGCACGGGCCGCATGTTCTTCAAACGCAATATCTGAGCGCAGCGTCACAAACTCGTTGTTCTGCCAGCCTTCATGCAAGAGATCGCCCTGAGCAGCCAGCGAGGCCTGGACACTGCCGTACACCGGCAGCTCGTCGTACAAAGCTTCGATTTCTTCCAGAACGTCTTCAGCCACGGCGCGGCTTTCACCGAACGCCAGGGCTACCGGCTCGCCCACATAACGCACGCTGCCCGAGGCCAGCGGCGGCATGCTGGAGGACTGATAGCTGGGCAAGGTGGAAGCGGCGTAGATATCCTGACAGTCCGGCATATCGACGCGGGTGATCACCTGCGCGCGCGCGCTGTCTTCAATATTGATCTGCCGGATACGGGCATGCGCCATAGGGCTGCGCAGGAAGGCGACTTCCTGCAGCCCTGGCATGGTCATATTGCCGATGAAGTTGCCCTGGCCATTGAGATGGCGCGCATCCTCTTTACGAAGGACACGCGCGCCGACTCCCTGGCCACCCGGGCTGGACGGATGACTGTGCTGACTCATTTCACTACCTTAATAATGTGCTGCTTAACTACGCTTGCCCAGCTCGCTGAAAGTGAAGTTGTCCAGGGCGTTTTCAGCAACCCGGAACCAGCTGGCTTCCTGCTCCTGGAAAGCCTTCCAGCTTGGATAGATTTTGGCAAAATCGGCATTGCTTTCAGACAACTCGGTCCACAGTTCCTGGGACTTGTCGTAGGCCGCCTTCATGACATCCTTGGGGAAGTAGCGCAGCTTGGCACCTTCAGCGACCAGTTTGCGCAAGGCAGCGGGGTTCAGGGCGTCGTACTTGGCCAGGCTCAACATGGTCTGTTCGTTACAGGCCGTCTCGAAAGCCGCTTTGAAGTTAGCCGGCAAGGCTTCCCAGGCGTCTTTGTTGACCATGCTGGTCAAGGAGGCGCTGCCCTCGAACCAGCCGGGGGAGTAGTAGAAGGGAGCTACTTTGTTCAAGCCCAGTTTTTCGTCGTCGTAGGGGCCAATCCACTCTGCGGCGTCAATCGTGCCTTTTTCCAGCGAGGAGTAAATATCGCTAGGGGGAATCTGCTGGGGAACAGCACCCAGCTTGGACAGCACCATGCCACCAACGCCACCGATACGCATCTTCAAACCCTGCAGGCTGCTCAGGTCTTTGATTTCCTTACGGAACCAGCCCCCCATTTGCACACCCACATTACCGGCTACAAAGTTCACGATGTTGTACTGGCTGTACATGTCGCGCAGCAACTGCAGGCCGCCACCGAAATGCACCCAGGAATTGTGCTGACGGGCATTCATGCCAAAAGACAGGCCAGTATCAAAGGTAACGGCGGTGTTCTTGCCCACAAATGCCGTACTGAGTACATGGTTGCATTCCACCGTGCCATTGCTGATGGCATCCATATTCTGGGCGTAAGGCACCAACTCGCCGCCGGGAAAGGCGCGGATCTCGAACTTGCCTTCAGTCAGCTCGCTGACACGTTTGCACAGAGCTTCGGCGGAGCCGTAAATCGTATCCAGGCTTTTGGGCCAGCCGGTGGACATGCGCCAGCGCACGCTAGGGTTGTTTTGTGCAATGGCAGGGGCAGCAACTGCGGCCAAACCTGCGCCCGCTACTGTTGCCGATTTCAGCAAAAAACTACGACGCTCCATCACTTACCTCTTTGTATTTTTTAATGTATTCACACCCCTGCTCGATAGGGGCCTAGGTATTTTCCCGCCAGTCTGGCCGTGTCCTCAGACATATCTCAAAGGCGCTGGCCAGACCGTCCCCCCTGGGGGACAAGACGGATGCTCAAAGCAGTGTCATTGCGCTAAAAAAATCACATTTACTGTCTCGATAATAGTAAGTGTGCTGATTAATTTATTTTTGGTCAAGCAGGGAAAATACTGACGCATGTCCTTGATGGGATAAAGGAAAGCCGTATCAATAGCTTAAGCTTAAACTAGCACAATCCCTGATAAAAACGATATTTTATTTTATAATTTATACAGTATACTGACTAACTGAAAGCACCAACCGGAGACGACTTTGAACTGGATAAAAATTTCCGAAACCGACGCCATCGACAACGAAGAGTCCCTGGCGATTGACTGGCAAGGCAAGAAACTGGCTCTGCACAAACTGGACGACGAGTTCTACCTGACCGACAACGTCTGCACCCATCAGTACGCACTTTTGTCGGAAGGTTATCTAGAGGATGGTTGCGTGGAATGTCCTTTGCATCAGGCCAAATTCTGTTTGCGCACGGGTAAGGCCATGAACGCGCCAGCCACAGTGGATATCAAGGTATATCCGCTGCGCATTGAAGGCAGCGATATTTTGGCTGACTTTAGTCAGGCATAAGCACTTTTTTTTCTGCTGACGAGACCTGCAACATCATGGCACACCACACTTCCGTACTGATCATCGGCGCTGGCCAAGCGGCTTCGGTGCTGGCGCGCGAACTGCGCAGCCTGGGCTATACCGGCAGCATCACGCTGGTGGGCGACGAAACCCACCTGCCTTACGAGCGCCCGCCCCTGTCCAAAGACGTACTCAAATCCAGTGCGACCAGCGACAGCGTTTTTCTGCAAAAAGCGGAGTTCTACCAAGAACAAAACATTGAACTCCTGCTAAGTACTACGGTGCAATCGCTGGACTGCACCACGCGCCAAGCCACCTTAAGCAATGGCCAGACCTGGAGCTTTGAACACGCCGTGCTGGCCACCGGTGGCGCCGCCCGCGAACTGGCGTTGCTGCCTGCCGCCCAAGCCGACGCCCTGTACCTGCGTACCCTGGACGATGCCCTTAGTTTGCAAGCCCGTCTGCAACCCGGTCTGCGCGCACTCGTGATTGGCGGTGGCTTCATGGGTTTGGAGCTGGCCTCGACCGCCAGCGAAACCGGTGCACAAGTCACGGTCATTGAAGCGAACGAGCGCCTGCTGGCGCGCAATGCCCCTGCCCTGCTCTCGCAATGGTTGCTGGAGCGTTTCGAGTCCCAAGGCATCACAGTGCGGTTGGGCCATGGTGTTCGCCAGGCCCACTTTGCAGCCGAGAACGAACACCCTGTTCAGCTGGAACTGAATGACGGCCACATCCTAAGCGGTGATCTGGCTATTGTGGCGGCAGGGCTGACGGCTAACTCTGCCCTGGCCCATGCCAGCGGTATTGCAGTAGACCAGATGACTGCCGGGATTATTGTGGATCGTCAGGGTCGCACCAGCCTTGCCGGCATTTATGCCGCAGGCGACTGCACCACTCAAATTTGCCCCGACACCGCCGCCCGCAGCCGAACTGAATCCTGGCAGAACGCCAATGAACAAGCCCGCCAGGTGGCCCATGCGATTGCCGGACTGGATGCCCCCGTGCCCCCAGTCAGCTGGTTCTGGACCGATGTACTCGGCTGCAATATTCAAATGCTGGGCCAAGGCAGCCCGGATCTGGACTATCAGGTGCGCGGTGTCATGGACAGCCAGGGCGAGGCCATCACATTTATGCTGCTGGCCTTTGAGAATCAATATTTGCGCCACGCCATTGCCGTCAATGCGGGTGCCGATTTGCGCGCCTTACGCAGTGTCATGGAACAGAACGTGCCAGTAGACCCGGCCATCGTGCTGGACCCGGCCACCAAGCTGCGCCAGTACGTCAAAGAGGCCGCCCGTGCGGTCCATCCCTAAGAAATAAAAGAAACAGAAGCGGTCAGCGCCGCCTCGTCATCACGAATCATTAAAGAGTTATCAGAGGAGATCTTCATGTATCAGACGCAAACGGTGATCGGCCAGACGGTCGGGTCCAAAGACCGCCCCGTTGAGGAATGCACCTGGCCCGAGGACATGCTCAACACCATTCCGGACTGGGTCTACACCAGCAACGACATCTACAACCGCGAGATGGAACGTATTTTCCACGGCGACACCTGGAACTTCGTGGCCCTGGAAGCAGAGATCCCCGACTCGGGCGATTACAAACGCTCTTATGTAGGCTCTACGCCGGTCGTGGTTGCGCGTGCTGAAGATGGCAGCATCAATGTGTTTGAAAACCGCTGTGCCCACCGTGGAGCGGAGTTCTGCCGCCACAACCAGGGCAACACAAATGAATTTGTGTGCCCGTACCACCAATGGTCCTACAGCCTGAAGGGTGATCTGCAAGGAATTCCGTTCAAGCGCGGTGCTAATAAAGAAGGCGGCATGCCCCGCAGCTTCAAGAACTCCGAGCATGGCCTGAAAAAATTGAATGTGACCACGCACAACGGCGTAATTTTTGCGTCCTACAGCGACAAGGTCGAGCCAATCACGGAATACCTGACACCGGGCATCTTGCAGGACTTCGAGGCCATCTTCCCCGGCAAGAAGCTCAAGATTCTGGGTTACTACCGTAACGAGCTGCCTTGCAACTGGAAGATGTACCACGAGAATCTGAAAGATCCTTACCACGCTACCTTGCTGCACTCGTTCCTGGTGGTGTTTGGTCTGCTGGTCGCGGGTAACAAGTCGCAGATGTATGTGGATCCGGTGCATGGCCGTCACGGCTACATGGCGTCGGCCAAGTCCGAGGACAAGTACGCCGAAGTCAGCGAGGACAACAAGAAGGAAATGCGCTCGTTTGTGGACGATATGCGGTTGCGCGACGAGCGCTTCCTGGACTACGTCAAGGAATTTGATTCACCTTGGTCGGTAACGATGCAGACTATCTGGCCCAACTTGATTGTTCAGCGCGAAATGAACACGTTGGGCGTGCGCCAGATTGTGCCCAATGGCCCTAATAGCCTGATCATGCAGTGGACCATGTTTGGCTACGAAGACGATACCGAAGAGATGACACGTCACCGTCTGCGTCAGGGCAACCTGATGGGGCCTGCCGGTTTCCTGGGACTGGAAGACAACGAGGCCATGAAGTTTGTGCAGGAAGGGGTGCGCCGTTCCAGCAGCGATGTGAACATCATCAAGCTCGATGAGAGCAAGCTGGGTACGTCCAATACGCTGATCTCGGAAGCGGCGATCCGCTCTATGTATCAGTACTACCGCCAAGTAATGGATCTGTAAGACGAGCTGACTTATGAAAATGGATTTTTCTTTCAAACCCGCCCAGGTTCCGGCCGAGCGTGCTGTGGCTCTGAAGGCGGAAATTGAGCTGTTCAATGCCGAATACTGTGCCACCCTGGATCGTGGCAATATTGAGGACTGGCCCATGTTCTTTGTGGAGGACGCCTTGTATCGCGTGACTTCACGCGAGAACGCAGACCTGAAACTGCTGGTGGGCCTGGTCTATGCCGAAGGCCGCGACATGATGCATGATCGCGCCGTGGCCATTGCCCGCACGCAAATGTATGCGCCACGCTACATGCTGCATCTGGTGACAGATCTGCGTGTGGTCAGCGAGGCAGACAACGGGGATATCGAGGCCGAAGCCAACTTCATGTTGATGCAGACCTTAGTAGAGGGGCCCTCTACCGTGCATTTGGTGGGTACTTACTTTGATACGTTTACCCGCGAGGAAGGCCGTTTGATGCTCAAGGAGCGTCAGGTGATTTTTGATACGTCCATTTTGGCGAACGATCTGGTCTTCCCGGTTTAAGCCTCGTTTTTATCGCTGTTTCCGAGCCGCCTCGATCAGGCGGCTCGACCTCCTTACCTCCGCTGTCCCGCTTGTGCTACCGCTCTAACGCTGAACACGTCCCCTTTCGGAATGCCGTCCAGCGGGGCGGTTTTTTTTCGCCTGATGTTCACCGGCTAATAGCCGCAATCATGCCTGAAACACCAGGACCAAGAAAAAATACGTCTGTTTATGTGGTTGGAAATAACGCAATGCATTTCATTCGCGATGATTCAACCCCCATTAATCTGTAAGTACACTGAGCTTTCTCGTTTTCCCTAGTAGGATATTTCAAAATAAATGTGAATAATATTTATGTCAGTACACTGACTATTCACACATAAAAAATAATCCCAGAACTCGATTCTCGAGGAGACACAATGTTCCAACGCAAACCGCGCCTGCTGACCCTGGCCGGCCTGCTGCTGAGCTGTTCCATGCTCGCCCCTGCAGCTGCCAGCGCCAACACCTTTCCCGACAAACCCATCGAGATCATCGTCACCTTCCCACCCGGTGGCGGCACGGACTTGCTGGCCCGCCTGATCGGCAACTACTTCAACGAACAACTGGGCCAGCCCGCCATTGTGGACAACCGCCCTGGCGCCAGCGGCAATATCGGCGCACGTCTGGTGGCCCAGCGCCAAGCCGACGGACAATCGTTGCTGATGGTCAACAGCTCCTTTGCGGTTAACCCAGCCGTATTTGACAAGCTGCCTTTCGACCCCAAGAAAGACTTCACAGCCATCTCCAATTTTGCCTTCGTGCCGTCCGTCATCATCGTGCCTGCCGACTCGCCTTTCAAAACCTTGAAGGACCTGATCGCGGCTGCCCAAGCAAAACCGGGTGAAGTGTTCTTTGGCTCCTGCGGCAACGGTACCCCTCAACATCTGGCCGGCGAAATGCTCAACGAAGCCGCCAAGGCAGAAATCGCACACATCCCCTACAAGGGCTGCGGTGGTGCCCTAAATGATGTCATGGGCAATCAGGTCGGTTCGGCGTTTGTCACCGCCTCCAGCACCCTGCCCTTCATTGAAAGCGGCAAAGTGCGTGCGCTGGCCGTGACCTCGGCAGAGCGTAGCCCCCTGCTGCCCGACGTGCCGTCCGTTGCCGAGCTGGGCTACCCCGGCTATGAGCTGAACCAGTGGCACGGACTGCTGGCACCGGCTGGCACACCCGATGCTGTAGTGCAGAAACTGCACGAAGCCGTGGAAAAAATCATCGCGCGTGACGACGTGAAAGCCAAGCTGACCAGCCTGGGCTACACGGTCGCACACGACGGCCCCGCCGAATT
Organism: Alcaligenes sp.; assembly: GCA_052109075.1. Taxonomy (GTDB): domain Bacteria; phylum Pseudomonadota; class Gammaproteobacteria; order Burkholderiales; family Burkholderiaceae_B; genus Alcaligenes. The sequence continues at coordinate 5,613 of JBQEAN010000038.1, read as the reverse complement.
CCAGGCGATGATCAATGCCGACATCGACCGCTTCCAGGAACTGGCAGAAAAAATCGGACTGAAAATCAACTAAGGACCCACCATGAACAAACTGAAGCTGAGCGTATCGATTGGCAATTACGACCGCACCCTGGCCTTGAAAGACGGGCGCGTCGGTATTGAGGGCTGCGATATCAATGTCGTGTCGCTGGAACCGGAGGAAGCGTTTCACCGTGCATTCCGCTACGAAGAGTTCGATGTCACGGAAATCTCCATGAGTAGCCACATGATGACCACGGCACGCGGCGACAACCAGTACATCGGCATTCCGGCCTTCTTGTCGCGCGTATTCCGCCACTCCGGCATTTACGTGCGCACCGACCGTATCCGCAAACCCGAAGACCTGAAAGGCAAGATCATCGGTGTGCCCGAATACCAGATCACGGCAAACGTCTGGATCCGCGGCATTTTGCAAGATGAGTTCGGCATCCACCCCAGCCAAATCAAGTGGGTCCGAGGCGGTATCGAAGAACCGGGCCGAGGCGAGCGCTCGCCCATCGACCTGCCGCAGGACATCAGCCTGGAACAAATTCCTGACGACCGCACGCTGTCGGACATGCTGGAAAAAGGCGAGATTGACGGCTACATCGGTGCACGCGCGCCCTCGTGCTTTTTACGTGGCGCTCCCAATGTGGGCCGCCTGTTCGGGGATGAATACCTGGAAGTGGAAAAAGACTATTTCCGTCGCACAAAAATCTTCCCCATCATGCACATGGTTGGTATCCGCAAGTCTCTGGTACAAGAAAATCCCTGGCTGCCCGTCAGTGTCTACAAGGCCTTCCTGAAAGCCAAAGAACTGGCCGTGCACGAATTGAACGAGCTATGCCACCTGGCCGTGACCCTACCTTGGATGGTGCATCATCACAATGAAGCCAAGGCCCTGATGGGCGAAGACTACTGGCCTTATGGCCTGGAAGCCAACCGCCACACAATTCAGACCTTTGCGCAGTATCACCACGATCAAGGCATGTCGCAGCGCCTGGTCAAGCCCGAGGAACTGTTCGCGGCCTCCTCGCTGGACCTCTCCAAGATATAAGGCGGTACCGGCATGAAGGCCCCTGTTTTCAATTACTACGCCCCCGAGACGCTGACCCAGGCGCTGGAGCTGTTGTCCACCCAGGACAATGCCCGCGTCCTGGCTGGCGGCCAATCCCTGATGGCCATGCTCAATATGCGCTTTGCGTTTCCGGATACGCTGGTGGATATCAACCAGCTACCCGAGCTGGCCTATCTGCGCGAGCAGGACGATGGCAGCATCACCATCGGTGCCCTGACGCGCCAGCGCGATGTGGAGTTCTCCGAACTGGTCGCCGCGCGGCTGCCCCTCTTGAAAGAGGCCATTTTGAACGTCGGGCATCGCCAGACGCGCAACCGTGGCACCGTGGGCGGCAGTCTTTGCCAACTGGACCCTTCTGCCGAAATACCGACTGTCTGCATGGCCATGGACGCCGTGCTGACCGCTTCCCATGCACGCGGGGAACGAGCCATTCCAATGGCCGAGTTTCCGGCGGCCTACATGACACCCAGCATGCAGGCCGACGAGTTGCTGACCCGTGTGCAGATCCAGCCCTGGCCGACAGGCCACGGCTGGGCCTTTCTGGAGTTCTCCCGTCGCCACGGCGACTTTGCCATTGTGTCCTGCGCTGTCCTGCTTTTACTGGACGAGGCGGGCTTGGTCTGTCGCGCCAGCATCACCTTGGGCGGCGTGGGCGCTTTTCCCTTGCGCATGAGCGAGGCCGAAAACAGTTTGCTGGGCACCCCCCTTGGTCCCGAAGACATCGCCCGAGCCGCCGAGCTGTGCGGCCAGGTGGATGCCGCCAGCGACAGTTATGTTCAGGGCTGGTATCGCCAGCGACTGGCCAAAGAATATACAGCGCGTGCCTTGCGGCTCGCGCTCTCCCGTACAGGAAAACGGCATGAGTAATACCTCTCCTTCGGGCAGCCGCCCCATCACACTGTGTGTCAATGGTCGCACGCTGACGGCAGCGGCCGAACCACGCGTCAATCTGGCGGATTTCCTGCGCCACGATCTGGGCCTGACCGGCACCCATGTGGGCTGCGAACATGGCGTCTGCGGTGCCTGCACGGTACAGATCGACGGCCACTCGGCACGCAGTTGCCTGATGCTGGCCGTCCAGGCCCAAGGCAAGAATATCCGTACCATCGAAGGCCTGGCCGACGAGCAAGGCCGATGGCACCCGGTTCAAAAAGCGTTCCATGAACTGCATGCCTTGCAATGCGGTTTCTGTACGCCCGGCGTGCTGATGTCGGTTGTGGAGCTATTGGAGAACCACAGCGACCCCAGTGAAGAGCAGATCCGCGATGTGCTGTCCGGCCATCTTTGCCGCTGTACCGGCTATCAAAATATTGTGCGCGCGGTGCAGAAAGCCGCTGCCGCGATGAAGGCCAGCCATGCACATGAATGACTCACCCGAACGGGAGCCCACCACCCAGACTCAGACTTCTCCCGGTATGGGGCGATCCTTTCTGCGCCTGGAAGACGAAGCCCTGCTGACTGGACAAGCACAGTTTCTGGATGACGTTCCCATGGACGGCGTGCTGCACGCCTGTTTCGTGCGCAGCCCGCACGCTCATGCGCGTATTCGCTCCATCGACCTGGCGGCCGCCCGAGCCCTGCCCGGCGTACACGGTGTGTTTGCCGCACAGGATCTGCTGGGCGAACTCACCCACTGGCGTATGCCGCTAGGCTTTGCCTTTGCCGCATTACCCGAGAACACCGTTCCCTTTGTACTGGCCCGTGACGAAGTTGCCTTTGTAGGCGAAGCCATTGCCGTGGTCGTGGCCCAATCGCGCCATTTGGCCGAAGACGCGGCCGCACTGGTCGCCATCGATTTCGAGGTTCTGCCGGGTATCTCGGACGTGCGTCGTGCCCTGGAAGCAGACGCCCCGCTAGTGCGCACCGAGCTGGACAGCAATGTACTCCAGAACTACACACTGGCCTATGGCGAGGTGGACGCAGCCTTCGAGGGCGCAGACATCATCATCGAAGAGTCGTTTTCTGCCCACCGTGGCTGCGCTCACCCCATTGAAGGCCGTGGTGTGCTGGCACGGCTGGACGCCGCCGGTAACGAAATGACGGTCTGGTCCTCGACCCAGATGGCGCACGAACTGCACTACACCCTGGCCCTGATGTTGGGCCATCGCGAAGACCAACTACGCGTTATCACACCAGACGTAGGCGGCGGTTTCGGCGCCAAGTTCATGATCTACCCCGAGGAAATCGTCATTCCCGCCGTAGCCCGCTTGCTGCGCCGCCCCGTCAAATGGGTGGAAGACCGGCGCGAGAACTTCTTGACCTCCATCCAGGAGCGCGACCAGTTCTGGACCATGAGCATGGCAGCCGACAAAGACGGCCGCATACGCGGCCTGCGCGGCCATTTCATCCATGACCACGGCGCCTACACACCGCAGGGTACCAACGTGCCCTACAACGCGGCCTCGTCCATGACAGGTCCCTATAAAGTGCCTGCCTTCAGCCTGACCGCCGACGTGGTCTACACGAACAAAGTGGCCGTAGCCACCGTGCGCGGAGCAGGCTATCCGCAAGCCGCCTTCGTCATGGACAGACTAATGGACAGGCTGGCGCAACAAACCGGTATGGACTCCATCCGCTGCCGCGAGCTGAACCTGATTCCCGCTTCCCAGATTCCCTACACCAAGCCGCTCAAATCCCGTGCCGGTGTTCCACTGGTCATCGACAGCGGCGACTTCCCGCGCATGCAAGCCATGGCAGAAGACGCTATGGACCGAGACGGTTTCGAGCAGCGCCGACAGGACTCACTGGCACAGGGCCGTTACCGTGGACAGAGCCTGGCAAATGCCGTCAAACCCACTGGCCGTGGGCCTTATGAATCGGCCACCGTCAAGATTTTCCCGTCCGGCCGGATTGCCGTCTTTACGGGTGCGCTGGCCATGGGCCAGGGCATCAAGACCTCGCTGGCTCAGCTCTGTGCCGCCTATTTTGGGGTCGATCCGGGCGGTGTGGACGTTCATGCCGGAGACACGCGTCACATTGGTTTTGGCATGGGTGGCTTCGCCAGCCGCCAGTCACTGATGGCCGGCACAGCTGTCGAGCAGGCCTCCACACAACTGCGGCGCAAAGTACTGCAAACGGCGGCGACCGTGCTGAACGTACCGGAAAGCACGCTGGACATCGCCTATGGCATCGTCAGTAGCAGCGCAAGCCCCGAGACTGTCAGCTTGGCACGCTTAGCCATGCTACTTAAAGGCGTGCCGGGTTATAGCCTGCCCATCAAGACCGATCCGGGCCTGGAGTGCACGGCCCACTTCCATTGCGATGAGCAAGCCTATGCGGGCTCCACGCACGCCTGCGAAGTAGAGGTTGATGCCACAACGGGGGCTATCGAAATCAAGCGCTATCTGGCCGTGCAGGACTGCGGCAATCTGATCAACCCCATGATTGTGGAAGGTCAGGTGGTGGGCGGAGTCGTTCATGGGCTGGGCAATGCACTGTTTGAACACATGGCCTACGACGCCGAGGGACAACCTCTATCGACCACCTGCGCGGAATATCTACTACCCACCGCTCCCGAAGTACCCGACATCGATGTGCTGTTTTGCCCCTCGCCCACGCGCCTGAATCCACTCGGTGTCAAAGGCGTGGGGGAATGCTCCACGATCGCTGTTGCAGCGGCCGTCATCTCCGCGGTGGAACACGCATTGGCACCGCTGAATGTGCGCATCAACGAGTTCCCCCTCAGCCCCATGCGGCTGCTGGAACTGATTGATCAGGCCACACAAAAACACAATAAAACAGGAACCCTGCCATGAACTTCAAGAACCGGTTTCACATTCCTTTGCCACTGGATCAAGCCTGGGCACTGATGCTGGATGTACCCCGCATCATGCCCTGCCTGCCCGGCGCCAAACTCACCGACGTGTTGGACGGCAATAAGTATCAAGGTTCTGTCTCGGTCAAGCTCGGTCCTATCAAGCTGTCGTTTGACGGTACGGCCGAACTGGTACGCACTGACGAGGAAAACCACATTGCCTATCTGCGCGGAGCCGGTCTGGACCCCAAGGGGCGCGGTTCCGCCAGTTCGGACTTCAGCTTTGCACTGACACCATCACCTGATGGCGGCACCGATGTAGAGGTCAACACAGAACTGACCTTGTCGGGTGCCGTCGCTCAGTACGGACGTGGTAGCGGCATGATTGCTGAAGTGGCCGGTCAGATCCTGGGACAGTTCGAGCGCAATCTGGCCCGTCTGGTTCAGGGCGGTGCAGACCCTGCGCAGCAATCTGACACTCCCATTGCAGCAGCTAGTCAGCCTATGGCGTCCATGCCCGGCAGCTCGGTTGCCAGCCAGGGAGTAGCAGCGGGGTCATCCATCTCCTCCCCCGAGGCGCAGGCCATCTTGTTCCAGGCCCAGGCCGTGCTGGCACAGACCCAGCAATTGCAAGCCCAGATGCAGCAGACTTTACTGCGCCTGCAAACTCGCCGTCGCCAGGATGACAATGAGGCCGGAGAGCTGAACATGCTGTCCATCGGACTGAAGGCCGTCTGGTCACAGATCCGCTATTCAGTGGGCA
>JBQEAN010000037.1:28074-33894 GCA_052109075.1 Alcaligenes sp. | reverse complement strand
TCGTTCAACAAGCGGCTTTTGCCGTGATTATATTTACCGACTACGGTGACCGTTGGCGGCACATTCAACTGTAAGAGAACGCGCAAACGATCCAGATCCCAGCGGCGCTGTGGCAACACGGCCAAGACAGGCTCTACTACGTGGTCAAGGGATTGCGCCAACTGATTCATAGTCTCTTCCTTTTTTCACTTATGCCTGGACCCAACAAACGGTAGGCCAACAGGCCAAACACCACGCCCCAAAACGCGGCACCCAGTCCAAACAGGCTCATTCCTGATGCGGTGGTTAAGAATGTGATGACAGAGGGCTCTATATAGCCGCTTTCACTGACCATCACCCGCACATTGGCCACAATGGCCCCTATCAATGCCAGACCCGCCAACGCTGCAATCAGCGACGCGGGCAAAGCCGTGAATAAATACACAATCGAACCGGCAAAAGTTCCGCCCAACAGGTAGAACACGCCATTGGCAATCCCGGCCACATAGCGTTTGCTGGGGTCAGGATGGGCGTCCTTACCGGTACATAAGGCAGCGGTAATAGAGGACAGCACAATGGTGATGCCACCAAAACAGGCTACTAACATCGATACCAAGCCCGTGCCCGCCAAGACCGGACGCGAGGGGGTGGGGTAGCCCGCCAGCTGCAAAACGGCCATGCCTGGCAGGTACTGACCCGTCAAGCTAACCAGCACCAAGGGCAAGGTCAGGCTAAGCAAGGTGGCAATATTAAATTCCGGACTCACCCAGACCGGACTGGCCAGCTCCAGCTTGAAAGCGTCCATCTGAACCTGGCCACTGGCCATCGCCATCACAAACCCGGACAAGGCCACCAACACAATGGCGTAGCGCGGCAAAAACCGCTTGCCCAACAAATACACTGCCAACATCACCAGCACGATCGCCGGCATGTCGCTGCTGGACTTGAACGCCGCCATACCAAACTGCAGCAAAATGCCAGCCATCATCCCCGCAGCAATACCTTTGGGGATGAAGGAAAGAATCTTTTCAAAACCGCCTGTCAAACCAATGACAACAATAATCAAGGCTGCACTGAGGTACGCCCCCACCACTTCGGGCATGGAGATATCGGGAAATAAAGTCAGCAATAAGGCCGTACCGGGTGCCGACCAGGCCGTAATAATGGGCAGCTTCAGATAGGCACTGAGGAACAAGCCACTCACCCCTGCGCCGATGGAGATCGCCCAGATCCAGGAGATCAGCTCGGCATCCGCAATGCGTCCGACTTGTGCGGCTTGAATAAAGATCAGCAAAGGCCCGGCGTAGGCAATCAACACCGATAAAAAACCAGCCACCCAAACCGACGCCGATCCACTTTTCAATCCCATCGTTTTGTCTCCCCAGTCTTGTTTTTAGAATTCTCAACTTTACTCGTTGCTCAGGCTGCTCTGGGATCACAGCCTGAGTTTTTTACCGCCGGGCCACAAACCAAGGCACGGCGTGGGGATACTCTCTACCGCTAGTGAAACTTAAATGGCCGAGGGGTGTGTGGCCAGGGGTGTCACCGTAATCTGCATATAGGGGAACAAGGGCAAGGCACTGAGCACGTTGTGCAGCTCTTCATTGCTTTCCACATCGAACACGCTGTAGTTGGCGTACTCCCCCACCACACGCCACAAATGTGGCCATTTGCCCGAACGTTGCAGGTCCTGCGAGTAGGCTTTTTCCTCGGCCTTGATACGTGCGGCTTCATCAGCAGGCAAGGAAGCAGGGATATCAACAATCATGTGAACCAGATAAAGCATGGTGTTCCTTTCTAAAAACGACAATCAAGCTCAGGCGCTCAGGCCTGGGCTAAAAAATCCAATACGGCGCGCTCGAAAGCGTCGGGCGCTTCTAGGTTGGACAGGTGCGAGGCTGGAACCACCGCTACTTTCGAGCCGGGAATGTTGGCCTGCATGGCTTGGGCATCGGCTACGGTGGTGACCGGATCCCATTCGCCTGCCACCAACAAGGTCGGTGCGGCAATATCCTTGATCTGATCGCGCAGATCCGAATCGGCCAAGGCATCGCAGCAAGCGGCGTAACCCAGGGGGTCGAGCTTGGCCAGACTGTCCTGCATCGCTTTAACCAGCTCCGGCGACTGCTTGATGAACGCCTCCCCAAACCAGCGCGAAGGAGCCGAATCTGCAAGCGTACGCATCTGTGCGGCACCACCTTGGCGCAAGGCATCGGCCCGATCCTGCCAAGCCTGGGCAGTGCCAATCTTGGCGGCGCTATTGCAAACGATCAGGGAGTTCAAGCGCTCAGGGGCATTAACGCCCAGCCACAGGCCGGTATGGCCGCCCATGGACAAGCCACAAAAAGCGGCACGTTCAATATCCAGCGCATCCAGAATCGCCAGTACATCCCGCCCCAAATCCTTGAAACGATAGGGGCCGGGAGTCACCGGGCTGCCGCCATGACCACGAGTGTCATAGCGAATCAGACGATAGGTCTTCGCAAAGCCTGCTACCTGGGGGTCCCACATTGCTTGCGTGGTGCCCAGGGAGTTGCTCAGAATTAGAGCGGGAGCCAGCGGATCACCTTCCACGCTGACGCGAAACATGCCTCGCTCGGTATTCAGGGCGCTGGGGCTGACCGTCATTGCCCTTCTCCCTGTGCAGCCGCTACGGCAGACACAGCAATGGGCAGGCCAATCATTTCTTCCAGTGCTTCGTGAGTCAAACCGGGCACCAGATCAATCAACTGCAAACCCTCTGGCGTGCACGCCAGCGTAGCTAAATCGGTATAGACACGTTTGACGCAAGCCAGTCCAGTCAAGGGGTAGCTGCATTGTTCAACCAGCTTGCTGACGCCTTGCTTGGTCAACACATCCATCATGACCCAGGTCTGTTTCGCGCCAATCGCCAAATCCATAGCGCCGCCCACAGCCGGAATCGCGCCGGGCTCGCCCGTACTCCAGTTGGCCAGATCACCGGTAGCCGACACCTGGAAAGCACCCAGCACACAAATATCCAGATGGCCGCCACGCATCATGCCAAAGCTGTCGGCATGATGGAAAAACGCACCACCGGGCAGCAGCGTGACCGCCTGCTTGCCTGCATTGATCAGGTCATAATCTTCCTGGCCTGCTGCCGGTGCCGGGCCCATGCCCAAGATACCGTTTTCGCTATGCAGCACCACTTCTACACCCGCAGGCAAATGGTTGGCTACCAAAGTAGGCATACCAATGCCCAAATTCACATAAGCACCGTCGTGAATGTCCTGGGCGACACGTTGCGCCAATTCATCTTTACTGCGGCGCTGATAAGTAAGCGTCATGCTGTCCCCCTTCATGCTCTGTCCGTTCATGCTTTGAACCCACCTGCTTCAGTGCGGCTGCGCGGCACCACCACAACGCGGCGCACGTGAATGCCGGGCGTCACAATCGTTTCCGGGTCCAGTTGACCCAGTTCAGCCAGTTCAAACACACTGGCAATTGTGGTGCGAGCTGCGGTCGCCATGACTGGTCCGAAGTTGCGCGCCGCCATGCGGTAGGTCAAATTGCCCCAACGGTCCCCCCGCTCGGCTTTGATCAGGGCGACGTCTCCATGAATAGGCTCTTCATAGACATGCCAGCGGCCATTGATCAATCGTGTTTCTTTGCCCTTAGCCAATTCTGTGCCATAGCCTGTGGGGCAGAAAAAGCCACCGATACCCGCACCGGCGGCGCGCAAACGTTCGGCCAGATTGCCCTGAGGCACCAGTTCCAGCTCGATCTTGCCGCTGCGATACAAGTCATCGAATACCCAGGAATCAGCCTGACGGGGGAAGCTGCAAATAATCTTGCGTACCCGGCCCGTTTTAAGCAACGCCGCCAGCCCCACATCGCCATTACCTGCGTTGTTGTTAACGATAGTCAGATCACGAGCGCCTTGCTCGATCAAACCGTCGATCAACTCCGTGGGTATGCCAGCCGTTCCAAAACCACCGACCAGAATCGTGGCGCCGTCCTGCACATCCTGCAAAGCCTGTGCAACACTGCTTACCTGTTTATCGATCACTGCGCTCTCCGTATAAAGCACTGACGCTACGGATGGGCCAAAACCAAGCCAGCCCTTACGTCAGGCACTGCAAAAACACGTCAGCCCAGGGCCGGGCTTATCGAAAATAAGCACGGTCGCTGGACTGAAGCCAGACTTAAGCGGCCAGACGTGGACGATTCACGATCTGGTTGTCCTTGCCTTCCACCAGTGGAGTCAAGGAAATATCAAACACGATCTCTGCAAACGGGCCGTCCAGGTTCTCGGCGGCAATGCGGGCAGGATCGCTGTGCTCAGTCAGTGGTGGCACCAGACCATCACGAGTGGCGTAAGCAAAGTCGTCGTACACCAGCGGGTCGCCGTCGATATTGATTTGCGTGGTCAGCTTGCGGTGGCCAGGAGCCGTCACAAAGAAGTGAATGTGTGCCGGACGGTTACCGTGGCGACCCAGCTCGTTCAGCAAACCTTGGGTAGGGCCATCTGGAGGACAGCCGTAGCCTTTGGGCACGATGCTCTGGAACTTGTAGCGACCGTTTTCATCGGTAATGATAGTGCGACGCATATTGAAGGGCTGCTGTTCACCTGTAGGGTCAAAGTGCGAGTAAAAACCTTTGGTATTGGCATGCCAAACTTCAACCTGAGCACCAGGAATCGCCTTGCCATCCGCACCCACGACAACACCGTGCATGATCAAGGTTTCGCCAGCGGTATCGGAGCCATCATCCAGACGGGCGTAGCCTTGCTCGACCGGCGCACCCGTCACGTACAAAGGACCTTCAATGGTACGAGGGGTACCGTTGTCCAGACCCAGTTCTTTGTCCATGGCGTCCATGCGCATGTCCAGGAAGCGGTCAAAGCCGAGGCCGGGAGACACCAGACCGGCTTCGCTGGCGGTACCCAAACGGTTCAGGTAAGCCACGGCAGCCCAGTACTCGTCGTTGGTGATGTCCAGATCTTCAATGGTCTTGAACAGATCGCTGATGATGCGATACATGATCTGTTTGACGCGGGGATTACCACCGGGCTGATCCAGGCCAGAGGCCAAACGCAGGAAGTCCTGTACATCGGGGGTATCAAAAATTTTAACGCTCATTTTGTGTCTCCTAATATCCTGAGAAAAGTGTTCCAAGCAAGGCCGGTGTTCCCGGCCTTTTATATTGCCTAGGCAGCCGAACCCACACTGACCTGCGTCCTATCCCGGCGGAAATACTGAACGCGATCCTCGTCCAGTACGATACCCAAACCCGGCCCTTGAGGTATCTGTAATTCAAAATTGCTGTAGTTCAGTGGCTCTGCCAGGATTTCCTCGGTCAAGAGCAAGGGGCCGAACAATTCTGTGCCCCACTGCAACTGGTTCACCGTGGCAAACACATGGGCGGCGGCAATCGTACCGATTGCGCCTTCCAGCATGGTGCCGCCATACAGTTCAATACCGGCCGACTCGGCAATGGCCGCAACCTGCAGGGCAGCACGCAAACCACCGGACTGCTCGATCTTGATGGCAAAGACATCTGCCGCACTGTCACGGGCCAACGCAAAGGCGGAGGCCGGGCCAGTCAAGGATTCATCAGCCATCAGGGCAATCGGGAAACGGCCTTTCAAATCCGCCAGAGCATCGGCACGCCGTACCGGTTGCTCTACCAACGAACAGCCAGCATCCACCAGACCCGCCAAACCATGCTGGGCCTGCAAGGGGCTCCAGGCCATGTTTACGTCCACGCGCACCTCAGCACGGTCGCCCAATGCTTTTTTAATGGCCGCCACGTGTGCCACATCGTCCTTAACCGGGCGGCGACCAATCTTCAATTTAAAAATACGGTGACGAGCCTGCGCCA
>JBQEAN010000037.1:23185-27974 GCA_052109075.1 Alcaligenes sp. | reverse complement strand
CAGCAAAGGGGTGAAATACGTGTCGATGGCCAGCTTCATGCCTTCGGGCGACTCAGCGCCGTAGGCCAGACCACCAATGGTCGTGCCCTCGCCCACGCCAACCGTGCCATCCGAGCAATACAAGCGCACCAGCATCAAAGTCTGGCCCTGCATGGTCGTCATCGCCAATTGATGAGGACGGATCGTAGGCAGATCCAGCAGCAACGTCTCCACCCTTTCAATCAGGGCTGGAGCTGCTAATAGTTGAGAAGATTGCGTGTGTTCCATGGCTTGATTGAACACGAAGCAGGCCTGCTAACTCCAAGACTAAATAGGTCTAGTTCTATACCTTTAGAGTATAGTTTCTGATATAAATATTAAAAATCAAGAAACTAAACCCTCTCAATTCAGCCAAGGTATGGTTTTCCCTTATGGATCTACGCCAGCTCAAATATTTTGTGGCCGTCGCCGAAACCCGCAACTTCACACGGGCTTCCGAGCGGCTGCATATGGCCCAGCCGCCACTTAGCCGACAGATTCAATTGCTGGAGGAAGAGCTGGGCGTGACCCTGCTGCTGCGTAATACACGCCCCTTAAAACTAACCGAGGCTGGACGGGTGTTCTATGAGCAGGCTTTGCAGATACTGAGTCGGGTGGATCAGCTCGTGCACACAACACGGCAGATCGGGCTGCATCAACGGCAAACCTTGTCGATAGGCTTTGTGGCGTCAACCTTGTATGGTGGCCTGCCCGCATTGATGCGCAAGCTACGGCACCAATATCCCGAAGTGGATATGCAAACCATAGAGCTGACTTCCATGCAGCAGCTGGAGGCCTTGAAATCCGGGCGGATTGATATGGGATTCGGGCGGATTCGGCTTAATGATTCATCGCTGCAAAGAACGGTATTACGAGAAGAACAACTGGCCCTGGCCATTCCCCCCAGCTCAGACTTGGCACAAGCAGATGGGCCCTTAAGCCTGAAACAAGTACAAGGTCAAAAACTGATTGTCTACCCCAAAGAGCCCAGACCCAGTTTTGCGGACCACATCTTGCACCTGCTGCACGACCAAGGCGTACGCCCGGCTCAGGTCTATGAGGCGGGAGAACTACAGACTGCGTTGGGCCTGGTCGCGGCAGATTCAGGACTGTGTTTAATCCCCACATCGGCACGCTTGCGCAACGACCTGCACTATCGCCTAGTGGAAGAGCCACAGGCGACATCGCCGATTATTTTGACGCACAGGATTAATGATCAGGCTTGGTATATCGAGGCGATTAAGGGTCTGGCAGCGGATATGTAAAACGTCGCACAGACCAAAAACCTTAGCGCGCTCTACCTGTACTAGTCGCCGCTCCCCAGCAACGTAATTGACTCACTTCCAACACCACTCTAATATCGTTAACACATTAACTAAAATCAGAGACCCGTATGGAACAGGTGACGATTCACGTAACAGGCAAAGACCCAATTGTCGCTACCTTATGGCCTGCTTCCAAAGCCAAAGCGAGCATCATCATTCACCCCGCCACTGCCGTTCCACAAGACTTTTACCGTTCTTTTGCGGAGCACTTGCACAGCAAGGGTTTCACGGTTCTTAGCTACGATTACCGGGGAATAGGCCGCTCCTGCCTGAAAGACCTGCGTCTTTACCCAGTCTCCATGTCCGACTGGATGCTGGAGGATGCCGTGTACGTGACAGAATGGCTTGCGGAACGCTTTCAGGGCCTGCCTATTTTGGCCGTCGGCCATAGTGTGGGCGGTCATTCCATTGCAATTTCACCGGCGACCCGCTCGGTGCAGGCAGCGGTCATGATTGCTTCCCATGCTGGTATTACCGCCCTGATTCAACAGCCCATGGAACGCATTAAGGTCGGGCTGATTATGCGGGTGCTGACTCCTGTTCTGTGTCACCTATACGGCTATATGCCTGGCCGCCGTTTAGGTTTTGGAGAAAACCTTCCCCGTGGCGTGATGCGGCAATGGAGTCGCTGGACCGGCTTGCCTCATTACTTTTATGACGACCCGCAGTTGAAGGCCAGGGAACGCGCCAGCCAGGTCGACATTCCTATACTGGTTCTAGGTTTTGATGATGATCCTTGGGCAAACCCCCAAGCCATTTCCCGGCTCTTGGAGCCACTGACAAACGCCCCCATAGAACGACTGCAGTTAGAGCATAAACAACTGGGTTTGCCACATATTGGGCACATGGGCTTCTTTCGTAAACGCAATGCCGAAGCACTTTGGCCTATAGTGAGCAACTGGCTGATCACGCAAAGCGAAGCCAACCCAAAATCGCATCCATAACGCCCAACCGACATCCGCCAAGCAGCCGCCGAAATGAGCAAGCAATCACAGCCGCGTTTTGTTTTTTTGTTGAATCACGCCCATAAGGCTTTGCAGCGCTGGATTCAGAAGCAGCCATCGGCATGGGCAGATATCAGTGCAGCACAAGTGGGCATGCTGTTCTTGATCCGATCTCAAGGCTCGGTGACAGTGGGCGAAGCGGCCAGCGCCTTGCAGGTGGCTCCGGCTGCAATTACGGGGTTATCTAAACGTATGCAGGCAGCAGGGCTTATTCAACGTCTGACGGACGATGTGGATACACGCAAGATTTGCCTAACGCTGACTCCCGAAGGTGAGCAGGCAAGTATCAAGGCCAAATCAACGTTGCAGGACTTGAATCACCAGCTATCAAGTGGTTTCAGCGAAGACGAATTAAAGGTGGTGGCGCGTTGGTTAACTCAAGTGGTGAACCTGGACCACCCCACCGATAAAGAGATCAATCAGCAGGACGAGCCGTCTGCTTGATGGCATTGTCGTGAGTATAGGAAGCATTCGTCTTTTTGTGGATAAGGCGGGTGACTACGTTGTCAGCTTATAGCCTGTGCAAAGCACTCATCAAACAGGATTGCACACTAACGCGTGGCTACTTTCTAATCCTAGGGTGGTCCGCACCCATTTGTTGAGTACTTTAGGTAGCGCGGACCACAGCGAACTGATGGCTGCTTAAGCCTCCACCTCCTCAAAGCGCGCAGCAGCGTTCATGACTGCCATCACGCTGGCCGTAATGATGTTGGCATGCTTGCCTACGCCAAATTTCGACCCCGGCACCCCGGGAAGCACAGCCTCCACTATGGCCATCGCGCAGGCATCCGCTCCCGCTCCCAAACTGCGCTCTTCATAGCTGTCGATACGCAAAGGCAGCTTCAAAGCCGACACGGTCGCTGCGATAGGGCCATTGCCGGTTCCGGTATAGGTCTCTGTTTCGCCACTTACATTCGCGCATTGCAGCTCTATGCCCTGCTGCCCTTGCGCCTCATCGAACAGGCGATGTGCCCGGTAGCTTGCGGTGCCTTGGCGTTGATTAGCGTGCAGGTAGGTAGCCTCGAACAAGGCCCAGATCTGCTGACTGTTCAACTCCGTTTCACCGGAATCGGCAATCTGCTGAACAATGGCACTGAACTCCACCTGCATACGACGTGGCATCACAATGCCGTAGTCTCGTTGCAGCAGGAACGCGATCCCGCCTTTGCCCGACTGGCTATTGACGCGCACGATACTGTCGTAAGTACGACCCAAATCCTTGGGATCGACTGGCAGGTAAGGCACCCGCCACGGAGCGTCTTCTTTTTGCACCGCAAAGCCTTTGGCAATCGCGTCCTGATGGGAGCCAGAGAAGGCAGTAAAGACCAGATCACCCACATAAGGGTGACGTGGGTGGATAGGTAAGGACGTAGCCTCTTCCGCGATACGAGCCACGGCAGAGATGTCAGAGAAATCCAGGCCGGGAGCAATGCCTTGGGTATACAAATTCAGGGCTAAGGTCACCACATCCAGATTGCCGCTGCGCTCGCCGTTACCAAACAAGCACCCTTCGACGCGTTGAGCACCCGCCAACATCGCCTGTTCGGCACACGCCACCCCGGTGCCTCGGTCGTTATGCGGGTGTACCGACAAGACGATATGCTCGCGTCTATCCAGATGGCGGTCCATCCATTCAATTTGATCGGCAAAGACGTTCGCCGTGGTCACTTCAACAGTGGTAGGCAGATTGATGATCATGGCTCGCTCGGGGCCGGCATCCCAAGCCTGAATCGCCGCGTTGCACACCGCCAAGGACACCTCCAGCTCGGCCATGCAGAAGGTCTCAGGCGAGTATTGCAGTACCCATTCGGTTTCCGGGTATTGGGCCGTCAGCCGCTTGAGCAATTCCACATGGTGTCGCACCATGTCGATGATTTGTGACACCTCCATACCAAAGACAATTTCCCGAAATGCAGGCGCAATCGCATTGTAGAAATGCACAATCACGCGACGCGCACCGGCCACGCTACGTACCGTGGTTTCAATCAGATCCTCACGCAATTGAGTAATAACCATGGGCGTGACATCACTCGGGATCCTCTGCTCATCAATCAGCTGCCGAACAATATCAAAATCCGTTTGTGAAGCAGAGGGGAAACCTACCTCGATTTCCTTGAAACCAATACGCACCAGCTCTTGGAACAGGCGCAGTTTGCGTTCACGGTTCATAGGTTCAAACAGGGCCTGATTGCCGTCACGTAAATCGGTAGACAACCAAACGGGCGGTTTGCTCAGCGTGCGTTGGGGCCACTGACGGTCTGGCAATTTGACGACGGGAAAGGGACGGTATTTAAGAGACGGATCAGCCAGCATGGAAACCTCGAATATAGGGAATGAGTACCTGGCTTCCCTACTCCAAGGAGTGGCTACAGTCGGGGTCTGGGGAAACCAGGATAGGACCATTCGCAAGCGCATGCGTACGGACCCCGACCGGATGTCAGG
>JBQEAN010000037.1:7258-23085 GCA_052109075.1 Alcaligenes sp. | reverse complement strand
GGAGTGCTGCTGGTGCAGGCGGCAACCGGTCAATGGCTGGTTCCGCCTACAACGGCTGTGTGGCTGCGTCCGGGCGTACCGCATCAACTCAACGCCACCACTTCTGTGAATGTGCACGGCTTGTTTATTGATGAAATTTTGACCACCCAGCTACCCGATCAGGATTGCGTGGTCCATATCACGCCGCTGGTGCGCGAGCTGATAGCGGCACTGGTGCAGGTGGTTCCGCAGGAGAGCCCGCCATTACGGGACACGCTTCTGGGGCAATTATTAATAGAAGAGCTCAGCGCATTGCGGCCACTGCCTTTTCATCTGCCATGGCCGGAAGAGAGTTTGATGAAGCAGATTTGCGAAGATCTGGTACGCTCCCCCGCCCAGCAGCGCAATGTGGATGAGTTGGCGCAGCACTATGCCCTGACACCGAAAACCTTGCATCGTCGTTTTCTAAAAAGCACGGGGATGAATCTGGGAAAATGGCGACAACAGATGCGGCTGATGGCTTCTATCCAGTTTCTGCTGCAAGGCCGGTCCATCACGCAGGCGGCGTTAGAAAGCGGCTATGAAAGCTTAAGCGCGTATTCAGTGGCGTTTAAGAAAAGCTTTGGGTATCCACCTTCGGAGTTTTTAGCGACCTTGAGCCGGTATCCCAAACACGACATGATGCCCCAATCGTCATAAGGCGCCGACTCCAGGCCTATTTCCCGTAAGCCTTACTCTCCGAGCCCTATAAAAGCCCAGCCTCTAACAGACTAAGACTGCGACGGCAGCCTAGCACAATCAGCTCTTGCTCACTTCTTGCCGCAATTGCTCTGCCGTGAGTTTGATCATCTTGCCGTTCTCTACCAAAACCACCGAGGTATTGGTTTGCATGGCCACAAAACGAGCCGACTGCGCGGCACGTTCCAGCGCGGCTAAGGAAGCCCGCAAGTCCGGGTTTTTTGCCTTGGAAATATCTGCTTTATTCATCTTTCTCTCCCCACTCCAACAAGACCGGCACACTGCCTGCGTTATCGTATAAAACCCAATCATCCACGGTGTCCCGATAATGATGCAGGAAGTTTTTCATGCCAGCCGCAAAGCGGCGACGAATGACAGGTTCGGGGATGTTGTGTCCACCTTGACGCACTCGCTCTGCCACACGCGCAATGGCGGTCTCCGCATCGGGCAGGCTTAAAAAATACAGGCTGACTCTATACCCTAAAGCCTGCCACTTTTCGATATGACGCACATAGCCTTGACCGGATAAGGTCGTTTCCAGCGCAAAACTTTCGTTTTTTCGGACAGCTTCTTTCAACTCATCCAACATCAAACGACCGGCTCTAATGGCGGCGCTTTCTGGTGCAAAAGGCGATAAACCCGCGGCAATCAAGTCCGCATTAATAAACCGCAATACCTCTGCCTCTGCCGGAAGGAAAGAGCGTGCGAAAGTGGTCTTGCCTGCCCCGTTTGGGCCAGCAATGATCAGAATTTTTTTGCTCTTGCCCGCCTCAGCCTTGTTGCCAGACATAAATACACCTAAACAATGTCCACATTGAACAGATTTGTATCATAGATTGCTGCAAAGGCTGGCCTCAGGCACTGATTTGGCCGCCAAGCATCCGCGCGAGAGACGCGGTTTCAAGCAATAACAACAGGCGCTTTGAGCAATCAGGCATCACTCAAAGCGCAAACAAAACCACCCAATTCTTAAGCAAAAAGCAGTAAGCAGTAAGCAAAAAGCCAACGGTTTACTGACGTTTTTTCAAGGGGCAAGTGCTAAGGCCAAGTAGGGGATACAAGGGGCAGAAACCGATCAGGCCCGTGATCAGGGGAATCGCGCCCAGCCAGCCCCACCATCCTATGACCTGGGTCGCCGCCAGAGCAATCAGCACCACGCCCACAACGATACGAGCAATACGATCCAAATTACCTACATTGCTTTTCATGGCTATTCCTTTCAAGAAAGAAGCAAGGGGAAAAACGGCTTGGGCGACGGCCTGAGTAGTGGATAGATCCACACGCCCTGCTCTCCTCAAGCCCACAGGCTCAGGGACAAAAAATGTCTTTCAGCGTGCCAATCAGCTTGGCGACGTTCGGGTCCTCAATGCGGTAGTACAGGGTTTGCGCGTCGCGTCTGTAGCTGACCAAACCTTCCTGACGCATGCGCGCCAAATGCTGTGACAGGGCCGAGGGGCTGAGCGCCACCCTCTCGTTCAGCGCCCCCACACTCATCTCTCCTTGCTGAATCAAGAGACACAGAATCAGCAGGCGTTTGGGGTTACCTACTGCCTGTAGCAAGGTGGCAGCCTGATCAGCACTCTCTTGCAAAAGTGCGATATCGGATTTGCTTTGGGCCATGATTGATTCAGCTATATTTGCTTATTAATTTAGATAAAATTTAATTTAGCATATACTAAATTAATACGGTCAAAAATTTGAATGCATAACTTGCTTCCGTTAAAACGACAGCTGTTACCCACGATCCAGGAGAACTGATATGCCTAAACCCGCTGCTTTTGTTTCTACGCTTTTCCATGCACAGGGCAATCCCGACAAGGTGACGGTGGGGCTCACCATGGCCGTCAATGCGGTTCAAAAAGGGCACAGCGCCTGCCTGATTTTGATGGCTGAAGGTGTGGCCCTGGGTGTTCCCGGTGCAGCAGATCCAATTAATATCGGCGCGCCTTTTGACCCTGCAGCCGACCTCTTGAAAAGGTATCTGGACCAAGGGGGACGCGTGGCGGTATGCAAGTCTTGCATGGTGCACAACGGGCTCAGTGCCGAGCAAATGGACCCACGCTTTGAGATCATCACTGCGCCAGATGTCATTGATTTGCTGATGGGAGCGACGGGGTCTTTGCAAATCTCTTAAGTCGCTCACGCTCTTGCAAATAGGCAGGTCAACATCTCTATTAAAGGTTTTGGCCTGCACGGCCTGATAAGCTGGTGATGGTTGTTCTAGCTCTGTCGGAGAAAAGTGATAAAAGCCCACTGGCTATCCATCAAACCCTACATGCCTCGATTGGATTGCTTGGTGAAAGAAAATAGCTTGTCGGTGCGGCAGGCCTGTCTGACATACCGCAGCAGAACCTCCCCAATCAGCGCCTCAAGCTGAATGCACCAGCAAAGCTTCCAACAAAAAGAAACTAGCACAAGCCGACTCCACCAATTCAGATTGCCCAGGCGCGACTTTGTACAGATGCCCCACAAAGCGACCCGTCTGGCTTAACTCCGGTGTCAACAAGGCATCCAGATACAGGCGAGATTGTTCAGGTAGCCATTGCTGCTCCGGCAGAATCTGCCCAAGCTGATACAGGGCTAGCGAAGCAATCGCCCATGCGGATCGGTCCACTGGCATCGCGGGCGAGTCTCTTAATAAATAGCCCTGCACATACTTGCCCCAACGCTCATGCCAATATCGACACGCTTGCAAAGCCGCCTGGGCATACGATTTTCTGTCATACAAACGCGCTGCCGTCGCCATCCCCAACATGGCCCAGGCCTGTCCTCTTTGCCAAGTCTCGGTACCCTGCTCGGCCAGCACATCTTGCCCTCGCAGCAAGACCGTATTGCGCCAGGCACCGCTACGTTTTTGCAAATAACGCAGACAAGCATCCACATGCCATTGCCCGAACTGACGCGCGACTGGCCCGCCCTGTGCATCCAGCAGCAGAAGCGTGGGAGCCAAGGCATCCACATTCAATATATGTTTGCCCGCCTCCCCGCCCCCCATACCGGAACCTAAAGGCCAGTACCCGCTGCTAGCGTCAAAGCTGCTCAACAAAGCTTGGACCGCTAGCTCAACAGAGGCTTGAGCTTGCCTGTCTTTATGCAAGAGACTGCCTAAGCCAGAGCCATACCAAAACACAAAACTGCGGTTGATGCTGGGCTCGGCCTGCCAGACCTGCAGCTTCTGGCTCCAAGACTGTGCTTGCTCTTTATGCTGATCCTGACCGCTGATCAAGGCTCGCCGCCACCACAGTCCGGCCCAAAAGCCCCCCATCCAGGAACCGCGTCGTGACAAGGTCCATTGCGCTGACGACGCTTGCCTGAACAAGGGGTACTGATCACCACATTGCTCGGCAACTCGGTCCATATTTGCAAACAAAGACTCAAGAATCGCCGTCTCCAATACGTCTATGGGCATCCTATCCACTCTCTTTATCCGAACGACGAATTTGGTATAGAACCAAACATAACAAGCTGGCACACACCAAAATACCCATCAAGAATGGCCAAGCAGCACTAAAGCCGTCGGGCGAGCGCAGCAGCAGACCGAATAGAGGCGGGCCAAACGCAAAGCCACCAAAAAAACCGACAGACAACAGACCTGCCGTGCGGGCGGGTGCGCCAAACCGGGAGTCCCGCAGCAGCATGCTCATGGCAATCGAATTCGTTGCGACCACGGTCAGACCAATAAGCAAGACCCCTGCACCCAAAGGCCAAAGCCGCTCAGGGGCCGCCAGCATCATCAGCAGCAAGGCCACAATCGGAATAACAAACAGGATGCCCAACAACAAGGTTTCATCACCAAAACGGGTGGCAATCGGTGTCAGCAAGACACGGGACACAATGCCCATTACGCCAAAGCCACTGACCAACATGCCGATCCAATAGGGTGATACCCCCAGTTGCTGCGCAAAGACACCTAAAAACGTAATGAAGGAGGACAGCACCAAACCCGCGCACAGCTGAATCGCCATCAAAAGCCACAGCTGCCTGCCAGGCCAAGGCAGACGCCACGCCATGCGGGAAGGCGTCGCCCCCCCCTTTTTAGGGAGCACCAGCAAAGCAAAGTAAGACAGGCACAACATCGCTGGCACCCATACCACAAATGCCCCCTGCCAACCCAGCTTGTAAGCCAAAGCGGGTAAGACCAACCCAGCCAACAAGGCCGACGCCTGCACACCGGACTGTTTGATACCCACCAAACCCGCTTTACGTTCCGCCGGGACGAGTTGGGCAATGGCCTGATTAGTCACCGGATTCGCCAACGACTGTGCCAGCCCACACAACAGCAAAGCGGTCAGCACACCCCAAAAGCCTGGCAAAACGGCGATCAGGCTAAAGGACATGGCCACCAGCAAGAACAGTAAAAACAAACCGTGTCGATTACCCATGCGCTGCACCAAGGCTCCGGCCCACGGAGAGAGCAAGGCGGCTAATCCAAAGGTACTGGTTGTTAACCAGCCCAGTTGCTCGCGAGAAATCCCCAGGTCCTGAATAATTTGCGGCCCCAGCACACCGATGGCATAAAACACCATCATGGGCATACCCATGGCCAGGGTCATCAAACCGGCCAGAACCCAGGGTGAACGTGACGTTGTTGTCGAGGCCATCATGCCACTGCCTTCGTCCGTTCTCCCCACTCCTGGCTGTCGCGCACCGTCTGCAATAAATGCTTGCCGACTGTGCTGATCAAGGCATCATCGGCCCCATCCAGAATATGGGTCGTGCGCGCGGCCCGGTAAATGCCAGACAAGGGACTCCAGTCGGCCAAGCCTTCTGCACCCATAATCTGGATCGCGGAATCTGCCGCCTGGCTAACCGCATCGGAGGCGGCCAGTTTGGCCACATTGACCTCTACCGAATTAGGCAGACCCGCATCAAATTTGATCGCGGCCTCTCGCAGCAAGCAGCGGGCGGAAGCAATGGCTCTATACACGGTATAGACCCGTGCCCGAACCAGCTGTTTGTCGGCCAAACGAGCCAGTTCACCACGTTCGGAATGAATGCGTTCGCACATGATGTCAAAGCTACGCTGGGCCAGCCCCAGCCATTGCACAGAGCGCAGGATACGCCCCAATGCCAGACGTTTTTGCATCAAGGCAATGCCCTGTCCGGCGCTACCCAACACATAGTCTTCCGGCACCGTCACCTGATTGAAAGACAGTTCATTCTGACCTTGGTACCGGCCCAGTAAGGACAAAGGCCGCACCACTTTAAAGCCCGCCGCGTCGGTAGGCACGATCACCATGGACAAGGACTCATCGATAGGCCCGTCCGAGCTGCGCGCCACCACCGTGGCAAAGCTGGCAAGCTGGGCACGGCAAATAAACCATTTACGGCCATTGATATGCCACTGCCCCTCTTGCAAGCGGGCCTGACACTGCATAGTGGCGGGAATTGAGCCAATGCTGTCCGGCTCGGACATGGCATAGCTGGACACGGCATCACCCTTTATCAAGGGCGTCAGAAAACGCTGTTTGACACTGGCCGAGCCATGGTGGCTTAACATATAGGCATCCAGCGTGGCATCTGCCCCAAAAATGCCAGGGCCATATTCGGAGCGGCCTTCTTGCTCGGCCACAGGCAAATACTCCACCAGACTACCAAAGCGCCCACCCCGGTGCAGCGGGTAAAAAATGCCAAACAAACCCGCCTGCTGCGCCCGGCAGGTCAAGTCCAAGGTCAGCTCGCGCGCCAGATTATCCCCTTGGGCCAGGATGAACTCGTTGGGGATGATCTCGGTGTCCACAAAGTGCCGTAATTTGCGGCTCAGGGCGGCGCTGGTTATAGCGATGTGGCTCATGCTGTCATCCCCGCCGTGGCCTTTGTGCTGGAACCCAGCGCTGCGGCATCTGCCGTCAACGCTCGTTTGTCGATTTTACCGGCTGGCGTCAAAGGCAGGCCGCGATAAAAGCGCAGATACTCGGGCAGCTTGTTCACTTCCAGACCTTGCTCTCGCAGAAAGTCGGTCATTTCTTTTAGGGAGAAACGCGGTGCCCCTTCACGGGCCGTCACACACAGGCAAATCCGCTGCCCCAGATCCGCGTCGGGTACCGGCACGCAAGCGACCGTCACCACATCGGGATGGGCCATGACCAAACCTTCAATCTGTACCGGGCTGATATTGGCGCCACCCCGAATAATGATGTCTTTTTTGCGACCGGCCAGAACCAGCTGTCCTTGAGCGTTGATATAGCCCAAATCCCCGGTTTTCACCCAGCCTTGATCGTCTCGATATTGGGCATCCAATTCGGGCGCATTCACGTATTGCATGGGGCTTAAGGGGCCGCGTGCGGTAATTTCACCAACCTCACCCTGTGGCATTTCCTCACCTTGATCGTCGATCAAGCGAATCTCGCACACCTGCGGATTAGGCGTACCCACACTACTCAAAACCACGTCAATCGGGTCGTCCAAAGTATTGTGGCAATTGACGCCATCGGCCGAGCCGTACAGGCTGATAAAGCCGCACTCAAACGCTTCCACGCAGCGACGCACAGTGGCTTCGTCAATCACTGAACCGCCCACAATCAAACCACGCAAGCACGATTTATCCGCCTTATCCAGTTCGGGAGCCGCCGCTATGCGTTGGAACATGGTGGGCACGCCCAAGATAAAGGTGGGCTTGAACGCATTAATGGCCGCAATGGCGCTGGGTACATCAAACTTAGGCAGAACTACCAAGGAGCCACCCAGCCAGCACAACACACCAAAGGTAGCCGTCGATCCAAAAGACGAGCCCAGTGGCACCAGATACATGCCCCGGAATTCCACATCATTGGGTGAAATGCGCTGCAAAAAGCGACCGCGCCCTCCCACCAAGGCATTGTGTGAATAGGCCACCAACTTGGGCTCGGATTCAGTACCCGAAGACACCAGCAAACGGACGGGTGAATTGGGCGATACCTCGGGCAGTTCGGACAAGGGCAATGGCTCGCCCTCGAACAGAGAATCCAGTGTCACCCAACCCGGACGCGACGGACCTTGCACAATCAAGACCCGCAAGGACAATAAGGTGGGCCGCAAGGATTCAATCACCTCGCACAGATCAATGCCCGCATACTCATGTGGCACGATGACTGCCCGTGCATCGCAACGACGCACCAGCGATTGGATATCCAGCTTGCCCCGCCCCGGCGGGAATGGTGCAACGATCGCACCCAAAGCCGCTGCAGCCAGATCAATGGCGCAGCATACCCAATGATTGCTGAGCTGATAAGCCACCACATCGCCCGCCATGATGCCGGACTGGCGCAAACGGCCAGCCAGACGCAAGACCGCGTCCATCAAGGCGCTATAGCTGATATTGCCTTCAGGCGAGAGAACCGCCAGCCTGTCCGGATGTGCCTGGGCTTGTTCTGCAAACAGCGTAAAGACCGGCTTGTTTGGGTAGGTACCGTCCTCTATCCAGCGTTGGCGCAATGACGCAGGGACCAGATCGATGATGCCAGCGTGATTCATAAAAACCTCCAGGGAGAATTAACAGACGAATAGCCCTTGTCATGGAAATGGGACGCCAAGCGTGGATCAGCACGCAATTGCGCCAGGTTGCAATGAACGCGGCGGGCCGGTATGCCCAGGACGTCCAACTGCGCTTCCAGGCTAAGGGCAGACTGGGACAGAAGACGGTCCGGCAAAACCGTCCAGACAGCATCGGGCGACACATTTAGCCACCCGGCCAAGGCGTACAGATGCACGGGGGTCTGGCAGTCGATGGCCATAAAACCGTCTCCTGTCTGGAATACACCCGATACGCCGGTTTTACTGATGGGAGAGACGGCTTGGGCCAGATGATCAGCGGTAGCCAATAAGGAGCTGTCCACCCGCAAACCGGAGCCCGTCAGGCCCCGGCGCAGCAAGGCAGCACTAATACCCAGCGCGGCCATCACCCCGCCCAGCACATCCAGCACCGTGAACAAAGAGCCACCCCGTGCATCCGAGGTTTGAGCAATGGTGTGAGCAATACCCGACCACGCTTGTACGGTGAAGTCCGTCCCAGGCGCATCCACCTGATCTTGCCCCCAGCCACCGGCGTAGGCGTAGACCAGATCCGGACGCACCGCATGCAGATCTTGCGCATCCAGTTGCAGCTCCCTGGCCTTACCCGGCGCCCAGTTGTGCAGGAACACATCGGACTCACGGACCAGATCGTAAATAGCTTGCCGGCCCTCAGCCGACTTGATATCCACTTCCTGCACGCGCTTCAATTGATTCAAGGCATCAAAGCGAACCGAGCATCCATCCACACACGGAGGCATGGCACGTAAGGGATCACCGCCCGGTGGCTCCAGGCGAATGACCTCGGCTCCCAATAGCGCCAGCAGATGGCCGGCAATTGGCCCTTGAATGCGGCGGCATGACTCCACCACCCGCAGCCCTTGTAGAGGCAGATCCGCATTTGCCGTCAACGCACGCAAGGAGGCAGGAGCGCTATGACGTTGGTATTGCCATAAACCAGACAGGGCCGTGTAATCCGCATCCGTCTGACGTTGGGCGGGCGTACGGACCGGCAAAATTGCCATCCCTGTCTGTAAGGCCAGCTCCTGGATGCGGGCATAGCTCAACGCCTGCAGACTGCTCAAGCAGACAGCGGGCATGGGGCAAACCGCCTTGGCGTAACGCAGCAGAAAAGCCTTCCAGGCCTGGCCCGCCACCTCGGCAGGAACACCAACGGCTTCCCAAAAAGCACGCCATGGCTGGGGGTCCAGGGTTTCCAGCTCGAAGACCACGCCATCTTGCGATACAAAGGGTGGCCGCAGACCTGGGTCATAACCGCCTGCCAACAATTGCTCCGGGTCCTGGCTGGCCGTCGCACCCGCCAGATACTGCCCAATGCTGAGCAAACCGCATCCCAGGGGCGACGCCGACACCGTGGAAAAACACCCGCCACGTAACTGACCCAAAGCGGCGGCCAGCGTGGCTTGCAAGCTCATGGCCGAGCTCAGCACAGCCAGATAGTCCAGACCCAGCGTACCGGACAGACCGCTGGAGCGACCATGCACAGACAAAATGCCACTGGCCGCCTGCATACTCAGCTCGCTCAAGGCTGCGTGCGTCATGCCGCCCGCCTCTGTTTCCAGCAGCGTGCTAATCGTTCCAAAATCAGGTGAATGCAGGCTAAAGGCCGCTTCTCCTTGCTGGTCAGCAGGCTGGCTGTGCTCAGACAAACCCAGTAAGCGGGCCTGCCGCCCGAAAGCAGTCGCAAGCCCCGCCCAATGCGAGGGCTGTCGCCCCATCTGCCAACTCAATCCGCAGCCATGTAGTAATTCAGACATAGTTCCAAACCAGAGTGATGCGCACACCAAGTGCTGACTCAAGCAAGCAGCACTTGCACCATGTAAATGCAGACCAGAAGGTCTTAGCCCCCAGCGACGGCAGGCAATACCGTCAGGCTGTCGCCCTGACGCGTGGCCGTTTTCAGACCATCGCTAAAGCGAATGTCTTCTTCGTTCACATAAATGTTCACGAAACGGTGCAGCTCCGCGCCATTCATCAGACGTGCCTTGATGCCAGGAAACTGCCCTTCCAGATGTTCGATAACTTCGCCCACTGAAGCACCTTGGGCCTGCACTTTCTTCTGGCCATGAGTCAGGGGACGCAACAAGGTCGGAATAGAGACTGAAATGGACATGCTGATGAACTCCTTAGAAATGGTTTTTGCTAACCCGAGGAGGGGTGCGCCCGCGGAAGGCAGCACAGCTCCCTAGACAATGACAATGGTTTCTTCGCTTACACCGCCGTCGATAATCCGAAAGGATCGAACCGGCACCGTGGCCTGTTCCCAGGTAGACACGATCAGGTAATGCAGCTCGGGATGGCCTGCAAAATCAATATCGTCCTTGCTGGGAAAAGCCTGGCTGGCAGTGTGAGAGTGGTAGATCACGCGGCACTCCTGATCCTCTTCATCCAAGCGTCGATAGACTTGGAACTGCTCGCGTGAATCAAACTGGTAAAACACCTCCGAGGCGGCCCTGTTCTGCATAGGCAATACCCGATTCGCTATCAGCGTGCCTTCTTGGGCGGCGATCAGCCCGCAGGCCTCAATAGGGTGATCCTGCTTGGCATGCTGTAAAACTTGCTCCAGTGCGGCACGGCTAATCTGCAAGGCCATGATGGGCTCCTTCCAAGGCTTAGTAAGAGGCCAGTTCAGGGGCAACCTGATCAACCCACGCCAGCACGCCGCCTTCCAGATTGCGAACCTTGGACGCATTCAGCTTGATCAACTCTTCGCAAACCGTTTTGGAACGCGCACCGGAGCGGCACGAAATCACCAGATCCGCATCCGGACCAAAAGCCGCCACAATTTCTGCCGCCACGGTGGGGGATTTAGGCATCAGAATGGCGCCGGGAATATTCACAATTTCCCATTCATTCGGGTCGCGAACGTCGACCAGCACCGGGGCCTGACCTTGATCCAGCAGCGCTTTAAGCTGAAGCACATCAATCACCGGAACAGGAATGGCCATGGCATCAGCAGGTGGATTCAGGCCGCAGAAGGTTTGGTAGTCCTCCAGCTCGGTAATCACCTTGCGACGGGGCAGACGACGAATAGGCAATTCGCGATAGCGCATATCCAGGGCGTCATAAGCAATCAGGCGGCCGATCAAGGGATCGCCAATACCGGTAATCAGTTTGATGGCTTCGGTAGACATGATCGAGGCGATCGAGGCGCACAACACTCCAAAGACGCCACCTTGTGCGCAAGAAGGAGCTAGCTCGGGCGGAGGAGGTTCGGGATACAAGTCGCGATAGTTCAGGCCAACGCCACCGGGCGCGTTTTCCCAAAACACGGATACCTGACCTTCAAAGCGGAAAATCGAACCCCAGACGTAGGGTTTGTCGGCCAGCAAGCAAGCGTCATTAACCAGGTAGCGGGTCGCGAAATTGTCAGTGCCATCCAGAATCAGGTCGTAGCGTGAAAACAGCTCAACGGCCATTTCCGGTTCTAGCCTATCGGTATAGGTTTCTACCTTGATTAGCGGGTTGAGCTTGTGGATTGCGCGTTCGGCGCTTTCCACTTTCAGTTCGCCAATGCTGTCCACCGTGTGAATGATCTGACGCTGAAGATTGGATTCATCCACCCGGTCAAAGTCGATGATGCCCAGGGTGCCCACCCCGGCAGCCGCCAAATACAACAAGGTGGGCGAGCCCAGCCCCCCTGCCCCAATAACCAGCACTTTGGCATTTTTAATGCGACGCTGACCTTCCATTCCCACGTTGGGAATCAAGAGGTGACGGCTATAACGGTTTAGCTCTTCACGGCTTAAAGGCTCACCGGGTTCAACTAAGGGGGGCAAGGTCATAATGACTCCTGGTTAAATACATATAAATACGAACAAGACGTATTCTCAAACATGAAGCACAAGGGCACAATGGCCTTTGGGCTGTAATTTCTATGCAAAACGGAGCAAAAACGATGAACGCCGACGCAAGGTGGATGCGAAGGCGTTTTCAGGGGATGGTTTACTGACTGCGCAATAAAACTTCGGTGCTGGCGCCAACGCTGTGACGCACTCGCCAAGCCAGCACAAAGGCAAATAGAACACCCAAGGTCAACACACTGAGCATCACGACCTGGCCGAAGCGGTCCAGCACAATGCCAGCAGCAATAGGAACGGCCATACGGGCCAAGGTGAAGATGGTCGACTGCAGACCATAGTCAGACGCATTGCGTTGCCTACGAGTAAAGAACATGGTCAGGCCAAAGAGCAAGGCGGAGACGGCACCCATACTGGCTGCAATCAACATGGCACTTGTTACCAACCAGAACGGCCCCAGTTGCGCCCAGACCGACACCGTCAGCAAGATCAGGGACAGTAAGGCCGCCAGCAAATAGATAGGAATGGCACGGGCGGCTCCTAGGAACGAAGCCAGACGTCCGCCCAGCAAGCTGAACACAGCACCGGTAATGCCACCGGCAATTCCAACTGTCCAGGCCACCTCTTCCAAAGGCATGCCCTGGTCCAGCATCAAGGGTTTCAAATAGAACCAGACCGCGCCGATAAAAGGGAAGCTGGTCAACAAAAGGCTAGTCCACTGCTTAGCCCCTTCCTGGCCGAAGAAGCTAACCCAATCGGCCACAAAACCGGGCTGGGCGTGCTCTGTTTCCGCTGCCTGCAAACCGGCTTTGGAACGCAGAAATGCAAACGGCAAGCAACCTATGACTAGTCCCAACCCCATCAAGGCAAACGGCGCTTGCCAGCCCCATCGGGCTTGCACCAGCACCATGACACCTGCGCCGACAATCGCCCCCAGAAACAAGGCAGCAGAACGAATACTGCCGGCTCGCAATTGCTCCTCGCGCGGCAAATATTGCACGGCCAATGCATTCAAAGGAATATCCATCCAGGTGGCCACAATGCTGATAGCAAAGGTCAAGGCGAACAACATGGCTCGTTGATCGATCAAGTTTTCACGACCTATGCCCACATACAGCGCCAGCAATAGCACCGCCATCAACCACAGCCAATGCACAAAATGCCCGCCTCCCAGACGGACACGCTGCACTGGCATAGCCAGCAGCAATTTGAAAATGGCAGGCAAAGCCGCCAACTGGAACAACCCGATCTCGGTGCCGGACCAGCCATGCTGACGCATGACCAATGGCATGCCCAGCATCAGGTAAATACTGGGGACGGCTAACACCAGATTCATCCAGCCAAACAGCAGCTGCGCCCCCCACGCTTTCCAAGTCTTCATTCTCATCACCCTTTGCACGCCTTACGCGCAATCAATGCAGTAACGGGCGCAACCGGAAAGCGCACCTCATCAAACTGCTGAACATCATCAAACCCGGCTTGTTCCAGTAATTGAGCCAACTGCCCTTCCGGCAAAACCTGACGGCCTTGCATACGCATGTGTAGGTAATAATGCAAAATCCGCTTGGCCTTGCTGATCTCGGTATGCACTTCGGCGTGACAGCACACCAGCACACCACCGGGGCGCAAGGCACGATGCAGGCGGGCCAGCAAAGCGGGAATATCCGGCACAAAATGTAGTACCGAAGAGCACCAGATCAGGTCGTAACCCGAACCGAAATCATCCACAAGCAAATCGCCTGCCAAGGTGCTCAAGCGATTTTCCAGACCCGCCTCCACAATTCGTTGTTGCGCAACGGCGGCCGCGCCTTCGTATTCGAACACCACGCCATGAAGTTCGTGCTGTTGCTGGGCCAATGCAATCGCCACCAGTCCCGGGCCACCGCCCAAATCCAGCAAACGCTGCGCCTGCCAAAACTCCGGCACTGCACCAAAAATTTCACAGGCAACATCTGCAGTCACTGCGCTTTGCTCCTGTGCAATTTGTGCACGCGCCGCCGCGGCCCAACCCTGCTGAATCAGCTTCGGGTCCGCTGGGGGCGTCTTGCCCTTACGCACCAGTTCCTCAAGCTGATTACCCACCTGCCGCAACACGCCATGCCGGAACAACAAGGCATCACCGCAGTAGTCCGTAGAGTTCGGATTGAAATAACGCGCCGCTTTGGGCAAGTTGCGATAGCGTCGCGGACAGGTCCACTGGCACTCCAGCAAATCCAGGCTCCACAACAATTCCAGCAAATAAGCGCTGTTGTCCGGGTCCCACTTCAGGGCAAGCGCAAGTTCATCAGCAGCGATAAACTGATCCAGATGCGCAAACAGACCATGCTCCAAAGCCAGGTTCAAGGCATCTGCGCTCAACCCTGCCAATTGCGCGTCCCAACAGGCTTGCAGAGCATGTGGCTCCAACAATTGCTCTGATAACACAAGCTCTTTAAGCGATCGATCCAGCACTGTTTTCTACCTCCGTAAATTCCACAATGGCCTGTCAATCTGCCATCACCGCTAGAAATGATATATATTTAATGAGAATTATTTGCATTAAGATCTATGCTGAACGGAGCAATTTATATGCGAGGCGCTTTTAGCAGGAGAAATGATGAGCACGCGCAAATTTGGCTATCGCTTAACCACGGATGAACCACGATCATGTCGCGCTTTGAGCGATGGCCGAGTCCGGCTGCAATTACCCGAGGAGCTGGGCCACTGCTATTCCGAATGTGTGGAACTGGAACAAGGCTTTTTATTGGGCCGCTTGCACTATCACCCTAGCCGATCCCTGGTTGAAGAAAGCAACGGCCCCCATGCGGGCCGTGTCATTGTGGTGACCGTGGGTCTACAAGGGCAGTCGGCCTATCAGGGTCGGGAGAGTTCAGATCTGCTTTTTAAAGCGGGCCATACCACGGTGACGGCCTTCCGCTCCCTGCGTGGGGAACGTCACTATCAAGAGGATGAATCCGTGTCGCAGTTAAGGCTGGTAATTAGCGAGGCGGCCTTGAACAAATACGTAGGCCCGGAACGCGCTACCCATTTGCTCGATTGCGTGGGATTGCATCGCCTGTCTTTTCAGGCCAGCAGTCAGGCCACCATGGCTCATGCAGCCGCACTGGCACGGTATATGCAGCCATGCAGCCCGGAGCAGCCTATTCACAATCACAGGTTGAATCTGCAAATTCATGCGCTCAGTTTGCTGGCCGAGCAATTCAACCGTCTGGCTCCACCCGACGCCGCCAAAGGCGCCCCCTTGTCTGTGGATGACATTCAACGGGTGGAGCAGGCGCGCAATCTGCTCAGCTCGCAACTGGACCAGCAAATTACCGTGGAGTATCTGGCGACGACAGTAGGCATTAACGAGCACAAGCTCAAAGAAGGCTTCCGTTATCTGTACGACAACACGCCTATCGGTTTGCTGCTGGAGCTGCGTATGCGCAAGGCCTATACGCTGCTGGAATCAGGTCAACAAGTGGCTCAGGCTGCCTGGCAAGTCGGCTACAAGTATCCCAATAATTTCTCCGTTGCCTTTACGCGGTACTTTGGTCGCTCGCCCAAATCCATCTTTGGCAATAAACGCGCTTAAGCCTTTGTATTTGCGCTGTTTTCGGCCCCTTAGCCCCCAGGGGCCTACCCTTCTTTAAGGGCCGCCCCCTGCGGCCCCCTTCCAGAAAAGTTCCCCTTTTGCTTTGACAAATTCCTACTATTGCGGCCGTTTTCAGGTCCTGCATAGGAATTGCTCCGTCCCGCATATTAATCTAAGTGATAATTATTCGCATTAATGTCAATAATATCCCCGTGCCTTTCCTCACC
>JBQEAN010000037.1:0-7158 GCA_052109075.1 Alcaligenes sp. | reverse complement strand
ACGGTGGTCCGGGAAACCCGCGACGAAGCCGGTAAGGCCGATGTATTCGAGAAGGACGTCTCCAATGTGTACGCGGGCAAGGAAGAAATCGAGCTGTACAAGGGCAGCTCTGTGGGCGATTTGTTCAAGGGCTTGAACGGTGTCTATGCGGGGGACTCGCGAAATAGCGGCGCGCTGGACCCGAACATTCGCGGTATCCAGGGTGAAGGCCGCATTCCACTGACGATTGATGGCACAGAACAGGCCACGTCGGTCTGGCTGGGTCCGGCCGGGGTAGCCAACCGCAACTATGTTGATCCCAATATGATCAGCAGCATTCTGGTGGAAAAAGGCGTGTCGGCAACGTCGGGAGCCAGCGGGATTGGCGGATCGGTGCAGATCCGTACGTTGCAGGTGGAGGATATTGTTAAGCCGGGCGAGAGTTTCGGGATTGAATTGAAGGCGGAGACGGCGACGAATTCGACTCAGCCGAATGAGCGTTCGTTCGGAGTATTCGGTAAAGACTACCGAGACATCCCTGGCGCAGTATTTGATAAGGGTGGCACTAACGGCGTCATTCTGCCGGGATCCATTTCGCCAGAACGTATGCCTAAAGAAGGCAATGGCGGCAAGAACTTCAACTTCGAAGACCATTCCTACCGCCTGGCAATCGCAACCAAGCAAGAGAACTTTGACCTGCTAGCTGCATACAGCTACCGCAGTCGCGGCAACTATTACAGCGGTAAAAAAGGTGGCGAGAAGTACGAGCAGGACTCGTGGCAGGAAGATGCCAAGAACGACAAAAGACCGGGCTTCTCATCCCCGAGCATCAGCTACATCGCCAAATATTTCCGCCCTGGTGAAGAGGTTTTGAATACCTCCAGCGAACTGGAAACCACCCTGCTCAAAGGAACGCTGCGTTTACCTCACGATCAAGCAATTGATATGAGCTACATGCGCAGCAACCATACCTTTGGCGAGAGTGTGCCTTGGAACGTGGTCTGGGCTGTGCATGCGCTGGATGGTCAGGGCGAGAAAAAGATACTGCAAAACGAGAACCCCTATAGCAAGGTCAAACAAGACACCTGGAATCTGAACTACTCCTGGAACCCCGAAGGCAACCGCTTCATCAATTTGAAAGCAGGCGCCTGGATTACCCAAAGCGACAGTGCTCGCCATCAGAACGGTGACGTTATTTATGGCACTCAAGGCGACGGGTGGAATGGTCGGGATAGCGCATGGGATGACTATACGGATTGCCACATCCTGGGCAGAGATCTGCCCATGTGCGCCAAGGTCCCAACGACTCCACCGGATAAAGAATCCAATGCAGATGGTCGTTTCAACATTGTGCCCCGTGCCTTGCAAATTACTGACCACCGTCGCACAGGCTTGAACCTGAGCAATGAAATGGCCTTGCACCCTACTCTGGACTTGAGCTTGCAAGCGGACTTTACGCGCGAAAAGCTAAAACAACATGATGCTTCGGAAAAGCTCGCGCACCTGACTGAACTGAACTGGGGCGTGAATCACATGGGACCGCGTTCAGGCACACGCCAGCAATGGAACTTTGGTTTTAATTTTGACTGGCGCCCTATCGACTGGTTGCAGGTGAATGCAGGCGCTCGTTACAGCGATTACTGGTCGTATGACGACAAGCTGGCCGAGATGCGTAGTCAGCAACATAAGGATTGGGCTATTCAACCCGCTCTAACTGGCTACAACTATCAAGTACAGCGTTTGATGACGGACCAAGAGGCGAACGCGTATGAGAACAAGATTATTCAAAGCTTGACGCCAGCCTATGAAAAATACAGAGAAGACTGGCAAACCTGGTATGACTTTGACCCCAGTTTTGTTGATGGCCCCCTCTTGACCCCTGAGGATTTTATGGGTGACCAACTGCAACGAGGGAAGGTCAACGGGTACCGCTACATCGACGAATCAGTTTTTGTACCATCTGGCCAATCACATACCGGTTTTACTGCAAGCAACCCCTTCACGAATGGCGAAATCGATACAAGTGAGAAGGTCACCGGTGCCCAGGGCCAAAAAGGCACGGTGGATAAATATATTGCATCGAATTCCAACCGAAAGCCTGTTTATCAAGATGAGTCTGAAATACCGAATAAATGGGAAGAGCCCAAAAAGCAAAAAGATCACGCTTGGGTTCCCCATCTTGGGCTGACTGCCTTTATCACAGACGATATCCGTGTCTATGCACGGTACAACGAGTTTGTCCGCTTCCCTAGTCTGTTTGAGTCCTCGATGGCAATGGCAGGCAGCAGCAAAAGCTCCACAGGTGTCGCTATCAGTCCAGAACACGCCTACAACTGGGAGATCGGCTATGCCCATAACCTGAGCAGCTACTTTCCCAACCTGGACTACGCAGACATCAGGATCAACTACTTCAATAACCGCATCAAAGACTATATAGACCGGGACTGGGACTTCAATGTCGTGCAATTTGCCGAGAAAAAGATGTCCGGCATTGAACTACAAGCTCGGGTGGATAACGGTAAATACTTTGCCAATTTTGGTGGTACGTATCGCCTGAAACAGCAACTGTGCGACCACGACTACGCACAAACCTTTAACCCCATTCCTGGAGCCGCAGGTAGTGGCAACGTACCTAGCTGCGTAGATGGAGGCTTCCCTCGCACTTTTGCCAGAACCAGCCTACAACCCCAGTACTCACTGAATCTAGATGTAGGTGCTCGTCTCCTAGAAAAGAAACTATTGCTGGGCGCACGCGCCGTTTATCACAGTGCAGCCAAAAACAAAGATGAGGGTGCCTTTGGAGCTATGGGCTGGGCCTATAACCGAGCCAACTATTGGAACCCGATCCTGGTCTTTGATGCCTACGCCAGCTATCAGGTGCAGAAGAACCTGAATGTAGACGTGGCGATCAGCAATCTAACCAATCAGTACTACCTGGACCCCATGGCCCGCACCTCTATTCCGGCCCCTGGACGAACAGTGCGCGTCGGTATGACAGCACGTTTTTAAGTTAATCGGTTTTTGGTCGTTTTCGTAAAAACGCCCTTTTTCTTCACTTAATGGAGTTCGTAATGAAAGCAAGTCTGAATGTACAAAAACTGACTATTGTTTCGGCTTTCCTGCTGGCCTCCACCAGCAGCTTCGCCGCCCCCGTTGCAGGTGGCGCTTCCAAAGGTTTTGTCGTTGCTGACAAACCCTCCACGATGATGGCCATCGGCGAAGCAGGCATCTCCATGCCCGGCACCGATCCCTACACTGCGAACCCAGCCGATCAGTCGGGTGTGGTCAGCTTCAAGAGCGGCCCCATTTGGCAGACAAACCAGGTATTAGGCAATGCAGACGGCCATGGCTATATTGAAATGCCTGCTGGCACGAAAATCTCGGAAACTTGGCGTCACACTATTAGCAGCGGTACTGGTGCAGGCACCCAAATCTACGCTTATCGTCAAATGAACAACCCCCTGACTGGCTACCCACACTTCGGCGGTGAAGTCGTGGCAAAAGTTTCTGGTCAAGAAGTGTATTTTGGTGAATGGGCTCCTCGCGTCGCTAGCCCTAGCCAAGGCAGCAGCACCGACTTGAACATGAACAGCGCAGATCGCACTGTGTTCTACACAGGTGAAAATCCAACCACTGCGATGCCTGCTCTGGTCAATGCTGAATACAACGTTGTAGCTGTACGCAAATACAATCCGGGCACTCAAGGCGGTGTATTTAGCGGCGTTTTGACAGCTAACTACGGCGGTGGTAGCGGTACATTGGCTGGCTCTGTCGGTGGTGTGAACTTCAACGGCACCTCCATTGCTTCCAATGGCCAATTTGCACAAGACTTTAGTGATTCCTCGAAAATTCGAGGCCAATTCTACGGTTCCCAAGCAGAAGCCTTGGCAGGTATTTACTACAACCCAGCCAACGGTGCCAAAGACATGGCCTTCGGCGGTGCCCGCTAATAACGGCTATCTGACAACACCCTAGTGTTGCCATAAGAAAGAAGGGATCGACAGGCTCGATCCCCTTTCTCTCTGGACCCCGCGTCCATCTCCCCTTTTTCTTGCAAGGTTTTCATTCATGCATGGGCGAGCCCTTCCCCTTTTGTGCCTGCTGCTGGCCATGGCATCCAGCTCGGTGCAAGCCAACGACGACGATACGCGCCGACTTCTGAATCAAATCGACCGCAACTTGAACGAACGCGAACGCTCCCATTTAGTGGAAGAAACCCCGCCCGATGTGGACCCGTCGGCCCTGATCACCATCAACGGCACAACCTATAGCGTCGATGCCACGCTGACCGATCTGGAGCCGGCCATTTATGTCGCCATCAATCTGCAGCAGTGGGCCAAGGTGGATCAGTTTGTAGAAAAGTATCAAGAGCTGCCCGGCCACAACCCTGCTTTGGTGCAGATGGCACAAGGCATGGTGGCTCGCAGCAAGGGCGATCACGGTCTGGCTATCCGCAAACTACGCGAGGCTCAGGAAAGTGATCCGAACATGATGCGCGCCAAGCTGGAGCTGGCCCGCGTACTGTTCGAGGACTATCAATCCAACGAAGCCAAAGAACTGTTCAGCCAGATTCCCTCTGCCGGTATTCCAGAAGAAGTACGACCCGTCATTGAAGGCTTTCAAGGTGCCCTGCAAGACCGCAATGCCTGGCACGGTTCTGCCTCGATTGGCCTGGGCTACAACAGCAATATCAATAAAGAAAACGGCCAGGAAGACACCTTCTTCAATTGCTATTTCTTTGGGTGCTTCCCGTCGGTGCGCAAGATGCCGGACCCGATCAAATCCACAGCGATGGTCTATGACCTGACCTTGAACCGGCGCTTCCAGCTAAGCGGCAACCACAATCTGCTGCTGCGCGGCCTAAGCTACGGCAATCTGTACAACAAGCACAAGGAAGCCGAGCCCAAGAATATTTATTACAGCGACAACACCAGCATTCTTTACGCGGG
Organism: Alcaligenes sp.; assembly: GCA_052109075.1. Taxonomy (GTDB): domain Bacteria; phylum Pseudomonadota; class Gammaproteobacteria; order Burkholderiales; family Burkholderiaceae_B; genus Alcaligenes. The sequence goes on along the minus strand of JBQEAN010000037.1, from coordinate 2,230 downwards.
CTACAACTATCAGGACGCCAAAAACGACCTGTCGATTACGCCCCTGTTCGAAAACAATTACACCAACCGTCGCACCAGCTATCAGTCCTGGGGTGGGCGCGTGGACTGGAAGCACAATCTTAGCGACAGGCTGCAAGTAGGCGTGAATGCCCAGCACAAGAGCCTGTCCTACAAAGGCGATTTACGGCAGTACTTTGAAGGCACCAAAGAGAACCAGATAGGCTTGTACGGCTCTTATCTGATCGACGCCAAAACCGTGGTCTACGGGGGCCTGAATTACACCCGCAATCTGCAGTCCCAACAAACAGCGCAAAGTCGAAGCTATATGGCGAACCTGGGAATGTACAGAGCCTTTGATGCGGGTTTCAACATCAACGCCACGGCCCTGTACCGGCAGACTCGACACGATGCCGAAGACTTGTTCTTGGGCGGGCTGCGCAAGGACCGCCAACAGATTTATATCCTGAACGTGGGCATGCCACGCTTTGCGTTCAAAGGCATTACGCCCAATCTGTATGTGAAGCACACCTTCAACAACAGCAATATCGACTGGGCCTTCAAATACAAGCAAACCGAAGTCGCGCTGAAACTGGAAAAACGTTTTTAAGATAGCGCCCCACTTGCTTTAGCGGCTTGTCTGCTGCTGCTCCTTTTAAGCCTCCAACGCTTAAGCCGACAGGAGATCTGACAGGTATCTCTTTTTAATAAAAGCGAACGCTGGGTTGCCTGTAAGAAAAGGGGCTCCAATAACACTGCCACCGTTCTGTGCGAGGGCTCAACGCCCAGCCACTCCTTGTGGATACGCCCGTTCCTGTGAAGCTGATCCGGGAGTCAGGACTATACGGTCTTGTTCTCCCCAAGACCGGACAAAAAAAACCACAAAAATTGCCAAGTGAAAGCCCGGTTGACCATAAGCCGGGATATAGTCGAGCAATCGATTTTCCTTAGCAGACAGAACACTTATCCCTTGGAGTCTCTCCTCATGCTTGGCCAAGAAAAAGAAACTCGCTCTGATACCAGCCCGCAAGACAGCGCCTTTCTGGAAGAAAAAGCCTTCCGCGCCCGTACTGTGCTGGTCTTTGGCACCATCACGGATAAGCTCGCCTCGGAGACCGTGCGCAAGCTGCTGGCACTGGATGCCGAGTCCGACGCCCCCATCACCATGATCGTGTCCTCGCCCGGAGGCCACCTGGAATCGGGCGACGCCATCCATGATGTGGTCCGTTTCATCGCCTCGCCCGTCACCATGGTAGGTACGGGCTGGGTGGGCAGTGCGGCCACTCACCTGTTTCTGGGTGCTGCCCGCGAACGCCGTGTTTGCCTGCCGCAGACCCGCTTTCTGATTCACCAGCCCAGCGGTGGCGCCGGTGGTCAGGCCAGCGATATGGCTATTCAAGCTCAAGAAATAATGAAGGCTCGCGAGCGTATCGCCCAAGTTATCGCGCGCGAAACGGGTCAGCCCATTGAACGTGTGCGTGATGATATCGAGCGCGACAAATGGATGGGTGCCGAGGAAGCCATTGAATATGGCCTGATCTCGCGCATTATTGAGCGACGCACCGAGCTGCTGCCCACCAGCAAATAAACACCATTGGAAAGCCCCATCATGCTAACTATTCTTGGCAGACAGTCCTCCATCAATGTGCGCAAAGTCATGTGGACCTGCGCGGAACTGAATCTGGAATTTGAGCGGCAAGATTGGGGCATGGGTTTTAGAGACGTCAATACGGACGAGTTCCGGGCGCTGAATCCCAATGCCAAAATCCCTGTCTTGCTGGATGGGGATCGGGTCTTGTGGGAGTCCAATACCATCATGCGTTACCTGGCTAATCGCCAGGGCTCCCACACTTTGTATCCGCAAGATGCCTGGCAACGCGCCCAGGTGGATCAATGGCTGGACTGGCAGGCCAGCGAACTGAGCCCAGTATGGACCTACGCTTTTTGGAGCTTGGCCCGGCAATCTCCTAAGCACCAGGACGCAGAACAAATCCAGACGTCCTTGACCGCCTGGACACGCGCCATGTCCATTTTGAATACGCGGCTGGAACAGACACCCACCTATGCCACAGGTCCGGATTTCAGCTTGGCTGACATCATTCTGGGTCTGTCCATTCACCGTTGGTTAAATACACCCTTTGACCGCCCGGTGTTTGAAGCTGCTCAGGACTATTATCATCGCGTGGCCGCACGGCCGGCCTTTATAGGGCAATGTGCTGGCTTTCCTTAAGCG
>JBQEAN010000036.1:33180-36004 GCA_052109075.1 Alcaligenes sp. | reverse complement strand
TCCCGTTCCAGATCCAGCTCGTGTTGATGGTTGGTGCCATTCACCGTCACAAAATGCAGGCCGTTCCACACGCCACTGGCACAGCGGTGGACGTGGCCGGAAAACAAATGTACAGGAGCAGGATGAGCCTTCAAGGCAGGCAAGAGATCCGGGGCATTGCTCAAGCGCAACCAGTCCATGGACGGATACTGCAAAGCAGGCAAGGGATGGTGGGAAAACAGCATCACCGGTCCGGCGTGAGCTGCCAGCTCTTGTTGCAACCACTCCAGACGCCGGGCACACAGATAGCCGTTGGTGTAGCCGTCTTCCAAGGTATCCAGATAAATCAAACGCCAGTCGCCCCGGGTTTCGGCATGCTGCACAAAACCAGGTAAATCCGTCTTGACCTGTGGGAACACGCGATGAAAAGCAGGGCGACTGTCGTGATTGCCCATCATCAAACGCACAGGTGGAATCAAATCCTGCAAACCTTCGCGCAGGCGCTCGTAAGCGCGTGGATGACCGGCATGGGTCAAGTCCCCCGTCAACACGCACAGGTCCGCATCGGCGTGGTGGCGATTGACGTGCTGCACGCAACTACGCAAGCGATCTACAGGGTCCGAGCCAAACAAAAGGCCATCGGGCGGCGTAATGTGCAGATCCGAAAACTGGATGATCTTCATCAGAATTCCTTAACGAATGCCGGCGCGTAAAAAGGCCTGCATGAACTGCTTTTGAAACAGCAAAAAACCCAGCAAAAGCGGCAAGATAGTCATTAATGTGGCAGCGCTGATCAGGGAAATACTGACACCACTTTCAGGCGCACCAAACAGGGATAAACCCACTGTCAAAGGTCGGGTGTGGTCCGAACTGCTGATCACCAAGGGCCACAAAAAATTGTTCCAGTGCGTGGAGACCGATACCAGGGCGTATGCCAGATACACGGGTTTGACGAGCGGCACATAGACACGCCACAAAACACCCAAGCGGCTGCAGCCTTCCAGACGGGCCGCGTCCTCCAGTTCTCGCGGCACTTGCTTGAAGGCTTGGCGCAACAGGAACACGCCAAAGGCGCTGGCCATATACGGCACACCCATGCCCCAGACCGTATCGGTCCAGCCCAGCAAAGCCACCATGCGGTAGTTCTCTACGATCAGTACTTCGGGCAGGATGAACAACTGCAAGAGCAACAGCATGAACAAAAACTGACTGCCAAAGAATTGAAAACGGGCAAAGGCGTAAGCGGCCAAGGTACACAGCACAAACTGCCCCACCAGAATGGTCAGGACCAGCACCGTGGTGTTGAAGATGTAGCGTAGCCAAGGCGCACGGTCCCAGGCGGCGGCAAAGTTATCCAAGGTCCAACCTACGCTCCAGTCGAAACTCAAAGCGGCGGACGGGTCGCGAAAGGCTGCCCAGCAGGCGTACAGCAAAGGCGCAATCCATAGCAGTGCCAGAGCATGCGCTCCCACTGTATCCAGAGCGGGCAAACGCAAGACGCGGCTCGGGGCTGTCAAAACAGTGTCCATGTTCATCACTGGTAATGCACGCGTCGTTCAGCGTAGCGGAATTGAAAAATAGCCACGGTACCCAGGCCTAACAAAAGCACCACCGTCAGCACGGCTGCGCTAGGCGTATCCATATAGGCAAAAGCCGTTTCCCAGATCCAGTACAGCACCAGCTTGGAGGCATTGTTGGGGCCGCCCTTGGTCAAGATAAACAAGTGATCAACCAGCTTGACCGAGTTGATCAGTGCATTGATCAGAATGAATAAGGTAGTAGGGGCTAATAAAGGCAGCAGCACACGACGGCCATACTGCCAACGTGTCGCCCCTTCCAGATGAGCGGCATCGCGCAACTCTGGCGGGATGGTTTGCAAGGCGGCCAGATAAAAGATCATGAAAAAACCGGCTTCTTTCCAGATCGTCACCACCATGACGGCACCCAAGGCTGTTTGCGGCTGGCCCAACCAGTTGGTGGCACCTGCTCCAAACAGCTTGGCAATCTGATCCAGCAAACCCAAATCCGGGGTGTAGAAGAACAGCCATAAATTGGCGGCTGCAATCATGGGCAGCATGGTGGGTGTGAAGTACGCACAGCGCACCCAGGCTCGCAGGCTCATGGCTCGGTTGGCCCACAGGGCCATCAGCAAGGCCAATGCCATAGACACCGGAATCACAATGGCGGCGTACCAAAGATTGTTCTTCAGCACCAACCAGAAGGTCGGATCAGCCAGCATGGCATCGTAGTTATCCAACCCTACAAACTGGGCCGGGCGGCGTGCCGTCCCTTTACTAAAGAGGCTGGACCAGAACGTGTGCAGCGCCGGGATAAAGGCAAACACACTTAACAGCACAAACAGCGGCGTCAACAAGAGGTAAGCAAACACCCACTCTTTACGCAGCACACGCAATGGTTCAGCCATTCCTGCACCTGCTTAGTTAAAAGGACGCAGCAAACGGTCTGCAGCGGCCTGGGCCTCGTCCAAAGCGGCTTTAGGCGTCTTGGCATTGGTCAGTACCGCTTGCACCGCGTTGGACAGCAGTTCACGCACACGGGCGGTTTCGTAGGTCGCAAACTCTGGCGAAGCCACAGCCAACTGATCCCGGGCCACTAAAGCCTGGGGGAAGGTCTTGGCATACTCAGTCAGAGCGGGGGTTTCGTACGCCGCTGGGCTGACACCGACATAGCCCGTTGCCATGGACCAATCAGCAGCACGTTCTGGCGCGGTCATCCAACGCACGAAATCCAGTGCCGCTTTTTTCTGCTCTTCGTTAGCGCCCTTGAACAGATAGAAGTTGCCACCGCCGGTAGGGGATGCCGCTTTTTCCTTGGCAGGCAGCAT
>JBQEAN010000036.1:27994-33080 GCA_052109075.1 Alcaligenes sp. | reverse complement strand
GTGCCATTGGCCATCAAGGCGGGGTAAAAGCTTTTCAGCCAATCCTGGCTAGGCGCATCCTGGGCCACATCGCTAAAGGCTTCAACCAAGCCCTGCTCCACCAGATCATGGGTATCCAATGCACCCAGTACAGACAGCTGCACCGGTTCGCCAGCACGCAGGGCGGACAAGGCACGCACACGGGTTTCATCGTAATTGCCGGAGTATACGGCTTTCACTTTGACCTCCGGGTTTTGGGCCTGATAGTCCTTAATCATTCCATCGACCACATCGGTCAAGGGGCCGCCCACGGCAATGGGGTAGTACATGGTCAATTCCACCGCGCTATGCGCGTTGGCGCCCAGGCCCATCAAGAGAGCGCTGGAAGTGGCAAGCAGACAATTCTTCAACATGAGTAGACTCGCAGTACGTTAGGGAAGAACAGCAAAAGGCGCAGCGCTCTGAGCTTCTGCAGACGGTGTCCACAGGCGAGCCCCGCTGTCCTGGTTAAAGTAAAAAGCGTGAACGGGGTCCCAGCTCAAGCCACAGCGAGCGCCCGCCTCGACGCTGTGGTTGTGCGGCGCGCGCACGATCAAGGTATGACCGTCATCGAGCTGCACATAAACATAGGCATCGGCACCTTGAAACTCCTGATGCACCACCGTGGCAGGCACATGCTGTTCACCAACAGCGTGCAGACTCAGGTTTTCCGGCCGCACTCCAATCAACACACGGTGCGGTTGGTCGTACTGACGGCGCGAGGGCCACAGGTCCAAAGGCACGTGATCGCTGTGGATCATCATCATGGGTGGGCTGCCGATAAAACCGGCGGTAAAGACGCTGTTGGGCTGGCCGTATAAATCCTGGGCACTGCCCTGCTGCTCAATGTTCCCGGCGTTCAGCAACACCACATGGTCTGCCATACCCATAGCTTCCGTCTGGTCATGGGTCACATACACAACGGTCAAACCCAAGCGTTGTTGCAGGGCACGGATTTCATGGCGCACCGTGTGACGCAGCTTGGCGTCCAGATTGGAAAGCGGCTCGTCCATCAAGCAGATGCGGTGACCCGACACGATGCTGCGTGCCAGGGCCACCCGTTGGCGCTGACCACCCGACAACTGGCCGGGTTTGCGCTCTTCCAGACCTTCCAAATTCGTCAGGGTCAGGGCTTCATGCAGACGCTCTTTTTGCTGCTGCCGACTTGCACGACGTACTTGCAGGCCAAACAGGATGTTGTCGGCCACATTCAAATGAGGGAACAAGGCGTAGGACTGAAACACCATGCTCAAACCACGTTTGGCAGGCTCCATATACGTGGCGTCCTGCCCATTGATCAGCAGGCGGCCTTGGTCGGGCGTTTCCAGTCCGGCAATAATGCGCAGCAAGGTGGATTTACCGCAGCCCGACGGGCCCAGCAATGCGGTGAACTGACCCTCCTGAATGGACAGATCCATTTGCTTGAGCACAACCTGCTCGCCCCAGGATTTGCCTATACCTTGCAACTCGATAGCGGCGCGGCTCATGACTGCACCTCGTCAGCAATCACGAGCTGTATACGTGTGGGAATCTGTTCGCGGTAAGGCTCGGGAATGGGCTGGTCGGTAACCAGGATATCCACATCGACTAAGGAGCCGCTACGCACGGGGGCACGGCGGCCAAACTTGGTATGGTCCAGCACCAGAATCCGGATACGGCAGTTGCCGCGCAGGGCTTTGTGACAATCGGACTCGGCCATATCGAAATCCAGCAAAGCCCCATCCGAATCAAAGCCCCCTACTCCGGACACGCCGAAGTCGGCTTTAAAGCTGTTGAACAGGCGCTCGGCACCAGGGCCCAGAATTTCAGGATTGGGTTGACGCAGTTCACCGCCCGTCAGTACCACGCGGTGGCTCATATTGTGAGACAGGGCCAAGGCCGCGCTGATGTTATTGGTGACCACCGTTAAATCACGGTGGTCGGCCAGGGCCAAGGCCACTTGTTCAGGCGTCGTCCCAAAGCCTAGCAACAAGCTGGCACCGGGAGGGATCAGCTTGGCAACGGCGTGTCCGATGCGGGCCTTGGCTTGCAAATGGGTAATGCGGCGCGTCTGGAAAGGGATATTGCGCTCGACCACATTCAGCTCGGCACCCCCATGACGGCGACGCACCAGATCGGCTTCATACAAATGGTTCAGGTCGCGCCGTATGGTTTGCGGCGTCACCCCGAAATGCAGGGCCAGGCCATCCACTGACACAGCCCCTTGGGCGGCCAGCAAGTCCACAATAATGCTTTGCCTGACGGAAAGGTTCATAACACGGCGCATGGGTTTCGTTTGAATACCCGGCAGTGTATAAACGCGAGGTTACGGCTCGGTGACGCTCAGATGAAAGTTTGATGACGCTTGAATGTTCATATGAACATTTTCAAAGTCAGCAGGAGTTCGTTTTGGGGCAGGCCAGACAGCATGGGTTCAGACCTGGCTAGACTGGACCGAATCAGACGAGACGGGACGGAGCCGACCTAGAAAAAGCGGGCGACCTAAAAGCAAAAACCCCGTTTGAAGCGCAGCCATTGATCTTGGAGGGCATACTTCAAACAGGGAGTAGCCTAAGCGGCAGGATCAAGCCAAAAACTTATTTAGTCCCTTGCTGCGCGGCCAAATCACGCACCGCTTGCAAAGTATTGGTGACATGCTCATCGGGGTCCATGGACGTATATTCGTAAATGATTTTGCCCTCGGGGGAGATCACATAGGACATGCGAGCGGCCCGTTCGGTATGCGTGCCCAAGCCCGCGTCATACGCCTTGATCACTTGCCCGCTGGTATCGGCTCCCACGGCAAACTTGTTGCCGCAAGGTCCTGTCGAGAAATCTTTCAAGGTGTCGATATTGTCTGACGACAAGCCAATCACCGTCGCACCGAAATAGGCATAGTCATCGATAGCTTCGGCAAAGGTATGCGCTTCAATGGTGCAGCCCTTGGTGAAAGCAGCCGGATAGAAATACAACACGACCGGGCCTTTTTTCAGGGCATCTTTCATGGAGAAATCAAAGGTATTACCGGCCAGCGCCGCCTGCACGGTGAAGTCCGGTGCAGGAGAGCCCACCGCCAGAGCCGCGTGTGCGCCTGTTGCCCCCATCAGCAGGGACAAGCCCAAGGAAAATGTTGCGATTGCGTGTTTCATGCCATTGCCTCCAAGTAATGCGCTGAACCAACAAGCAGCGTAATCCCCTCAAGCATGGAAACACAAGCGCCCCGTCCAGCATCCCTGTCAGCGATAGACGATACCGCTCCAGAACAAGGCAAAGACATTGTTAGGGGCATCGTGACGCGCCAGGCGGCCCGCTCGAATCATGCGGGTCGCTTTGCCCAGCAAGGCAAACAGAGACTCACATAACCAGATGGCCGACAGATCCCGGCGCAACACCCCGGTTTCCTGCCATTGCTGAAACCGCTTGATCAGGGCCTGTCGCACGGCCTCGGTGCGGGCAGTAGAGTATTCCTCCTCTACCTGCAATTGGCGCTCCACATACATATACAGTTCCACAATGGGCAACAGTTCCTGAATCAGACGCTGAATGGCTTCCTGTGCTTCGCCCTCGTACAGATGGGCTCGTTCGATGGCCTGTTCAGCGCTGTTCACCCCTTCCTGGAATATCTCCATCATCATGGCTTCACGGGACGGGAAGTAGCGGCATAAGGTTGCCCGACTCAAACCCACCAGACCGGCCAACTGCCCCATTGACGCCCGCGGCTGATCAGCCAGAGCGCTTACAAGGCGCAATAGCAATTCCTCGCGTGGTCGAGGTTTTGCTGCAGTCATAATTCTTCCTCTACGGTAATACAGGACTGAATATGGCACAGGCCACCTCCAGATCGCTGCGAGTCGGTCTTATTGTTTTGCGCCATTGGAGACAAAGAAAACTTACGGGCACGCTCCTTTAATGGAGCGTGCGCTAGTGTAACTTCATTAATCGGGAAGCCGTATTTCACCCATAGAATAATCACTATGCAGGCGATTTTTTAAACGCTAGACCCTGCTCGCGGGGCTGGCCAAAAGTCATCCTTCAGCCCGGTATCAGGATCTTTGTCCAAGGGCCCGGGCTTGGTTTCCGGCACACAGCGATGCAAAGCTTGCTGCATGCGATGCAAAGCCAACTCTCCCGTCGCCCCAGCGGTGACACGATCCCACCAAAGGCGATGTACATGGCGCACTTGCACCGGCACACTGGGCAGCCCTAGACGCTGTGCCATAGCCAGCCTATGCAGACCACGATTAATTTTCAAGATGCGGCCTTCACGTGAGATCACCACCCCCAAAGCATCTTTGCCACGTCTGAGGTCGAAACCATCCTGGGCCATCTCGTCCAGAAAACCCAGATAGATGCGCAGATATTCAATAATCTTCTCCGGCGTATCCAGAAATACCCCTTGCTGATACGACTCCCAGGGATTGCCTTGCTCGATGCGAGCCATCAATTTTTTGAAACGAGCCGTTTGCTCCAGCTGATGGCGGTTTTCATCCAGATCGCTGATCAGGGAGTACCGGGTACCTACCCGCAAGTCTTCACGCCGCCGGTCCCAACTTCCTTCCCAGATAAAAGCCAAAGAGGACGGCCGTTTCTCTACATTCCGAGGTGCCTGGATTGCCATGCGAATCAAGGCACGGGGGTTCACGTGCAAAGTCAGCGCTTGTTCGCCCAAGGTTTCCAGAACAATGTGACGCGGCAAGCCAAAAGCCTCGATTCGGCGGCTGCCTGCCTTGCTACGCATCCAGCGCCGCAGCATGAGGCGGCCTAAGGGAAAGCCCAAGTATTGCTGCGTGGTGTCCCGACTGCGCGCAACCCAGTGCGCCAACAGCACTCGCTGCCGAATCTCTGGTGCGACCAATAAGGCAAACGCCTCATCAGCACCCGGTCCCAGCAACCCTTTGCCCTTGGCGGTGCGCAGCCTGCTTTGGCTGCTCATGCGGTTTCCCTGACTGTTCACACCCCCTCCTAGGCACTAAACGTGATCCGAGCTCCCCCACAAAAGAAAAAGCTGCCAAAGACGGCTGAAGTGGGTTTTGAAGATTAAACACAAGCTCAAATGATACATAATAGTCTCAAATAATACATTACTTAA
>JBQEAN010000036.1:15819-27894 GCA_052109075.1 Alcaligenes sp. | reverse complement strand
GTCAGTAAAAACGGTACGCCGAACAACAAGGTGTAGTGAAAAATATTGATGAACCAGGTAGTCACCAAAATAGCCACAATGCCAATCAAACCCAGCAGCGTGCCAATCGGAAAGGCAGGCATGCGGAACCGCAGTTGCACCCCGTCCTGCGCCATACGACGGCGAAAGAACAAGTGCGTCAGGAAAATCATGCCCCAGGTGAACAAGGCACCAAACATGGACAAGGCAATCATGACCGGGAAGGCCGTTTCAGGATTGTAGGTATACACCACGGCCGCCACGGCCACGCCACTGGCCGACAAAGCCAGCGCATTCAAGGGCACGCCGTTTTTAGCCACTTTGCCCAACACGGCAGGTGCATCCCCCGCACGTGACAAGCTGAACATCATGCGCGTAGAGATATAAAGCATGCTGTTCATGGCTGACAAGGCCGCAATAATCACGATGAAATTCAGGATGCTGTCGGCATACGGAATGCCCACTGCCTGCATCACCGTGATGAAGGGACTGGTGGTGCCCTCGGCAACCAGCTGCTGCCAAGGCACCAGCATCACGATCAGGGACAGAGACAACAAGTAGAAAATGATCAGACGCCAGATCGTGGCCTTGAAGGCCTGGCGTACCGCTTGCTCCGGGTTTTCCGCCTCGCCCGCCGCCACGGCGATCATCTCGATACTCAGGTAACTGAAGATGGAAATGATCACACCCACCCAAACCCCATACCAGCCATTGGGCATGAAGCCCCCCTGGCCAAACAGGTTTTGCTGTACCTGGGCGGGTTTGTAGTAGCCCGTCAAAATACCCACGGCCAGCACGATGAATGCAATGATGGCGAACACTTTAATCAGTGCAAACCAATACTCCACCGAGCCAAAGGCTTTAACGCTGTAGGCATTGACCGCAATCAGCACTGCCGAAAAAAAAGCGATCCATATCCAAGGCGACACGTCCGGGAACCAGAACTTCATATAGTCCGCGACCGCGGTCACCTCGGTGCCCACAGCCAGCACAATGCAGGCCCAATAGCTGTAGCGCACCAGAAAACCGGCCAGCGGATGAATATAGAACTCCGCATAGGCCCCAAAGGAGCCCGAAGTCGGGTGTTCCACCGTCATCTCGGCCAGGCAGCCCATCAAGACCAGTGCAATAAAGCCACCAATCACATAACTCACTACCACGCCGGGACCCGCAAAACCAATGGCAAATTTGCTACCCAGGAACAAGCCGGTACCAATGGCTCCCCCGATCGCAATCATGCTCATTTGGCGGGCATTCAGTTTTCTATGCAGTCCGGCTTCGCGCGATTGAATCTGCTCAAATCGGCTCATGTCCCCTCCTTATGCTCGTTTTTTTATGTGGCTGTGATCAAGTCACTTTGGAACGTGTCTTGTAAGCAGGCTTGTCCCATTCCTTATTGCTCAACACGGCCTTGATATGCTGCACGGCCTGCCAGATATCCACAAAAGACAGATACAAAGGCGTGACACCAAAACGCATCACTTCCGGCTCGCGATAGTCGCCAATCACTCCACGGGCAATCAGTGCCTGAATGGCGGCATAGCCTTGCTCGTGCGCGAAGCTGACATGACTGCCACGGAAGTGGTGATCACGCGGGGTGACCAGACGCAAACCAAACTCGGCACACTCCTGCTCAACCAAATCAATGAACAAGTCCGTCAAGGCCAGGGACTTACGACGCACGGCCTGCAAATCTGTTTGCAGAAACACGTCCACACCGCAAGCGACCAGGCTTAGCGAAACAATCGGCTGGGTACCGCACAAAAAGCGCTCGATGCCAGGAGCGGCTTCATACGAAGGGCTCATGGCAAAAGGGTGCTTGTGCCCCCACCAGCCGGACAAAGGCTGGCTGATCTGGTCCATATACTTGGGATTCACCCACAGCAAGGCAGGCGCGCCGGGGCCGGCATTCAAATACTTATAGGTGCAGCCAATGGCAAAGTCGGCGTCGCTGTCTTTCAGCTCAATGGGCAAAGCACCCACCGAGTGGCACAGGTCCCAAATCAAGAGGCCATTATGCTCATGCACCAAACGGTTGGTGGCCTGCATATCGTGCAAGTAGCCGGTTCGGTAGTTAACATGGGACAGCACCACCACGGCGGTATCCGCATTGACCGCTGTTTGCAGGTCGGCCGGGTCATCAAACAGCTCTAACCTATAGTCTTTACCGAAAAAGGCGTTAAAGCCTTCAATAATGTACAGATCCGTAGGGAAAGAATCGCGCTCGGCCAGAATTACTTTCTTTTCCGGATGACGTTCTTTTTGCAGATTGACGGCAGCGGCCAATACCTTGAACAGATTGATCGAGGTGCTGTCACTAACAATGGTCTCGCCTGGACCGGCACCAATCAAGGGCGACATCTGGTCGCCCAAACGCACTGGCAAGGTCCACCAGCCCGCTTTGTTCCAGCTATTGATCAGGTCGGTACGCCATTCCTGAGAAATGACTTCCTGAGCGCGTTCCAGGGCATGCCGGGGCATGGCACCCAAAGAGTTCCCATCCAGATAAATCGTATTGGGAGGCAGGTCAAACTTGGCTTTGAAGGCAGCCAATTCATCGGCCTGATCCCACTGCTCGCATTGCTGCAAAGTAATCATAGTCATGCTCCTCGATTCTACTTTTTACGACTTTTAGTCTAGCATCGAGCTATTGGCAAATTATTCCAAAGCAATGAATATTATGATTAAATTTGGAAGAAAATTCGGTTTCTGAAAATCCTTTTAATAGATAATTCTAAAATATGAGACTTGATGAGACAGACCTGAAAATCCTGCGCCTTTTGCAGGACAACGGCAGGCTCAGCAACCAGGAGCTGGCAGACCTGGTGGCCCTTTCCCCCTCTTCCTGCCATCGCCGGGTAAAGATTCTGGAACAGGAAGGCCTGATCGAAAACTACAGCGCTAATCTAAGCGCGGACAAGCTGGGCTTTGCCATTGAAGCCTTCGTAGAGGTCAACATTAGCCAGCTTAACGAAAGCGAGCATCAGTACTTGAGTAAAGCCCTGGCCACCATGGATGAGGTGCTGCATGCCTACATCGTGACCGGGCAGGCGAACTACATGCTGCACATACGCACTCGCAATTTTGAGACCTTCTCTAATTTTGTGATCCACAAGCTCAATACGCTACGCGGCGTCACGAAAATCCACTCGCAGATTGTGCTGTCCTGTATCAAAGCCAAGGGGCAACGTTTGCCGGTATAAGCCGCCAGGCAAGGGCTGGCTGAACCCCACGCAAAGATCGTGAACAGGTTCTTATACGTAGTTCAGCTTAAAGCGCCGCTTGAAATGCTCGCTGCGCCACCAGCCCTTGCCACTTTGTACCGGCTTGTCATCGGTATCGAACAGGTCGATACGTTGCACAATCACCGCCTGGTTTTCCTTGATCCACAATTGCTTGGCCATCTCCGCCGAGGCATTGGCCATACTGATCTCTTCCTGGGCATGCTTGATGGGCACCCCCAATACCGTTGTCAGCATTTCCACCATGGTCCGTGTTTGCAGGTCTTGAGCCTGGATACGTTCCCCGATCGAGCGCAGCAAATAGTTCTCTGCAAAATAAAGGGGAACGGCAGACTTGTAGCGCACCGCTTGCAGCTTGTAGACCGGCTCGTCAGAGGTGAAGAACTCGGCAATTTCAGCCGGCGGCATCACCAGCTCCCAACTGGCAATCTTGGTGCTGGTGTCTTTACCCAACTGCACCAGGTCATTAATCGAGCCCAGCTCCCAGGAGCCGGTGCTCTTGCGCTCCAGCACAAACGAACCCCGGCTGGGAAAGCGTTCGATCAAGCCATTGCGGGTCAAAATCGCCAAGCCCTGACGCACCGTAATCCGGCTGACGCCAAACATTTCCCCCAGCTCAGCCTCGGTGGGTAAACGGTCGCCCGGCTGCAGGCGACCGTCCTGGATGTAGCGGGTCAGCTTATCGGCAAGTTGTTCGTAAAGCGGTTTTGTATTCACTCTTTGTCTCGTCACATAAAAACAAGAAAATGTCTGGTTTTAATTAAAAGTATGATTTTCCTGTCTCTAAGGTACAGACATAGAACCCAACGCTTTTTCCCTTCAAAAGCTCGTCTTTATTTATAAAAACCCATGGCGATTTTATCTTTGAAGGACACTCGCTGGCGGGTAATCTTCCTATCTTGCAAGAAGTCAGCGATTTTATCGTAGCCTTTGAGATCGTCCTCAGTAAAACCGCGCATCTGACACTGCACTTCCTTCAGGAATTCCAACGTTTGCTGCTTGGGGATACGAACCTGCTTTTCTACGGCGGCTGCAGCCAGATCCGGATCAGCAGTAACCATCTCGCACGCCTCAGCCAGTGCATCCAGCACCTTTCTAGCTTGTTCCGGATTGCTCTCCAGCCATGGCCCCATAGCCGAAACCCAAGTGGCGTAGGTATATCCCACCTCTTTACTGTTCGCGAGAATGTTCCCGCCTTGGCGCTTGACCATTGCCGGGAATGGCTCGAACAACCAGAACGCATCCACATCACCACGCAATAACAAAGCAGGCAGCTCGGGCGGGCCGGATTTAACCTGGGCCAATTTGGCATCCGGGCCATTGAACTGCTCGGTGCTAAGGCTAGTCAGGTACTCGAACACCCCACCGGGCACCACACCGTAGGTCTTGATCTGAGCTGGATCGCTAATCTCTGCCCGGGACACCAGCTTCAGGTTATCGCCCGACTCGCCCACAATTCCAATGGGACGAATGTCCGCATGCGGCATACGGATCAGGTAGGTCGTCTCGGTCGAGGCCGTCATCACCGCTTGGCCAGCCATCATGCCATCAACCATGGCACCGCCCGGCCCAAACGTAATCAGTTTGACGTCCACCCCATGCTTTTGGAACAGATCCTTATCCTGGGCCACAAAAAAGGACACAAAGGTCGGATCTACCCCCACAGCAATCGGCACGGTTTGCGCCTGGGCCGTGCCGATTGACAGACAAAATGCAAGCAGCACGCCCGTCGCCAGTGTGTTTCGGCCACTGATCGTGTTTTGTGTCGGCCTTTTTACAGACGATTTGATTCTAGTAAACATAGCTTGTCTCCTGGCCCCCCAAAGTCTTGGGCGGTCACACTTTAATGTCGTAACGCCCCAAGAATTTCAAGGCAAAAAACCGCAAAATCTGGTCGCTTAAATAGCCCAAGACGCCCAGCAAGATAATGCCCACGAACACCCACTCTGTACGACCGTAATTACGGGCCGACCAGATCAAGGCCCCAACCCCTTCTTGGGCGGCCACAATTTCGGCAGACACCACGGTTAGAAAAGAATTACCCATGGCCAAACGCGCACCGGTCACAATCGCCGGAATCGTGGATGGCACGACCACCGTCAGCAAGGTACGCATGCGGCCTGCCCCCAAAGTAGCGGCAGCGCGCAAACGGTCCTGACTGACCGCCTGTACACCGGCAACCACGCTGATAATGACAATGAAAATCGTGGCATAAAAAATCAGCCCAACCTTGGAGGCTTCACCAGGGCCAAGCCAAATGATGGCCAAAGTCACAAAAGCAATGGGCGGAACGAAGCGGAAAAAATCCACATAAGGCTCAATCGCTTTGCGCAAAATAAGCGAGCTGCCCATGATGATGCCAATCGGTACACCGACGATTACCCCCATGCTCCAACCCAAGGCAATACGACCCATGGAAGCGTAAATGGCCTCGGTAATCATTCCTTCAGACCACAATTCCTTAGCCGCCTGTACGGTTGCCCAAGGCGAGGGTAAAAACAAGGGGATCAACTGCCTGCTCAGTAACTCCCAAATCAGGATGCCGATCAGCACGGCCAGCAAGGGCACAAAACGGATGAGGCGGCTGCTCGAGCTTATTTTGTGTGTGCTCATTGCACCGTGCTCCCTATGCCTTGCGCACTGAGAAACTTGGTCACCTCTTCACCAATTTCGTCTCGCAGCCGGTTATGCAGCTCAATCACTGCGGGGTCCAGGAAATTACGCGGGTAAGCCAGATCAATCTTGCTATTGGATTTGATCTTGGCAAACGGCCCGGTTGTCATAGTGACGATCCGATCCGCCAGCAAAATGGACTCGCCTATGTCGTGCGTCACAAAAACAATGGTGGACTGGGTTTTCTTGCGGATATTGCTCAGTTCTTCCTGCATCACTTCCCGCGTTTGAGCATCCAATGCACCAAAAGGCTCATCCATCAGCACAATGGGGGGCTCGTTAACCAGCACACGGGCCATTTGCAGTCTTTGCCGCATTCCACCCGATAGCTCTTTGGGAAATTTGTGCAAGGCCCCACCAAGCCCTACCAACTCAATAAAACGCTTCGCCATTTCAGTACGTTCTTTGGGCGCTATCTTTTTAAGTTTCAGCCCATACTCCACGTTTTCCTGAACGGTCAGCCACGGAAACAGAACCTCCGAGCTCTGGAACACGACCCCACGCTCTACGGATGGCCCTTTAACTGGCGCACCATAGGACAAGATCTCCCCTTGCACCGGGATAAACCCGGCGATAGCGCTCAAAATGGTGGACTTCCCGCAACCACTGGGGCCCAGCAGACAAACAAACTCTCCGGGCTCAATGGACAGATCCACCCCCGATACGATGGTTTGACTTCCGTAGTTGATCGATACATCCCGTAGCTGTATTGCCGCCTGGCCCCCCATACATCCTCCTTTGATGTGTCTGGCTAATCGGTTTTTGCACCCGGTACAGGACGGTCTACTTCCTTTCCAGCAAACCTTTAATCAGGAACATTTCCGCCTCATGTACGCAAGACATCTGCTCCCAAGCAGCATCGCTTTGGGTGGCCAAACGCCAAGTCAGCAATGTCACGACACACTTATCAGCCCCGATCTTTAATAGATCACCCGGGATCACGCGGGACATATTGCGAAACTGCATCGTCTCTTTACTGGCGCCCACCGAGTAATCCACCTGCAAACGCGGTTGATCAACATCCAGGCTGACATAGGTTTCCATGCCGGTAAAAACCGAGGTGCCCTTGAACAGCCCCGGTTCCACTTCGCTGCGATTGGTACTGCCCCAGGCCCACTGGCCTTGCTTGATACCCTCGGACATGATCTCAAACGCTTCTTGCGCGGGGCGTTCAACCAGGATGCTGCTGGAATGGCAATGTGGATCTCTCACGTATTTTCTCCTCAGAACTCAATATTGTTATGACAATGATCTTATTGTCATACCAAAGAATAAAAATCGGTACCGGGGAAAACACGGAGGGGCCTAATCAATTTCTGGGCCCATCACGAATAAGCCGCTGGCTATCCCTCAGGACAAGCAGCGGCTTTGAAATCCAGCGCACTTCTATACCGGATTACGACCTCTATCTAGCAACACACTTACTGTGCAGTCACCCATTTCTGAATGAAACCACGCAGCTCATCCGCATTGGATGCCACGCCACCAGGCACGCGATAGACCTTTTCCAACGGTTCCACCATGGCCTGCATACCCTCTCGAAGACTTGGGTCCTCGCACATCATCACCATCCCGCGGCAATAACGGCCAAAACCTTCACGATAGGCCTTTAACCACAGCACGACTCTTTTACGTCCTTCCGGATCGCCCGGGTTTGACGGATCAGGCAAGCTTTCGTACACCAGCACAAACTCCTGCTCTGCTTTGATCAATGTCTCCATATCGTCCAGCCATTGCGTGGCCAGCTCCATCGTCAAAGGAAACTCGCGCACCCGCGCCATAGGCAGGGCGGAAGTATCCAGAAACTGGGTGGAAATACCGGAAGAGATATCGTGTTCAGTCATTGCTAACGCTCCTTGAATTAGGGCCGTCATACCTAACTGCAATATGCTCTCCATCTCGATCTCCTCCACCACGCGCTCCACGGCGGCCCGCGGTTCGCGGCCAGCAACGGCATACACCGTATCGGCCAGCGCCAGACAGTGGAACGCCACCGTTCCCATCAGATAACGCGAGCGCTCAAAAGACACGCCATACGCTTGGGCAATGTGCTCCTGATGCTCCCGAATCTTGTCCAGCATGGAGGGGGTGGCCACCAGCCTGCGGATTACATACGGCGTGATCCCCGGATTAGCCTTTACAAAGGCCTGCGTAGCAGCACTGAAGACTTGTAAGTAGTCCTCCAAACTGCCTTGAACCGGGCTTTTGGCCCGAGGCACTTGCCAGCGGCTGAAGATTTCTTCAGCCACCAGCTGTTTGAGCCCTTCCAAATTGCCCACGTGTTTGTAAAGTGCCATCTGGCTGACACTCAAGGCGGCAGCCACACCCACAAAGGTGATATTGGGCAAGCCGATCTGGATACCGGCGTCCGCAATCCGTGCTCGGGTGATGGTGGGAGGGCGTCCGCGAAGTGCGGGCGCCTGAGGGGTTTGCATATATTTACTCTGACCCTGTTGAGGGCAGCAACAGGGAATTCCCATACGCTGCTTCATACTTAATTTAAGAGACCCTACTAATTAGGAGTCTAGTTTACATCCACGATAATGATTCTCAATATCATTTTTAGCAAAGATAGCCATCACGCCAATAGGGTGACCCGGCAAGCGATTCCATGTATTTCCCGAACCAGCCGGACGTGCCGCCTAAAACCGGCGGCAGATCGGCTCAGGGCAATATTTTCCCTCTTTCACACTCATACACGCAATCCGTCACGACAGCCAAGGCGCTCCCCCGTTCATAAAATTGGTCAGACCAATTAATGAAAGAAAAAACCATATATTGACTGACGACTAGGGTAAACACCGGGATTCCAGGAAATAAGCCTGTGGATACAATGCGTCCTGATCTTGATGATCCCAAGAAGTGGTCAGACCAATTCAACGACCTTCAGGCTAGCTTGTCGTGCAAGCGCCTCCCCCTTTGCTCCTGCGGAGATAGAACAACATGCAACAAGCGTGGCTGCAGCAATACGATCCGACCGGCAATATCTGGCTGTCGGCCCTGATTGCGCTTATTCCCATCATCTTTTTTTTCCTGGCCCTGACCAAGTTGCGCATGAAGGGCTACATGGCTGGCACGATCACCGTGCTGCTGGCCCTGGGCGTGGCGCTGATTTTTTATCGGATGCCCGTCTCCACCGCGCTGGCCTCTGTGGTCTATGGTTTTTTCTATGGTCTGTGGCCCATCGCCTGGATCATTGTTGCGGCCGTTTTTCTATACAAAATTTCGGTCAAGACAGGCCAGTTCGACATCATTCGGGCCTCTATCCTGTCAGTCACGCCTGACCAACGCCTACAGCTGATTCTGGTTGGCTTTTGCTTTGGTGCTTTCTTGGAAGGCGCTGCCGGTTTTGGTGCCCCTGTAGCGATCACGGCCGCTTTGCTGGTGGGCCTGGGTTTTCGGCCTCTGTATGCAGCCGGTCTGTGCCTGATTGCCAATACCGCGCCAGTAGCGTTCGGTGCGATGGGCATCCCCATTATTGTTGCCGGGCAAGTATCGGGTATTGACCCCTTTGTCATCGGCCAGATGGCCGGCCGCCAACTGCCTTTCATGACGATTATCGTGCTGTTCTGGCTGATGGCCATTATGGACGGCTGGCGTGGCATCAAAGAAACCTGGCCCGCCGTTGTGGTGGGTGGTGGCTCCTTTGCCATTGTTCAGTTCCTGACCGCCAATTACATTGGCCCTGAACTGCCGGACATTACCTCGGCCCTGGTTTCCCTGGTTGCACTGACCCTGTTCCTGAAAGTCTGGCAGCCCAAGCGCATCTTCCGCTTTGACGCTGAAGACACCGCTGCTACCCAAGATACAAGCGCCAATCAGGCTCCCACCGTGCTGACAACAGGCCGCATCATCAAGGCATGGTCGCCCTTCATTATTCTGACGGTGATGGTGACGATCTGGAGCGTCCAGCCCTTCAAAGCGCTGTTTGCAGCGAATGGCCCGCTGGCCTCGACCATTATCAACATCCCTGTGCCGTTCCTGCATAATCTGGTCGACAAGGCACCACCGGTCGTGTCTGCCGCCACGCCTTACGGCGCGATCTACTCCTTTAACTGGCTGTCTGCCACCGGCACGGCCATCCTGATTGCCGCCTTGCTGACCATTTTCTTTTTGCGCATGAAACCGGCCAAAGCCGTAGAGACCCTGGGCGAAACCTTCAAGGAATTGGCAGTCCCTATCTATTCAATCGGCATGGTGCTGGCCTTTGCCTTTATCGCCAACTATTCCGGCCTGTCTGCCACCTTGGCGCTGGCCTTGGCTCACACGGGTAAAGCGTTCACCTTCTTCTCGCCCTTCCTGGGTTGGATTGGCGTGTTCCTGACGGGGTCTGACACGTCTGCCAACGCCTTGTTCGGCGCGTTACAAGCAACGACGGCCCAGCAGCTGGGCCTGCCCGAGGTGCTGATGGTCGCGGCCAACACCACGGGCGGTGTCACCGGCAAGATGATCTCGCCCCAATCCATTGCCATTGCTTGCGCAGCGGTAGGCTTGGCAGGTAGAGAGTCGGATCTGTTCCGTTTCACCGTCAAACACAGCCTGATCTTTGCCGTGCTGATCGGCCTGCTGACAACCCTGCAAGCCTATGTGTTACCTTGGATGATCCCCTAAGGGCCCGCCCTATCCTTCCTCTGCAAGGCGCGTAGATTCGTGCCTTGCAGATTTATCTTTTCAGTATGTCCAAGAACTATGCGCCTCTCAGATCACGTTGCTCAACAATTGCTGGCGCTTATTCAATCCAGCGATTTTCAAGCGGGGCAACGGCTTCCTGCCGAACGCACGCTGGCAGCCCAATTGAATGTGTCCCGCGCCTCACTGCGCGAGGCGATTCAGCAACTGAACAGCCAAGGCATTTTGCGCAGCCAGGTCGGCTCAGGGACCTACCTGACCTCCCACACGCCGCAGTGGACCCAACGTTCCGTGGATCCCCTGGCCGCCTTGATGTTGTCCGATCCCCAGTACCGTTACGACGTTCTGGAAGCGCGCATTGCCCTAGAGAGCAGCACCACCTGGCACGCCGCCCTGCGTGCGTCTCCCGACGATAAAAGCAAGATCCTTCAATGCTTTGAACAAATGATTCGACACCAACAAAGTGGCGATACCGTGCAGTCCGCCCGTGCCGATGCCCAGTTTCACCTGGCCATTGCCGAGGCTTCGCATAATCTGGTCTTGGTCCAGGTCATGCGCGGATTGTTCGACCTGGTGCTCAGCAGTGTGACCCAGAACCGGGACATCATCATGTTTGTGCATGAATCTCCCGAGACCCTGACACAACTGACTGCACAGCATGAAGCACTGGTCAAAGCCATTATTGATAGTGATCCGGCTCGTGCACGCAGCGTCGTAAACGAGCACCTGGGATACGTACGCAACACCCTTATCCAGGCTGACGAAGACCTTGCTCGCCGTGAACGTGCCGCGCGCTTGCAACCCCCTCCCCCAGCCCTACCCGACTCTGCCCTGCCATGATTATTTCCTCTTCGACCGATTACCGGCGTGCCGCTCAAAAGCGACTGCCGCCCTTCTTGTTCCACTACATTGACGGCGGCGCCTATGCCGAGCACACCCTGCGCCGCAATGTGGACGATCTGGCGAACGTGGCCCTGCGCCAGCGCGTCTTAAAAGACATGAGCCAGTTGGACACCAGCATTGATCTGTTCGGTGAAAAGCTGACTATCCCTGTCGCCCTGTCCCCAGTGGGACTGACTGGCATGTACGCACGGCGCGGTGAAGTCCAGGCAGCCCAGGCGGCCGATGCCCACGGCATTCCCTTCACCATGTCCAGCGTCTCGGTCTGCCCGATCGAGGAAGTGGCCCCACACCTGAAACGACCCATGTGGTTCCAGCTTTATGTCCTGAAAGACCGTGGTTTCATGCGCAATGCGCTGGAACGCGCCCAGGCGGCTGGCTGCAGCACCTTGGTCTTTACTGTGGACATGCCCGTCCCCGGCGCACGTTACCGTGACGCCCACTCGGGTATGAGCGGCGCGAATGCCGCCCTGCGCCGCTATGCCCAAGCCATCACCCACCCGCGCTGGGCCTGGGACGTAGGCCTGATGGGCCGCCCACACGATCTGGGCAATATTTCGCGCTACCTGGGTAAACCTACCGGTCTGGAAGACTATATGGGCTATCTGGGCGC
>JBQEAN010000036.1:0-15719 GCA_052109075.1 Alcaligenes sp. | reverse complement strand
CGCGCTACCTGGGTAAACCTACCGGTCTGGAAGACTATATGGGCTATCTGGGCGCAAACTTCGACCCCTCGATCTCCTGGAAAGATCTGGAGTGGATACGCGAATTCTGGAAAGGCCCCATGGTTATCAAAGGCATTCTGGACCCAGACGACGCTCGTGATGCGGTGCGCTTTGGCGCTGACGGCATCATCGTCTCGAACCACGGCGGTCGTCAGCTGGACGGCGTGCTGTCCTCGGCCCGTGCCCTGCCCGCCATTGCCGATGCTGTCAAAGGCCAGATCAAAATCCTGGCTGACTCGGGTATCCGCAGCGGCCTGGATGTTGTGCGCATGATTGCCCTGGGAGCCGATGCCACCATGCTGGGCCGCGCCTATATCTATGCCCTGGCCGCCGCTGGCCAATCCGGGGTGGACCACTTGCTAAGCCTGATTGAAAAAGAAATTCGGGTGGCCATGACACTGACCAGTGTCAGCAGCATTTCCCAGATCACCTCTGACCTGCTTGTACAGGAGTCTTGACCATGTCCACGTCCACCAGCTCGGCCGACTTACTGCAAAAACTGCACGCTATTGTCGGCAAGCCTCATGTGCTGACGGATGATCACAGCACACGCCGTTATCGCAAGGGCCACCGCACGGGCGAAGGTAAAGTGCTGGCCGTCGTCCGACCGGGAACGCTGCTGGAACAATGGCGAGTGCTGCAAGCCGTCGTCGCTGCCGATTGCATTGTGATCATGCAAGCCGCCAACACAGGATTGACGGGCGGCTCTACGCCGGATGGCAATGACTACGACCGCGATATCGTGCTGATGAACACCATGCGTCTGCAAGGCATACAGATCATCAATGAAGGCGAACAAGTTGTCTGCCTGCCCGGCGCAACACTGGATCGTCTGGAGCAAACCTTAGCTCCCCTGGAGCGCGAGCCCCATTCGGTCATTGGCTCTTCTTGCATCGGCGCTTCGGTGCTGGGCGGCGTGTGCAATAACTCCGGCGGTGCCTTGGTACGACGCGGCCCTGCCTACACGGAACTGACGCTGTACGCACAAGTTCAGGACGACGGCTCCCTGACGTTGGTGAATCACCTGGGCATTGCCTTGGGTGACACCCCGGAAGAAATTCTGAGCCGCCTTGAGCAAGGCAAGTACAGCCCAACCGATATCATCAACGACCCGGCACGCAAAGCCAGTGATCCACGCTATGCCGAAGACGTACGGGATGTGGATGCCCAAACACCCGCCCGCTTCAACGCAGACCCATCACGTCTGTACGAAGCCTCCGGTTCGGCGGGCAAGCTGTGTATCTTCGCGGTGCGTCTGGATACCTTCCCCAAAGAAGCCAGCACCGTCTTTTATATCGGTACCAACGACCCCGACGAGCTGACTGCCGTACGTCGTCACCTGCTGACCGATCTGCCCCGCCTACCCATTGCAGGCGAATACATTCATCGCACCGCCTACGATATTGGCGAACAGTACGGAAAAGATACCTTCTTGCTGATCGACCGTTTTGGTACGGCCAAAGTACCTTCCGCCTTTGCGATGAAAAGCCGTATCGATGGCTTTTTTGAACGCTTCGGTTGGCGCGGCGTCACCGATCGTGTAATCCAGGCGGTAATGAACCGTCTGCCCAGTCACCTGCCCCCACGCATGCGTGAATGGCGCCACCGCTTCGAGCATCACCTTTTATTGCGCGTCTCCAACGACACCGCTCAGGCCACACGCGACTATCTACGCCAACAGTTTGAAGGCAGCACTCAAGGCGCCTATTTTGAGTGCGATGCCGAAGAAGGTCGCAAAGCTTTCCTGCACCGCTTTGCCATAGCTGGCGCTGCCATCCGCTACCGCGAATCGCATCCGGACAGCGTGGAAGATATTCTGGCCCTGGACATTGCCCTGCGTCGCAACGACAAGGATTGGGTAGAGCAACTGCCAGAAGATATGGAAAAAGATATCGTCCACAAGCTCTACTACGGCCACTTCCTGTGCCATGTTTTCCACCAAGACTACATTGTCAAAAAAGGGGTGGCTCCTTTAGATATGGAGCATCGCATGTGGAAGCTGCTGGACGAGCGCCAGGCCGAGTACCCGGCCGAGCACAATGTGGGGCATCTATACATCGCCAAACCTGCCCTGGCCGGTTTCTACCGCGAGCTGGACCCCACCAATACCTTCAACCCCGGCATTGGACATACGTCACGCCGCAAATGGTGGAGTGTTTGCTGCGGCGGCCAGCACGACTGAACGCCGGCTCTTTTTGAAGGTGCCATTACTCCCAACACCGCCGACAACGCAGGCCAAGTCTTCGCCCCCTACAAGACCAAGCAGAAAGAAGTAGGCCTGAAGCTGGATTTAGGTGACTTTGCCCATACCCTTGCTCGGTACGAAATCAAGCGTCCCAGCAGCTACACCGACCCGGAAATCACCAAATCCGCCAAGCCGGCAGAGCAAGGCCGCCAGGCCACTGGCCAAGGGGCTCAAGCCAGGGGGCATTAATACCCGTGCCATCGCTGTAACGATTGTGCACATTCACACCACAAGACGCTTCGGCCCGTTACGCAGAGGCCGGAAAAGCGCATTTCAATCAGAGAAAAATGAGTAATGTCGGCCTTTGCCCTCCGACGAGCGCACAGGACGGCGCAAGACTGCCCCAGTACGCAAGTCCGATTCCAGCTCACAATCTTCAAACTGCGCCAGCGTACTCAAAATCGAGCAATTGGGTTGTTCATCCCCGGCACAACCACCGATCGAGGCGTCCAGCGCCTTGGCCATTTCCTGCATATTTTGAATGCGGCTGTTCAGTTCAGTCAGATGCTGTTGAGCGACCCTCTTTACATCGGCGCTATGACGCGCCTGGTCATGCCACAGGTTCAACAAGTCGCCGATAGCGACCATTGAAAAGCCAAGATCACGCGCTCGTCGCACGAACCGCAGGCGACCCACATCTTTCAAACCATAGGTTCGGTAACCCGAGGCCGTACGCTCGGTTTCCGGAATAAGGCCAATCTGCTCGTAGTAGCGGATCATCTTGGCCGACACGTTGGATGCCTTGGAGGCTTCACCGATATTCATTTTGCTCCCCTTGCTCAATGAAACATATCGAAAGTTCAGCGTCAGTGTGAAGATTCACCCTACAGGAAGGTCAAGCACCTATCTGCACGGCAGGCACCCACTTGGTCGGGACTATGGCGTAAAGAACACATCCACGTGCAGATCCTGCACTTTCAGGCCGCGTTTAAGCACCATACCCATCGTGGCATCCACCATCGCAGGGGAGCCCGCCACATAGACCTTCCAGCCCGTTAAATCAGGCTGATCGTTGCCAACGACATCGGTGACCATCCCCCGGCGGCAGTGAGTGGCCGGTATGCCGGAGATGACAGGAGTAAAAGCCAGATTGGGGTATTGGCGCTCCAGCGCCCGGAAGTCATCAACAGCATATAAATCCTGTAGTTCGCGCGCACCAAAGTACACATGGATGGCTTGGCTCATGCCACAGGCCAGCGCTGTTTCAACAATTGCCTTGATAGGGGCCAAGCCAGTCCCTCCCGCAATACAGAGTATGGGCCCGCCATGCCCTTCGCGCAGGTACGACGAGCCGCGTGGCACGTCCAGGCTGACTGTCTCGCCAACGTTGAGCACGGTGTGCACATACGCCGAAGTCACGCCGCGAGGGACGCGACGTATATGGAACTCTAGCTCCGGGGAGCCGGGACGGTTAGCCATGGAGTAACTGCGTACCGGTGCCTGCCCAAATTTGATATCAGCGTACTGACCGGCAAAGAACATCAGGGCAGTCTCCTGCTCTGGGCGGATGCGAACCAGGCGCACATCATGCGTCAGGTCCTGAAGCTGGGTTACCGTCCCCGTCACGCTGCGCGAAGGTGCCAACCCCCGGGCATCGTCCGTACCAATCCAGTCCACCGTTACATCGCTCAGGGGAATGGCTCGGCAGGCCAGGATCAGCCCACGCTCCTTTTGTGCCTCGGTCAAGGCAAAGGGGGAGTATTCCAGGGTCTCCACCTGCCCATCAACCAGCCGGGTTTTACAGCCACCACAGCGGCCCAGACGGCAGCCGTGTGGATAAGCCAGCCCACTTTGAAGAGCGGCCTGCAAGATGTTTTGCCCCTCCTGCGCGGCAATCTGCTGTCCCGTCTGGCGGATAAGAATAGTTTTGCTGCTCATTGCTGCCCCCCTTCACGTATAGGCACATGGGCCCTGCATGACCTTGGACCCGTTTGTTTTTGACCAATACGGATCTGGCTGTCTCATCGTTTTATTTGGCATGGTGACCCCACACAAATTTGCTGTTGATCGACACAATCCGCCTCGTTTCCCAAGGCCGTGCACCCAAGGTAAGGCTTCCAACGATTGGAAGGTCAACACCTGAAAAATCCTGCATTAACAATACCTTGACCTTCCAATCGTTGTAAGGCCCAAGCTTGGCTATCAACTCTGCACAGACGCTTCGGAAGGGCCGAAGCCCTGCTGCGTAATAGGGGCACAGCTATGCGTCGAACATTCAAATTTGCTTTAGCGGCAGGCACCATTGCCGCAGTCGGGGCCGCCTACGCGGCCCGCGATGGTTCCGATCATAAAGACAAGGTATCAGAACCGCCACAAGAAGCCACCAGCGCGCCTATGGCGCCACAGGTACCGGTTGCTCAGGTCCTGCAAAAGAACATTCAGCCGTCTACGGATTTCACGGGTTTTCTGGCGGCTCCCAAGTCGGTAGAACTACGCTCGCGCGTCAGCGGAGCGGTGGAAGCGGTCAGCGTGCCTGAAGGCAGTCTGGTGCGTAAAGGAGAGCCGTTATTCCATATAGACCCACGCCCCTTCCAGGTTGCGCTGGACACCGCCACGGCGCAACTGCGCCGGGCCGAAGCCCTGGCCAAACAAGCACAAAGCGACTTAGACCGCTCCCAGAAACTGGTCGAAACCGGCGCGGTATCACGTAAAAACTACGATGATGCACTGGCTGCACGCAATGCGCAGCAAGCACAAGTCCAAGTAGCCAAAGCCGCCGTCGCTGCCGCCCAGCTGGATATGTCCTACACCCATATCCGCTCGCCCATTGCTGGCCGGGTAGACCGGGTGCTGGTGACGGAAGGCAATCTGGTCAACGGAGGGTCCACCGACAAGGCCAGCTTGCTGACCACCATCGTCTCCACCAACCCGGTTCATGTGTACTTCGACATAGACGAAGCCACCTACCTGAGCACCATACGTCAGGCCCGCCCAGGCTCCGGCGGTAACACCACGGCCCTGCCCGTCAGGATTGGGCTCACAAGCGACAAAGGTTTTCCGTATCAAGGCAAGTTGGACTTTGTGGGCAACCAGATTGACCGCAGCACCGGCACCATACGCGCACGTGCAGTGGTCCCTAATCCAGATGACATGCTGGCACCGGGCCTGTTTGCCCGCATCAGACTGGCTACAGGGACTGAACAGGCCGCCATTCTGATTGACGATCAAGCCGTAGGCACCGATCAAGGCAAGCGCTATGTGCTGGTCGTGGATCAGAACAATCAGGTCCAATACCGCGTGGTCCAGCCTGGCCCCATCGTGGATGGCTTGCGTGTCATTGAAGCTGGCCTGCAAGCCGGTGAGAAGATCGTCATCAAAGGGCTGGTACGCCCGGGTATGACCATCACTCCTGAACTGGTTCCCATGCAATCTGGCCTGGAGGCGGCTAACTCCGCCTCCGGCCCTGCGGAGCCCCAGTCATGAAGTTCCCCCATTTCTTCATCGCGCGGCCTATCTTTGCCATCGTCCTGTCTTTACTGATGCTAATAGCGGGGGCCATGGCCTTTTGGCAACTGCCGCTGAGCGAATACCCCGCCGTCACCCCCCCTACCGTGCAGGTAACGGCCAAGTATCCCGGTGCTAACCCCGAGGTCATTGCCGACACGGTGGCAACGCCTCTGGAGCAAGCGATCAACGGCGTGGAAAACATGCTGTACATGAACTCCCAGATGGCCACGGACGGCCAGATGGTCCTGACCATTGCGTTCAAGCAAGGGACGGACGCCGATATGGCGCAGATTCAGGTGCAGAACCGTGTCTCCCGCGCCTTACCGCGCCTGCCTGAAGAGGTGCAGCGCATTGGTGTGGTGACGCAAAAAACATCACCGGATGTGCTGATGGTGGTGCATCTGGTCTCTCCGGAAAAACGCTACGACCCTTTGTACCTATCCAACTTCGCCATCCGGCAAGTACGCGATGAGTTGGCCCGCCTGCCCGGAGTGGGCGACGTGCTGGTTTGGGGAGCGGGTGAATACTCCATGCGTATCTGGCTGGACCCGTCTAGCGTGGCTGCACGCGGGCTGACGGCCAGCGATATCGTGGCTGCCTTGCGCGAGCAGAACGTCCAGGTGGCTGCCGGTTCTGTCGGCCAGCAACCTAATGCCGACTCGGCCTTTCAGGTAACGGTGAACACGCTAGGACGCCTGTCCAGCGAAGAGCAGTTTGGCGAGATTGTGGTCAAGACCGGTCAGGATGGCCAAGTGACCCGGCTGCGTGATGTAGCCCGCGTGTCTTTAGGCGCCGATAGCTACACCCTGCGCAGTCTGTTAAATGGTGAATCCGCCCCCGCTTTGCAGATTATCCAAAGCCCGGGCGCCAACGCCATTGATGTCTCCAATGCGGTACGCGCCAAGATGCAAGAGCTGCAGGACGGCTTCCCGCAAGACATTGAATACCGCATTGCCTACGACCCAACGGTGTTCGTGCGTGCCTCCCTGCAATCCGTGGCGATCACCCTGCTGGAAGCAGTCTTACTGGTGGTACTGGTCGTTGTCCTGTTTTTGCAAACCTGGCGCGCATCCATCATTCCGTTGGTTGCTGTGCCGGTATCCTTGGTCGGCACCTTTGCCTTAATGCATTTTTTCGGTTTTTCCCTGAACACGCTGTCCTTGTTCGGGCTGGTCTTATCCATCGGGATCGTGGTCGATGACGCTATTGTGGTGGTGGAAAACGTCGAACGGCATATGGCGCTGGGCGAATCCCCCAAACAGGCCGCTTTCAAAGCCATGGATGAAGTGACCGGGCCGATTATCGCCATTACTTCCGTACTGGCAGCGGTCTTTATCCCCTCCGCCTTTCTGTCCGGGCTGCAAGGCGAGTTCTACCGGCAGTTCGCCCTGACTATTGTGATTTCTACCATTCTGTCCGCCATTAACTCGCTGACCTTGTCGCCCGCCTTGGCCGCCATCTTGCTCAAGCCCCATGGCGACAAGAGCCAACGTGATTGGCTAAGCCGCCTGATCGATGTGCTGTTTGGCGGATTCTTCCGACTCTTTAACCGCTTCTTTGACCGGGCTGCTCACTCCTACGTGGGTACGGTGCGCCGTGCCGTACGGGGCAGCGCCATTGTGCTGGTGCTGTACGTAGGCTTTGTGGGCCTGACCTGGCTGGGCTTTCACCAGGTCCCCAATGGCTTTGTCCCCGCTCAGGACAAATACTTTCTGGTGGGCATTGCGCAATTACCAAGTGGCGCGTCGCTGGATAGGACGGAAGCCACCGTCAAGGAAATGTCAAAGATTGCCCTGGCAGAACCGGGCGTGGAAAGCGTGGTGGCCTTCCCTGGCCTGTCCTTCAACGGACCGGTCAATGTGCCCAATTCCGCCCTGATGTTTGCCATGCTCAAACCCTTTTCCGAACGGCAGGACCCATCACTATCGGCCAATGCCATCGCCGGGAAATTGATGGGCAAGTTCAGCCAGATTCCAGACGGTTTCCTGGGCATTTTCCCGCCGCCCCCAGTCCCCGGCCTGGGTGCCATGGGTGGCTTCAAGCTGCAGATTGAAGACCGTGATGGTTTGGGTTTAGAAGCCCTGGTCCAAGCGCAGGGGCAGGTTCTGGCAAAAGCCATGCAAGCGCCGGAGCTCGCCAATATGCTGGCCAGTTTCCAGACCAACGCGCCGCAGCTGGAAGTGGAGATTGACCGGGTTAAAGCCAAGACCCTGGGCGTGTCCTTAACGGATGTTTTTGAGACCCTGCAAATCAATCTGGGATCGCTGTACGTTAACGACTTCAACCGTTTCGGGCGTACTTACCGGGTCATGGCGCAGGCTGACGCACCGTTTCGTGCACAGGCCGAAAACATTGGCCTATTGAAAGTGCGCAGCGACAAAGGCGAAATGATTCCCTTGAATGCCTTTGTCACCCTGACTGAAGGCTCTGGCCCAGACCGGGTGATCCGCTACAACGGTTTCCCCTCGGCAGACATCAGCGGTGGCCCGGCCCCAGGCTATTCGTCGGGACAAGCCACCGATGCCATTGAAAAAATCCTTCAGGAAACTCTGCCCGAAGGCATGGTCTACGAGTGGACAGACTTGGTCTACCAAGAGAAACAGGCGGGCAACTCCGCGCTGTATATCTTTCCCTTGGCGGTGCTGCTGGCCTTTCTGATCCTGGCGGCGCAGTACAACAGTTGGTCGCTGCCCTTCGCCGTCCTGCTCATCGCTCCCTTGGCCTTGCTCTCGGCAATTGGCGGGGTCTGGCTGTCGGGTGGGGATAACAACATCTTCACGCAGATCGGCTTTGTGGTCCTGGTCGGACTGGCAGCTAAAAACGCCATTCTGATTGTGGAGTTTGCCCGCACGCAAGAAGACGCCGGAGCGGACCCGTTAAGCGCGGTGCTGGAAGCGGCCCGATTGCGTTTGCGCCCTATCTTGATGACCTCCTTGGCCTTTATCGCCGGTGTAATCCCGCTTCTGCTGGCCAGCGGCGCTGGCGCAGAAATGCGTCATGCCATGGGGGTGGCGGTATTTTCCGGCATGTTGGGAGTCACCCTGTTTGGTCTGTTGTTAACGCCGGTGTTCTACGTGGTGGTGCGCAAACTGGCGCTGCGCAGGCAGAACCGCCAGGCCCGCGACACAACCGATAAGCAGCCCGTTTGATGGCAGGAATGACCATGAAAAATACCTCTACCTACGGGCGCACTGCCCGACGGCTCTCCCCGCTGGCTTTGGCCCTGGTGCTGGCGGGCTGCTCCCTGGCCCCCAAATACGAACGCCCGCAGGCACCGATTGATACCGCGTACCCGACCCGCTCAGACGCGACAGAAACGGCCGATGCTACGCAAACAGCCGTTGCCGATATCGGTTGGCGCCACTTTTTTGCCGACCCACTTCTGCACCAGTTGATCGAGATCTCGCTGGAGAACAATCGGGACTTTCGCACAGCCGCCTTAAATGTGGAGGCGGCACAGGCGCTGTACCGGATCCAGCGCGCCCACATCCTGCCCGAGCTAAGTGCCACGGGCAGCGGTGCATCCGAACGTCTGCCCGCTGAGTTCAGCCCTAGCGGTATCAGCCAAGTGAACCGCCGCTATGACGTAGGGGGGGTGAGCAGCTCTTGGGAACTGGATCTGTGGGGACGAATCCGTAATCTGAACCAGCAGGCGCTGGCCAGCTATCTGGCTCTGGACGAGAACCGCATCGCCGCCCAGATGAGTCTGATTGCCGAACTGGCTAATGCCTATCTGACGCTGCGTGCTGACCAGGAGTTACTGCGTCTGAGCAGCGACACTTTGGCCACCCAACAGCGCTCCTACGATTTAAGTCGCCAGTTAAAAGAGCTGGGGCATGCTACTCAGCTGGATCTGCGTCGGGCAGAAGTCGCCCTGCGTCAGGCCGAGTCCAGCTACGCCGCTTACAGCCGACAGTCCGCTCTGGACCGCAACGCCTTGGTACTGCTGTTAGGGCAGCCCTTAACAGCAGACCTATCCAGTCAATTGGACAAAGCCGATACGCTGCCGGACAAGATTGTCATCGCTGACCTGCCCAGCGGCCTGCCCTCTGAACTGCTTGTGCGCCGTCCTGACGTTCGGGCGGCAGAGCAAACACTGCGCGGTGCCAACGCCAACATCGGTGCGGCACGGGCGGCCTTTTTACCCACCATCAGCTTGACCGGCTCCATCGGAACCGCCAGTACATCGCTGGAGGGTTTGTTCGACTCAGGCACACGGACCTGGAGCTTCCTGCCCAGCATTAGCCTGCCGATATTCAGGGGCGGTGCGCTGCTTGCCAACCTGGATGTGGCACAGGTGCGTAAACGCATAGAAATCGCGCACTATGAAAAGGCGATTCAAGTGGCATTCCGAGAAGTAGCCGATGGTTTGGTCAGCAAAGACCTGCTTGATCGGCAGATCCAGTCCGAACAACTGGCCGTCATCGCCAGCAATGAAGCTCAAACCCTGGCCGAACAACGCTTTCAAGAGGGAGTGGATGACTACCTGAGCGTGCTGGACGCCCACCGCAGCTTGTACGCAAGTCAGCAAACGCTGGTCAGAACACGTCTGGCGCGCCTGGGTAATTTGATTGATCTGTACAAAGCACTTGGTGGGGGTTGGGCAGAACATACCGTCCCGCTGGATAAGGTCACATAAGCGGCGGCTTTCCTGCCAGGGCCAAAGAAGTGTGTATTGCTTGCCGCTGTTCACGCTCGCCTTTGGCCTTTGGCGCACCTTGCGTTACCCCCGTCAAACACTGACTCCGGCTCTGCCTGAACCCGCCATCGCCCAGGCACTCCAGAGGGCCCGGGCTCGCCCTAACGGTTTCGCCGAGCTCGCTCCTTGACGACATTACTTTCCAACATGGAGTCAGCACGTTGTGTAATCCGGTCCAGCATGCTGCTTAGCGCCAGCATTTCTGCTGAGCTGATATCCTGAAACATCTCCTCATTCAAGGCCGCAACAACCGGCATGACCTCGCCATAGCGCTGCCTGCCCATGTCCGTGACCGAGACGCGCACGATGCGAGTGTCACGCGTATCGCGAGTACGCATCAACAGGCCTTTTTCGCATAGAGAGCCCACTGCCCGCGAACAACGGGCGGCGTCCAGTAAAGCAGCTTCGGCCAGAGCCGTGCTGGTCAGCGCAGAGTGCATGCAGGCGGTCGCTAGGATGCGCCACTCACGGCGGGTGATATTAAAACGCCCCTCGCACAAGCGGGTAAAGATCGGGTTCCCGGCAGACCAGGCACGATACAACTGGAACATCATCATGGCCGGAAGCGTGGGCGCCGGAGCGCTACCTGCCAAGGCAGAAGAAGGCTTGGGAGAGCAAGCCATAGGATGACCTTTACGCTTAAAGATACTTGATTAGAACAACTATCCAACACCTTGTTAAGCTGCGGTAAAAACTGATGGCAATAAAACAAAAGGAGACAAATCATGGCCCAGAACCGCCTTCGCGTCACGGTAACAAGCGGTCTGCTGTCTGGACTGTTGTTCGCTGGTGCAAGCTACGCTGCAGCTCCCATCGAAACTCTGACCGTCGTCGTACCCTATGCACCCGGTGGTGCTTCTGATCGGGCGGCACGCATTGTGTCCGACAGTTTGCACAAAAAACTTGGCATCCCCATCGTGGTCGAGAACAAGACCGGCGCGGGTGGCCGGATTGCGGCCCAGTATGCCAAAAGTACAGCCGCTGACAAAAATGTGCTGATCCTGGCCAACCCAGCCATCATGGTGGTCGCCCCCCTAGTTTTCCATGACATACCCTACAAGCCCGACACCGACTTCCAGGCCGTTTCCATGGTGACCGAATATGGCTTTGGGGTAGCGGTCTCTGCAGACAGCAGCATTCAAAACATGGACCAACTGATTGCATGGGCCAAGGAACATCCTGGGGCATTCAATATTGGCGTACCGGCCACTGGCAGCCTCCCCCACTTTTTCGGTCTGATGTTGTCTCAACAAATTGGCTCGAAAGGCGAAATCATCGGCTATCGCGGCTCGGCCCCCGTTATCACGGACCTGATCGGCGGGGTGCTTCCACTGGCCATCGATACGCTGGATGTATTGACGTCTCAGCACCAAGGCAAGCGCATTCGCATCCTGGCCACCTCGGGTAACGAACGTGAGCCCACCCTGCCGGAGGTGCCCACTCTTAAACAGTCCGGTGTAGACCTGGAAGCATCTGGCTGGAACGCTTTCTTTGCCCCCGCCTCCATGCCCGCCGACAAGGTCGCCCTCTTGGGAAAGGCCATCAAAGAAGTCACCAGCGATCCGGCACTGCAAGAGACACTGCAAAAAAATGAATTGATCCCGGTGTCTGTCGATGCCGAGCAAACTCGCATCCGCATCGAACAATTCCGCGAACAATGGGCCCCTGTTATTCAGGCTTCTGGCTTCAAAGTGACACAGTAAACAGACAGCAGAGAAAGATTAACGACATGACACAACGCAAGAACGTCTTGTTCATCATGGCTGATCAGCTGCGGGCTGATCACCTAGCCTGCTATGGCCACCCCCACATTCGCACCCCCAATCTGGATGCTTTGGCCGCCAAGGGGGTGCGCTTTGATCGCGCCTTCGTCAACTCCGGTGTTTGCGGCCCTTCCCGCATGAGCTACTACACGGGCCGTTACCCTTCCACTCATGGTGCTACCTGGAACCGCGTCCCCTTGTCTGTAGGGGAGGTCACCATGGGCGAATACTTGCGAGCAGGCGGGCACAAGCTGGCGCTGGCGGGCAAGACGCATATCATGGTCGACCAAAAGGGCCTGAAACGCCTGGCCCTTGATGGTGGCAGCGAATTAGCCCGCCTGCTTGAGACAGGCGGTTTTGAAGAGATAGATCGATACGACGGTCATCACGAACCTGGTGAAGAAAGCGGGTACCCCGCCTATCTTCGCCGGCACGGTTATGACTCTGCTGATCCCTGGACTGACTTTGTCATCTCGGCACAAGGCCCCGACGGGCAAGCTCTCAGTGGCTGGCATATGCGCAACGCTCGCTACCCGTCGCTGGTAGAGGAAAAGCATTCAGAAACCGCCTATATGACGGATCAAGCCTTGTCCTTCATGGAGCGCATGGGAGACGAGCCTTGGGTCTTGCACCTGAGCTATGTGAAACCGCACTGGCCCTATATTGCCCCCGCGCCCTATCACAATATGTACAGCCCAGATCAATGCCTGCCTGTCGTGCGCAACGATGCAGAGCTGGGCAATGCCCACCCGGTGCTCACGGCCTATCGCCAACAAGAAGAAAGCGTCAGCTTCTCCAGCGGCACCTGCGTAGAGACAGTCAGGCCCGCCTACCAAGGGCTTATCACCCAGTTGGATGACCACCTGGGCCGCCTGTTCGAGGCCATGTCTCACAATGGCCTGATGGACAACACCCTGATCATCTTCACGGCCGATCATGGCGACTTTCTGGGTGATCATTGGCTGGGCGAAAAAGAGCTCTTCTATGACACCGTGCAGCGGGTGCCCTTCATCGTGTATGACCCTTCGCCAGAAGCCGATACCACACGTGGCACCGTGGACGACAGGCTGGTCGAAGCCGTGGATGTGCTACCCACCCTGCTTTCGTGGCTGGGCTTGCCGCTGGCTTCCCACCGACTAGAGGGGCGTGATCTTCTGCCCCTGCTGCATGGCTCCCAACCCTCGTGGCGCGATTGCGTCTTTTCCGAGCTGGATTATAGCTATCGGCTGGCCCGCGTGATCCGCGACAAGTCCCCTTCCAATGCCAAGGCCTGGTCCCTGCGCAGTGACCGCTGGCGCTATGTGTATTGGCTGGACGAGCCTGAGCAGCTCTACGACCTGCATGCCGATCCAGAGCAGTTCAATGATCTGGGCCAATCTCCAGACCATGAAGACGTACGGGCTGAATGTCGTGAGCGCTTGCTGCAGTGGTTCATGGGCCTGAAACGCCGGACTACCGTGACGGACGAGGAAGTGGAGCGCGGTACCAATGCGTATAAAAAAGCAGGAGTATTTTTCGGGCAATGGTAAGCCCAGGAGCAGAGAGGGCAAGCATGTAGCGTCAAGCGTTTGCCCCCGTTCTAGTCCGGGTTCTTCGGACCGCGGCGCTTGGGCAAGATGGCGGGCGTATCATCATGCGGCTTGAACAAATACGGACTCTTGTCGGGTTCCGGATTCGGAGAACCATCAAACTGCGTGGCTTTATGGTCTACCGGCCGTCTTCGCTCCTTGTCTTTGCCGCGTTCATTTACTTCTTTCAGGTCTTCCTGAACCCGCCCGGCAATATCCACTTGGGATTCGCGGCTGGGCTCCGGTGCTTTAGCTTGATTCGAACGTTCGGTGTTGCCTTTGCGTGTGGGACTCATGCTAACTCTCCAAAGATCAGGTTTCGCAGACAGGCTCCAGCAAACAGTGTGCCTGGCGGCCTTTGTGCTTGCATCCAAGCGGAAAGCCTGTCGGGCAAAGTCATCAACAGCCTTGGACTAACGCTTGGCCTGACTGTGACCTTCATTGGCACGGGCCAGAAAGATCCGTATCAACTCCGGTGAGTGCTCTTCTAGCCAACGAGCCATAGCGCGCTCTTGCTCCAGAAGTTGATGGCATACCATCGCCGTCTCCGTATCGCCCACAAAATCAGCGGCTTCCTTGAGCTGGCTGTAAGCCGCGACTTCCAGGTTTTCGAAAGCAAAGCTGAACATCGTGCCTTTCACTACCTCATCGGAGGCAAA
The DNA here is from genome assembly GCA_052109075.1 of Alcaligenes sp. GTDB lineage: Bacteria > Pseudomonadota > Gammaproteobacteria > Burkholderiales > Burkholderiaceae_B > Alcaligenes. The sequence continues at coordinate 1,278 of JBQEAN010000036.1, read as the reverse complement.
GAACCCCGAAAAGCCCTGAAACGCTGCCATGACCTTTCCACCCAGGTCTTTGAGCAAGGACGTATCCCCACCGCGCCGCTCTATACATTCGCGCACCAGTTCCTGCTGTGTCTGAGTTTCCTTGATATGTTGCTGAATACGCTGATGCAACTCCGGGTAGTTCTCCACCCGGGAGAGCATACTGTTCAGCATCGTCTCAGCCTGTTCTTCCATTGCATGCGCGTCTCGAAGCCAGTCCATCAAGTGCTTGGCCGCGCGTGATTTATGGGTATCCATGACATTCTCCTGTCGGTTTGCCCTGCCGCAACTGCGACAAGCAACTGATACCCAGCATATGGCGTTCCCAAGGTGCCAGCGCCCTGCGCGCACCTTGAAAAATACCAGGCGGCTACCTGCTCCTTCTTGTATCAACCCCCACGCATCCCAGACCGAAAAAGTGAAATTAGGCAACCACGCACGGCAAGCCAAATACTTAAATAATCGACATAAAAAAGGCGCTCAGTCCCGCCAAAAGCACAACCAAAGCGGGTGGCACACGCCCCACCGTCAACAAGCCGAACAAAAGCAAGGCCAAACCAAAATCCGCCTTGTCATGAATGGCACTGGTCCATACCGGGTCATACAGCGCGGCCCCCAGGATACCGACCACCCCTGCATTAATCCCTGCCATCGCCGTGCGCACGCCAGCCCGATGTCGCAGCCCTTCCCAAAAAGGCAAGACGCCAATCAGAATCAAGAACGCCGGGATAAAAATCAGTGCCAACAGCGCCATGCCCCCCAGCCAGCCTTGCAAAGGCCATTGAGCAATCGCCCCGATATAAGCCGCGAAGGTAAACAGGGGCCCCGGCACCGCTTGCGCCGCTCCATAACCCACCATCAAATCAGCATTGCTGACCATTCCTGTCGGTACGACAGAGGCCTGTAACAGCGGCAACACGACATGCCCCCCGCCAAAGACCAACGCTCCAGAGCGATACACCCCCTCCAGTAACTGAACAATCGATGAGCCTGTCGTCGCAGCCCACACAGGCAACGCAAGCAGGAGCCCGGCAAAAACCAGCAGGGCAGCCATCCCTACCTTGCGAGACACCGGATACGAATGAGCCTGAGCCACTCCTGCTTGAGCAAAGTCCAATCTCCACCATGCGATCAAACCTGTCACCGCAATGGCCAGAACCTGCCCAAAGGCCGAGGGCAAGGCCAGACTTAACAAAGCAGCCACCATCGCCAAGGCGGCCCTGGGCCGGTCAGGGCATAAAGACCGCACCATTCCCAGCA
>JBQEAN010000035.1:17332-36294 GCA_052109075.1 Alcaligenes sp. | reverse complement strand
CAGCATGGCCATACCTATATGGGACACGCCACCGCCTGCGCCGGAGCCTTGGCAGTACAAAAAGTGATCGAGCAAGACCAACTGCTGGAAAACGTACGCCAGCGCGGAGAGCAATTACGCCAGGAACTGCATCAGGCCTTGGACAGCCACCCCAATGTGGGTGATATACGTGGTCGCGGCCTGTTCGTCGGTATTGAACTGGTTCAAAACAAAGCCAGCAAGCAAGCTCTGGACCCTGGGCTGAAAACCCATGCCAAAATCAAGCAGCTTGCCTTTGCCCAAGGGCTGATGCTCTACCCGATGGGCGGAACCATTGACGGTGTGCAGGGCGACCATATTTTGCTGGCACCGCCTTTCATCTGCACCGAGACCGATATTCACGAAATTGTGAAACGGCTGACGCTCACCCTAGATAGCATTCTGCCTCGTTAAACCTGCCCTGCTTACGGCTTTCATCCCGCATGGTCATACGCGACGCATATTTTATCCGCTGCATCGCAGACCGACGAATAAGACGCAAGCACCACTACATATAAAGGAGAATCATGGCCCGCCTGCCTTATGCCGACCTGACAACCCCCGAAGCTGCCCCATTGGTCGAACAGATCATTGCTGAACGTGGCAGCGTCTTGCACCTGTATCAGATGCTGCTGCACAGCCCGCCAATTGCCAAAGGCTGGCTGAATCACCTGACCGGCATTCGTCACAACAGCAGCTTGCCAGGTGATGTGCGTGAACTGGTGATCATGCGCGTGGCTTTGTTGAATCGCGCTCCTTACGAAGCCGATCAGCATGCCCCTATCGCCCTGGCTGAAGGTCTGAGCCAGGCTCAACTGGATGCCCTGACCGACTGGGAAGGCTCGGATCAATTCACGCCCACACAGCGCACTGTGCTGGCCTACACCGATGCCATGACCCGCGATGTGCAAGTAGATAAGGCCGTTTTTCAGGACATACGCCGGTATTTTGATGAACGCCTGATCGTAGAACTGACCGCCACCATCGCTACCTACAATATGGTGTCGCGCTTTTTAGAAGCGCTGCACATTCATTCGGACGACTCGCGCTAAAGCGGAGCCACCCCGGTATCGGCCCTGCTCCCCCCTAAACGCCCCGCCAGAAACTCCACAAACAAGCGCAGCTTAGGAGGCAGATGGCGGGTGGGCGGATACAACGCCCAGAGCGCACCGCAATACTGCGTGCGGAACTCCCAATCGCCCAAAACGCGCACAATGCGTCCTTCTTGTTCCGGTTCCTTGGCCACAAAAAAGGGCAAGCTGCCTACCCCCAGGCCCCGCTCCACCGCATCCAAACGCACGCCAGTATGGTTGGCCGCGTAACGCCCCTTCACCGCCACATTCAGCACCCGCCCGCCTTTACTGAAACGCCAGCGCGAATCGCTGGGTGCCTCACCCAAATAAATACAGCTGTGTTCACGTAACTGCTGCGGGTGAGCGGGCATGCTGTGCTCGGCCAGATACTCCAGGCTGGCATACAGGCCATGACGAATATCGGTCAGGTGGCGGCCCATCAAACCGGGTGGCGGCTGATCGGTGATACGGATGGCCAAATCCAGCTGATCGTCGATCAGGTCTGCGTAGCGATCATCCAGATTCATCAAGACATTCACTTTGGGATGGGCGGCCAAAAAATCCGGCATATGGGGATGAATCAGAAAATGCCCCACGGCCTTGGGCACGCTCAGGCGGAGCTGCCCTTCCGGTTCGGTCTGAAACTGCCCCGAAATTTCCATAGCCGCTTGTGCGCAGGAAAGCATATCGCGTGCATGCTCGTAAATCGCCTGACCGCTATCGCTTAAACGTAGTTTTCGGGTTGTGCGTTGCAACACGCGTGTCCCCAGCCCTTTCTCCAGGCGTGCAATGGCGCGGCTAACCGCCGACGGGGTATAGCCCAGTTGGCGAGCGGCTTCGGAAAAGCTGCCGGTCTCTACCACTTTGACAAAGACCACCATATCGCTCATCAGGGAAGTGAAATTACTTGTGCTCATGGGGAATAAATTATTTCATTGAATTGCATTTATCTTGACTGCTCACTCTGTCTACAATGCCTTAAAACCCACCTACAGGTAATAAAATGCGAGATAAATTATATTTGACAAGCAATAGCCTTACCTGCGTCGCGGAAATCCTAGAGTGTTATCAATCGGAAAATGAACGCTACGCTGTCAGGCTGGATAAAACCTTATTCCATCCCCAAGGCGGGGGACAACCTTGCGACAAAGGCACACTAAATGGTCACGAGGTTTTGCATGTCGCTCAAAACCGTGACGGCCATGTCCTGCATTACTTGCATAAGCGCCTGCCCCTGGGCCCAGTAGAACAGCAAGTAGACCGGGCGCACCGCCTGCAACACGCACGCTTGCACACCGCCGGCCACATGATTGGTCATTTGATCGAACGCATGGGCTGGCAAGCCCTTAAAGCCCATCATTGGCAGGGCGAGTCGCGGCTTGTGTTTCTGAACTCCAACCATGCCCTGCCCCCTTTTCTGGATGATTTGTCTGATCGCTGCGCGGAGCAGATCCAGTTGGCGCAACCCATTTCCATCAGCTTTCAGGGTGATCAACGTCAAGTCGCCATTGGGAGCCTGGGACATTATCCTTGCGGTGGCACGCATGTTGAAAACACATCTGAATTAAATGAATTGAAAATAATCCGTATAAAAAACAAGAAAAATGAACTCAGTGTCCATTATGAAATACTAGATTAAGGAATAATAAAATTAATCTTGTTTATTATTTTTAGCCATCACTGGGCAAGAAAAACAATTCTTTTAAAGCTGCCGGGGAAGTGAGACATGTATTTAGAGACAGAACGTTTACGAACTGAGCACATGCAGTCCCTGCTTAATGGCGACCTCCTGGCAATTCGGCTATCCCAGTTCATTGATGCATCCACCTCACAAAAGTTAGGGGTACAGATCATTAACAAAGGCTTTGACCGCTATGTGAATGCACCCAGCATCGGCCGTATTGGCATGGCTTTTTACGAAGCTGAAAACCAGCCCGAGCGCATGGCGTCTTATTTTGAAGGCGTGTTCGACAATATTGACGAGCTGCGCCGCCGCTGCACCCCCTATCTGTCCCCGATTGACTTGCTGCGCTGCACGTTGGACGAGGTCTGGCCCGCCGGGGCCACGCTGGAGACGCTGTACGGCAAAAAAATGTATGTAGGCTTGTCGCGCGTCGTACAGCCGGACGTCCATTTCCTGGCGCATCACGATATTTTGGCGAAAGACGCCCCCGGTAATTATCAAGCCATCAGCCTGCAGGGCCAGTTAGCTGCCAATGTGTATTTGAAAATGCCCGAGCAAGGAGGTGAGCTGCAGATATGGAAAACCGAACTACGTCCTGCAGAATTCGATCAGATGCGTGGCGATAGCTATGGCATCCATCCTGATTTACTAGGCGCACCTGAAGTCCAGATATGTCCCGGTCCGGGCGATCTGATTATTTTCAACTCTCGCAAAATGCACGCAGTCACCCCCGGAAAGGGCGATTTGCGTTTGAGCCTGTCGTGCTTTGTGGGATATCGCGGCCCGGCCATGCCGCTGACCTTTTGGAGTTAATGTGCTGCAAACCTATTGGCCCGAATTCGCTACTCTTGCTTTGATTCATTTTTTAGCCGTTGTTGCCCCTGGTCCTGATTTCGCTGTCACTATCCGCCAAAGTGTGCGGCTAGGCCGCCAGGCTGGTATTGCCACGGCTATTGGTATTGGCGCGGGGATTTCCGTGCATGTCATCTACACCTTGATGGGTGTAGGCGCCTTGCTGCATTCCACCCCTTGGCTGATGAGTGTGGCCGAAGTGGTGGGCGGTGCCTACCTGCTCTATATAGGTTGGGGATTTTTACGACAGGCCAGTACGCCCATAGAGGTGAGTCTGGCCGACTCCGACAATGGCAAGCCTGCCGCTGCCAGTGTGCGCCAGTCCCTGACATTAGGCTTTATGACCAATGCCACCAACCCCAAAGCAACACTGTTCTTTCTGGCTGTGTTCACGACCGTTGTCAGCGCCAGCACACCATTAACGACTCAAATGCTCTATGGCATCTGGATGTGCCTGGTGAATGCAGGCTGGTTTATCGTGGTGAGCCTGATCTTTACTAATCCCGGCGTACGCCAGCGTTTTTTGCGTATGGGGACCTGGTTTGAACGAGTGACTGGAGTGTTGCTGCTGGGCTTTTCTCTACGCTTACTGGTTCATGCGGGGCAACGAATCCTGACCTGAACAGGCAAGTCTGTAGCAGGCTGAAAAAAGCCCCGCCTTACAAGAGGACGGGGCTTTTAACTTAGACCATGGACTCACCCGTTTTACGGGCATTGCGCCAATCTCGAACCAGATTAGCAACCAGCAAGATCAGGATGATGGCCGACAAAACAGGCCACACCAAAAAATAAATCGTCATCATCATAAGATTCTCCTTTGTTGTGCTCTCACCTAATCAGGCGCGCGCGGAAGCCGGTGCGCTTGATTGTCCAGATCCTTTCTTGCCCGGTGCAGGTGTGTCATCGTAGTGAAAAGACTGAACACGCTCGGCCAGCAAGGAAAAGTCAAAACGCTCCTGACTACGTAAACTGATGGCCACGCAAACGACCGCGCTGACGCCATAAGCCGTCAAGGAGCCCATCAAGACAATGTAGTCACGCAAGAAGCCGATAAAGTTAGGCAACATGATGGCGGTAGCAATCACCCCAACTGCAATGGCAATCCGGCTCCGGAAGAAGGCGAACGCCATCAAACCAGCCACCACGCCACCACCAACAGAGGAAGTGATTTCGTAGAACAAAGCCACAGCACCTTCGATAGGAATTAGCTCGAAGCGCACAATGGTGAACAACACGACAGCGCTCAAGACCGACCAGCTAAAGGCCTTATTGGTGACGCGATCCCAGTAAAAGCTGACGATAACCGGGAACACAATCGCCCCCCACAACGCACCCACAAAAACCAGCATCACCAAAATATCCAGACGCAGACTGGCAAAAATCACCCCCACCATCGTGGCCACGACCATCGTGATACGGCCCCACCACAACATGTGAGCTGGTTTTGGACGACCACGGGCAATGTTCTTAGCATAGATGTCGGTCATCATGATGGCCGACAAGGCGGACAAGTCGGAGTCCGCTGTCGAGGACAAGGAGCCCACGACCAAGATGAAGAACAAAGCGATCCCAAAAGGAGGTAGGTACGTCGAGGCCATCTGCGGAATAATATTGTTCATGTTTCCATCAACAGGCTCCAAGCCGGTGAACAAAGCCAGCAAACCCAACATCCCCAGGCCAATCACCACGGCCCCATAGCCAATCGTAGCGGTCAAGAACGTGGGTTTAATCAAATCCTCCCGCACCGCAAACAAGCGCTGGGCGATAGTCTGGTTCCCGATGGCATACGCCAGCACCGCCACAAAATACGGCGCGCCCTGCTCCAAGATCGCTTTAGTGGAATAGAAATTGGATTGCTCCGCATCCAGACGCCACCAGTTGGCCTGGATCATTTCTGGCCCGCCCGCGTTAAAGAAGATCAGCGGAATAATCACCACTGCCGACAGAATCATGGCAACCAGCTGGGCGAAGTCTGTCATGACTGATGCGCGAAAGCCCGACCACAAGGTGTAAGACAGCACGCCCAAACCGGCGATCAGTACACCCTGGATGAAAGACAAGGGGCTAAGAATCGAGACCAGTGCACCCGCAGCCGTAAAGTTCACCATCAAGCTGATGCCACTGCCGACCACGTTGGAGATCGCCATGATCATCTGGCTGGATGAGCCATGCCGCGCATGCAGCACTTCGGCCAAGGTGTGCGCCTGGGGAGCCAATTTACGGAAGCGTCGCCCAAAGGGGTAGATGAACAGGATCATCAAGGCCCCCCATAGTCCGTAATGCAGGGGACCGGACAGTCCATATTTGAAACCCGAGGTCGCACTGGCGTAAAACGACGCGGCCCATACCCAGGTGGCGATCATGCTGGCCGCAGACAGGCCAAACCCCACCGCACTGTTGGACACCATGTATCCGTCCACGTTTTCTTTCTTTTGGCCAATCATGAGCGACATCAAAAATGTCGCGCCATAAAAGCCGACCAATAACAATATGGCCGTTGTTGTTGAAAGCGTAAAAAACTCCGCCTCTTGCATGTCTTTCCCTTTCTCTTCTGCGCAGCGGCCATGTGCAAAGTGGTCGTCGTACGCATGCGTGCCAATTCCGCAGTAACGCGCTGGGCGGCACTGATCCCATGATCAGAACCGGAACACCTAAACCGAACGCGCGCACCAACGCCCCCACCATGGGCAGAGCCCAAAACGGGGAAAGAGCAAGACACAGCGCAAAGTGCCTCACATTACGGCGAGTCTGCGGGCCTTACAGCAAATAAACATGGCCAGAGGCAAGCCGCTCTGTTGCAGGCCGATGTCGGGAGAGACAATCGGCTGGTTGTTCCGCGACCCAAGAGGTCGGGCAAGGTGTTTCGGACTAAAAAGCCGGGTTGTTGTGCAACAACCTGTTGAAGAACAGACCACCATTTTTTATGCAATTTTGTCGCACCTGAACGGCCTGTTCGAGACGCTGATTCGAAGAACCAGAGCCATCAATTATACATATTTAAAATTTAAGGGTCCACATCATGCTGTTTCAGCATCGAGAAAGGGCTTTTCAGCCCTTTTCAGATCAGTCATAGACCTCGTCCCTGCTTAAACTAACGCGCACCAGCTCCTGGCAGTTCAAGGGCACTTTACCCACAAACGCATAGCCCTCGCCCCGCACTGAGCGTATGGGAAGATCCTCCCCGATGGAACTTAATTTGCGTTTCAGACGGCTGATCAAAACGTCCACAGAACGGGCAGTGGCCTCGCGCCCATCCTCCAAGGGGAACAAGCGATCACGCTCCACGGTTTGCGGGCTGGCCGCAAACAGCACCTGGACAATACGCCGCTCGCCACGGGTCAACATGACCGTGTGACCTTGGGGCGTCATCATGCTCCAACCGTCTTCCATCAAATCCCATCGTTGGAGCTCCGGCTCCACGGGTTTGGGCAAAGGAATGACGGTCTTGCCAGTCACTGCCTCGGGGCCGCGCAAGCTTTGCCGCAACAAGGCATAGGCACGACGTCGCAAGGCCTGCACACACGCCACCACCTCCACAGGCAAGGTCTCCTGATCAAAGCAGGCATCGGCTCCCGCCAGCAAAAAATGACCGCGCTCCAAACCGGCCACTTTGCCACCCCGCACAATGATGACTCCCGCAGCGGGGAAGTCCATACGTAAACGATTAATGTGCAAAAACACATTGTCTGCCTGACACGCCAGGGCAAAGACCATCTCGGCACCCGCCGAATGCGCTTGGTACAGGCATTGCTCCATCGCCTCCACCGTCTGAACCCGCACTCCCCACTGCTCGGACTCCGAGGCGATCTGGTGCAAACTGGCCTCATCGTCATACAGCAAGAAAATCTGTTCAACCTTCATAATCCTCATCCTTGCTGGCCCACTGAGGCACTTTGTATTTTTATTAGCCTTTGACCCGCTTCAACAAACGCTGCGCCGCATTTTTTGGTATTTTCTGCAACCACTACATACGTGGCAGTGTGCTCATTCCAAACCGACCTATAGATTCTGCTCATGGTCTCTTCGCTTACAAAAGAACTTAGCCATACGTCTTCCCAGATCGCCACTGCCTCGCGCTGACGTCACAGAGTTTTCAGACACAACAAACCCCCTCACCTCGTCATGGTGATAATTTGAAATTTGCTGTTCAGGAAAGTCTTACCGGATCCTCATCCCTATTCGGATCGTTTTATTTTCTTACCATTTTTTAATAATTACTTTTGAAATTCTACAGAAGCCATTTGAATCACCACAAAACAACAATTTAATAAATTACATATTTCAATTTTGCTTTAAATATTAGTACTGTTCTGCTGGCGGTAGACCGACGGCGACAAGCCGCAGTACTGACGAAAGGCCGTGGCAAAGTTGGCCGGATTCACATAGCCGGACTCAACGGCTACGTTGATCACTGCCATATCAGTCTGTCTGAGCAACTGCTTGGCATAACACATGCGACTAGAGCGCACAAAATCATGCACGGTCAAGCCACAGCCCTCCTTAAAGAGGTCGTTCAAGCGACGCCCCGTGGTTCCAAACATCTTCGCCAGGCTCTCGGCCGTCAAGGAATCCGACAGATTGTCCCGCACGTATTGCTGCACCGCAGCAACCAGATGATGTTGTGAGACCAATCCAGAAAAACTGCCCAAAGCCTTTATTTTAGCTATCCCCCCTCTATTTCCATCCACCTCTTTTAGCCCCAGGTGCAGGCGGATACGCTCCATTACCAATTGCACATTGCTTTGGGACGCAATGAAATCGCGAGCTCCACTACGCAGAGCCATTAACTGACTATCGGCACACGGAACCGCCGATAAAAACACCACTGGGATAGATGAGGTCTGGGGATTGGCACGCAGCATGCGCATAAAAATATCACCACGCAAGCGGGGCAGATTGTATTCACTCAAGACAAAATCAGGCCGTAAGGACAGGCAGCGTGCCAGGCCCTGCTGCGCGTCCAGCGCAAAACTAATACGAGCAAAACTGGTGCGTAACAAGACCAACAAATCCGCTACGCCCGCAGGTTCTGGAGCAATAACCAGAATATGAGCTTCAGACGAGACATACATAAGCAATCCACCTTTGGAGACAGACAAGTTTGTGTTGTTCCAAGCTGATGGTAATTCTAATAATTAAATCTGCTTATTCATTAAGACTCTACTTTTCTGACACTCCATATTTCTATTTATTTCCATAACAAAAGTTACATTATTTCAAATAGTTTCTTTTTAAACCTATTAAACGCTGCCTCAAACTGCAAAGAATCGAAAACCAATCTTCATTACATTCAAATACTTGTCTTTTGTTTCAAATCAGTAAATGAAGTTTCTAAACGATACTTACATGCATAAATAAAAACCCCACCGTAGTGGGGTTTACCAGTAGTAAGCCACCAAATAACTTACTGTTTATGCGAGCTGGCATAGGCAGCCTGAGCCAACACAGCCAAGGGTCCAATCTGACGTACACGCTCAATTTGCTCGGGGGTACGTACATACATACAACCTGCATACGACAGAGCATTGACCGAAATACCTTCGACTAATTCCACACTGCGCGGCACCACCAACATCCAGCCTTGGCCGACCAACATATTATGCGGGGGCAACAAGGTATCCTGGCCCGGCACCAGACTCAATTCTTTACACGCCAGGCGGTAAGCATTCAAAAGACTCTCGCTTAAGGCTGCCGGTTCCTGCGTATCCAGCAGACGGACAAAACAATGCTCAAAGTCCAAAACAGGATGGCGATGGACGCTGCCCGCTTGCGCCTGGGCCGGGAGCTGATCCTGGTAGAGTGCCAGCGAGCCATTATCTGCTGCCTGCGGGATCCATTGGGTGTGTTTATGACGCTGGCTGGCTCCTGCCGGGCCACCGCCGTTATAAAAACCCAAGCCGCCTTGCGCGGCCAGAAAGTCCGCCAGAATCCGGAAATCAATATCGCGCAAAGGGTGCAGCTGCTCGCTAAAGACCTTGTCAGCCAGGACCAGATGCAGATCACAGACCGCAAATTTATTAAGCACAATATTGTGTGTCGCGCTGGCATCGTCCACCGTCAGTGCCGGGGCCGGCGGCAAGAATGGGTTGAAATTGGGGTCCCGTGGCCCCCCTGGAATCGAGACGCTGGCCGCATCTTTCGCCGCCAAGGTAGATACCCAACGCACAAAAAAGCTCAGCCCCTGATCCTGTAGCCGCTCTTCTTGAGCTTGCACGGGCAACAACTCACCACTGGCCAGCGCGGCCTGGCTCAGTTGGTCCAGGCGTTGCAAAATTTCCTTGCTCACGTCGTCTCGCTCCTCATTTGAAGTTGTATAGTGACGCCTTATTGTAGGCAAGAGACGCAAATAAACGCGCATTGCTGCCCTGCCCGAATTTCCCACCATCCCTATCAGGAGTACACCATGTCCGGTATCCGCCGTATTGCCAGCCCATTGCCACTGCCTTTTTCGCGTGCAACCATGGCTGGCGGCTTTTTGTTTTTATCCGGCCAGATCCCTTACGATGCCGCCGGTGAGGTCGTGCGCGGTTCCATCCAGGACCAAACCCACGCCGTATTTGATCGCCTGATCGAAGGTCTGGCTTTGGCCGACGCTACCTTGGCTGATGTGGTTAAAGCCACTGTCTGGCTGTCCGACATGGCTCTGTTTGCTGACTTCAACAAAGTCTACGCCGAGCGTTTTGGCGACACTCTGCCTACCCGCTCTTTGGTTGAAGCCAAACTAGCTAAAGGCGTGGACGTAGAAATTGAAGTTCAGGCCTGGTTGGGCGACCGCGCTTAATCAGCCCTGACACCGACGGGCCGTCACACAAATTAACGCGACCCTGCCAGCGCTATGGCAAACTGAATTTCCCTATCCCAAGGAGAATTTCAATGCGTTTCTTTGCTTTGGCCCGTCACGCTTTACTGGCTTGCTCTTTATTGGGCCTGGGTGCCAGCAGCGCCTACGCAGCGGACACCAGCAAGACCGCAGAACCCACTGCGATCAAACGTTATCTGGGCGACTCCGCCATGCCCTTTTCCCGCGCCGTGCAGGCCGGGGACTTCCTGTTTCTATCCGGGCAAATCCCGTTGAACGAAAAGGGTGAAATTGTGCGTGGCAGCATTGAAGATCAAACCAATGCCACCTTGGACCGGATTGAAGAAACTCTGGCCCTGGCCGGTGCAAACCTGAGCCATGTGGTAAAAGCCACCGTCTATCTGTCTGATATTGCTCTGTACGACCAATTCAACAAAACCTATAAAGAACGGCTGGGCAGCAACTTTCCGACCCGCTCCCTGGTGCAGGCCAAACTGGCTGGTGGCGTGGATGTTGAAATCGAATTTCAGGCCTGGATGGGTGACAAAGCCAGACCTGCCAAACAGTGATACGGCTCCCCTGCTATAGGTAAATCAATATAAGCAGCCCGCTTACTGCCTTGCTGTCTTGTATGGCACACTAGCACTCGTCACAGACCCCATTACCCGCGCCAGGCTTGCTGCCTGGCGTTTTCGTGCTTTACGGAAAATCTCATGATCTACGCGATTACCGCCCTGTTCGCCTTCCAGTTACTAGGCGAGATCCTGGTTCAGACTCTGTCTTTACCGCTGCCAGGCCCCTTGGCTGGCATGCTGCTTCTAGCGCTTGCCTTGCTGATACGGGGCGGCGTACCGGCCTCTTTAGAGAGTACGGCCAGCGTCATGCTGCAGAACCTGATGTTGCTGTTTATCCCGGCTGTAACCGGGGTGATGTTGTATTTTGATCGGGTCGCCGAGGAATGGCAGCCCTTTTTAATTGCCACTTTTGGCGGCACCATCATCACCTTGGTTGTCACTGCGGTGGTGCTCAATCGCCTGCTTAAAAACCGCCAGGAAGAAGAATAATGACGGACGGCCTCTTTCAAATCTGGGTTTTTCTGTCCAGTTCCCCCCTGCTGTGGCTAACCTTGACCTGCTCTGTGTACGCAAGCTCGGTCTGGCTCTATCGCAAGTCCGGTAGCAGCCCGTTTTTGCTGCCTATTCTGGTCTCTGTCGTTGTGATTGTGGTCTTGCTCTTGCTGACCCGTACACCCTACCCCGTCTACTTTGAAGGCGCGAAATTCATTCACTTTCTGGTTGGCCCGGCTACGGTCGCCTTGGCCGTGCCGCTCTATAGCCAATTGCGTCAGCTGCGCAAAATCTGGAAGCCTTTGACGATTACCTTGTTGATTGGCTCGGTGACAGCTATTTTCAGCACTGTGCTGATTGCCTGGGCCTTGGGTGGGTCGATGGAAACTATCATGTCCGTCGCCCCACGTTCAGCCACCATGCCTATTGCCATGGCCTTGGCCGAACAATTTGGGGGGCAGCCTTCGCTGGCCGCGGTCGCCGTCGCGATTACCGGAATTGCAGGCACGATCATTGCACGGCCTTTGCTCAATCTGCTGCGCATTGATCGCCCTGAAGCCCGAGGCTTTGCGGTGGGCGTGACAGCCCACGCCATTGGCACCGCACGCGCCTTGCAAGTACATGAAACCATTGGGGCGTTCTCCGCCATCGGCCTGAGCCTGAACGGCATCATGACAGCGGTGCTGATTCCCTTTGTGCCTATTGTGCTGCGCTGGCTGGGCATGGTCTAAGGCACGGCAAAAAACGGGGCCCTAGCGCCACTCGTCGCGATAGACGAAACGTGGCATCTGCCAGTTGCGGCGCAGGGCCAGCATACGGAACCCCAAACCTATTACCATAGGACCCAACAAGGTCACATAAGGGTTCCAATCCAGATGCTGGGCTCCCAGATACAGGGCGCCAGTCAGCATGGACACGCTGGCATACATCTCTTTACGCAGCAGCAAGGGAATGTCATTACACAAGATATCGCGCAACACACCGCCTGCGCAGCCAGTAATCATGCCGCTTAGCAGCACAACGGTAATCGGCAGCTTCATCTCCAGCGCGATCTGACAGCCGATCACGGTAAAGACCACCAGCCCCATCGCATCGAGCAGCAGGAACAAGCTATGCAAGCGCCGCATAATGGGTGCAATCAAGGCGGTCAGAATCGCTGCCCCGGCGGTGATCCACAGATATTCGGGATGCTGAACCCAGGTCAGCGGATAATGACCCAGCAGCACGTCCCGTACGGAGCCGCCACCCAAAGCGGTGATACAGGCAATGGTGCACACCCCCACCCAGTCCATGTCGCGACGGCCTGCCGCCAGAGCGGCTGTCATGGCCTCGGCAGTAATGGCAATAATGTAAAGAGTCAGTAAAAGCATGATATTTCTTACGCATCAAGCTGTTGAATAAGGCCCCGATAGCGACGCAGCATCAGCAAGCCAGGCACAGCGATAAATACCGTACAGATGAAGAACCCAGGCCAGCCCAGGGACTCGACCAGTACCGGCGTCAAAGGTCCGGCCAGGTAGGTGCGCCCCACCGCCGACAAGGCGGATAACAGCGCAAATTGAGTGGCCGAATAGGTCCGATTACACAAGGCCATCAGCAAGGCGACAAACGCCGTCGTACCCAGGCCACCACACAGATTTTCCAGCCCGACCACCAGTCCCATCAGCCACATGGACGGCGCGGTTTCAATCGCGATCAGCCAATAGCCCAGGTTGGAGACCGCCTGCAAAATACCGAAAATCATCAAGGCCCGGTACAAGCCCAAGCGAGCCATAATGGCCCCGCCCATCAAGGCCCCCACCACCGTCGCGGCCAGACCAAATACCTTATTGATCGTACCGACCTCGGACAAGGTAAAACCCGCGGCCCGAATCAGAAAGGTCGTGGACAGCGCGCCTGCAAAGGCATCGCCCAGTTTATAGAGCACAATCAGCGCCAAGACGCTCCAGGCACCGGGACGCGAGAAAAAATCGGCCAAAGGTGCTACCACGGCTTCGGACAAACTACGCGGTGGCCGGCTTTGCTCCTGGGGCTCCGGGGATACCAAGGTCACCAGCGCACACAGGGCCATGAACACGCCCATCAGAAAGTACGTGTTGGACCAGCCCAACCAACGGTCCGCCAGAACCAAAGCCAAACCACCGGACACAATCATGGCTAGGCGATAACCCATGACCTTGACGGCCGCTCCCGCCGCCCGTTCCTGGGCCTGCAGCACGTCCGTGCAATAAGCGTCAAAGGCGATATCCTGAGTGGCGGACAAGAACGCCACCCACACCGCCAGCAACGCCAATGCCGTCAGATTTACCGAGGGGGAGAACAAGCCCATGGCCGCAATGGAGGCGGCCAGCAGCAATTGAGTGACCAAGATCCAGCCACGCCGCCGCCCCATAAAAGGGGGAGCAAAGCGGTCAATCAGGGGGGCCCAAAGGAACTTGAGCGTGTAAGCTGACCCGACCAGAGTTAAAAACCCGATCTCGGTCAGTGATACATTTTCAACGGTTGCCCAGGCCTGCAAGGTGCCTGATACCAGGGCCAGGGGCAGGCCACTGGCGAACCCCAGAATCAGCAAAGGCAAGACTCGGGGACTGGTATAGACACGGGACACGTCAGGCCTTATTAGCGCTAAGCGGCAAGATGGGGGGATTCAAAACGATACATGGCCAAGGTACTGCGCCAGCCCCGCAAAAAGCGTACCGTGTTGCTGCCATTGAAGGCTGCGCTATCCAGGATACGCACACCCACTGCCTGGGCCAGATCCTGAAAGTCTTTCATGGTGCACAAATGGATGTTGGGCGTGTTGTACCACTGGTAAGGCATTTCACCGGTAACCGGCATGCGTCCGCGCAAAATGCTCCAGCCATGCGGCCAATAACCGAAGTTAGGAAACGAGACGATACCATACCGCGCCACACGCGCCATCTCGCGCAGGATGTGCTCGGTATGGTGCATGGACTGCAGCGTCTTGGACAGGACCACAGTGTCAAACTGCTGATCGCTAAATAGCGCCAGGCCCTTTTCCAAGTCCTGCTGAATAACGTTGACACCCCGGCGTACCGAGGCAATCACGAATTGATCATTCAGCTCCACACCCGTACCCACGATCTGACGCGTATCGCGCAAGTGGGCCAGCAAGGTGCCATCGTTACAGCCTAGATCCAGCACACGTGAACCCGGCTCAATCCACTGCGCAATGCGCAGCAAGTCCGGTCTTAACATGGCGGCATCCACCTGTATTTGCGGCTTAGTCATTCTGCCAACACCCCTGTAGTGCTCGTACGCGCGGGCAAGCCCAAATTAGCGGCGATCTGGTCATAGTATCCCTGCACCACGGCATGGTAACGAGGGTCTTCCAGCAAAAACGCATCATGCCCATGCGGTGCATCAATTTCTGCGTAAGTCACCTGACGTTGGTTACGCAACAAAGCCTGCACCATTTCACGGGAGCGTTCGGGTGAAAACCGCCAATCCGTGGTGAAAGACACCAAGAGAAACTTGGCCACCACTTTTTCCAGCGCCTTGACCAGATCTCCCTGATACGTACGCGAAGGATCAAAGTAATCCAGTGCCCGCGTAATAATCAGGTAGGTATTGGCGTCAAAGTAGCGCGAGAACTTCTCGCCTTGATAACGCAGATAAGATTCGACCTCGAACTCCACCCCGTAGTTGTAGTGGTATTCACCGCCTTGGGCTGGCGCACGTTGGGTGCGGCCAAACTTCTCGGCCATGGCGGTATCGGACAGGTAGGTAATGTGCCCAACCATGCGGGCGACGCCCAGACCGGCTTTGGGCACCACACCGTGCTCGTAATAATTACCGCCGTGAAACTGCGGGTCGGACAAAATGGCGCTACGGGCCACTTCGTTAAAAGCAATGTTCTGGGCAGACAGACGTGGGGTACTGGCAATGACCACGCAGTTCTCTACGCGTTCCGGGCAGCTGATGGCCCAGCTCAGGGCCTGCATGCCCCCCAGGGAGCCGCCCATGACAGCGGCAAACTTGCGTATGCCAAAGTAATCGGCCAACCGGGCCTGGGCGCGCACCCAGTCCTCCACCGTCAGAACGGGAAACTCAGAACCCCAAGGTTTGCCGGTGGCCGGATTGATGCTGGACGGGCCGGTAGAGCCAAAGCAGGAGCCAATATTATTGACACCAATGACAAAAAAGCGATCCGTATCAACGGCTTTGCCGGGGCCGACCATATTGTCCCACCAGCCTATGCTTTTGGGATCGTCGTCGTAATAACCGGCTACGTGGTGCGAGGCATTAAGCGCATGACACACCAGGACCGCATTGCTGCGATCTTCATTCAGGATGCCGTAGGTTTCCACTGCCAGCTCGTAGCTGGGCAGCACTTGCCCACTGCGCAGGTGCAGGGGTTCGTCAAAGGCGATGAGTTCGGCTTGTACAGGGCCCACGGAACCTACGGGGATCAAACCGCAGGATGGGCTAAGGGCGCCAGCGTTGGCGCTAGGGACGGAGTCAGTGGCCATCAGGACCTCTTTAGCTGGATTTATGGAGCGCCCGCAAGCGGATCAGGCAAATCGGCGCAAAACGTATAAGACAAAATTCTAGCATCGCTGCGGCGCGGCGTCCAAATCGACCAGCCAGGATCGATTCAGAACCCAGCGCCCAGGCAACGTTACAACAAACACAATACTTTGATTTACATCATTATTTTCGTACACATCTGTCTGCCAGCTAAGCTAAATTTGAGTACATTGGCCCGACGTTTACCACGAATGCATGAGGAATGGCTTTACCGTGACGCATTTAACTTCACGCGAGCAGTCCTGCCTGAACTGGGCTGCCCATGGCAAGACCAGCTGGGAAATCAGCATCATCCTGGGCATTACTGAACGCACGATCAACTTCCACTTCCAGAACGCCTACGCCAAGCTTGGAGTCTATAGCCGCCAAGCTGCCATCACCCTGGCCCTGCAACAGCGCCTGATCAGCGGCGACCCTACTAGCGAGCTAAGCCGTCAAAGAAAACCTTTGCCTGGGCCGCGTCCGGGGCCTTCCCGGAATCCGTCATAACAAAGCCCTGCACCAGCCAGGCTGGCTCTATCCGGATCATGGCTTCCAGACGCAAAGCCACCCCGCCTACGTCGCGCGTCATGAAAAAGACCTGGCCCGGCTTGGGCAATTGCACTTCGTTCTGCTGGCTGACTTGCCCATCCGGAATGAATTTCTGGCGCAAAGACTCATGCAAGGCCTCGTACAGGCGCTGGCGGGCAGCCTCATCCTGTTGTAGGTGCGCAGGCAAAATTACGTGGCCCACGGTGTAGCTCTGTCCGCCTGCAGCAGCGGTAGTCAAATAGAAATCCAGCTTATAGTGCTCAAAATCCAACAGCCTGTGGCTGGTCGTTGGCTTGCCGGGCAACATGGCCGACAAGCCTGTTTGCTCAAGCTGGACCTTGCGCCAGTTAAACTCCGGACTGCAGGCTGCCAACATCAAGAAAGCCGCCAGTATCGCTGTAATGCGCCTGATCATCATGGTGCTAATCCCATATCCCGTTTCATGCTTTTCGTGGGCTGACTGAACAGCCGCCTTATACTCGCCCTGCCCGACACGCCTTTTGGCGCACCTTAACAAAGCCAGTGTGGTCGGACTACTATTTATAGACGGGCACACGCCCATTGAACAGTCCCGTATCTTGCACCCGATTTCGAAAGTGGGAAACACCACCATGAGCACCAGCCACGAACGCCGCCTTGCCCTGCAACAGAATCCCGACATTTTGAAGGGAATCTTGCGTGGCATCGAAAAAGAAGGACTGCGCGTCGATGCGCTGGGCCACTTGGCAGACACCCCCCACCCCCAGGCGATTGGTTCAGCCCTGACCAACAGCCATATCACCACCGATTACGCCGAAGCCTTGCTGGAGCTGATTACCGAGCCGCGAGCGCGGGTCGAAGATATGCTGCAAGAACTGGCAGATATCCACACCTTTGTGGCCGGCAAGCTGGACCAGGAAATAATCTGGAACCAGTCCATGCCCGCGTTGCTGCCAGCGGACAAAGACATTGCCATTGCCTGGTACGGCAAATCCAATACCGGCATGCTCAAGCATGTGTACAGGCGTGGTCTGGCCGAGCGCTACGGCAAGCCCATGCAGTGTATTGCCGGAGTGCACTACAACTTTTCACTGCCCGATGGCATCTGGCCCCTGCTCAATGTGTGTGGCGACAATCTGCAAGACCAGCGCTCCAATGGCTATCTGGCGCTGATCCGCAATTTCACCCGCTACTCCTGGCTCCTGATGTACTTGTTTGGTGCCTCGCCCGTGCTGGATGCCAACTTCCTGCAAGGGGGGCGCAGCAACAATCTGGACAAGGTAGACGATGACACGCTGACCATGCCCTGGGCCACCAGCCTGCGCATGAGCGATCTGGGCTATCACAACAAGGAAGCCCAGGCCGAGCTTCAGCTTTGCTACAACGACCTGGACACCTTTGTGATGCGCATGTATCACGCTGCCGTGACCCCTTGGCCCGATTATGAGAAGCTGGGCACACACCGCGATGGCGAGTGGATTCAACTGAATACCCATATTCTGCAAATTGAAAACGAGTACTACTCCAGTATTCGCCCCAAGCGCACCACCCAGCGCAGCGAGCGCCCGGCCACTGCCCTGGCCCAGCGCGGCGTGGAATACATTGAAGTGCGTTGCCTGGACATTGATCCTGAGTCGCCTACCGGCATTTCCGAACAATCCTGCCGCTTCCTGGATACCTTCCTCTTGTTCTGTACGGTGCAAGACAGCCCCTTCTTCCCGGATGGTGGCTACTGCCAGGACAGCAAGAACAACTTTGCCACCGTGGTGCGCGAAGGCCGCCGCCCTGGTCTGATGCTGACCAATCAGCAAAAGCAAAGTGTCAGCCTGCAAGACTGGGGCCGGGAGATTCTGGAATCCCTGCTGCCCTACGCGCATATGCTGGATCAGGCTTTGGATACCCAGGGTCATACTGAAGCAGTGCACGCGCAGTTGCGCAAGCTGGACGACCCAGAGCAAACGCCTTCGGCCCAATTGCTGAACCATTTGCGCGAAACCGGCTTGAGCTTTCACGACTACGCCCTGCAACGCAGCCGCGAGCATCATGAAACCTTATTGGCCCATCCTCTGCCCGCTGACAAGCAGGCCGCTTTCGAGCAGCAAGCGAAAGACTCTCTGCAAACTCAGATTGATATCGAGGCCCAAGACCGGGAGTCCTTCGAAGATTACGTCCAGCGCTACGAACGTAATCTGATTCCACCTGAAGTTGAGAACAGCTAAAACAAGTCAATAAATCTGCTCTTCTGAACGGCCCCCAACGGCTTGGCTCAATGCCCAGTTCTTGGGGGCCGCTCTCAACTGCATTCAGCCCTGTGCTCAACCAGCCTCTAGCTGCTTGGCCCTCCTGAGCTCCTGCTCGATCTCAATCAAACGCTGTTTGCGCCATAGCCCGCCCCCGTAACCCGTCAA